>CAMLLU010000101.1 GCA_946480925.1 uncultured Rivibacter sp.
GCCTGGCTCCTGAGCAGCATGCCGCGCTGGCGCCACAGCGAACGCAGCACGCAGATCTGTTCGCCCGGACGGAACGCCCCGCTGAGCAGCCCGTAGGTCATGAGCTGCTGCAGCCATTGGCAGTCCAGCACGTCGGACTTGCGCCCCGAGACATTCTTGACGTGGCGGGCGTTGACCAGCAGCACGGTGAAGCCACGAGCCTCCAGCAGCTCGAACAGAGCGATCCAATACACGCCCGTGGATTCCATCGCCACGGTGTCCACGCCGCAGGCGTCGAGCCAGTCGGCCAGACGATGCAAGTCGGCGGTGAAGCTCGCAAACTCGCGCACCGGTTCGTCGTCGCGATCGGGCGGCACAGCGACGTAGTGCGAGGCGCTGCCGATGTCGATGCCGGCGGCGTTGGGGTGGGTGATCGTCAGGGTCGCTCGGGACTTGCCGGGCTTGAGGCTGACGCTGCGATTGCGTTGGGCCAAGGCTTGCTCCATCATTCGTTGCGGAATGTGGCGCCGCATCGGGTACGTCGTCTTGCTCACTCTCTCAAACGGGATATCGGCGCGACAGCTGCGAACTGCCGAGCCGATTCACCAGTGTCGATGACGTCACCCAGGACCACGCTAACCCGCGGGCAGTACGCACCACTGCTACATCGGTCTTCCGCGGCGCCGCATTCCACCTTGCCACAGCGCGGTACCGCAGAGTTTCTTCGGCGCGATTTGCGGCAGCGGGCCGATTACTTCGCTAACCCTTCCATCGAGCGGCAGCCTCAAGCTGCGCTTGAGGCTGCCGCTCATGTCAAACGTTGAGCCCTCAGGGTCGTCCCGATGAGCAATCTCAAGATCGACGAAATCCTTCGATACGCACTCGCGGGTGGAGTCGCGCTATTGGCAGTGTGGTTCGGCTACAAGGAGCCAAGCGTTTGGTTGAGTGAGAAGCGAGAAGGCGCCCTCATTACCGTCGCCTTTTCCGCTTTGCCCATTCTCATTGGAGCACTGGTGTACGTGCTCCACAGAGCCCTGCTCTACCCCTTCTTCTACCGAACTCTCGCCAGGATGAGTGGCCGAACCGAATCAACAAAAGAGATGGACATTCTTAGATGGAAGCATCAAAGTAAGGCTGGTGCACTTCAACATCGCATGTCGGAATGGGCCGCTCAGATTCATTTTCTCTATGCGGCGTCGTGGAGCGTCGCCATCGCAAACCTCGTTGCTCACTTCGGAGGATGGACCCAGTCTTCGTGGCATTGGATTCAGTTGTCCGTTCTTCCAATTCTTCTCGTAGCTGCAATCAGTCACCACTGGCGCTACTTGCAGTGGGAGGCCGCTGTGTTCGTTCATGACGCCAATCTGCCGGGCTGATGGCTCTCCCTTCGCTGGAGCCGACTCGCACCGGCATGGCACTTGGCCCGCCTCCCGGAGTGGCCCATCATCCGTCCAGCGGGCCAAGCGCCACACCGGCGCTCGCGGCTCAGCTCAAACGTTGATATGGTTTCTCCTTGTCAAGCGGCAAGACCCGGCCCTCTGCGATGCAGATGCTGAACTGAGCCCGTTGCCGGACGGGGAACGCGACGGAGCCTGAATTGCCACCCGATGTGGATGCGCGACGGTTGATCAGGCTGATATGCGAGGGTTGGGTACCTCAAGACAAGTGTTCGTCGCAGGGCCCCGGCGAGCCGAGCACGCCTCTTGTCGTTAGGCCTGCAGGGAGATGCAAGCTTCCTCTCGGGGCGACCTACTTCGCATCAGCCGGCTCAAACAGTTCCACCAAGTTGCCAGACGGATCTTCCAGCAGAACTTGCCGACCTCCAGGCCCGACCACGAAGTCACTGCGAAAACGCACGCCAGCCTGCTTGAGAACCTCGACGTCGCGTTCGAGCGCATTGCTCCGCACGATGATTCGGTTCCATCCACCCGGTTCGGGCCTGCGGCCATCGGGAGTCGGCTGGGAGCCTCCGCCTGGCCCCTTGGTTGGGCTCAGGACCAGTTGCAAGTTCTCCCGCGCGAGCAGTGCGAAGTCGGAGCCCGACTGGGCAGCCACGCGGAATTCGAGATGGTCAGTGTAGAACGCTACCGCCGCATCAACATCGTTGACGATGTAGCGAACCATGAGAGCGTTTAGTTTCATCTAACAACTCCTTGTGCAAGGCTCGGGTAGTGGGTGCGGCAACGTTCATGCCCGCGATTGAGCGTCGGAATCTGGTGCCAAGGCACCGAACTCTTTGCTCACCGGCTGCGGCGAGTCCGATTAGCCATCAGGATTCTTCAGCGCAGCCGCATGAAGTCAGCGAAGCGCGGCAGCAAGTCCTGATCGGCCAACCGAATCTCGATGTCGTTGGCGCGCTTGACGTGTTCCTTGTTCTCGGCATCGAAGGTTTCCATCGTCGAGACAACGAGGGTGCCTTTCTGCTTGTCGGTATCCAGAATGGGTAGCAGCGCTGCTGCTTCAGGCGCGTGGTGCGTCTCGATCTTGAGCGGCAGGTAGACCATCCATGCGACGGGTGGCCGGTCCTTGAAGACCTTCTTCTCTTTGTAGGCGTATGGGCCGACAAGAACCATCACCGGTGCCCACATCTCAAGGACAGCCTGCACAACGGTCAGCACATTGCGATAAGTCCGAAGCGGCTCGATGTTGCTGGCCGAAAAGTTCAACCTGCCAGGAAACGGCCCTTCGCTGAGCATCGTGGTGAAGGCCATACCGCCTTCTTCGTCGATGCCGTTCCACGCGCCGAGGTTGCGGTTGACGCCGTAGTTGCCTTTGTCTGCCTTGGCCATCGCCAATGCGGCCGGCGTGGCCCCCCGTTCATCAAATGAAGGGTTGAGCAAAGAACTCGCAGGTGTGTCGGCGGGTGGATGCCATTCGTGCAACGGAATGCCGATGGATTGAAGCACCTTGGCGAAACGCCATAGATCGGTGTATTGCTCTTCGATGCTCGGCAGGGACATTGCCCTGGGCCAGAAGTTGGCAGAAAGGGTGAGGGTGTACTCGCTCATGGCGTGAGAAAGCATTGAATCGGGAGGAATTCTTCGGCGAAGTACTCGGCGAAGTACTTGAAGCTGACGGGCTGCATGAAGTGCCAATGCAGCTGCGATGGTGGGCTGCTCCAGATGACGGCCGTTTGCTTGCGCGCTTGATCCATGACCTTTGGTGCCCCAAGCAGGGTGAAGAAGAACTTCGGCTCGCCATTGGACTTGAAGAACTGGTCATAGCGCGCCTTGGCTTCCAGCAGCAGGCACGCCTGCGAACGAAAGCCATCAAAGTCAATGGCCTTGAAGTTCCACTCGGTGTAAGGCGCAAAGCCGCTGATGCGAGCCTGATAGGCCCGGGCCTCTTCCGACATGTTCCAGTTGCGTTCGACCAGCACGCCGCAGTCGGGCGGGCACTTGGTGCAGGTGTCGGTTCTTGCCTTGGCCTGCGTGCCGGCCTGCGCGATCGGCAAGTCCTTCGACTTCTCCGCGGCTTCGTCCTTCTTCTTGGCAGCTTCGTTCACGGCTGCCGTGCCGGCGCCGGCCACGACGGTCCAGCCGAGCGCCCGGGCCAGCGCCACGGCCGCTGCTTCGAGCAGAGGTGGTGCAAGTGCTGCCATCCTCAAACCTCCCTTGTCTTTGTCCTTCAGCGCAGCCGCATGAAGTCAGCGAAGCGTGGCAGCAAATCCTGGTCGGCCAACCGAACCTCAAGGTCGTTGGCGCGCTTGACGTGTTCCTTGTTCTGGGCATCGAAGGTTTCCAACGTCGAGACAACGAGGGTGCCTTTCTGCTTCTTGTCGGCATCGAAAACGGGCACCAGAGCCGCCGCCTCGGGCGCGTTGCCGGTCTCGATCTTGAGCGGCAGATAGACCATCCAGGCAACCGGTGGACGATCGGTGAATACTGCTTTGTCTCTGTAGGCAAAGGGCCCCACGAGCACTATCGAAGGCGACCAGATGTCGTGGATGGCCCGCACCACGGTCAGCACATTGAGATAGTCCCTCAGCGGCACGACCTCATCTGCCGAAAAATCGACATTGCATGGAAACGGCCCCTCGCTGAGGTTTGTCGTGAATGCCATTCCTCCTGGACCATCCAGGCCGTTCCATGCGCCAAGACTACGGATGTCCGAGTGGTTG
Organism: uncultured Rivibacter sp.; assembly: GCA_946480925.1. Next base: position 4,100 of record CAMLLU010000101.1, read on the forward strand.
TCTTTGTCGGCTTTGGTCATCGCCAGCGCTGCTGGCGTGACCCCGGCGTCGTTGAACGACGGGTTTAGGAGCGAGTTGGCCTCGGTGTCGGCGGGCGGATGCCACTCGTTGAATGGAATGCCAAGGGATTGAAGCACCTTGGCAAACCGCCACAAATCGGCGTACTGCTCTTCAATGCTTGGAATCTTTGGTACGCGGGGCCAGAAGTTGGCGAAGATTTCGATGTCGAACTTGTTCATGGTGTGAAGAAGCACTGAATCGGAAGGAGCGCTCTACCGAACTGTTTGGAAAAGAACCCGAAGCTCACGGGCTGCATGAAGTGCCAGTGCAGTTGCGATGGCGGGCTGCTCCAGATGACGGCCGTTTGTCTTTGAGCCTGGTTCATGATCTTCGGCATACCGAGGATCCGGAAGAAGGGCTTCGGCCTTCCCTCAGGTGTGAAGAACTGGTCATACCTCGCCTTGGCCTCCAGCAGCAAGCAAGCCTGCGAGCGAAACCCATCGAAGTCCTGCCCCTTGAAGTTCCATTCCGTGTAGGGCACGAAGCCGCTGATGCGCGCCTGATAGGCCCGCGCCTCTTCCGACATGCTCCAGTTGCGCTCGACGAGCACGCCGCAGTCCGGCGGGCACTTGGTGCAGGTATTGGTTCTTGCCTTGGCCTGCGTGCCGGCCTGCGCGATCGGCAAGTCCTTCGACTTCTCCGCGGCTTCGTCCTTCTTCTTGGCAGCTTCGTTCACGGCTGCCGTGCCGGCGCCGGCCACGACGGTCCAGCCGAGCGCCCGGGCCAGCGCCACGGCCGCTGCTTCGAGCAGAGGTGGTGCAAGTGCTGCCATCCTCAAACCTCCCTTGTCTTTGTCCTTCAGCGCAGCCGCATGAAGTCAGCGAAGCGTGGCAGCAAATCCTGGTCGGCCAACCGGACCTCAAGATCGTTGGCACGCTTGACGTGTTCCTTGTTCTCGGCATCGAAGGTTTCCAACGTCGAGACGACGAGGGTTCCTTTCTGCTTCTTGTCGGTATCCAGAATCGGCAGCAGTGCTGCAGCTTCAGGCGCGTGGTGCGCCTCGATCTTGAGCGGCAGGTAGACCATCCATGAAACGGGCGGGCGGTCTTTGAAAACTTTGTGCTTCTTGTAGGCGTGGGGGCCGACAAGGATCATCACCGGTGACCACATATCGAGGATGGCCTGCACGACGGTCAGCACGTTCGCATAGGACTTCAGCGGTGCGACTTCGTGTGCAGCGAAGTCCACATTGCATGGAAATGGCCCCTCGTTGAGATTCGTAGTGAATGCCATGCCTCCAGGGCCTTCCACGCCGTTCCATGCGCCGAGACTGCGAATGTCCGAGTGGTTGTCTTTGTCGGCCTTGGCCATTGCCAGTGCCGCAGGCGTGACACCGGCCTCGTTGAACGACGGGTTGAGGAGCGAGTTGGCCTCAGTGTCCGCGGGTGGATGCCACTCGTTCACCGGAATGCCAAGGGACTGAAGCACCTTGGCAAACCGCCACAAGTCGGCGTATTGCTCTTCAATGCTCGGAATCGTTGGCGTGCTGGGCCAGAAGTTTGCTTCGAACGTGACGGTGAATTTGCTCATGGCGTTAGGAAGCTGACGATGGGGAAGAAGGAGCCAGCAAAGCGCTCTGAGAAGTAGCCGTAGCTCACTGGTTGCATGAAGTGCCAGTGCAGCTGGCTTGGCGGGCTGCTCCAGATGACCGCGGTTTGCCTCCTGGCTTGGTTCATGATCTTCGAGACACCTGCAATTCGGAAGAAGAACTTCGGATCTCCGTTGCTGAGAAAGAACTGGTCATACCTCGCCTTGGCCTCCAGCAGCAAGCAAGCCTGCGAGCGAAACCCATCGAAGTCCTGCCCCTTGAAGTTCCATTCCGTGTAAGGCACGAAGCCGCTGATGCGAGCCTGATAGGCCCGGGCCTCTTCCGACATGTTCCAGTTGCGTTCGACCAGCACGCCGCAGTCGGGCGGGCACTTGGTGCAGGTGTCGGTTCTTGCCTTGGCCTGCGTGCCGGCCTGCGCGATCGGCAAGTCCTTCGACTTCTCCGCGGCTTCGTCCTTCTTCTTGGCAGCTTCGTTCACGGCTGCCGTGCCGGCGCCGGCCACGACGGTCCAGCCGAGCGCCCGGGCCAGCGCCACGGCCGCTGCTTCGAGCAGAGGCGGTGCAAGTGCTGCCATCCTCAAACCTCCCTCGTCTTTGTCCTTCAGCGCAGCCGCATGAAGTCAGCGAAGCGCGGCAGTAGATCCTGGTCGGCCAACCGGACCTCAAGGTCGTTGGCGCGCCTGACGTGTTCCTTGTTCTTGGCATCGAAGGTTTCCAACGTCGAGACAACGAGGGTGCCTTTCTGCTTCTTGTCTGCGCCCAGGATGGGCAGCAACGCATCGGCTTCAGGTGCGTTGTGCGTCTCGACTTTGAAAGGCAAGTAGATCATCCAAGAGACGGGCGGGCGGTCGTGGAAAACAGCCTTGTTTTCGTAAGCGCGCGGCCCTACCAGCACCATCACAGGTGACCAGATATCGAGCATGGCCTGCACGACCGTCAAGGCATTCATGTAAAGGGCCAGCGTCGCAACTTTCTTCGTCAGGAAGTTGACGTTGCAAGGAGTCCCTCTTGTGCTCAGCAGCGACGTGAATGCCATTCCGCCGGGGCCTTCAATACCGTTCCATGCGCCAAGACTTCTGAAGTCCGGTTGCTGGTTGTCCTTGTCGGCCTTCGCCATGGCCAAGGCTGCAGGGGTGACGCCCGCGTCATTGAAGGACGGATTGAGCAGAGAGTTGGCGGGGGAGTCCGCCGGTGGGTTCCACTCGTTCAGCGGGATGCCGATGGACTCGAGCACCTTGGCAAAACGCCAGAGGTCTGCGTATTGCTCTTCAATGGTTGGAAGCTCCGTCCCCTGCGGCCAGAAGTTCGCGTAGAAGGTGATGCTGGATGGGCTCATGGGGTCAGAAAGCACTGCATTGCGAGAAAGGCACGGCCGAACCGGCGAGAGAAGTAGCCAAAACTCACTGGCTGCATGAAGTGCCAATGCAGCTGTGACGGAGGGTTGGCCTGAACGATCGCAGCCTGCCGGCTCGCCTGATCGATGATCTTCGGTTCTCCAAAAAGAGAGAAGAAGAGCTTGGGGTCACCCTCGTCGTCAAAGAATTGGTCGTATCGCGCTTTCGCCTCCAGCAGCAAGCACATCTGCGAACGGAAGCCGTCAAAGTCCGAGCCCTCGAAGTTCCACTCCGTGTAAGGCGCAAAGCCGCTGATGCGCGCCTGATAGGCCCGCGCCTCTTCCGACATGCTCCAGTTGCGCTCGACGAGCACGCCGCAGTCCGGTGGGCACTTGGTGCAGGTATTGGTTCTTGCCTGGGCCTGCGTGCCGGCCTGCGCGATCGGCAGGTCTTTCGACTTCTCCGCGGCCTCGTCCTTCTTCTTGGCCGCTTCATTGACGGCGGCCGTGCCGGCGCCCGCCACGAGGGTCCAGCCGAGTGCCCGGGCCAGCGCCACGGCCGCGGCTTCGAGCAAGGGTGGTGCAAGCGCCGCCATCTTCAAACCTCCCGGGTTCTGGCCCTCATGACCTGCACGAGGTCAGAGAAGCGTTGTTCGGTCGAAGCCCCGGGCTTCGTGAGCCACGCGCGCACGGACGGCTCGCGATGGAAGCCGGGCGCGAAGGCTTCGTAGTGCAGGAACTGCGTGATCGCAGCGCCTTCCGTGAAGCCCAGCGCAACCGCCTCGCGGTAGGCCATCTGCAGGCGCGGCTGCAGCTCGGCATCGGTGGCCAGTGGCGGGTGCTCGGCGACGAGGGTCTTGTGCACCTCGTCGACGTACTGCTGCTTCTCCAGCGCGTCGAGTTGGTGCAGTTGCTGCTCGCTCAGCTTAAGCATCGGCTCGCCCCATCCAGACGCGCTGGCTGTTGTGCAGGAAGTGCCATTCGTCGATGAGGTGGAAGAACTGCGCGCGCTGCTGCGCATCCATCACGGTGAAGAGGTGGCCGAGCACGCGCGGGTCGTAGAAGCGCACCAGTGCCCGCCGGCCGTTGGGCAGCTCGGCGTCGAGCCTCAGTCGCAGGTATTGCGCAAGGCCTTCGAGGTCCATTGCGGTGATGAGCCATGAGACGGCGGGCCGGGCGCATTCGAGTGCAGCGAACGAGTCGATGTGCTGCGGGTGCTGCGACACGTCGCACAGCCATGGCCCGGCGTGGGCCAGCGGGGCATCGTCGGTGTCGTCGAACAGTGCGCGGTTGACGCCGGCCAGGCGCTGCAGCCGCTGGCCGGTGTGCTGCTCGTATTGCAGGCCATCGAGCAGCGCATACAGGCGCAGCTCACTGCGTTTCTCGGTCAGGCCGAGAAACCGGGAAAGGACGTCGAACATGCTCAGCCTCGAACGACGAGGGTCTGGCCGGTGGCAGCCGCCTTGGCCAGGCAGTCGAGGCAGAGCGTGGTGGTTTCTGCGGTGACCTGCGCGGGCGCGCGTGCAGCGTCGTTGGTGGCGGCTTCGGTGCCAGCGGCGCCTGAGCTCGATGCAGAGCTCCACGTGGCTATCGCTTGAGCAGCCAGCAACTGGGCGCCACAAGCCGTCTTGTCGCCGTGGCGCGCGATGCCCGGGCCCATGCTGACCATGTCGTCAGCACCTGCGGTGATTGCGAAGGTGCCCTTGCAGCGAGGGCACACGGTGAGGTCGCCAACGCGAGCGACGTACTTGCCGTGGATGTCGAACGTGTAGTCCGCCGTGATGACCGTACCGCCATGGGTGGTACGGTCACCGAGGGTGACGAATGCTTTGGCCATGCTGATTCCCTGAGACTTTGTGGCGTGCCCCTGGCTTGTTGCTCTTGAGGGCGGCGGCGATTGTAGGCACGTGTAAACCGTGCGGCCCAGGTCGCTCAGTCAAAGCGGACGAATGCCGCGCCACCGGGCATCAGCTCACCCGTCATGAACAGGTGGCCTACTCCCTTGCCGGCCGCAATGAAGGATCGGCCGCAATGTCCAGCGCCCCATCACGTCGCAAGATCAGCGCCCTCAGCTTCTCAAGATCGTCAATGACGCTTGTGGTCCCTGAGTCGTGACTCACCCGCAAGACGCCTCCTTGCGCCACGTAGTGCCCCACCTGTCGCACGTAGCGTTCGCCTCGCTCGTGGCACGTGGCGATCTGGCACATTGCCAGCATTGCTTCCAGGTCTGCCCAGCCGAGTTCGCCCGCGTTCGCGGCAAGAAACTCGAGCACTGAATCGGTGTGTTCGCCCTTCATGAAACTTGCCATCTGCCGCTCGATCCTTGCCCAGTGATGTTCAAGCCTACATCGAGCCAATTCATCGCCGGTCAGGGTTCGCAGCTTTCTCAACGTACCAGCCCGCGCATCGCCGTCATCGGCGCGGGCATCGTGGGCAGTTGCATCGCATTCGAGCTGCGCAAGCGGGGCGCGGAGGTCACGCTCATCGATCGTGACGAGCCGGGCCGCGGCTGCAGCTACGGCAACTCGGGCGCCATCAGCGTTTCATCGGTCGCGCCGCTGGCCATGCCGGGGCTGTTGGCATCGTTGCCCGGCATGCTGTTCGACCGTGACAGCCCGTTGTCGCTGCGGCTGGGCTACCTGCCGAAGGCTCTGCCCTGGTTGAGCCGCTTCCTGCTTGCTGCTTCAGCTGACACCGCCCATCGATCGGCCGCGCAACTGGCTGCGTTGCATGCGGGTGCATTGAGTCGCCACGAGGCGCTGGCGGCCGAAGTGGGCGTGCCCGATCTCTTCATGCAGCGCGGGCACTTGCATCTGTACCCCAATGAGGAAGCGCTGGCCAAAGACGCGGGTGGCTGGCGGCTGCGAGAGCAGCATGGCTTCCGGGCCGAGCGGCTGGCGCGCGACGGCATCGTGGCCCTGGAGCCGAACGTGGGTGCGCGCTACACGGTAGGCATGTACCTGGCCGATCACGCGACCATTCGCAACCCGTTGCGCTACGTGCAGGCGGTGGTTCAGGCGTTCACCGCGCGTGGCGGCGTGCTGTGCCGCCAGGCCGTGCGTGCCGTGGTGCCGCTGGGTGGCCAGCGCTGGCGCATCGAAGTGGCCGATACCGCAGAGCCGCCGCTGCCGGAGTTCGACCACGTGGTGGTGGCCGCGGGCGTGTGGTCGGGCAGCCTGCTCGGCCCGCTGGGGCTGCACCTGCCGCTCGAAAGCCAGCGTGGCTACCACGTGCAGTTCGAAGGCATGCAAGGCCTCGTGTCGCGCACCGTGGTGCTGGCCGACCGCAAGGTGTTCGTCACGCCCATGGAGCATGGGTTGCGAGCCGGCGGCACCGTCGAGATTGCAGGGCTCTCGCTGCCGCCGGACATGCGGCGCGCTGCCACGCTCGAACGCTACGTGCGCGAGACTTTCGCCGGGCTCGAAGGTGCGTCAACCTCGCGCTGGATGGGGCACCGCCCCTGCATGCCCGACTCGGTGCCCGTCATCGGCCCTGCGGCCAAACACCCAGGGCTGTGGCTCGCCGTAGGGCATGGGCACTTGGGGCTCACGGATTCAGTCACCACGGCGCAACGCATTGCCGATGGGGTGCTCAACGGGCGCGAGGCAGCGTCGGTGGCATAGGCGGCAAGCGACGTATCTTCATGCACGTGCCGCGGCAAACGCGGCCTACAGCGCAAGCCACGCCGCCAGCAGCGCCCTCGCCACTGCGTGACTCAGCCCTTGCCGTTGGTCAACCCGTCCCAGGCTTCGCGCAGGCTGGCCACGATGATTTCGCGTGCCTGCGGGTCGCCGCCGAGCATGGCCTTCAGGTAGTGCCGCAGTTGCTTGGCGTCGATGTGCGGCGGCAGTGGCGGCACGTTCGGGTCGGTCACCATCTCCAGCAGCACGGGCCGGTCGGCCTGCAATGCCTGGTCCCAGGCGGTGGCCACGTGTTCGGGCCGGTCGACGCGCATGCCTTCGAGCCCGAGCATCCGTGCGTATTCGGCATAGGGGAAGGGCGGCAGCGCCTGCGAGTCTTCGAACCGCGGGTTGCCGGCCGAGACGCGCTGTTCCCAGCTCACGAGGTTGAGGTCGCCGTTGTTGAGCACCATCACCACGAGCCGCGGGTCGGCCCAGCGCTTCCAGTGGTGCGCAATGCCGATGAGGCCGTTGATGCCGATCATCTGCATTGCGCCGTCGCCCACGAGGGCGATCACGGGCCGGTGCGGGTGGGCCAGCTTTGCGGCCAGGGCATACGGCACGGCCGTGCCCATGGTGGCCAGGCCACCCGAGAGCGAGCCCATCATGCCGCGCCGCGCCTTCAGGTCTCGCGCGTACCAGGCGGCCACCGTGCCGGAGTCGCAGGCGAGGATGCAGTCGTCCGGCAGGCGAGGCGAGAGCTCCCAGAACACGCGCTGCGGGTTGAGCGGGTCTGCCTCGTTCAACGCGCGCGCTTCCAGCACCCGCCACCACTCGCGCACGTTCGATTCGACCTGCTGCCGCCACCGCCAGTCTCGCTTCGGCATGAGGTGCGGCAGCAACGCCTCCAGCGTGAGCCGGCTGTCGCCGATGAGGTTCACCTCCATGGGGTAGCGCAGCGAGAGCTTGCGTCCGTCGATGTCGATCTGCACGCCTCGCGCCCGGCCTTCGGCGGGCAGGAATTCCGAATACGGGAAGCTCGAGCCCACCATGAGCAGCGTGTCGCACTCGCTCATGAGCTTCCAGCTCGGCCGCGTGCCGAGCAGGCCGATGGCGCCGGTGACGAAAGGCAGGTCGTCGGGCACGGCCATCTTGCCCAGCAGGGCCTTGGCGATGCCCGCGCCCAGCGTTTCGGCCACCTGGATCAAGGTGTCGGTCGCGTGCAGCGCGCCGGCCCCGGCAAGGATCGCCACGCGCTCACCGGCATTCAACACCCGGGCTGCTGCCCGCAACTCGGTTTCTGCCGGCATCACATAGGGCACCGTGCGGCCGATGCCGGAATGCACCGTGCCGTGCTCCTGGGGCGGTGTTTCCACGGCGTCGAGCTCCTGCAAATCGTGCGGCACGATCAGGCAGGTGACGGTGCGGCGGTCTCGCGCAATGCGCATGGCGCGGTCCACGAGGTGGCGCACCTGGGCCGGCACCATGGCCGTGTGCACGTAGTCGTGGGCCACGTCCTTGAACAGGCTCTGCAGGTCGACTTCCTGCTGATAGTCGCCCCCGATGGCGGCACGGGCGGTCTGCCCCACGATGGCCACCACCGGCACGTGGTCGGCCTTCGCGTCGTAAAGGCCGTTGAGCAGGTGAATGGCACCGGGCCCCGAGGTGGCCATGCACACGCCGGTCTCGCCGGTGAACTTGGCATGCGCCGTGGCCATGAAGGCGGCCAGCTCCTCATGCCGGGCCTGCACGAACTGCAACGAAGGGCCCGCGCGATCGAAGGCGCCCATGAGTCCGTTGATGCCGTCGCCGGGGTACCCGTAGATGCGGCGCACACCCCACGCCTTCAGGCGCTGCAGGATCTGGTCGCTCACGTTGATGGCCATGTGCGGAACCTCCATGCGGGAAGGGGAATGGAAAGGGGGCAGCCGGCGCGACGCCTTCACAGGCGATCAATGGAGATCCGGTCGGGTGGGCGCGTCCTCCGGCTCATCCGGCGCTCCAGGGTCTGTTCCTGAGCCCGGTCGGGAGGCTGGGCGTTCGGCCCGGCGGGCAGCCTCCGTGCGCTGCTGCCATTCGTGCACCCGCTGTTCGATCCACGACACGTCGAGCGGCTTGAGCATGTGCTCGTCGAAACCTGCCTCCAGAGGCTGCGGTTGCACGAACTCGGGTGCCTGGCCGCTGACGGCGATCAGCACGATCGAGCGGCCCCATTCCTGCTCGCGCATCAGCCGCGCGGCCTCCTGGCCGGTCAAGACCGGCATCTGAAGGTCCATGATGACCACGTGCGGGCGGAAGTTGTGCGCCACGCGCAGCGCACTGAGGCCGTTGCCCGCTGTCGCTACGAGGCAGTCGCAATCGAGCGTGTCGAGCAGCATGGCCAGGCTGGCCACGTTGTCCTGCTCGTCGTCGACGAGCAGCACCCGCAGCGGAGCTGGCCGCAACCCTTTGTCGGCATGGGGGCCGGTGGGGCGCGCCTTCGGTGGTGGACGGTCAGGGTGGGGCATCGGCACGTCGAGACCACAACGTCTCGATCGACAGCAGGCATGGGGCGTGCCCAACATCATGTTGATGGCCTCCACACACCTACCTCCCGACGGTACGGACTGGATCGGAAACTGGCTGGAGCTGCTGCTCAACCGCTCGCAGGACTACGCCGTGATCCTGATCGATCCGCACGGCACCATCGTGGCCTGGCTGAGCGGGGCGGAGCACCTGTTCGGTTACACGCGCGACGAAGCGATCGGCCAGCAGATCGGCCTCATCTTTACCGTTGAAGACCGCCGATCGGGTATGCCGGTCCATGAGCTGACGACAGCGCGTGAAGTCGGCAGAGCGCAGGACGATCGCTGGCATGCACGCAAGGACGGCTCGCGCTTCTGGGGCAGCGGCGCCACCATCGCCGTGCGCGAGCCCGATGGCCGCCTGCTCGGCTTCGGCAAGCTGGTCCGCGACCGCACGGACCTGCGCACGCAGGTCGAGACGCTGAAGAACCGGTTGAGGTCCGAGATCGAAGGGCGCCATCGCCGCGAACTGGAGCTCGCCACGCTGGCGCACGAGCTGCGCAACCCGCTGGCACCGCTGCGCACCGCCGCCACGGTGCTGCAGCGGCTGGGCCCTGAAGACGAGCGCCTGCAAGGCACCGCCAAGATCATCGAACGCCAGGTGGCCGCGCTGCAGCGCCTGGTCGACGACATGATGGACATGGCCCAGCTGAAGGCCGGCAAGATGCGGCTGGAGGTGCAACACGCCAGCCTGCAGCAGGAACTGCTGACCGCGCTGTCGAGCGTGGAAGCGAAGGCTCGAACCAAAGGCGTGGAGCTGCGCCCCATATTGCCGGACCTTCCCATCGGCATCGACATCGACCGCGACCGGTTTCAGCAGATCGTCGTGAACCTGCTGAACAACGCGATCAAGTTCACCCCGCCGGGTGGCATGGTCTGGCTCAAGGCCACCGCCGACAGCGGCCACGCGATGGTGCGCGTCGAAGACACGGGCAGCGGCATCGCACCCGGCCTGCAGCCGCGCATCTTTCAGCTGTTCACCCAGGGAGACAACGCACCAGCGGGGCGCGACGGCGGGCTCGGGCTGGGCCTCGCGCTCGTGAAGGACCTGGTGGCCCTGCACAACGGCACGGTGGCCGTGCGCAGCGAAGGCGTAGGCAAGGGCAGCGAATTCACCGTGCGGCTGCCGCTGGTGCAAAAAGGCAGCGTGAGCCTGCCGGATGCGGGGTGATCACCTACGCAGGTCAGATCCTCATGGCTCGCCTTACGGCGCCTTCGATGGCCGCTGAGCTCCTGGCCTGCTTCATCTCGGGATCGCGCTGCCGCTCGGCGTTCTTGGTCGACTTCGGCGCGGCGAGGATCGTGGCGTCCACGATTTGGGCAGGGACGGACCCCTGGCGTGCTTACCAGTTGCCGGATCGGTGATAGGCCTGACGCAGCGGCAAGCCATGCTCGGCGCGGATGGCGTTCTCGCTGGGCTCGGCAGTGTTCGCGTACGGGCCGAGGCCCGTGGCACGCAACTCCTCTTGCCCTGAAGGCGTCTCGGCGGTCGAAGCACGCGATCTGATCTTGCCTCCATGCAGCATGGTGCCGGCCAGTTGATGCTTGGCATGCACCAGCTCGTGGGCCAAGCTGATGAAAGCATGGGAAGGATCGGTGCCGGGCACTGGCACGCCCTCCCCGTCGAGATTGGTCTCGGCCATCGACTTGCGCCACGCGACTTCGGCAGCGATGCCGCGCTGGTCCGATGCGTTGCTTCCGGTCGCATGCTGGCTGATGGCTTCACGGAAATCGTCCAGCGTGGGGTGGCTGCCCAAGGCGATGCGTTGCGAGGGCGTGAGCCTCGGCAGCGTCGATGGCGGTTCATTGGGTGCGGCCTCAACGATGGTCACGGTCTTCTCGCGAACCGACAACCCTTCGATCGCCTCCAGCAGGCGTCGGCCACTCGGCCCTTCGCCTATCTTGCCGAGCGCTTCGGCCACGTCGTCAGGGAAGTTGGGGGAAGTGTGACGGCCGATGCGGATGCCTGGGAATTGGCCCATGGTTGTCAGACTCGGGGGAGCGGTTCAGGGCTTGCCCGGCGCATGGGATCGCCAGGCGCCGTGTTTCCGGAAGATCGTCGCGCTCCTTCGCGCAACCGCTTCGACATCGCGCGAAGCGATGGGAGGTGCGGCGAAGCCCGGCGCGGTGATCGGTCAAGCGAAGGACACCAAGGTGCTTCTCCATTCGGCGCGGCGGCGTACTTCGCGATGAATTCCTCGCGCGGTGTCGTCATGGCTTCCCGGTCCGGCACGAACCCGAGCGGAGGGGCGGGAGATCCATCCCTCGGGCCTCGGCCATCGCGCGAGCGCACCATTCGCCCTTGGCCGCACAGCATGGAGGCGAGGAAGAAGCGCAGTCAGCGGCGCGCCGCGTCGAGCGAGAAGCGATAGTTGCGCCGCTCCAGGCGCTCGAACCAGGCCTCGCGCTCAGCGGCCGGCAGGCGGTCGAGGATGGCTACCGAGCTCGCGATGTTGCGTTCCACGCTGGACAGCATCAACTCGCGCAGCGCCTCGCCCTGCTCGGGCCGGATGGCGGCATAGGTGAGCAGCTGCGCGACCGCCAGGCCGACGACGAAGATCAGCGTGACGGGGGCGAACAGCGTCTGCGGCAGCAGCCGCCGCCGCCTTGCGGGAGTGGTTGGCCGGCTGGCCGCGGCCATGTCGCTCATTGCTGCGAAAGCTCCACTGCAATGTTGCCCCGCGTAGCCTTGGAGTAAGGGCACAGCTGGTGGGCGCCATCGACCAATGCCTGCGCGGTGTCGCGTGGCAGGCAGCCTGGAGATATCCAGACAGTGAAGGAAGGCCCACATTGTTGGCGGCAGCCCGACTGTATGGACCCGATTCGATGGCCTTGTGTACGTCGCAGACGATGTGTACACAGTACGTTACACAGACCGGCGGATTCGAACTCGGTTCCTGCTTACCCTCACCCTCCGTGCGTGATGGACCTGCCGCACGGCCACTGCACTGCCACATTTGGCAGCAATGGAAGGCATACCCAATGCGGGCGGGCGCCGGCGCCTGCTGTTCAACCGTCGTCAACAAGGTTGTCCACAGGCAATGGGGATAGCAGGGCGAGTGCAGATCCGCTCCGAGGCCGACCGACGAAGACAAGCCTCGTGATCGAAGCCCTCTCTGCCGAGGAGACGCAATGGCTGCCACCGCGTGGAAGAAATCTCCGCCCGATCTGGTCGAGCGCTTCGCCGCCACACTGCCGGCTCATCCAGACCTGACCCGAAAGCCCATGTTTGGCTACCCCGCCGCTTTCGCGAACGGCAACATGGTCTGCGGCCTGTTTCAGGACTCCGTCGTGGTGCGCCTCGGCAAGGAAGGCGCGGCCGAGGCTGTGACGTCGGGGCGTGCGCGGCAGTTCGCGCCGATGCAGGGCCGAAGCATGACCGGGTATGTCGTGCTCCCAGCGGCTGACGCTGAAGACCCGCAAACACTTGCGGCCTGGCTTCAGCAGGCGCTGGACTTCACGCTCACCTTGCCGAAGAAGCCTGCCAAGCCGTCAGTTGGCAGGCGCCGCTCGGCGAACTCGCCACTCTGATTTCGCCGCCGTGCGTCTTTCGGGGTTGGCTGGTGGACTACCGGGCGCGCTCCGACAGCCGATGCGTGCGGACTGACGGGGG
>CAMLLU010000102.1 GCA_946480925.1 uncultured Rivibacter sp.
CCTGAAACGTCTTCAGGAGCATGGACCCACCGAAACCCGCTGCCGCACGGATGATCGACCGAGGCGACGACCGAGACAGTGCGATCACCGCGACGGTTCGGCGCGAGCAGTCGCGCTTGGTCAATTTCATTCGGCGCAACGTGCGCGACCGGACCGATGCAGAAGACATCCTGCAGGACGTCCTGTACGAGTTCGTCGAGGCCTACCGCCTGCCCGAGACCATCGAGCAGGCCGGCGCGTGGCTCTTCCGCGTCGCCCGCAATCGCATCATCGACCGCTTCCGCAAGAAGAAGGAACAACCGCTCGGCGAGCTCGCCGGCAGTGACGACGACGCGTTCTCATTCGACGTCGACGATGAAGACAGCCCGTATCGGCTGGACCTCGCGCTGCCCTCGCCCGATGCCGGCCCGCAGGCGCAGTACGCGCGCCGCCGCCTGCTCGATGCGCTGCAGCAGGCACTCGACGAACTGCCTGCGAACCAGCGCGAGGTCTTCGTCGCGCACGAGATCGAGGGACTGAGCTTCAAGGAGCTGGCCGAGAAGACGGGAGCTCCCGTCAACACGCTGCTCGCGCGCAAGCGCTATGCGGTGCTGCAGCTGCGAGCGCGCCTGCAGCCGATCTACGACGAATTCGATTTCTGAAATCTTTCGAAGGAGAAGACAGACATGCTGTCGAAAGCAAGATTCCTGGGCCGGGCCGTGTTCGGCTTCGTCGCCATAGCCGTCCTGGGTGGGCTGGTCATGCTGCTGTGGAACGCCACCATCCCGGACCTCTTCGTCGGCGCCCGCCCGATCGACTACCTGCGGGCGCTGGGGCTGCTGGTGCTGAGCCGCATCCTCTTCGGCGGCTTTCGCGGCCATGGCGGGTGGCATTGGCATCGCCACGGGTGGCACCACGGAGGCCCGTGGAGCGCCATGACGCCCGAGGAGCGCGAGCGCTTGCGCCATGGCAGGCGGTGGGGCCGGCACGGTGGGTGCGATGCATGAGCAAGGCCTCCACCGCAACGGCCGCCTGCAAGCAGCCGCCCGGCGTGATCGTGCCGGTCGTCGACCTGCGCCGTTGTGAAGGCAAGGGCGATTGCGTGCGCGCCTGCCCCGAAGACGTCTTCGAGATCCGGCGCATAGACGACGCCGACTACCAGCAGCTCGGCATGCTGCAGAAGTTCAAGTTGCGCGTGCACGGCATGCAGGTTGCCTACACACCGAACGCCGCGGCCTGCCGCTCATGCGGCCTGTGCGTCACCGCCTGCCCGGAACGCGCCATCACGCTCGCCCGCTCCACACCTGGGAAAACATGAGCCAGACCCCCGCCACCACGGCCCCTGCCCTCACGCCGTTTTCCTCGTACCAGAAGACGGTCATCGCGATGCTCGCGTTCCTGCAGTTCGCGGTGATCCTGGACTTCATGCTGATGGCGCCGATGGGCGCGCTGATCATGCCGGCGCTCGCGATCGGCCCCAGCGAATTCGGGCTGGTCGTCTCCGCCTACGCGTTCAGCGCCGCAGCCTCAGGCCTGCTGACCGCCGGCTTCGCCGACCGCTTCGACCGCAAGAAGCTGCTGCTGTTCTTCTACGGCGGGTTCGTGCTGGGCACGTTGTGGTGCGGGCTCGCGCAGAGCTTCGAGACGCTGCTCGTCGCACGCGTCGTGACCGGCCTGTTCGGTGGCGTCATCGGCTCCATCGTGATCGCGATCTCGACCGACCTGTTCCCGCCGCAGATGCGCGGCCGCGTGATGGGCACGATCCAGACCGCGTTCGCCGCGAGCCAGGTGCTGGGCATTCCGCTGGGGCTCTACCTGTCGAACCGCTGGAACTGGCACGTGCCCTTCCTCGCGCTGGCCGCGATCGGCGTGCTCGGCGGCCTGGTCGTGAACTGGCGCATGCAGCCGGTGGCCGAGCACCTGAAGGCACCGCAGGAACACAGCCCCTGGATGCACCTGCTGCACACGCTCACGGTGCCGCGCCACCTGCTCGCGTTCGCGACGACCGCGCTGCCGACGACCGGCGGCTTCATGCTCATGCCGTTCAGCAGCGCCTACACGGTCAACAACCTCGGCATCTCGCTGCACGACCTGCCCACGGTCTACGTGGTCACCGGCCTGTGCACGGTGTTCGCCGGGCCGGCGATCGGCAGGGCCGCCGACAGGTTCGGCAAGTTCCGCGTGTTCGCGCTGGGCACCACCCTGTCGATCGTGATGGTGCTGATCTACACGCACCTCGGGCCGGTCTCGCTGCCGGTGCTGATCCTCATCAACGCGGTGCTGTTCGTCGGCATCTTCTCGCGCATGATTCCGTCGCAGGCGCTGATGTCGTCGGTGCCGTCGCAGGCACAGCGCGGCGCCTTCAGCGCGATCAACGCCTCGATCCAGCAGCTGGCGGGCGGCCTCGCCTCGGTGGTGGCCGGGCACATCGTGACCATGGCGCCCGACGGCAAGCTGCAGCACTTCGACGTGGTCGGCTTCGTCGTCGTCGCGAGCTCGCTGGTCTCCTTCATGCTGCTGTGGCGGCTGCAGCGCAACCTCGGGCACGCAGCGGCCGCACGTTGAGGAGCAACCGGCCCGGGGCACGCAGCATCGGCGCGGCAGCACGTATCCGCCAGTTGATCTTCGACAAGGCCCGCGGTGCCTTGCGTGTCAAGCTGCGCAGCACGGCTGCTGCAGGAGACGACAGATGCCACACCTCACGCTCACGATCATCCGTGATGAACATGCAGCGCTGGCTGCCGTGCTGCGTTCCATCTTGCTGCTGATGGCCCGCCATCGCGAGCAAGGCACGATGCCCGACTTCACGGCCCTGCGCGCCATGCTGTTCTACGTGGACGAGTTTCCCGAGCAGCGGCATCACCGCAAGGAGTCGGAGCTGCTGTTCCCCAAGCTGCGCGCCCGCACGCCGCTGTCGCGCGACCTGCTCGACCGGCTCGACGAAGACCATGCGCGCGGCGAACTGCGCATTCGCGACCTGGAACACGCACTGCTGGCCTTCGAAATGCTGGGCGAGCCGCGTCGCGCCGCGTTCGAACAGGCGGCGCAGCGCTACGTGGACTTCTACCTCGCACACATGCGGCTCGAGGAGCAGCAGGTGTTGCCGCTGGCCGAGCAGGTGCTGACGGCGCAGGACTGGGCCGAGCTGGACGAAGCCTTTGCCGGCAACCGCGACCCGCTGACGGGCCACACGCCCGAAGCGCAGTACAGCGCGCTCTTCCGGCGCATCGTCAACACCTTGCCGTGCCCCATCGGGCTTGGCGCCGAGACTCGCTGACCCTTTCAGAATCTGCAGCCGTAGCCGCGGGCAGCGGCTGCAGCACGCCCCTTCAGGCGATCGTGCCGGCCAGGAGCGCCTGCAGCACGTGGCGCTGGTTGCTCGCCTGCGCCTGGAGCAAGGCCTGCTGGGCAGCCGTGCCGGCGGCCACCAGGTGCAACGGCAGGCGCCCCCCCTCGGCCGGCTCGCACACCGCCAGCGCGCGGGTCGCTTCCACCACTGCCGCCTGCCCCGCCGGCTCCGGGCTCTTCTTCGCGGCCTCAAGACCGGACAGGTCTCCACGGAGCTCCAGTCCCGTCAGCCCGGCAATGGCGGCCAGCGCGCGGCCGGCCGGGCTGCGTAGGTCACCGGCGAAGTACAGGCACATCTGGTCGAGCGGCTGGCCGGTGAATTCCTGCAGCGTCATCACGTCGGCGATCGCCCGCGTCGAATGGTCGAGCCGACCGATACCGTTGTAGACCGGCACGCCTGCGTGCAGGTCCAGCTGCTGCACCTGTTCGTCGCTCAAGCCCTCGCATTCGATGGCGTCATACAGCTGACCCAGCAGCCCCGCGGTGTCGCGCGGATCCCGGCGATCGGACTGGCCAGGGTCGGTGGCGCGAATGTGCGCCACCTGCGCCCCCAGCTCGGCCGCGGCGCGATGGAAGTCGACGGCCGCGGAGCTGGTGTGGTCGTCGCTCAACACCGCCACGTTCTTGCCTCGCAACAGCTGCGGCACACCGGCCGACTGCGCCGCACGCTTGAGGGCCTGCGCGCTGTCGACGATGGCGAGCAGGCGGGCCCGCGTGAGCCCTTCGAGCGACCAGAGATTGCGGTGATTGAGCATGACCCGAGGCTAAGAGGCGGTCTCTCCGCTGTGTCTGACGCAGATCAAGCGCGGGACGCCCGGCCGAAAGCGTCAGGGAAACAACCCAAACCCGTCAGAAGACCGTCACGTTTCAGTTTTCCATGGCGCAGTGGCAGCACCCGCGACGGATGAAACGGGATTCGACAACCTTCATCGCGCAGACGCAGAGGTCGCGGAGATTCGCGGAGAAATGCAGATATTCTCTGCGGCCCTCCGCGTTCTCTGCGCCTGCGCGGTGAATGAATTGGGGTTCACTTCAGCGCGCCACCGCCAGGGTCGCGGCACCGCCCGACAAGGCCACCGCGAACCCCACGGCCACGCGCCAACCCAGCGCCCGCCCACCCACCACCCAGGCCACCACGGCCTTGGCCAGCTGGTTGCTCGCCACCAGCACCAGCAGCGCGGTCAAGGCCACGTCGACGCTGACCGCAGAGCCGGCGTGCAGGCGCGCGATGGACACCACCATGGCATCCACATCGGCCAGCCCTGAAAGCACCGACAAGGCATACAGCCCGGCATCGCCCCACGCGGCACGCAGCGCCTGCGCCAGCACCGCCACGGCGGCCATGAAGGCGGCGAAGCCCAGCGCCGTCATCAGGTCGTAGCGCGCCGCGAGGCTCGAGTCTTCGGTAGGCGCCTCCTCCCTGGCGCCGGCGCGCCACAGCCAGGTGCCGCCGGCAAACAGCACCAGCGCCATCACGCCCAGCGGCCAGGCGGCACGCTCCAGCAGCGCAGGTTGCAGGGCCGCGAGCACGATGTCGATGCGCACGAACATCACGCCGCAGGCGCACAGCACGCCGGCCGCCAGGGTGCCGGCGTGCTGGGGCTGCGGCCGCCGAGCACGCCGGGCCAGCGCCACCGTCACCGCGGTGGACGAAGCCAGCCCTCCCAGCAGCCCGGTCAGCACCACCCCGTGGCGCTGGCCGGCGAGCCGCATTGCAAAGTGCCCCGCCAGCGAAAGCCCGGCCACCAGCACCACCCCCAGCCAGAGCTGGTAGGGGTTCAGCGCGCCGTACAGGCCCATGTCGGCATTCGGCAGCAGCGGCCAGATCACCGCCGACAGCACCAGCAGTTGCAGCGCCGCGCGCAGCTCGTCGGCGGCCACCAGCCGCAGCCAGCGGTGCAGCACCGGCTTGAGGTCGAGCAGCACCGCCACCAGCACGGCACAGCCCACGGCCACGGCGGCATGCCCCAGTGCCGCCAGCGCACCAAGCACGAGCGTGACGAGCGCGGCCACCGCCGACGTGAGACTGCGATCGCCCGACTGCCGCACCGTGATCGCATAGGCCACGCCGAACACGGCCGCCACGCTCACGATGCCTGCCACCAGCGGCCCACTGCCCAGCACCGGCTGCAGCAACGCGAGCGCGCCGCCCAGCAGGCCCAGCAACGCAAAGGTACGCAGCCCGGCCGCGCGCCCGCCCTCAGGCAGCTCGCGGTCGCGCCAACCCCGTTCGAGCCCGACGATGAGGCCGATCGCCAGCGCGACGGCGAGGCGGGCAGCTGCGTCGGACGTCTCCATCCGCCACATCATCGGCGCGCGTGCCCGCGTGCGGCTTGAGCCGCATCAAGCCGACGGGCCGGCGGCGCTGTCAGGGCATGTCTGCGAAACGCGCCTGCGCATCCTTCGCCATGCGCTCCACACACCAGCGTCCATAGGCCTGGCCAAGCCATCGGTTCAGGAAGGCTGGTTTCAGCGTGCCGGGCGCAAAGTCGATGAGCACGCGCAAGCGGCTGCCCTGCCCCTGCGCAGCGATCTCGAAGCCCATGCGATAAGAGCCGATCACGAGCAGTCTTGGCGCTCCCACCGTTTCCCAGGTCTTGGTGCGCGCGGGCTCATGCTGCGCCGCCACCTCGTCCAGCTCGAGCGGGTAGCCCAGCACCCTGCCGTGCAGGCGGATCCTTGCGCCCACGCTGCGCCCCTGCGCCGCGTCGAGCTCGAACGACATGCGCGCGCCTGCCATCGCCCACGAGCGCTGTTCCATGTGGCTGCCGAGCCGCCGCGGATCGTCGAGGTAGCCGAACAACGCCTGCGGCGTTGCAGCCACCATCGCCGTCGCCTCGGCGTGGCCCGGGTACGCGCCTTCGTTCAGCTTCATGGGTGTCTCTCACGACACGGCGGCCCGCCGCAGCAACAGCGCGTTGCCCACCACGCTCAGCGACGAAAGGCTCATCGCCAGCGCGGCAATCATGGGCGACAGCAGCCAGCCGGTCAGCGGGTACAGCACACCCGCCGCGATGGGCACGCCCAGCGCGTTGTAGGCGAAGGCGAAGCCCAGGTTCATGCGCATGTTGCGCACCGTGGCCTCGGAGATGGCTCGCGCCCGTGAGATGCCCCGCAGATCGCCCTTCACCAGCGTGACCTGGGCGCTGTTCATGGCCACGTCGGTCCCCGTGCCCATGGCCACGCCCACGTCGGCGCGCGCCAGTGCCGGCGCATCGTTGATGCCGTCGCCGGCCATGGCCACGACGCGGCCTTCGCGCTGCAGGCGCTCCACGAGGTTCAGCTTGTCGGCAGGCTTCACTTCGCCGTGCACTTCGTCGATGCCCAGGCGCTGCGCCACCGAGCGCGCGGTGGTAAGGCCGTCGCCGGTGGCCATCACCACGCGGATGCCCGCATCGTGCAGCCGCGCGAGGGCTTCGGGTGTGGTGGCCTTCACCGGGTCGGCCACTGCAAGCAGGCCCAGCAGGCGGCCATCGGCCGCCAGGTAGACCACGCTGCTGCCACGGCCGCGCAACGCCTCGGCCGCCTCGTCCAGCGCGCCCACGTCCACGCCTTCCTGCGCCATCAGCGCGGTACTGCCCAGGGCAAGCCTTCGGCCCTGCACCACGCCGCGCACACCGATGCCGCTGGACGACTCGAACTGCTGCGGCGCCTGCAGCGCAAGGCCCCGCTCGCGAGCCGCCTGCACGATGGCCGCAGCCAACGGGTGCTCGCTGCCCTGGTCGAGGCTTGCGGCCAGTTGCAGCACTTCGGTTTCGTCGCCACCCGGCGCGGCCACGAGCTTCTCGAACGCCGGCCTGCCTTCGGTGAGCGTGCCGGTCTTGTCGACGATCACAGTGTCGACGCGGCGCAGGTTCTCGATGGCCGACGCATCGCGGAACAGCACCCCCAGCGTGGCGGCCTTGCCGGTAGCCACCATCACCGACATCGGCGTGGCCAGGCCCAGCGCACAAGGGCACGCGATGATCAGCACCGCCACGGCGTTGATGAGCCCCCACAGCCAGCCCTGCTCGCCGCCGAACCAGCCCCAGCCCAGCAGCGTGGCCACCGCCACGGCCACCACGCCCAGCACGAACCAGCCGGCCACTTGGTCGGCCATGCGCTGCATGGGCGCCTTCGACCGCTGCGCCTGCGCCACCATCTGCACGATCTGTGACAGCATGGTCTGCGCCCCCACCCGCTCGGAGCGCATCACCAGGCTGCCCGAGGTGTTGAGCGTGGCGCCGATCAGCGCGTCGCCCCCGCGCTTGGTCACCGGCAGCGGCTCGCCTGTGAGCATGGACTCGTCCACCGCGCTTTCCCCTTCGGTCACCACGCCGTCCACCGGCACCTTTTCGCCGGGGCGCACGCGCAGCAGGTCGCCCACGTGCACGTGCGCCAGCGGCACGTCGGCCTCCCTGCCGTCGGGCGCGATGCGGCGCGCCGTCCTGGGTGCCAGCCCGAGCAGCGCCTTGATGGCGGCCGACGTCTGCGACCGCGCCTTGAGCTCGAGCACCTGCCCCAGCAGCGTGAGCGAAATGATCACCGCGGCCGCTTCGAAATACACGCCCACGCGGCCATGCGCCACGAAGCCTTGCGGAAACGCCTGCGGTGCCACGGTGGCCGCCACGCTGTAGACGAAGGCCGCCGCGGTGCCGAGCGAGATAAGCGTCCACATGTTGGGGCTGCGGTGCCGCACCGACTGCAGGCCCCGCACGAAGAACGGCCACGCCGCCCAAAGCACCACCGGCAGCGAAAGCACCAGCTCGATCCAGCTCTGCGTTTGCCCCGACACCCACCCCAGGCGGTGCCCTCCCATCGCGAGCATCGTCACCACCGTGGTGAGCGGCAGCGTCCACCAGAAGCGCCGGCTGAAGTCGTGCAGCTCGGGGTTGTCGTCGGGCGCATCGAGCTCGGGCATCAGCGGCTCCAGCACCATGCCGCACTTGGGGCAGTTGCCCGGGCGGTCCTGCCTCACTTCGGGGTGCATCGGGCAGGTGTAGATGGTGACGGCGGGTACGGCCCGCTCGGTGGCAACCGCGGGCGGCCCACCCACCCCGCCGTGATGCTGGTGTTCGCGAGCGTGCTGCATCGACGTCTCCTGTGGCGCATCACCCATGTTCGACGGCTGCCGCGCCATCGTGCCTGATGAAGCTCAAGGCCACTGTGGGCCCTGCCACGGTGGAAAGGTCAAGCGCGGCGGCGCTTTCCCACCCTGCCGCCAGGGCGAAGAAGCAGGTTGAACCGCCGGTTGACGCAGCTCAACCGGGCGCGGCCCGCCGCGACCTACGCTGCTGCACGACCTGCCACCCGAGAAAGCGAGCCCAGCCATGAAGCCTGCAACCTACCTGCTGGCGACCGCGTTGTGCCTGGGGCTCACCACTGCCCATCCCCAGCAGATGGCGGCCCCCCTTGCCGCCCCGCAAAGCAGCAGCCAGGGCGGCGTCACCGTGAAGGTCACGCCCCGGCTCGCATCGCAGGAGGCCGGGCAGTGGCAGTTCTCGGTCGTGCTCGACACGCACAGCCAGGATCTCTCCGATGACCTCACGCAAACGAGCGTGCTCGTCGTCGACGGCCGCGAGCTCAGGCCCCTCTCGTGGACGGGCGCCAACCCGGGCGGACATCACCGCGAGGGCGTGCTGGCGTTCACCGCACCCGAGCCCGCTGCGAGCCAGGTGGAGCTGCGCGTGCAGCGCCCCGGTGAAGCTCAGCCACGTGTGTTCCGCTGGGACGGCGCCGCGCTCAGGCAGCAGCCCTGAACTCGCAACATTGAGGGACACGGACAAAGCCCCCGCGCCCTCACGGCCCCACTTCGATCTCGTTGATCACCGCACGCACGCCGGGCGCCGACCACGACGCGCCTTGTGCCGCGTCGCGCTCCTGCCATGAATGCACGCGGCCCGAGAGCTTCACGGTCGAACCGGTCACTTCCACCTGCACACGGTGCGCCTCGCGCACCGCCTGGCGCGTGAGCGCAGTCTTGATGCGCGCCGCCACGTCGGCCGGCGTGGGCTTGGGCCGGATGACGATCTCGTTGCGCAGCCCCGCCACCCCGGTGAGGTGGCGCAGCAGCTTCTCCACACCCCTGCGCTGGTAGTCCCATTCCACCTCGCCGTGCAGCGTGACCCAGCCG
Source organism: uncultured Rivibacter sp. (assembly GCA_946480925.1). The sequence goes on from CAMLLU010000102.1 coordinate 9,440, forward strand.
TGCTCCACGCTGAGCTGCACCCTGTCGGCCTTGACGAGCGTCTGCCAGCGCAGCGCGTGTTCGGCTGCCGCGGCGATCTCGGCATCGCTGCGCCTGTGCCTGGGCGAAAGCACCACGTCCAGCTCCATGGCGATGGCCTTCACGCCCGGCACACGGCGCAACACCTTCTCGACGACGTGCTTCTGGGAGAGCGTTTCCACCTGGCCGCTCACGCACACCACGCCATCGCGCACCGCCACGCCGATCGCATCGGCATCGACGGCCGGGTCCCAGGCCAGTTCGGCCATCACATCCTTCTTGAGATCGGCATCGGTTTTCACGGGGCGTCTCCTTCGCAAGCGCAGCCTTCAATCTAGGCAGCGCGCGGACCGCCCGTTTGCGTTGGATCAGTTCGCGCAGCCCGGCGGCGCCAAACGGCGCGGCCTTGCGCTTGCTCAAGGCCTGCAGCGTGCGGCCGGCCTACCTTTGCGCTGAGCGAAACACCAGGCAATCGGAGGCACCACTGATGAAGATCCTGCTCGCCGTCGACGGCAGTTCGTATTCCAAGCGCATGCTGGCCTATCTGGCCGCACACGAGGAATGGCTGGTCAACTCCAACGAGCTCACCATATGGCACGGCCTCATGCCACTGCCCAACGGGCTCGCGGCGCTGCTGAGCCCCGAAGCCATCAAGGCACGCTACGACAACGAGGCCGAAGCCGTGTTCAAGCCGATCCACAGCTTTCTGGACATGCACGCGATCGACGCGAAGTTCGTTCACGAGGTGGGCGACCCCGGCAAGCTGATCGCGCAGCACGCCGAGAAAGGCCGCTTCGACCTCATCATGCTGGGCTCGCACGGCCACGGCGCGCTGGGCAACGTGGTGCTCGGCTCCGTGGCCACCAAGGTGCTGGCGCAGTGCAAGGTGCCGGTGCTGGTGGTGCGGTATTGAAGTGCCCCCCGTAGCGGCTTCGCCGCTCCCCCTCAAGGGGGCGACGCCAGCGAACCGGCAAAGCCGGATCCGCGGCGTCCGCTGGGCTGCGATCGCTGGACGCGACGCAGAGGTTCATGCATCGACGGCGCCGCTTCGGCGCCATGGAAAACTGAAAAGAAACCTCCTAATTCATTCACCACAGAGAAGGCCTGTATTCCTCCGCGAATCTCCGCACCCTCTGCGGTGAAGGGGGTCTCACCGCCCGCGTGGATCGTGGTGGTGCGGCGCTGGACTTCACCGATGGCTGGCTTCCAGCGTGAAGCGCCCAGCGGCAGGTCGATCGACAGCCGCGGGCCATTGAGCAAGCGATCGAACACGACACGCTGCTCCTCGTCGACGATGAGCAGCCGTGCATCGGCCACGCATGCACCGCTGCACGCCGGTTCCCGTCCGGCCGCCCGGCCCGATACGACGGGCGGCCATGTCGTCCCGGCGACGATCGTCAGGCTCAGTGCGGCACAACGACCTGCGGCAGATGGAACTCGCGCCCGATCATGACGCGCACGTAGAGGTAGTTGTTCAGCGCACGCTCGCAGAGCAAGTCCATCACCACGTGCCCCGCCGCGTCGCATGGGAAGGAATAGCCGCGGCCATCATCGAACAGCGAACGGAAACGCAGCTCGTAGCCGCCGCAGCCGTTGCCATCCATCACCTGGTTCGAAGCGTTCATTGCCGGCTCCCGGTTTGGTGGGTTCGATGACTCAACGCTAGGTCGCCCATGCAAACCACAGCGCACGAATGCGAAGCACCGTGGAACAACGCGTAAACGCTCCGTGACGGCCAGGTGACGGGGCAAACCGTGGCGGCGAGCAACGCAACCGTGCCCTCTGATCTGGCGCAAGGCTGCGGCACATGTGGCCCCCTAAGGTGACGACCGCTGCATTCAACCGGAGATCGACGTGCTCAAGGACAAAGTCGCGCTCTTCATCGGCGGCCACCACCTCGTGACCGGCAGGCTCCTCGCACGCTGACCCGGGCCCGCCGATGAACATCCTTGTCATACAGGGCCACCCCGACGCCGGCCAGCGCCACTTCTGCCATGCGCTGGCCGAGGCCTACGCCGAAGGCGCGCGCTCGGCGGGCCATGGCGTTCGCCTCATCGACGTGGGCACGCTGGACTTTCCGCTGCTGCGCAGCAAGGCCCAGTGGGAAGGCGGCGCGCTGCCCGAGGCGCTGGCCCCTGCGCAGCAGCACATCACGTGGGCCCGGCACATCGTCATCTTCTTTCCGCTGTGGATGGGTGGCATGCCGGCGCTGCTGAAAGGCTTTTTCGAACAGGTGGCGCGGCCGGGCTTCGCCATCGCGCATGCCGAAGGCCCGGCGCTCTTCAAGAAGCTGCTGTCGGGGCGCTCGGCGCGCATCGTGGTCACCATGGGCATGCCGGCCATCGTGTACCGCTGGTACTTCCGTGCTCACAGCCTGAAGGCGCTGGAGCGCAACATCCTCGGCTTCGCGGGCATCGCACCCATTCACGAAACGCTGGTGGGCATGATCGACGGCATGGACGATGCACAGCACGCCAAGTGGCTGCGCAAGCTGAAGGCGCTGGGGCAGCGCGGCGACTGAGTCAACAGCGGCGTCAGCGTTGCGGTGCCCGGGAGTTCTTCAGGCGTCATGCACGTACAGCCCTGGGGCGTCGCAGACCGGGTGCAGGCGGTGGCGCCCGCTGCCGCCCATAGGCAGCGGCGGCTTGCGTGCACTGCTGCCGTGCCGGGCCAGCCATTCATGCCAGGTGGGCCACCACGAGCCCTGGCGGCGCTGCGCGGCTTGCGCCCAGGCTTCGCTGCTCACGTACGGGGCATCGCCCGGCGTGAGCGCGAGGCGGTGGCTGATCATGGGTGCGTCGTCGCGCGGCGGGTTCACGATGCCCACGTTGTGCCCGCCGGTGGTGAGCACGAACAGGATCTCGGTGTGCGTGAGCAGGTGGATCTTGTAGACCGAGCGCCACGGCGACACGTGGTCGCGCTCGGTGCCCACCACGAACATCGGCACGCGAATGTCTTCCAGCGCCACGGCCCGGCCGCGCACTTCGTAGCGGCCTTCGGCCAGCTGGTTGCCCAGGTAGAGCCGGCGCAGGTATTCGCCATGCATGCGCGCCGGCATGCGGGTCGCGTCGGCGTTCCATGCGTGCAGGTCGTCCAGCGGCGTGGTGTTGCCCATCAGGTATTCGTGCACGAGCTTGGACCACACGAGGTCCTTCGAGTTGATGAGCGCAAAGGCACCGGCCATCTGCCGCCCATCGAGCACGCCCTGCTCGGCCATCACGTCTTCCAGGAAGGCGACCTGGCTCTCGTCGATGAACAGGCCCAGCTCGCCCGGATCCTTGAAGTCCACCTGCCCGGCCAGCAGCGACAGCGAAGCCAGCGCCGAGTCGCCCCGTTGCGCCGGCGGCTGCCGTTGCGCCAGTGCCGCCGCGGCAATGGCCGCCAGCGTGCCGCCCAGGCAGTAGCCCGCAAGGTGCACCTTGCGGCCGGGCTGCGCGCGCTGCACCGCCGTCAGGGCTTCGAGCACGCCCTGCTGCAGGTAGTCGTCCATGCCCAGGTCGCGGTCGGCGTGGCCCGGGTTGCGCCACGACACCATGAACACCGTGTGCCCCTTGCCCACCAGGTAGCGCACCATGGAGTTGTGCGGCGACAGGTCGAGGATGTAGTACTTCATGATCCACGACGGCACCATGAGCACCGGCTCGGCCAGCACGTGGCGGGTGGCGGGCTCGTACTGGATCAGCTCGATGAGCTGGTTGCGAAAGACCACCTTGCCGGGCGTGAGCGCCACCACCTCGCCGGGGCGAAAGCGCTCGGCCCCGGGCGGCGGGCTGTGGGTGGCCACCAGCAGGGCGTCGCGCGCCCAGTTCGAAAACCCCTGCCACAGGTTGGCACCGCCGCTTTCCTGCGTGGCCTGCAGCACCTGCGGGTTGGTGGGCACGAAGTTCGACGGCGACGCCATGTCGAGCAGCTGGCGCGCCATGAACGCCACCACGTGCTCGTGGTGTTCGGACACGCCGCGCATGCCGGTGGTGGCTTCTGCCCACCACTGCTGCGTGAGCAGAAAGGCCTGGGCCAGCAGGTTGTAGGGCGGCTGCTGCCATTGCAGCGGCGCGAAGCGCTTGTCCTGCGCGAGCGATTCGTTCAACGCCTCGGGCCGGCCTTCGGCGAGCGCGCGCAGCGTCAACAGCCAGGCCAGCCCCTTCTGCTGCGCACTGGTGCCCAACTGCATCTGCTTGCCGGGTGACGCCAGCAGGTGCAGCCACCAGTCATGGAAGGCGAGCGCCAGTGCGGCCGGCGAGATGCCGTGCGTAAGGCGGCCGATGGCGGCCTTCAGCGGCACGTCGGTGAGGTAGTGCGGGGGGATGGGCCTGTCCATGGCACGCCGATGTTGCGCCGCCGCCGATGCCCCTGTCTTGCGCCAGCTCAATCCGGCCGGAGGGCGCACTTCCCAGAATGGCCTTGCTTTCTTGCACACCTGAGGAGAACACCATGTATCGCAGCCTGCTGGTGCACCTGGACGATCAAGACGCCTGTGTCGCGCGTGTGGACTTCGCGATCCGGCTGGCACGCCGGCTCGAATGCCACCTCGTGGGCCTCGCCCCGGCCGGCCGTGCGCCGGTGTCGCTGGGCCTGGAAGGCTCGGTGGCGCTGGAACAGGCGATGGAGTACCTGCACCGCATCGCGCGGCAAAGCGCCCGCTACTTCGACGAAAGCTGCCAAGCCGCCGGCCTGGTTTCGGTGGAAAGCGTCGTCAGCGATGACGACACCGCGCGCTCGGTGGTCACCCATGCGCATTGCAGCGACCTCGTGATCATGGGCCAGGGCGCACGCGCCAGCGATCGCGAGGCCGTGGAGCAGGTGGTGCTGCAAAGCGCCCGGCCCACGCTCGTGGTGCCTTGTGCGGGCCGGCTCGACACCCTGGGCGACAACGTGCTGGTCGCCTGGAACGACAGCCCCGAAGCAGCCCGTGCCGTGGCCGACGCGATGCCCCTGCTGTGCCGCGCCGGCAAGGTGACCGTCATGCAATGCGACACGCCTGCCGACGAGGCCCGGGCCGACGGTGCGCGCAGGAAACTCGAAGCACTGCGGCGCTGGCTCATGTGGCACGGCGTGGACGCGCAGGTGCAGCTCGAGACCACGGAGATCGACGTGGGCAACGCCCTGCTTTCACGCGCCGCCGACCTGGGCGCCGACCTGCTGGTGATGGGCGCCTATGGCCGCCCGCGCTGGACGGAACGCGTGCTGGGCGGCGCCACCCGCACGCTGCTGGCCAGCATGACGCTGCCGGTGTTGATGTCACACTGAAGAAGCGCGATTCATTTCATCGCGACGACGCGGAAGAACGCGGAGAAACGCAGAGGACTCGCGAAGCAATACAAGCCCTTCCCTGCGGTCCTCTGCGTCTCCTCTGCACCTCCGCGGTGAAGCTGTTGGTCTTTCGGCGTTTCACGCGCGACGACTGTCGAAAGGAAGACGCGATGCAAGCGATGGTGCTGCGAGAGCCGGGCCGGCCGCTGCAGATGGAAGAGCGCCCCACCCCACCACCGGGGCCGGGCGAGCTGCGCCTTCGAGTGCTGGCCTGCGCGGTGTGCCGCACCGACCTGCACCTGGTCGATGGAGAGCTGCCGCAGGCGCGGCTGCCGGTGGCACCGGGGCACGAGATCGTGGGCGTGGTCGAGGCCGTGGGCACCGGCGTCACTGGCTTCGAGCTCGGGCAGAGCGTGGGCGTGCCCTGGCTGGCCCACACCTGCGGGCATTGCCGCTACTGCATGAGCGGGCACGAAAACCTCTGCGACGTGCCGCTGTTCACCGGTTGCTCGCGCGACGGCGGGTTTGCGACGCACGTGCTGGCCGAGGCCGCCTTCTGCCTGCCGCTGGCGCTGCATGGGCAAAGCGCCGTGCACATCGCGCCGTTGCTGTGCGCGGGTCTCATCGGCTGGCGTTCACTGTGCGCCGCGGGCGACACCGCGAAGGAGCTGGGCATCTACGGCTTCGGCGCGGCGGCCCATCTCATCACGCAGGTGGCCTGCCGCCAGGGACGGCGCGTGTATGCCTTCACGCGCCCCGGCGACACCGAGGCCCAGGCTTTCGCCCGCGAGCTGGGCGCGGTGTGGGCCGGCGGCAGCGATGAAGCACCGCCCGTGCCGCTCGATGCCGCCATCCTCTTCGCGCCCGTCGGTGCGCTGGTGCCGCAGGCCCTGCAGGCGGTGCGCAAGGGCGGCCGCGTGGTGTGCGGCGGCATCCACATGAGCGACATCCCGAGCCTGCCCTACCGCCTGCTGTGGGAAGAGCGCCAGCTCGTCTCGGTGGCCAACCTCACGCGCCGCGACGCGCGCGACTTCATGATGGTGGCCGCTGCGCACCCGCTGAAGGTGGAGACCACCACTTACCCGCTGGAGCGCGCCAACGAGGCACTCGACGACCTGCGACGCGGCCGGCTGCGTGGGGCCGCCGTGCTGGTGCCTTGA
>CAMLLU010000103.1 GCA_946480925.1 uncultured Rivibacter sp.
CCGTGGCACCCGTGGCACCCGTGGCACCCGTGGCACCCGTGGCACCCGTGGCACCCGTGGCACCTGTGGCACCTGTGGCACCTGTGGCACCTGCGGCACCTGCGGCACCTGCGGCACCTGTGGCACCCGTGGCACCCGTGGCACCCGTGGTGCCGTGGCAGACGTACTGCGTGCTCGAGATCTCGCTGGCGTCCAGCACGCCATCACCGTCCCGGTCGAGCCCGGCGTCAATGCGGGAGCCGCCCGTGTCGCAATGCGCACCCGCAGGCTCGGTGCTGACGGCCAGCCGTGCATCCAGCCCATTGGCACCACGTGATCCCGGTGGCCCGGCGTCACCGCCACCGCCGCCGCATGCGGCAAGCAGCGTGATCAGCATGGCGGCGGCATGAAGCCTCATCGCCTCGAACATCGGTTTCCTCCGGAATGGAATGCGAATGCCGTGGTCTTGCGACGACGGGTGGCATGGACTTCGGCGCGGGTGCAGGGAACTTGAGGAACAGGGGCCCCGCCTGACTCCCAGTGGGGAGCGTGCTTCGTGCAGAGCTTCCTAACCTTGGCCTAACGTTCGTCTCATGGAGCGATCACTTCGGCTTCCTACAGTGCCTCGCATGGCCGCATTGCGGCCGTCGTGTACGAAAGGAGAGTCGAATGAAACGCTCGTTGATTGCCAGCGCATGCGCAGTGGTCGTGGCTGGAGTGGCTGCGGCATCGGCCAATGCCTTGTCGCTGCCGTCGTGGCTGAAGTCCGACAAGACCGACAAGCCGGCTGTGGCCGCCCCGGCTGAACACGTGGCGCCTTTGCCGGCCGTGGCGCCGGGCAGCCTGCCCAACTACCGCGCCATCGTGCAGGCCTACGGCCCTGCGGTGGTGGGGGTCACGGTGTCGGGCCTGCATGCCGCCAGCGATCAGGACGACGGGCCCTCGCTCGAAGACGACCCCTTCTTCCGTTTCTTCCGCGGCGTGCCCGGGTTGCGCATGCCGCCACGCGGCGCGGTGCCTTTCCGCGGCCAGGGCTCGGGCTTCGTCGTCAGCGCCGACGGCCTCGTGCTCACCAACGCACACGTGGTGCGCGATGCCAAGCAGGTGACGGTGAAGCTGGCCGACCGGCGAGAGTTCAGCGCCAAGGTGCTGGGCAGCGACCTGGCCACCGACATCGCGGTGCTGAAGGTGGACGCGAAGAACCTGCCCACCGTGCACCTGGGCGACCCCAAGGCCGTGCAGGTGGGCGACTGGGTGCTGGCCATCGGCGCACCCTACGGCTTCGAGCAGACCGCCACGCAGGGCATCGTGAGCGCCAAGGGCCGCTCGCTGCCGGGCGATTCGTACGTGCCCTTCATCCAGACCGACGCGGCGGTGAACCCGGGCAACTCGGGCGGCCCGTTGTTCGACGCGGCCGGCAACGTGGTGGGTATCAACGCCCAGATCTATTCGCAAAGCGGCGGCTTCCAGGGCCTGGCGTTCGCCATTCCCGTGGACGTGGCGCTGCACGTGAAAGACCAGATCGTCGCCAAGGGCCACGTGGACCATGCAAGGCTGGGCGTGGCGTTGCAGGACCTCTCTGCACCGCTGGCGGAATCGTTCGGCCTCAAGTCGCCTGACGGCGCGCTGGTGTCGTCGGTGTCGCCCGGCAGTGGTGCCGAGCGTGCGCAGATCAAGCCCGGCGACGTGATCACCGCCATCGACGGCGAGACGGTGCACAGCGCAGGCGACCTGTCGGGGCGCATGGGCATGGCCAAGCCCGGCGACCGCATCACGCTTTCGGTGTGGCGCGACAAGTCTCGCCGCGACGTGACGGTGACACTGGGGCGCATGCAGCCTGAGTCCAACCAGGCCGCTGCGGGCGACGGCAATGCGTCGCTGGGCATCGCGGTGCGGCCGCTGCAGCGCGACGAGCTGCGCGCCAGCGGCCTCGACCATGGCCTGCTGGTGGAGCAGGTATCTGGCGCTGCCGAGCTGGCCGGCATCGAGCCCGGCGACGTGGTGATCGGGCTCAACGGCAAGCCGGTCAAGGGCGTGGAGCAGATCCGCGACGTGCTCAAGACGCACCCACGCCACGTGGCGCTGCTGGTGGTTCGCAACGGCCAGCAGATCTTCGTTCCGATCGATCTTTCCCAGGGCTGAAACGCCCATCCTTCCGTCAATGCAATTACAAGGGGTCTTTGTGAAGTCTTTCCGATCCAGTCTCGTCGTTACCGCCATCGCGCTTGCATCGTCGTGGGGTAGTGCATTCGCCGACAACCATGGGACCGAGTGGAACTACGTGGGCAAGACAGGTCCCACCCACTGGGGCGAACTCGACGAGAAGTTCGAAACCTGCCGCCTGGGCACGCACCAGTCGCCCATCGACATTCGCGACAAGGACGCGATGAAGGCTGCGTTGCCGGCCATCGAGTTCGACTACCACGCGTCGCCGCTGAAGATCATCGACAACGGCCACACCATCCAGGTGAACTACGCGCCGGGCAGCGGCATCACCGTGGGCGGCAAGCGCTACGAGCTGGTGCAGTTCCACTTCCACAAGCCCAGCGAAGAGCACCTGAACGGCAAGGCCTACCCGATGGTGGCGCACCTTGTGCACCGCGCCAGCGACGGTACGCTGGCCGTGGTGGGTGTGCTCCTGCAGCACGGCACCAAGTCTGCCGCGCTCGAAAACGTGTTCGACAACCTGCCGCGCAAGGCCGGCCAGGAAGTCGAAGTGGTGGGCGAGCAGATCGACGTGAACGCGCTGCTGCCCAAGAACCGCGCCTACTACACCTTCGGCGGCTCGCTCACCACGCCGCCGTGCAGCGAAGGCGTCACCTGGTTCGTGCTCAAGCATCCCTCGCACATCTCGAACGAGCAGATCGCGCAGTTCGGCCATCGCTACGCGATGAACGCCCGCCCGGTTCAGCCGCTCAACGGCCGCATGGTGCAGGTCAGCGGCGAGTAAGGGCCACGCTGAACAGCGTTGCCCAAGGCGCGGCAGCCTCCCGCTGCCAGCTCAAGCTGCAGCGCCGATGAGCGCCGCGTCGCCATGCAGGCCCGAGGCTCGGGCTTGCGTAGCGGGTGCCTGCCGCGGCAGCTGCGCCTGCGGGGCCATCTCGGCCGCGGCGGCATCCACCTTGAAGGTGTTGACCGCTTCCACCAGCCGGGCCGCCTGCTGCTTCAGGCTTTCGGCGGCGGCCGCGCTTTCTTCCACCAGCGCGGCGTTCTGCTGCGTCACCTGATCGAGCTGCGTCATCGCCAGGCCCACCTGCGAGATGCCGCTGCTTTGCTCGACGGTGGCGTTGGAGATGTCGCTGATCAGTTGGCTCACGTGCTGCACCTGGGTCACGATCTCCTGCATCGACTGGCCCGCCTCGTTGACCAGGCGCGTGCCGTTTTCCACCTTCTCCGTGCTGTGGCCGATCAGCGCCTTGATCTCGCGCGCGGCCTGCGCGGAGCGTTGCGCCAGCGCCCGCACTTCACCGGCCACCACTGCGAAGCCCCGGCCCTGCTCGCCGGCGCGGGCGGCCTCCACCGCGGCATTGAGCGCGAGGATGTTGGTCTGGAAGGCGATGCCGTCGATCACGCCGATGATGTCGGCGATCTTGCGGGCGGCCTCCGAGATCTCGTGCATCGTGCTCACCACCTGGGTGACCACCTCGCCGCCGCGGCCGGCGGCACTGGCGGCGCCAGCGGCCAGCTTGTTGGCTTGCTGCGCGGTTTCGGTGTTGCTGCGCACCGTGCTGGTCAGCTGCTCCATCGACGCGGCGGTCTGCTGCAGGTTGCTGGCCTGTTCTTCGGTGCGGTGGGAGAGATCGGCGTTCCCCGCGGCGATCTGCCCGGCGCCGGTGGCAATGCTGTCGCTGCCGCTGCGCACTTGCGTCACGATGTCCTGCAGGCTCGTGTTCATGGCGGCGAGTGCCTGCAGCAGCTGGCCGGCTTCGTCGCGCTGCGTACTTTCGATGCGTGAGGTGAGGTCGCCCGAGGCCACGGTGCGTGCCACGCGCACCGCCTGGTTGATGGGGTGCGTGATCGAGCGCGTGACGAACCACGCCGCGGCCGCGGCCAGCAGCATGCCGGCCACGGCGGCCGTGATCATCATGGCCGAGCTGCGCTCCACGGTCTCGGAGGCGTCTTCGCCGGCCTTGTGCATCAGGTCTTCCTGCCAGTCGGCAAAAGTGCCGAGCGCCTTCAGGTAGTCCTGCTGTGCCGGGCGCACCTTGGACATGAGCTGCACCCGCAGGCGCGCCGCGTCGCCGGTGCCGGCCGCCTGCAGCAGGGTGTCGATCTCGCGTGCGTAGATGGCGCGCACTTCCATCAGCTTGGCCAAATGCTCTCGCCCCTGCACGGTGGTGATCTGGGCGTCCAGCTTTTCGAGCGCCTGGCGGATCGCCTCGCGCGAGTCGGCGATGGTCTTCAGCTCGGGAGCGCGTTCGGCTTCCGTTTCCAGCAATGCCAGCGCAGCCGTGGACCGTGCAATCTGGTTCACCGCGTCCTTGATGTCGGTGGCCCGGCGCACCTTGGGGTAGCGATCCTCGTTGATGAGCTCGACGTCGTGGTTCACGTGCGCGAGGCCGAGCTTGGCCAGCATGAGCAGCGCCATCATGACCGCCACGCACAACGCGAAGCTGATGCCCAGGCGCGTGCCGATCCTCAGGTTGTTGATCGCCTTCACCTTGTCTCCTAGATGCCGGCGAATACTCGCGCGCCGATCCGCGGGCCGCGTTCAACAACGAGGGGGCGACCGCCCTAGCAACGACTGCTGCCTCCCCGCCGTTTCGAGTGGGGCCATGGTCGCGCCACTCGCTTCCGGCCGATGCCGTGAATTGGCGACCGATCAGGTGTCAATTCGGACTTGGCAAGAGCACTGCATCCGGGCGGTCATCGTTTTCTCCCTGGGCCTGCTTCCACCACCGTCGGTCGCGACGAGGTTCACGACGGCGTGATTTATCGTGTAAGCCGCTCTGTCAATACCTCCCAAGGCAAGGTAAAAGGTGCGAAATTGCGCCATCCGCAGTTCTACGACGCGCTACAGGGGGCATGGAGCGGGTTGGGCCTGCAGGTGAGCCACACCTCGTCGACGGCAAGACCATGCCGGCCGGCACAGGGGGCTTCCTCTGCAGAATCTTTCGAGACACAGCGTGAACGAACGGCAGATCAGCGGGGCTGCGACCGTGCGTTCCCGTTTCCGACAGGAGAGCCGACAGGAGAGCGGCTGAACGAGATGTTGTCTGGCGCGACCTTGCCCTGCCGGCCCCAGGACCTGCAGCGCCTGCTGCGAAGGATCAGGCTGGCGTTGCCAGTGCTGCTGCTGTTGCTTGGCCCGGCCGCGCCCGCCTGGGCGGCTGCGAGCCTGGACGAATGGCGCGCCGAAGCCGCGCGCGTGCGCGCCCTGGCCGAGAACAACGTGCCGCAGGCCTACGAAGAGGCCAAGCGCCTGAGGGCATCGCTGCCGGCCGATGCCACACCTGCCGACCAGGCGCGCGCGCTCAACCTGCTGTCGCGTGCGGAAACCTACCTCGGCCTCACCGAAGAAGCGGCTGCTCACGCCCAGGAGGCCTTCGACCTGGCCGTCCGGCATGGCGATCGCATCGGCCAGGCGGAGTCCGACCTCAACGTCGCGCTCAATTCCATCAACCAGGGGCGGCTCGACGAGCTGGTGCGGGTCACGCAGCACAGCGTCACCGTGCTCGAGGGCGTGACGGACCGGCCCGAGCTGCTGGGCGAGGCGATGCTGCGCACGCTGGTGATGTACCGGCGCTTCGAGCAGTTCAACGAGGCGGCGGCCATCGCCGTGCAGGCCATGGAGATCGCACGGCGCACCGGCAACCCGCTGGCCATGGCCTACGCGCACCAGGGGCAGGCCATCGCCTACGACCAGAGCGGGCGCCCGCAGGAGATGGCTGAGCACTACGAGCACATGCGCCAGCAGGCGGTGGCGGCCAAGTCCCGCTTGCTGGAAGGTTTTGCCCTTTCCGGTCTTGCGGGGGCCGCCCTGCAGCGCGGAGACCATGTGCTCGGCGAACGGATGGCGCGGCAGACCGTGGCGATCTTTCGCGAAACGGGCGCTCCGTATGCGGAAGCGTTCGGCTTGTACAGCCTGGCCACCCACATGGCGCGCCAGAAGCGCTATGAAGAAGCACTCAAGACCGTCAACCAGGCGATCGCCATCTTCCGCCAGCGGCCCAACCGCATCGGGCAGTGGTTCGGCCTCAATTTCATCAGCGAGAACCGCATGGCGATGGGCGATCTGGCAGGTTCCCGGGCGGCGGCCGAGGAGTCCTATGCATTGGCCAAGGACCTGGGACTCGCGATCTACATGAGCGGCAGCGCCAACCGCCTGGCTGACATCCTGGCGGCGGCAGGGGACTACCGCCGGGCCTACGCGTTGCGCAGCGAGGCGGCTGCGATGACCGACAAGGCCGCCCGCGAGCGGGCCGGCGAGCGCATGGTGCAGCTCATCCAGCATTACGAAAGCGAAAGCAAGCAGCGCGCGATCGACGAGCTGACGCGGCGCAACGAGCAGCAGACCGCGCAATTGCGCCAGCGCGAGCTGCAGCAGCGCTGGCTGTGGACGGTGCTGGCCGCATCGACGCTGGCGCTGGTGGGCACGGCGCTGTTCATGCATCGCCTGCGGCAGTCGCACCGGCAGCTGAGCCGGCTCAACACGCAGCTGCAGCAGTCCGAAAACGCCGTGCGCGCACTCAACGCCGGGCTGGAGCAGCGCGTGCAGTCGCGCACCGCCGAGCTGCGGCAGCACGCCCGCTACCTGCGCACGCTGATCGACATGCTGCCGATGTGGGCCTGGTTCAAGGACACGCAATGCCGCTACCTGGTGGTGAACCAGTCGCACGCGCAGGCGCGCGGCCATGAGACCGACGCGATGGTGGGCCGCACCGACGAGGAGCTGCTGCCCGCCGGGCTGGCGCAGCGCCAGAAGGCCGACGACCTGGAGGTGATGAACTCCCGCGAGCGCAAGACCGCCGAGGAATGCGTGGCGGGCGAAGGCGGCGCGACCTGGATGGAGACCTACAAGGCGCCGGTGCTCGACGAGGACGGCACCTTGCTGGGCACGGTGGGCGTGGCGCGCAACATCAGCGAGCGCAAGGCGGCCGAGGCGGCCCGCGAGGCAGCGCTCGAAGAAGCACGCCGGCTGGCGCGCCAGCGCAGCGAGTTCCTGGCGCAGATGAGCCACGAGCTGCGCACGCCGCTCAACGGCATCCTGGGTTTTGCGCAGCTGCTGCAGCGCGAGCGCACGCTCAGCGAACGCCAGGGCCGCGGCCTGCGCATCATCGAAGAAAGCGGCCAGCACCTGCTCACGCTCATCAACGACATCCTCGACCTTGCGCGCATCGACGCGGCCCGGCTCGAGCTCTACCCCAGCGAAGTGAGCTTGAGCGCGCTGCTGCAAGGCGTGTGCGACATCGTGGAGGTCAAGGCCGAAGAGCGCCAGCTGCTGTTCAGCTTCGAATGCGCCAGCGACCTGCCGGCTGCCGTGCGCGTGGACGAGAAGCGCCTGCGCCAGGTGCTGCTGAACCTGCTGTCCAACGCCGTCAAGTTCACCGACCACGGGCAGGTCACGCTGCGCGTGTCCAGGCGGGTGGCCGTGGCAGCCGGCCATGCGCGGCTGCGGGTGGAGGTGTGCGACACCGGCGTCGGCATGAACCAGGCGCAGCTCGCACGGCTGTTCCAGCCCTTCGAGCAGGTGGGCGATGCCCGGCGCCGCGAGGAAGGCACCGGCCTGGGCCTGGCCATCAGCCGCCAGCTCGTGCGCCTGATGGGCGGCGACATCGACGTGAGCAGCCGCCCGGGCGCGGGCAGCGAGTTCAGCTTCGAGATCGAAGCGCCGCTGGTGCTGCAGCACCACCTGCACGTGGCGCGCGAGCAGGCCGCGCCGATCGGCTACGAAGGCGAGCGGCGGCGGGTGCTGGTGGTCGACGACGTGGAGCACAACCGCACGGTGCTGCTCGACGCGCTGGGCATGCTGGGCTTTCACGTGGCCGAGGCTGGCGACGGCGCCGAGGCGCTGGAAGTGGCCGAGCGGTTCAGGCCCGAGCTCGTGGTGATGGACCTCGCAATGCCGGTGATGGACGGCCTGGAGGCGACACGGCGGCTGCGCGCCGCCTTCGGCCCCGGGCTGCCCGTCATCACCACCTCGGCGAGCGTGACGCCGGACAGCGTGCTGCACAGCGACGAGGCCGGCGCCGATCTCTTCATCGGCAAGCCGATCGACCAGACGACCCTGCTCGACGCCATGGCGAAGCTGCTGAAGCTCACCTGGGTGCGCGAGCAGCCGTCACCGGCCGGCCATGACCTGGCGTTCGACGACGGCGCGCTGGTGCCGCCACCGCCGGCCCAGATCGCCGTGCTGCAGCGCCTGGCGCGGCTGGGCAACATGCGCTCGATCTGCGAAGAAGCCGACCGGCTCAAGGCGCTGGACCCTCGCTATGCCGCCTTCGCCGTGCGGCTGCGTTCGCTGGCCGAGAACTGCCAGTCGCGCGCCATTGCGGCGCTGGTGGAGCGCTATGCGGCCTGACGCAAGGGCCGCGGGCCGCCGCGGCGCGGTCATGAATGCCAAGCCACTCCACCATGGCCGTCGAGCCTGCGTTCTTCTGGTTGCCAATTCCATGATGGATTCATGACCGGTGTCGTCATGAGTGCCGCGCAGTGTGTGCCGTGACGGCATGCGCCGTGCGGGCTGTCACGAATCGTCATCTCCGCCCGTTCACCAGCGGCGCATTGCCTCCGCAGGTGTTTCCGCTGCGCCGGTGGTACGTCGATTGCAGCGGCGATCCCTTCATGCGTTCCAGCGGCCAGGGCCAGGGGCGTCCCACTTCTCTCTTCTTCAAAAGGCGCCGTGCCGATGCAGAACGACAAAAGGACCCCCGGTTTTTCTTCCAGCCGCAGAACCTTCTTCGCCGGCGGTGCCGGCATGCTGCTGCTGGGTCAAGCCGGATGCGGCAGCAGCAGCCATGACGACCCGGCCGCCGAGGCCGCCGCTTCGGGCGAGTCGGCCGCGGTGTCGGCTGCAGTGGCCGCGGCGGCGTCGGGCTTCGTGCACCCCGGCCTCATGCACACCGAGGCGGACTTCGAGCGCATGCGCACCAAGGTGGCGGCCGGTGCCGAGCCGTGGCTGGCCGGCTGGAACGCGCTCACCTCCAGCAGCCGCGCCCAGCTGGGCCGCGCGCCCACGCCGCTGGAGACGGTGGTGCGCGGCGGCGACGGCGAGAACTTCCGCGCCATGGTCGAAGACCTCGAGCGCGCCTACCAGTTCGCCGTGCGCTGGAAGGTCTCTGGCGACACGGCCTATGCCGACCAGGCGGTGACGTACCTCAACGCGTGGTCGTCGACGATGAAGACGCTCACCGGCAACGGTGACCGCTTCCTTGCCGCCGGCATCTACGGCTACCAGTGGGCCAATGCGGCCGAGATCATGCGCAGCTACAGCGGCTGGGCCGCGGCCGACATGGTGCGCTTCCAGGCGCTGCTGCTCGGGCAGTTCTACCCGCTGTGCCACGAGTTCCTGCTCACGCACAACGGCACCAACATCACCAACCAGTGGGCCAACTGGGACTTGTGCTGCATCGCCGGCATCCTGGCCATCGGCGTGTTCTGCGACCGGCGCGATCTGTTCGACGAAGCCGTCGCCTACTACAAGACCGGCCGAGGCAACGGCGCGGCGGCGCACAACGTCTACATCCTGCACCCCGGCTACCTGGGCCAGTGGCAGGAAAGCGCGCGCGACCAGGGCCACTCCACGCTGGGCATGGCGCTGGGCGGCCTGCTGTGCGAAATGGCCTGGAACCAGGGCGAAGACCTCTACGGCTACTGGAACAACCGCTTCCTGGCCGGTGCCGAATACGTGGCCAAGTCGAACCTGCAGGACGCCGGCGGCGCCTACTACACGCTGCCTTTCTCGCCCTACGTGAACCGGCAGGGCAGCTTCACGTCGGTTTCGACCAGCGGGCGGCCCAACCTGCGGCCGTGCTGGGAGGCCATCTACAACCACTACGTCAACCGCAAGGGCCTGGCGGCGCCCTACGTGGCCGCGATCGCCGCGCAGATCCGCCCCGAGCGCAGCGAGTGGGGTGGTGACCAGCCGAGCTTCGGCACGCTGACCTTCAGCCGCGACGCCCTTGCCTGGGGCACGCCGCCCAGCGGGCTCACGGCTTACGCAACGGCGGGCTCCGTGCTGCTGTCGTGGTGGGGCAGTGCGGGTGCGAGCAGCTACAACGTCAAGCGCGGCAGCTCGGCCAGCGGGCCGTTCACCACCATCGCCAGCGGCATAACCGACCCGCGCACCCACACCGACGCGCCGGGCGCCGGCACCTGGTATTACGCCGTCACGGCGGTGGGCAATGGCGGCGAAACCAGCCTCTCCAGCGTGGCGCGCGTCGTGCTGCCGGGCGAGCTGGTCGCGCGCCTGCCGCTGGACGAATCCAGCGGCACCGCGGCGGCCGATGCGAGCGGCCACGGCCGCAATGGCACGCTGGCCGGTGGCGCGAGCTGGGGCGCAGGGCAGGGCCGCAACGCCACGAGCGCGCTGGTGCTCGACGGTGCCAGCGGCCACCTCGCGCTGCCCACGGGCGTGCTGGCCAGCCTGGGTGACTTCACCATCGCCGTGTGGGTGTACTGGAACGCCGCGGCCACCAACACGCGCGTGTTCGACTTCGGCTCCAGCGACATCGCCTACATGGCGCTGATCCCGCGCGACAGCAGCGGCCAGATGCGCTTCACCGTTACCGGCACCACCTGGTTCGGCGAGCAGAACATCACTGCGAGTGCCCTGCCCACGGGCCGCTGGGTGCACGTGGCAGTCACGCTGTCGGGCACCACCGGTACGCTGTACGTCGATGGTGTGGCCGCCGGCAGCAACAGCGCCATCGCGCTCGCGCCCTTCCAGCTGGGCGACACGACGCAGAACTGGCTGGGCCGTTCGCAGTACACCGCCGACCCCCGCTTCAATGGGCGGATGCAGGACCTGCGCATCCACAGCGGCGCACTCAGCGCAGCGGAAATCGCGGCGCTGGCGGCCTGATGAACACGACAACCAAGAGTCCCTACATGTCCGACAACGATCGTGCTCCTTCATTCCAGCGCCGCACGTTCTGCGCCGCTGCAGCCGGGATGGCCGCCCTGGGGAGCGTCGGCTGCGGCAATGGAGGCGACGACGATGAAGCTTCCAGCACGCCGCCTTCGACGTCCGAAGGTGTGGCTTCGAAACAGGTGCAACGCGGGCTGCTGAGCACCGAGGCCGACTTCCAGCGCATGCGCGAAAAGGTGGCCGCTGGCGCGCAGCCCTGGGCTGATGGATGGAACGCGTTGATTGGCGGAGGCTTTGCCAACCTCGGCTACACGCCCCTCCCGCTGCAGAAGGTCATCCGCGGCGGCACGGGGCAGAACTTCGGCCGGCTCATCGTGGAGATGCAGCGCGCCTACCACCTTGCGCTGCGCTGGAAGATCTCGGGCGACACGACCTATGGCGACCAGGCGGTGCGCATGCTCAATGCATGGTCGTCGACGATGACCGAGCTCACGGGCAACGCCGACGCATTCCTGGCAGCTGGCATCTACGGCTACCAGTGGGCCAACACGGGCGAGATCATGCGCAGCTACCCCGGCTGGGCCGCCGAGGACATGGCGCGCTGCCAGAAGTGGCTGCTCAACGTGTTCTACCCCTTGAGCCACCACTTCCTGATCGACCACAACGGCACCGAGCAAAGCAAGATCACCAACTACTGGGCCAACTGGGACCTGTGCTCGATCGCCAGCATCCTGGCCATCGGCGTGTTCTGCGACCGCCCGGATCTCGTGGCCGAGGCGGTCGACTACTACAAGCACGGCCGCGGCAACGGCTCGACGGCACACAACGTCTGCTACATGCACCCCGGCCACCTGGGGCAGTGGCAGGAAAGCGGGCGCGACCAGGGGCACGCCACGCTCGGCATCGCCTTGTGCGGCGCCATCTGCGAGATGGCGTGGAACCAGGGCATCGATCTCTATGCGCTGGGCAACAACCGCCTGCTCGCCGGTGCCGAATACGTGGCCAAGTCCAACATGCGCGACGCGAACGGCCAGCTCTACACGCTGCCCTTTGCCACTTACGCCAACAGCCACGGCACGATGACGGCTGTCTCCGACGCGGCCCGTCCGCACCTTCGGGCCTGCTGGGAACACGTCTACAACCACTACGTCCATCGCAGGGGGCTGTCTGCTCCGTGGGTGACGGCGCTCGCCGCGCAACTGCGGCCTGATGGAGGCCGCGACGGCGACCAGGCGGGCTTCGGCACGCTGATCTTCAGCCGCGACCCCTTCGTGGTGGATGCGGCGCCCAGCGGCGTCACGGCCCATGTGTGTGCCGGGCAGGTCGTGCTGTCGTGGTGGGGCAACTCCAGTGCGTCGAGCTACAACGTCAAGCGCGCCTCGGCGGCAGATGGCCCGTACACCACCATCGCCAGCGTCACCGATCCGCGCACCTACGCCGATGCACCGGGCAAGGGCACCTGGTACTACACCATCACGGCCGTCAGCAGCCGCGGCGAGAGCGCTGCCTCTTCCGCGAGGCGCGTGGCACTGCCCGGCGAGCTGCTCGTGCGACTGCCGCTGAGCGGGGACGGCGCCACCGTCGACGTGAGCGGCAACAGCAAGCACGGCAAGGCATCTGGCGGCGCAAGCTGGGGAGAAGGCCGCAAGGCCGCCGGGCAAGCGCTGGCACTCGACGGCGAAAGCGGCTATCTCGCACTGCCAGGCGGTGTGCTGGCTGGCGTGGGCGACTTCACGATCGCGGTGTGGGTGTACTCGAATGCCGCAGTGACCAACTCACGCGTGTTCGACTTCGGCTGCAACGACGTCCGCTACATGGCGCTCCTGCCGCGCGACAACAAGGGCCGCATGCGCTTCACGGTCTCGGGCACGAGCTGGTTCGGCGAGCAGAGCATCGCCGCGAATGCGTTGCCCACCGGCCGCTGGGTGCACGTGGCGATCACGCTTTCGGGCAGCACCGGCACGCTGTACGTCGATGGCGCGGTGGCGGGTCGCAACGAAGCCATATCGCTCGCGCCCTGCCAGCTCGGCGAGACCACGCAGAACTGGCTCGGTCGCTCGCAATACGCAGGCGACCCCCGCTTCAACGGTCGCCTGCAGGACCTGCGCATCTACAGCGGCGCACTCAGCGCGACCGAGGTCGCCGCACTGGCTTCCGCCTGAGTTCCGCCTGAGCGGCGGCACTACCGCCGCCGTCTGGTACAGGCGCGCTACATCTGCGTGGCCAGCCAGGGCAGCACCGGCAGTTCGCCGGGTGACTTGTTGCCCGTTGCCGCCGCCACATAGATGCGGTACAGGTCGCGCAGGCATGCGGGCACCTCGCCCTGCACGGCCTGCTGGTACCGCTCCTGCGCAGTGCGTGCCGCCTCGTACTGGCCGGCGGCGAACTTCAGGCGGGCATCCACCGCCATGCCCACCGGGTGCTCGTGCAGCCAGGCGCCGTGGCCTCGCAGCACCTTGCGCGCCGCCGTCACGTCTCCCCGCTCCAGCAGCAGCCATGCCGCGTCGAGGCAGGCGTAGGCCTGCCAGAGCCCGGGCTGCCCGGTGGCGGCAATGTCCTGCAGCTCGGCACAGGCCTGTGCGTGTTCTCCGGCCGCATGGTGCTGCATGGCCTTGCAGTGGCGCAGCGCAGTCAGCAGCTCGAGGTCGTCCTCGGCTTCAGGCAGTCGGCGCGCTGCTTCGCTGGCGGCCTCGGCCTCTTCGCTGCGGCCTGCGCGCACCAGCGTGCGGATCAACCAAGGCGCCGCCTCGTGTGCCTGCAGCCAGATGCCGAGTTCACGGCTTTGTTCCAGGGCCGCGGCGAAGCAGGGCACGGCATCGTCGTGGCGCCCTTCGGCCACCGCGAGGTGGCCCGCTGCCATGTGCCGGTAGGGGTGGGCGGCAGCGGGCAGCGCGGTTTCGATCTGCTCCACCGCGGCGGCCACGCGGGCCACTTCGCGCGGCAGCCGCAATTCGCGATAGACCATGCACAGCGTGTCGCCGGCAGAGGCCGTCCTGAATCGCTCGGCCAGCGAATGCGACATCACGAAGGACTGCTCGGCATGCCGCGCCGCGTCGTGCATCAGGCCCAGCCCCAGGCTCGCGTGTGCGAGGTTCACCGCGGTGAGCGCGAAGTAGCTGTTGAGGCGGTATTCCTCGCACAGGCGCAGCGCTTCGCGGCCCAGCTGCACGGCGCGCATCAGCTCGCCGCTCTTGGCGGCCAGCAGCGCCGAGTTCAGCATCCAGCCCAGCCGATGCACCTGGTTGCCCGTGGTGTGGCACAGCTCGCGGGCGCGGTCGAGCTGGCGTGCCGCATCGTCGAAGTCGAGCCGGCCGATCGCGATCGACGAACGCGTGAGCACGGCGGTGACGGCGCAGTCGCGCAGGTCGCAGCTCAGTGCGGCTTCCTGTGCCAGCTCGAGGTGCTGCTGCGCCAGTGCGTAGGCGCGCTTGTGGTGGTGCGTGAGACCCAGCGCGAGGTGCACACGCGCCAGCGTGGCGATGTCGTGCGTCACGGCCGGTGACTGCAGCAGCTGCTTGCCCTGCACCAGTGCCTCGTCGGCACCCAGCGCTGCATGGGCGACCAGCTGTTCCAGGCGCACGGCGAGGTTGTCGGGTTCGGCGTCGAGCACGAGCTGCAACAGGCCGGTGGCGATGTGCCACTTCTGTTCGCCGGCGGCCTGGAAGGCCTGCAGCAGTGCACGATAGGCCAGCGGGTCGTTCGACTTCAGCGCGATGTCGAGCGAGCGCATGCGGTCCGGGAACAGCGTCGCCTCGATGTCGCGTGCGATCTGCTGGCCCAGCGGCACGAGGTCGGGGCCGGAGCGCCACAACCGCTTCAGCGGCGCGGGCCCCACCGCGCAGTCGATGCGGTAGCCGCCATCGGTATCTCCAGACACCTGTGCATGCACGACGTAGCGCACGCCGAGCAGGCGCACGATGTCGTCCATCCGCCGCTCGACCGACGAATGCGGAAACGGGAGGCTGCCCAGCGCCGCCAGCAGCGAGGCCGTGGGCGTGATGGAGAGGCGGTCGTCGGAGCCGAGGTCCTTGGCCACCATGGACATCAGCCCGAGGCCGATCCAGTCCAGGGCTGCCTGGCCGGTGAGGTTGTCGAAGGGCAGCAGCGCCAGGCCGAGCCGGCGCGTGGCGAGCGCGGGCGGCAGGGCTGCCGGAGTAGCTTCCGTTTCGCCGCCGTTGGACAGTCGGCCCACGAACCGGTAGCCCGTGCGATGCACGGTCTTGATGAACGTCGGGCGGGCGCCGTCGTCTCCGATGGCATTGCGCGCCTTCATCACCGCCCGCGCGATGACACCCGGCGTCACGGGCTCGTGTTTCCACACGACGTCGAGCAGTTCGTCCTTGGACACCACACGATCGCGGTGCTTGATGAGGTAGGTGAGCAGCTCGAAGGGCTTGGGCTCGATCTCCTGCAGTTCGCCGCGCAAGAGGATCTCGCGGCGCAGCGGGAGCACGCGGCATTCGGCGAACTCGAAAACGGGCTCGGTCATGCCCGTACCGTGGCGTGGTGAATGTGTCCGGGGGAGGTCTGCGTCCGCATCGGGATGGGGTGGCGCCGGGATGCGGCGCACCACGGCGGCGTGCCCAGGCACCGGTCAAGGCTCGACAGATGTGAAGTCCGTCATGCTAAGTGGGGGCGCATGCCCAAGGCATGATGGAACCGTGACGCATTCGTGCGTGTTCTACAGCGGCCGTCGCACGT
>CAMLLU010000104.1 GCA_946480925.1 uncultured Rivibacter sp.
GGTTTGGGCCGGCGTGGCCCAGTCCGCGCTTCCCCAGCTTGCCGTGCCGAAGCTGGCGAACTGCACCGAGGCCGACACGCTCGACAGCGCGGAGGTGCCCAGCGGTGTGGCGGCAGCTTGCGAGCTCGTCACGTTGAGGTTGACGGTGCGCCAGGTGTTGGCACCCAGGTCGGCGCGGCCGGAAATCACGGCGTACTTGGCGCTGCCATCGGACCAGCGGTTCTTCACGATGACTTGCAGCTCAGGCACCTCGGGCGAGACCACCGTCGAGCCGCTGGGCACGTGACCCTGCTGGAAGGCCTGGCCCACGGTGAAGGGCACGGCGGTGCCGCCCGTGGGGCTGCTCAGCTGCAGATTCAGGCCGGTGGGGGCAGGCGCCGGTGCAGGCGTGGGGGCGGGCGTCGGAGCCGGCGTGGGCGCAGGCGTGGGAGCCGGGGTCGGTGCGGGCGTCGGAGTCGGGGTCGGCGTGGGCGAGCTCGTCGTGTTCAGCACCTGGCAGATCTTGGCCGTCATGTAGTACGGATCCTTGCCGAAGAACGCGTTGGTGCATTGGCCCGAGCCGGTGACCGATTTCTGGACCCAGTTGGCGACGTCGTAGCCAGCGCCATAACGCACGGTCTGGGTGCCGCTCACGCTGAACGACTGGCCTTCGTTGGCGATCGTCGTCCAGGTGGCGGTTGCCGGGGCCGGAGCGGGCGTGGGTGCGGGAGTCGGGGCAGGCGTCGGAGCCGGAGTCGGCGCAGGCGTGGGGGCCGGCGTCGGCGTCGGGGTCGGCGACGTGGTGGTGTTCTGCACCTCGCAGGTCTTCACCGTCATGTAGGCGGGATCCTTGCCGAAGAAGGCGTTGGTGCACTGGCCGCTGCCGCTCATGGTCTTCTGGATCCAGCTCGAGCCGGCACCGTAGCGGACCGTCTTGGTGCCGCTTACGGAGAACGACTGGCCTTCGTTGGCGACCTTCGTCCAGCCGGACGTGGAGGGCGCCGGAGCCGGGGTTGGTGCGGGCGTGGGCGCGGGAGTCGGCGCAGGCGTCGGCGCCGGGGTCGGTGCCGGCGTGGGAGACGGTGCGGGCGTCGGCGAGGGGGCCGGAGCCGGTGCAGGGGCCGAGCCACTGGAGAGGCGGAACACCCAGGCGTTCTGGTCGATGCTGTTGATCATCGCGAACACGCCGTACTGGGGGAAGTACTCGAAGCGGCCGAAGGTGCCCTGGGCGGGGGCGGCAGCCGTGGGGCCGGCGTTGGTCGCCACTTGCGTCCACACGCCGGTGTCCATGTTCAGCGCATAGACGTTGGTGCCGCCGTGCCAGGCGACCACGCGGTCGGCCACCGGGTCATAGGCGACGCCGGGCGACTGCTGGCTCGTCACCAGCGAGGGCGCGCCGCTCGTCTGCATCGTGGTCATGGTGCCGGTGGCCAGGTCGACGACCTGCACGCCGTTGCCGATCATCACGAACTTGCGGCGCTTGGTGTCCAGCGTGGCCGACAGGTGGTAGTCCACCGACTGCAGCGAGCTGTTGAGCTTGGTGTAACGGTTGTTCTCGACCGAGTACGAGTAGAAGTTCTGCGTGTCCTTGACGTACACGAGCTTCGTGGCCGGGTCGTACACCGCCATCGTGCCGTACAGGTCGGTGGGCGCCGTGGTGGTGTGCAGTTGCCACTTGCTGGTGGGGAAGTCGTAGGTCCAGGTGTCCTTGCCGCCCCAGCCGCAAGGGGCCAGCGAGCCGTTGGTGGCGAAGAACTTGTCCAGGTGCGCCACGTAGGCCAGACCGTCATAGGTGTGGCGCGAAGTGGGCGTGCCATCGGGCAGCGAAGGCGTGCAGTCGGCGCTCGACGTCTGCGGGCTGGGCTCGACGATGCGCTTGATGCTCATGGTGGGCAGGTCGAGCGCGTAGATCTCGTTGCCCCAGTAGTCGGAATGGCCGCCGCCGAAGACGAGCAGGCGGTTGCGGTTGGTGTCGGCGGTGCCGCCGTTCCACGCTTCCACCAGGTAAGGCGCATAGCCCTGGGGCTGCGGGCTGGGCAGCACCGAGCGGATCTTGGTGTTGGGAAGCTCCAGCCATTGACCAGGCTGCAGGTTGGCGATCGCGGCCGGAGCGGCAGCGGAGGTTGCCTGGCTCACGGAAGCTGCGGACTTGATGTCCGACTCTGCCGCCACGGCCGTGGTTGCCTCGGAGGCCGAGGCAGTGCCGGCCTGCGGTTGAGAAACCTGGCTGTTGTCGGCGCCGCCGCATCCAACCAGAGCAAAGCAGGCCACTGCCTGCGCGACCAGTACTGCGGTCTGAGTTAACCGGAGATTCATTCCCTACGATCCTTGTGAACGATCCAATACATCGTCCCTATCGGCGTGGTGCGGTAGGCACGAGGCGAGTGGCTTGCTTCATCGCGCGAAAAGACCGACGGGGTGTCGGTGAGACGCTGACGCGTGTATTCGCGCTGTGCAGCCGTTTGGTGTTGCCAGACGGGTGTCTGGGCACTGAGGCACCAAAGGCAGGTGTTGCGGAAGCGAAAGTTAAAGGCGCGGCTTCACCCCCCAGTAACGGGGGAGCAACGCTGTAACAAGGGGCGAGGGTTTCTCCGAGGAGGGAAAGCCTCGTCAGAGCAAGCAGATATGCAGGTTGGGGGGACTTATTGCACGCTTGGCATAAGCGCGCTCAGCAACGCATCGTGAACACACGCCACGAGGTTCTTACAACTGACAACCCCTTGTTCAGGGGTTGAAAGCGTCCAAAGAGGTTGTTTCAGCCCGGATTCGCAATGCGCCTGGGCAGCACTTCCCGCAGTTCCGCGGCCAGTTTCCGGAGCGTATCGGCCGTGGTGGCCCAATCGAGGCAGGCATCGGTGACCGAGCGGCCGTACACAAGCTGCGAAAGGTCCTTCGGAATGGGTTGCTGGCCGGCCTCGATGAAGCTTTCGAGCATCAGCCCCACCACCGACCGGTTGCCGTGCTCGATCTGGCGGGCCAGGTCGTAGGCGACCAGGGGCTGCAGATCGGGCTTCTTCGAGCTGTTGGCATGCGAGCAGTCCACCACGATGTTGGCCGGCAGCCCCGCCTTCTTCAGCATCTCCTCGGCGATGGAAATGCTCACCGAGTCGTAGTTGGGCCGGCCTCCGCCGCCGCGCAGCACGAGGTGGCCGTAGCGGTTGCCGCGCGTGCGCACGATCGCCGAGCGCCCGCTTTCATTGATGCCCAGGAAGCTGTGCGGATGCGAAGCCGAAAGGATGCCGTTGACCGCGGTGTCCACCGAACCGTCGGTGCCGTTCTTGAAGCCCACCGGCGTGGACAGGCCGGAAGACATTTCGCGGTGGGTCTGCGATTCGGCCGTGCGAGCGCCGATGGCCGTCCATGACACCAGATCGCCCAGGTACTGCGGTGAGATCGGGTCGAGCGCCTCGGTGGCCGCCGGCAGGCCGATCTCGTTGACCGCGCGCAGGAACTCGCGTGCCAGCTGCATGCCTTCTTCGATGTGGAAGGAGTCATCCAAGCGCGGGTCGTTGATGAACCCCTTCCACCCCGTGGACGTGCGCGGCTTCTCGAAATACACCCGCATCGCGATCAGCAGCGTGTCGGCCAATTCGTCAGCCAGCACTTTCAGCCGCTGCGCATAGTCGCGCCCTGCCACCGGGTCGTGGATCGAGCAGGGGCCCACCACCACGATGAGCCGCGGGTCGTCGCGATCGAGCACGCGCTGGATCGCCAGGCGCCCCTGTTCGACCGTGCGTGCGGCGGCATCGCTCAAAGGTACGCGCTGCTTGATCTCCACTGGCGTGGGCATCGTGTCGAGCGCGAGGATGTTGAGGTTTTCTGTGGTGCGATGCATGGTCGACTCTCGGCAAACGGTTGGCGGCAGCTTCAGACGGCCCGCTGTTGCGGCGATGCCGGCTCCCGCCCCTGCGGTGCCGCCAGCACGGCGAGATCCAGGCAGATCTCGGGCCGGCGACCCCGGGGCGTGGACAAGTGCACGTAGGGCGCCACTGTAAAGGCGGCGAGCTGCACGCCACCCCACGAGAGGAACCAGCCGCGGGCCAGCTCCCGAGCACCCAGCTTGCGGTGCACAGCCAACGAGTTGGCGTTGAAGGCGTCGATGCGGCTGAGCGTCCATTGCACGCCTTCACGCTGCAGCAGCGCATGCGTGTGTTCCCACAAACGGGCAAACAGCCGGCCGAGGCGGAAGGGCGGGGCGACGAAGACGTCGAAGTCCCACGCTGCCGCGGCCGCCGGCGTCCAGCGGTAGTCACAGCGCACCTCGTCTTCGCGATACACATACGGACACAGCCAGATGAACCCGGCCAGCTCGCCATTCTTTTCAGCCACCACGCAGCGCGACTGTTGCGCAAACCGCTCCGTGATCACCGCGTCGGGTCGCCCGGCTTGCGCGATGACGGCATCGGCCTGTTCAGCGAGGTACAGGCGTGTGCTGCCGCTGGGCTGTCGCGGGCTTGCGCCGGCCTGCACCGGCTGCGCGACGAAGTAGTACTTGCGCAGCGCCGCATGGTCGAACGACACCTTGCGCAGCAGCCATGCCGCGGTGTAGGTCAGCGTGTCTGCCCAGCCGAAGGTGCGCAGCGTCTGCTTGAATCTCTGCATCATGGCTGCGGCCTCGCACCCACCATGGTGGCGGCCCCGGAAGCACGAGGCGTGCTGCGGGCGCTCTCCAGCAGCTCGGCCAATGCATGCGCCCGGGCCTTGCGCGACATGGCAGCCAATTGCGGCGTGAGGGCCGGCGAGGGCGAGGCCGGGGCCACTTCGGCGAGATAGCGCGTGAGGGCCGCTTCCACCTGCGCGGCGTCTTCGAGGCGGGCCACGTGTGCGACGCCCGCCTCGCGCATGACGCGGCCGGTGTCGCCGGACGGATCGGCCAAGCCGAGGATGGGGCGGCGCGCGCGGAAATACTCGTACAGCTTCGCGGGGATCTGCTCGTTGCAGTTGGCGCCTTGCATCACCAGCAGGCCGTCGGCGCGCAACATCTCCTGCAGCGCTTCGCGGTACGGCACGGGAGGCAGGATATCGATCAGCTCTTGCGTGCCTGTCTGCGTGGCCAGTTGCTGCAGCAGGTCCTTGTGCACCGGAGCGCGAAAGCGCAGCTTCAGCTTCCCGGGCACGGCACGGCCATCGGCGCGCATGCGGCCAAGCGCCTCGAACAGCGCACGGGGGTCACGTTCGGAGGGGTAGACGATGCCGCTGTGCAGCAGCGTCATGCAGCCCGGGTTGAGTGGTGAGGCAGCGCCTTCCGCCAGCGCTCGCTCGGCCGCGGCAAACGATTCCTCGTCGTAGCCGTTTTCGATGAGGGCGAAGCGGTCTTGCGGCAGGCTGGCGTAGCGCGCCCGATACATCGCTTGTGCGCTGGGGGTGACGAACACCAGGCGCGAGGCGTTCTGCGCGACACGCTGCTCGATGCGCTGATACGCGCGCCACACCTGCGGGTCTTCGGGGTAGCCCTCCTGCGCCATCGGGTCACGGAAGTCCGCCACCAATGGAATGCCCGACAGCCGGTGCAGGCGCCACGCGATGAGATGCGCAGTGGCGATGGGGTAGGTGGACCAGATCACGTCGGGCCGGTACTGGCGGATCAGCCTGAGCCCGGCAGGCACGGCGCCGACCTCCCACAGGCGCCAGCGGTCAGGCCGCGACAGCAAACCCGGGTAGCGGCCGGCGATCGACAGATGGCGTGCAGTGTCGAGTGCGAATGCGCGTTCCACCACGGTGCCTTGCGGCACTTCGTCCATCAGGTCTTGCGAAGTGTTGGCATAGGCGCGGGGATGCGCACTCAGCACGATGGGCTGCCAGCCATGGGCCGGCAGATGCTGCACGAAGCGCAGCGTGCGCTGGATGCCGCTGGAGCCGGCCAGCGGCGGAAAGTGGAAGGCGACCATGAGCACGCGCAATGGCGCGGCCTTGCCGGGTGAACTTTGCGGGTCGTGCATGGGTCTCGGGCGAGCGGGGCGGCGGCCGGCGTGCGGCGTGTGCAGCGCGTGAGCGGCGGCGGTTCGGTTGTGCGCGATGGTAGTGGGCTGGCAAGTGATTTCGTCTGTCGGCACCCCCCGCGGTTGTGGCATTCCGTGGAACTGGGTCGCTGCGCATACTCGCGCGTGGTCGCCGGGTGCCACCCGCCAGACCTTGATGGCCGTCGTTGAACAGAGGAGCGTGAATGAAGCTTGTCGTGGCTCGCCGGGCTGTGGGCCCGTGGCTTGTCGGCCTTGCCCTGAGCGCGATCGGTTCGGCATCGCAGGCACAGGACATTCCCGGCTATCCCGAGATGATCGATGCCTACGACGCCCGTGAAGTCGCGATGCTGCCGCCTTACTGCAAACACACGCAGCTGTTCCGCGACTCCGTGCCCGGTGGCAACAACCGCGAGCAGATCAATCGCTGGATGGCGATCTTCGGGCCGGACATGTATCAGCACATGCACCACTACTGCTGGGGCATGATGGCCACCAACCGCGCGGTGATCCTGGCTCGCAGCCAACGGGTGCGCATGAGCAACCTGTCGCGGTCGATCTCCGAGTTCGACTACGTGATCCGGCATGCGAAGGACGACTTCGTGCTGCTGCCCGAGATCCTGGCCAGGAAGGGTGAAAACCTCATCCGAATGGGCCGCGGGCCGATGGCCATTGGCGAGCTGGAGCGCGCCATCGAGCTGAAGCCGGACTACTGGGCGCCCTATGCGCACCTGGCCGACTTCTACAAAGAGGTCGGCGAGATCGACAACGCCCGCTCCGCCCTCGAGCGAGGCCTCGCCAATGCACCCGATGCCATAGGGCTCAAGCGGCGCCTGGCCGAACTCGACCGCAAAGGCGAGGCGCAGAAGCCCGCACGCAAGGCACGGCAGGAGCCTTAGCCCGACCGATATCCACACACGCCGCGAGCCCCCTCATTCAAAGGGTTTCGCGGCCCCCCAGGCGGGTGGGCGTCACGTTTTCCGATGCCCCCCGTTCCTACAATGAATTTTCAGGAGGACGCCCCGTGAGAGTTTCTGTCTTTGGCCTGGGTTACGTGGGTGCCGTGTCGTGCGGCTGCCTGCCGGAACTGGGGCATCAGGTGATCGGTGTCGACACCAACCCGACCAAGGTTCGCATGATCAACGACGGTCAGTCCCCCGTCGTCGAGGAAGGCATCAACGAGCTCATCGCCGCGGCCGTGAAGAACGGCAAGCTGCACGCCACGCACGACGTGGAAGAAGCCGTGCTCGGCTCGGAGGTGTCGCTCATCTCAGTAGCCACGCCGTCGAACCCCAACTACACGCCCAACCTCACGGCGGTGGATGCGGTGATCCGCTCGATCGGCGCGGCCATCCGCAAGAAGGAAGGCCATCACACCATCGTGCTGCGCAGCACGGTGCCGCCGGGTACCACCGAAGACCGCATCCTGCCCATCCTCGAAGACGCCGTCGGCCGCAAGGTCGGTGATCGGCTGTCGCTGGTGTTCAACCCCGAGTTCCTGCGCGAAGGCTCCTCCGTCAAGGACTTCCACAACCCGCCGCAGACGGTGATCGGCAGCCTCGACGAAGCCGGCTACATGGCCATGGAATCGATGTACGCAGGATTGCCCGGCCCCATGGTGCGTACCTCGTGCCGCGTGGCCGAGTCGGTGAAGTACCTGTGCAACGTGTTCCACGCCATGAAGATCGTGTTCGCCAACGAGGCGGGCTCGGTGCTCAAGGCCTGCGGGCTCGATGGCCGCGAGGTCATGAAGATCTTCTGCCAGGACACGCAACTCAACATCTCGCCGGCCTACCTGCGGCCCGGCTTCGCGTTCGGTGGCTCGTGCCTGCCCAAGGAGGTGAAGGGCTTCCTCACGCTGGCGCGCAGCAAGGACGTGCCGATTCCCGCGCTCGCGGGCCTGCTCGACAGCAACACCGCACACATCGACCGGGCCTACGAAATGATCGCGCGCAACGGCCGCCGCAAGGTCGCGCTCTTCGGCCTGGCGTTCAAGCCGGGCACCGACGACATGCGCGACTCGCCGCTGGTCACGCTGGCCGAGCGCCTGATCGGCAAGGGCTTCGAGCTCTCGATCTACGACAGCTTCGTGAAGATCAGCCGGCTCCTGGGCAAGAACAAGGAATTCATCGACCGCGAGATCCCGCATCTCGACCGGCTGCTGCAGGAAAGCGCCGAGCGCGCCCTCGAAGGCGCCGAGGTGGTGGTGATCGGCCACGCCGACGCGGCGGCCCGCAAGGCCATCGTCGACAACGCAGCCGGCAAGCGCATCGTCGACCTTTCCGGCTACGCCGAGCTGCGCAGCGCGAACGCGGCCGAGTACGAGGGCATCTGCTGGTGAGCGGCTCCAAGCCGCGGCTGGCGTTCGTTTCGCCGGTCTTCCTGTTCCCCAACGATGCGGGCGGCAAGATCCGCACGACCAACATCCTGCGGGGCCTGCGCGGCGGCGCTTTCGACGTCACGCTGCTGAGCCCGGCCACCGCGGGGCAGCAGGCCGAGTGGGCGCCGCAGTTGCAGGGCGTGTGCGAGCGTTTCGTGCCCTGGCGGCCGGCCCCGGCGCGCCCGCGCTGGATGCGTGCCGCCGACCTGCTGGGCGAGCTCCCGGTGAACGTGGCCGCCGACCGCACGCGTCCTGCGCTCGATGCCGTGCACAAGACACTGGCCGAGGGCCGCTTCGACGTGGCCGTGTTCGACTTCGTGCACGCGGCGGTGCTGCGACCGGCCCATTCGCAGGCTGCCACCGTGTGCTTCACGCACAACGTCGAAGCCGAGATCTTCAAGCGCCATGCCGAAACGGCCAGCCAGGCCGCGATGCGGCTGGTGTGGCGATCGCAACACGCCAAGATGGAGCGCTACGAACGCGAGGAGCTGCGCCGTTTCGATTCGGTGATCGCCGTCTCCGAGCGCGACGCGAAGCAGTTCCGCGAGCGCTACGGCCTGGCCTCGGTGGTCACCATCCCGACCGGTGTCGACCTCGACTTCTTTGCCTGGAGCGAGCCACCTGCGGTGGACGATGCGCGTCCGCCCACGGTGGTGTTCACCGGCTCGATGGACTGGGAAGCCAACGTCGATGGCGTGCGCTTCTTCCTGGCCGACGTGTGGCCGTTGATCCTGGCCCAGGTGCCGGATGCGCGCTTCGTCGTCGTCGGGCGCAACCCGCCGCCTGCGCTGCAGGAGCAGGCCAAGGCCTTCAAGGGTGTGAGCTTCACCGGCTTCGTCGACGACGTGCGGCCGTATGCCCGTGCGGCGCATGCCTTCGTGATCCCGCTGCGGGTGGGCGGCGGCACGCGCATCAAGGCGTTCGAGGCCATGGCCATGGGCTGCCCCGTGGTCTCCACTTCGATCGGGATCGAAGGGCTCGACGTCACTGACGGCGAGCACTACCTGCAGCGCGACTCGGCTGAGCAGCAGGCCCAGGCCGTGGTCGAGTTGCTGCGCGATGTCGGGCTGCGGCGAGCGCTTTCGAGCAATGCGCGGCAACGCGTGGAGGCCAAGTTCGGCCACCGCGTGGCGGCCGAGGTGTTCGAGCAGGCCTGCCTTGCCGCCATGCGCGAACGCCGTGCGCAGTTCAGCGCGGCGGCGTGAACAGGCAGGCGCTGAAGTCTTCCACGGCGCCGTAGGCGGCCAGTGAAGGGCGGGGCGTGCCGCACAGGTCGGCAGGCCCCACTTCGTCTGCCTTGGCCGGCTTGTCGCGGCGCAGGGGTCTGCCCCTCCAGCGGAAGTCGAGCGCTCCTGCATCGGCATACACCTCGCGCAGCGGGTGCGATCCCAGCAGCGATCGAGCACGCGATGTTTCGAGGTTGTCACCAGCCCGCACCACACCGCCGTTGCGGCTGCGGATGGGGCCATCGACGAGATTGCCGTACACGTCTGCGCTGCTTTCCACTGAACGCACCGAGATGCCGGTGGTCTCGATCACCGTGTTGTAGGCCACCACGCTGACGGCGGCGCGATTGACGTCGATACCGTCGTCGGAGCAGAAGGCCACGAGGTTGGAGACGATCACGCCACGGTCCTGTTCGGTGATGCAGCGCTTGTCGCGACAGAACTGCGGCCCCGTGCCGCCGTTGCCCAACGACAGCCCGACACGCGGGCCAGGTGCGCCGCGCAGGCGGTGCTCGCACAGCACGAGGTTGCGTTCGAAGCGGTTGTCCGAGCCGCCACCCTTCACGAAGGCGCCGTAGCTGCTCTTGCTGCCCTGGCCCTTGACGAAGTCGCTGATCACGTTCGCTCGCACCACCCAGTGGCTGGCGCCCACCAGATCGATCGGCACCACGGCACTTTCAGTCTGGCGGATCGCCGTGTTGGTGAGGGTGTTGCTTTCGATCAGGCCGTGGTCGGGAAACCGGTCGCCCACGCCGTTGATCTTGAAGTGGGCGTTGAAGTCGATGATCTTGTTGTTGCGCGCGACGAAATGCGTGGCGCCCGCCATCACGTGGAAGGCGTGTTCGCAATCGGCATGCTGATCGCACACGCCTTGCAGCGTGAGGTTCTCGAACTGCCAGTGAGGGGCCGACACGGCGAAGCCCTCGCTGGTGGCGAACTCGAGTACCACCGTGTCGGGCTGCTCGGCGCGCACTCGGATGGGCGCCCGCTCGGTACCGGGCCGGTCCACGGCGATCGCCCGCCCGTTGAACCGGTAGCGACCCGGCTCGAAGGTGATGACGTCGCCCGCAGCGGCGTCTCGCAAAGCCTGCAATGCCTGCTCGCTCGAATTCACCGCCATCTTGCGGCCGGCGGTGGGCGCCGGTGCCGGTTGAGGCTGCGCACCCACGCGCAGCTGCTTGCCCGCCGGGCCACCGACGTTCACCGCAACCGGCGCTGCCCAGGCGGCTGAGGCCATGAGCAGCAGCGCCGCTGCGGTGAGCTGTCTTCTCACTCGAAGCCTCGTGGATTGCCGCTCTGCCAACGCCAGGCATCGGCGCACATTTCTGCAAGGCCCCGGCTGGCCGACCAGCCGATCAGCTCACGGGCCCGCGTGGGGTCGGCATAGCAAGCCGCCACGTCACCCGGGCGCCGCGCGACGATCTTGTACGGCACCTCGCGTCCGCTGGCCTGCCCGAACGCCTTGATCACCTCGAGCACGCTGTAGCCCTGGCCCGTGCCCAGGTTCACCGTCAGCGAATCGCCGCCAGCCAGCAAGTGGCGCAGTGCGGCCACGTGTCCCTCGGCCAGGTCCATCACGTGGATGTAGTCACGCACGCCGGTGCCGTCCGGCGTGTCGTAGTCGCCACCGAAGACCTGCAGGTGCGGGCGCTTGCCCACGGCCACCTGCGTCACGTAGGGCATGAGGTTGTTGGGCACGCCGCGTGGGTCTTCGCCGATGGCGCCGCTCGGGTGCGCGCCCACCGGGTTGAAGTAGCGCAGGTAGGCCACGCGCCAGCTCGTGTCGTTGCGTTCCACCTCGCGCAGCAACTGCTCGCCCATGAGCTTGGTGGCGCCGTAGGGGTTGGTGGTGGACAGCGGCGCGTCTTCGGTGATGGGCAGGCGCTCGGGCTGGCCGTACACCGTGGCGGAAGAGCTGAACACGAAGCGCGTGGCACCATGTTCCTTCATGACTTGCGCCACGTTGATCAACCCGCCGATGTTGTTGCGAAAGTATTCGATCGGCTTCTGCGTGGATTCACCCACGGCCTTGTGCGCCGCGAAGTGCACCACCGCGTCGATGGAGTGCTTCTCGAACACGCGGTGCATCGACTGCGCATCGCAGACGTCGGCCTCCTCGAACACCGGCGGCTCGCCGGCCAGCGTGGCCAGGCGTTGCAGCACGAGCGGTGAGCTGTTGGCGAAGTTGTCGACGCCGACCACGTCGTAGCCGGCGGCCTGCAGAGCAAGCCAGGTGTGCGAGCCGATGTAACCGGTGGCGCCGGTGAGCAGGATGCAGGGCATGGAGGTTGCGCAGGAGGGGTGTTGATTTCATTGTGGCAAACAAAGCCTGCGTGACGATGCCCTCTACACGAGGGGTAACAAACGCGGCTCCTACAATCGCGCCACCATGCTCGACGCCCTCACCGCCTCACTGGGCCGCGCGGCCCTGGACCGCCTTACCCTCCTGATCAACCATGTGCTCGACGCCGAGCCGGCTGCCAAGGAGCGGCTGCGCCCGCACACCGGCCGCAGCATCGAGGTGGTGTGGCAGCAATGGCCCGGCCTGCTGCCCACGCCGCCCGCCATGGTGTGGCTGGTCACGCCCGCGGGCTTGCTCGAACGCGTGGAGCAACCTGCCGAGTCGGGGCTCACCGTGGCGCTGCGTTTCGACGAGCTGCCACGCTGGCTGGCCGCCGCGGCCCATACCGGCGAGCATCCGCCGATGGAGATACGTGGTGATGCGCAGTTCGCCGCCGACGTGAGCTGGCTGGCCGACAACGTGCGCTGGGACATCGAGGCCGATCTGGCCCGTGTGATCGGCGATGCGCCCGCGCACCAGATCGCGCGCGTCGGGCGTGGAATGCTGGAGGCCTTGCGGCGCTTCGTGTCCAAGCGCAGCGCGTGAAGCTTCCCAGATCCGTTTCGAGCCATCCGTTGGACTACCCAGCGCCCGGGGTTGCGCCGTCATGACCCATCTGCTGCGGTTCGTCTACATCGGCTTCATCTTCCTGCGCTACGGGCTCGACCAGCTTGCGCTGGAAAGCCTGCACCAGCCCTGGCTGCGCGTGGTGGCGCGGCTCGTCACCATCGGCCGGCGGCTCGACGCGCCGCGCGGCGAGCGCCTGCGCCAGGCGCTCGAGCGCCTGGGGCCCATCTTCGTGAAGTTCGGCCAGGTGCTGTCCACCCGGCGCGACCTGCTGCCGCCTGACCTCGCTGACGAACTCGCCAAGCTGCAGGACCGCGTGCCGCCGTTCGAGGGCGCGCAGGCGGTGCGCATGGTCGAAGCGGCCTTCGGCCGGCCGCTGGGCGACATCTTCGAAAGCTTCGACGCCGAGCCCGTGGCCAGTGCTTCGATCGCGCAGGTGCACTTCGCCGTCCTCAAGGGCGGCCGTGAAGTCGCTGTGAAAGTGCTGCGGCCCGGCATGCTCAGGATCATCGACAACGACCTGGCGCTGCTGCGCACGGGCGCCGTCTGGATCGAGCGGGTGTCGGCCGATGCACGGCGCCTGAAGCCCCGCGAGGTGGTGGCCGAATTCGACAAATACCTGCACGACGAGCTCGACCTGGTGCGCGAGGCGGCCAGTGCGACGCAGCTGCGCCGCAACATGGAAGGGCTGCGCCTCGTGATGGTGCCCGAGATGGTGTGGGAGCTATGCACGCCCAACGTGCTGGTGATGGAGCGCATGAAGGGCGTGCCGATCAGCCAGCGTGCCCGCCTCGAAGCTGCCGGCGTCGACATCAGGAGGCTGGCCCGCGACGGCGTGACGATCTTCTTCACGCAGGTGTTCCGCGACGGCTTCTTCCACGCCGACATGCACCCCGGCAACATCCAGGTCAGCATCGAGCCCGCCACCTTCGGCCGCTACATCGCGCTGGACTTCGGGATCATCGGCACGCTCACCGAGTTCGACAAGGAATACCTGGCGCAGAACTTCATCGCCTTCTTCCGGCGCGACTACAAGCGCGTGGCCGAGCTGCACCTCGAAAGCGGCTGGGTGCCGCCGGGCACGCGGGTCGACGAACTCGAAGGTGCCATCCGTGCCTGCTGCGAGCCGCACTTCGACCGGCCGCTGAAGGATATCTCGCTGGGGCAGGTGCTGCTGCGGCTGTTCCAGACCTCGCGGCGCTTCAACGTCGAGATCCAGCCGCAGCTCGTGCTGTTGCAGAAGACGCTGCTCAACGTCGAAGGCC
This sequence comes from uncultured Rivibacter sp., assembly GCA_946480925.1. The sequence goes on from CAMLLU010000104.1 coordinate 13,716, forward strand.
TGGGCCGTCAGCTCGACCCCGAGCTCGACCTGTGGAGCACGGCCAAGCCCTTCCTCGAGCGCTGGATGAACGAGCAGGTGGGCTGGAAGGGGCTGTTCGAGCGGCTGAAGAACGAGGCGCCGCGCTACGCGAAGCTGCTGCCCGAGCTGCCCCGGTTGTTGCACGACGCCTTGCAGGCGAAGGCGCATCCGTCGCCACCCTTGCCGGACCCATTGCTGGCCGCCTTGCTGCTGGAGCAGCGGCGCACCAACCGGCTGCTGCGTGCGCTGGTCTATGGCGGGCTGGGCTTCGTGCTCGGCTTCATCGCCGTGCAGCTGTGGGGCCGCTTCCCGCTGTGGTGGCTCTGACGACACCGGGCCGGCCCCGGTTTTGCTTCGGCCCGATCTCGCGATAATCCCTGGTTCCCGTTGGGAAAACGTTCTTTTCTGAGCACCGAGGCCACGTCCGCATGAACACCACCCTGCTTGCCTTCGTCATCCTCTACCTCGTGGGCACCCTGGCCCTCGGCGTGTGGGCCGGCACCCGCATCAAGAGCACCACAGACTTCGCGCTCGCTGGCCGCAGCCTGCCGCTGGTGATGATCATCACCACCACCTTCGCCACCTGGTTCGGTGCCGAAACGGTGATGGGCATCCCGGCCAAGTTCGTGCAGGGCGGCTTGAACGCCATCGTCGAAGACCCGTTCGGCGCCGGCACCTGCCTGATCCTCGTGGGCGTGTTCTTCGCCGCCAAGCTCTACAAGATGAACCTGCTGACCATCGGCGACTTCTATCGCCAGCGTTTCGGCAAGGGCGTCGAGGTGTTCTGCTCGGTGGCCATCATCCTGAGCTACCTGGGCTGGGTGGCGGCACAGATCACCGCGCTGGGCCTGGTGTTCAACGTGCTGTCGGCCGGCGAGATCTCTGAAACCACCGGCATGATCGTCGGCACGCTGGCCGTGCTGATCTACGTGGTGGTGGGCGGCTTCCTCGCCGTGGCGTGGACGGACTTCATCCAGATGATCGTGCTGGTGGTGGGCCTGGCGGTGATCGCCATCTTCGCCAGCGACCTGGCCGGCGGCTCTGCCAAGGTGATCGAAGTGGCGTCGTCGGGCCACCTGTTCAACTTCTTCCCCGAGCCCAGCTTCAAGGAGATCATGTTCTTCATCGCCGCCGGCATCACGATGATGCTGGGCAGCATCCCGCAGCAGGACGTCTTCCAGCGCGTCATGTCGGCCAAGGACGCGAATACCGCCAGCCGCGGCGCGGCCATCGGCGGCCTGTCGTACATCCTGTTCGCCTTCGTGCCGATGTTCATCGTGTCGGCCGCCGTGGTCGTGATGGGCGACAACGCGATGGAGCTGGCCAAGAACGACTACCAGAAGCTGCTGCCCACCTTCATCATG
>CAMLLU010000105.1 GCA_946480925.1 uncultured Rivibacter sp.
CCGGCACCGACTGCGGCAGGAAGGTGTACTTCATCTGCGTTTCGAGCAGCGGGTTCACCTGCGTGGAGGTGTAGGTGCGCGCGGCCAGCGCCGTGTCCATGAGCAGCCGCGCGTTCTCGGCGATCTCGGCGCGGGCGTTGCGCTCCAGCAGCGTCCACGACACACGCCCCGCGGCCACGATGCCGATGGCAAAGACCAGCAGGAACACCAGGTTGAACTTGAGCAGCAGCTTCATGGGGCGACCTTAACGAGTGGGGGAGGCGTCGGCCGCACTGGCGGCCGGCGAATAGGCCGCGGGCGCAGTGCGCCGCGGCTCCTTGTCCTTGTCTTTGGGCTGGTACTTCTCGGGGAACAGGATCGGGTCCCACTCGGGGTGGGACGAAAGGTTCTCGATCAGCTCGGCGCGAAACGCCGGCTCCTTCGCCTTGGCGCGCCAGCGCTGCATCAACGGGCGGCGGATCCACGGCTCGGCCTTCAGCCATGGCTCGACGTCGGCATAGCTGAACGCAGGCGCGTCCTTGGGCTTCACGTCCGCATCGCGAAAGCGCTCGAAGCGCAGCGGCAGCGAGTCGCGAAAGCCGCGCGGCATGTCACCCACGAAAGCCTGCATGCCGCCGGGGTTGACCGCACCTCGCGCGCTGGACTTGCGCAGGTAATGGTCGCCCTGCTTCAGCGCCACCGCGATGGGGTTGCCGCTGGCCTGGTGCTCGGTCAGGCGTGCATCGCCGCGTTCGACGAACAGGGCGGTTTCAGCAGGCAGCACCTTGAAGACCACCACCGACCCGGGGTTCGACGTCATCCAGAACGGCCGTGTGCGCAACTCGTAGGCCGCAGTTTGTGCAGCCTGCGCCGGCGCGCCAGTGACTTTCGTCCAACCCTCCATCACGTACAGCCAGCGCTCCTGCTTCTGTCTGGTGGAGGTCGCTGCGCCACCGAGCCAGGCACGCGTGGAAGGGCCGAACTGCACCACGGCCTGGGTAGGCAGCTCGATCTGCACGAAGGCGGCGCTGCCGGTCTCGATGATGTCGCCGGGTGCCAGGCGCAGGCCTTCGACCGCATGCATGCGGCCGGTGCCCCGATAGACCAGCGCGTCCCCTTCGAGGATGGTGAGCATGCCGGTCGGCTCGGCAGCCCGCACGTTGCCGCAATGCAGCGCGCAAGACAGCGCGATCAAGGCAGCGGTGACGAGTCCCCGCATCATTTGCTTTGCACCTCCTCGCCACAGGCACAGGCCCGGCGTTGCGATTGAAAAATCAATCTAGACCCCGCCCGCAGCACCGTCAATCACTCGAACGCGGAGGGCGCCAGATGCATCCGGGCCCGTGTTTTTAGGGGCTCGCACAGAGAGGCGGCAGCAGTAATATGGCCCGCGACTCTTCGTGCTCGATGCGCGCATCGGCTTCGGTTTGGAGAGGTCTCCCGAATGTGTCGGCCCCGGTCGCGAAGCAGTACGCCCACCCCCGAAAGGGCGATGAGCAGTCTTCGAAAGCGGCCTTGCAACAGTGGCTCAGATGATCGGCATACGCATCGTTTCCCCCGAGGGAGCGGCGCAGGGGGCGCCGCTGCCGGTCGTGTTCGGCGAGGCCGGCGGGGCCATCGGCCGCAGCGCCGAATGCGCGCTGATGCTGAGCGACCCGCAGCGCAGCATCTCGCGCAAGCAACTGCTCGTGAGCTTTCGTGACGGGCAGCACTTCATTCGCCAGGTGGGCACGCATCTCGACGTCGAGCTCGACGGTGAAGTGATGCCGCTGAACGTGGACATGCCCCTGCATTCAGGGGCTCGCATCACCGTGGGGCCTTATGTGCTGGCGGCCGTGCCGGCAGCGCCGGCGCAGGTGCAGGTCGACGTGGTGGTGGGCGACGCGAGCAACGTGCGCCGGCCCGGCAGGCGCCGCCGCGCCTCCGACATGGACCCTGCCACGCCCGACGCGGCACAGGCCCGCGGCGCTCAGCAGCTCGAAGCGGCTTACGCTGCGCTGTACGGCGGCCTCGGCCTGCCGGTGCCGCCGCCGGCCGAGCGCTCGGCCGAACAGCTGGCGCTCATCGGTAGCCTGCTGAGGCGGGCCATCGTCGGCACGCTGGCCTTGCTGGCCACGCGCACCATCGCCAAGCGCGAGCTCGGCGCGAGCCGCACGCAGATCCGTACGCGAGAGAACAACCCATTGAAGTTCTCGCCCGACGTCGATGCGGCGCTCAACCATCTGCTCGGGCCGCCGCGGCGCGGCTTCCTGGCGCCGCTGCCTGCGCTCACCGAAGCCTTCGACGACCTGCGCGCGCACGAGGTGGCACTGCTCACCGGCATGCGCGCGGCGGTGGACGAAGTGCTCGCGCAGTTCGACCCCGGCACGCTGGAGCGCCGCCTGGCGCGGCGCGGCGTGTGGGAAAGCTTGCTGCCCGCAGCCCGCAAGGCCAAGCTGTGGGAAAGCTACGACGAGCAGTACGAGGCGATCGTGCATGAAATCGAGGGCGACTTCGACTCGCTGTTCGGCCGTGCCTTCCTGCAGGCCTATGAACGGCAATTGATGGAGCTGGGCCGGCCGCCGGCACAAGAACAAGAGCGTCAGCAGGGCTAGCGAACGAGAGAGAAGGCGGCCGGCATCCATCGGCCTGTCTGTGCGATCCGCGCAAGTCATCAAGAGAGGGGAGGACTCACAAGGGTTGGGCTCCTAGAGTCCGTGCTGGGCGGAGATAGGACGGATCGGGTTGCGCGCTCGCGCGGCCCGGCATTCATTGCGCGCGGCGCCTCCACGGTGACCCTGGCGCGATCGACACACCACCATCCAAGGGGAAGTGCATGCGAAGGGACTATGCGCAGACGCAGCTGCAAGGTATTACCGATCTCACGGTGATCGCCAAGATCAACGATGGCTTCGTCGAGGGGGCTTTCGATCCTTGCACTTACGTGGAGCGCCTGCGGCGCTTGCTGGCGGTGCTGAACGCCGTGCGGGTGAACTCGCGCGAATCGGCACCGTACCCGAGCCCGTTTACCGACTCGATCGGCCGCTTCAACATCATTCATTTCTTCCGCTTCGCCATCGTGCCGCCGGATGGCGACGGCGGGCCGCACAAGCTGTTGCTCAACGTGACCTTCGATGGCGGCTGGGAGCCCTACATGCGCGTCATCTGGCGCGACCTGGGCTCGCTGCTCGACATCATCTTCTGCAACTGCACCGACGACGGTTACCCGCTGGCCTTCGAGTCGAGCTTCGAGAGCTACATGGCCTGGGTGCGCGACCACGAGGTGCGGGCCAACTTCTTCTATGCAGACTCTGCCTTGAGCGTGAGCGACCAGCGCTACTTCGAGCAGCTGGAAGCCTTGCAGCGCAATGAAAGCGACCCCGAACTGGCCGACGAGGATGCGACCGCCTTGAAGCTGCCGCCGCGAGGCCGCGCTGGCAACCAGGCCTTCCAGGCGGCGGAACGCGATCCGCTGGGCGTGGCCCTGGCGGGTGTGCGAGCGCTCAAGGTGTTCTTCAGCCTCGACCCGGTGTACCCGCGCAACGGCACGCGTGACGACGACTGCCTCGTGCGCTTCGTGCAAGACGTGCTCGATGAATTCCGCACATTGGTCGGGCAGGGTCTGTTCGAGCGGCTGCCGATACTCAAGCAGGTTGGCCAGCAAGTGGCACCGCTGCTGCACAGGCTTTCGGTGCGCTACGCACTGCAGACCGTGTTGCCCCGCCTGAGCTTTTCCCCGGCCGCCGTGCAAGCCGGCATCCTGGAGGGCTATCCCGGCGTGACCGACGGCTGCCTGGTTCTGCTGCGCATCGATGATCCCAGGGTCGCGGTGCCGTTCCTCGAGGGCCTTGGCGTTACCACGGCGGCTGCTGCGGCCGGCCCGCAGCCCCTGCACTACTGCAACGTCGCCTTCACTTATGCGGGCTTGCGCGCCCTCGGCATACCCCAGCAGCGCCTGGACCGCCTGCCACAGGAATTCAAGGACGGGATGGAGGCGCGCGCGGGCGTGCTGGGAGACGTGCGCTCCAACCACCCTGAGCAATGGCATCGCCCCTCGCACAACTGGACGCCGGGCGCACCCGGTGCGCCCGGCAGCCCCAGCGGAGGGACGCGGCCGGTCGAGTTGTCCACAGTGCACGTGGTGGTGCAGTTCCGCTCTGGCGCAGGGGCGGGCCAGCCGGGGGACGGAAACACACTGCCTCCGCAGTTGCTGTCGCTGGTGCAGGGCCTGGAGGTGCGGGTGGTCGACGGAGGGGCGCAACCCTCTGGGCTCAAGGTGCTGTCGTGGCAGGCCATGCGGCGTTATCCGGCGGGCGAGGTGTCGCACGACCACTTCGGCTTCCAGGACGGCTTCAGCCAGCCCCGGGTGGGGGCCGGCGTTCACGGTACCGTCTACTGGCGCGACGAGGTGAGCCGCGGCGAAGTCTTCCTCGGTTACCACAACGATCGTGGCGACAGCCCCGGTGCTGCAGACGATCTGCTCGACAACGGCAGCTTCCTGGTGGTGCGCAAGCTGCGTCAGCACGTGGATGCGCTCGACGCGATGCTGGAGCGCCAAGCCCAGGCCAACGACCTGCCCATCGGCGAATTGAAGGACAAGATGATGGGCCGCCGCACCACCGGCGAGCCGCTGGTGTCGGTGCGCGGGCCGGGGCCCAACGACTTCAACTACGACGCCGATGCGCGCGGTGCGCAATGCCCGTTCCAGTCGCACGTGCGGCGTACGAACCCGCGCGACCGTTCGCCGATGCCTCGCATCCTGCGCCGGGGCATGTCCTATGGGCCGCAGGTGAACTCAACCAGCAAGTCTGAAGAGCGCGGTGTCGTGTTCATGGCTTACAGCGCCAGCATTGCCGAACAGTTCGAGGTCTTGCAGCGCTGGGTAGCGGGTGGCAACGGCAGCGGCGTGGCATCGACGCAAAGTGACCCCATCCTCGGCGTGCCGGAGCCCGGCAAAGCACGAACCATGCGCTTCCTGCATGAAGACCGTGTGGTGCGAGTGGATCTGGGCGATCGCCCATTCGTGAAGTTGGAGTGGGGGGTGTACCTCTTCGCCCCGTCCATCGCGGCCTTGAAGGGGTTGAGCACGCTCACGGCAGTGCTACCTGTGGCGGCAAAGCCTTCGCCTGGTGCCTCGAAAACGCCGAACGTCCCCACGGATTTCGCCTACTGGCAGAACCTGCTCGAAGACCCGAACAGCCGCAACCAAGGCTGGCAGATCGTGCGCGATGCAGGCGGTGTGCTCGACACGGATTACGGCGTGCTGGTGGGCAGCCCACGGGAGGTGGCCGAGGTGTTCGCGGATGACGGCAAGCGGTTTTCGGTGTGCGGCTATGGCCAGCGCATGGACGCCTCGATCGGCAAGAACTACCTCGGCCTCGATCCGCACGATGGTCACGCGGTGCAGTCGCCAGGTGTGAACGCCGCCATCGCGGCCTACAAGGTGGCAGATGTGTTCGCACCCGCTCATGCCCACGCACTCGCCTGGCTGAAGGGCGAGCTGCACAAGGCCGAGGTGCTGACCGGCCGCCGGGAAACCACCATCGACATCCTGGCCCTCAGCGAAGCAGTGCTGGCCTCGCTGTGCACCGAATGGTTCGGCCTGCCCGACGGAAAACACATGAAGCGGGGCGGGCGCACCGACGAGCCGAACCCGCCTGATGCGCGGTGCCCGGGCCATTTCTTCTCGGTGGCCCGATTCCTCTTTGCGCCGCACCCTTCACAGATGGCACAGGACAACGGCATGGCGCACGGCAAGCAGATCCTCCAGGCGGTGAAGAGCTTCCTGGCTGACTCGGCGGCCAAGCCGGGCCATCTGTCCGTCGAGATCCGCGAAGCCATCGAGAAGGTGGCACCCGGCGACAGGGACCTGGTGGCCCGCACGTTGGCTGGCGTCATGCTCGGCTTTCCGCCCACGACTCACGGCAACGTCATCACGCTCCTGCGGGCATGGCTGGGCAGCCGCAAGTTGTGGGACCTGCAGGTCCAGCTGCTGGCTCACTCGGGCAGCGGCTACTCACGGGCCCAGGCCGTGCTCGAGGGCCCGATGCGCGAGACGTTGAAGGTGGCCGGGTCGATCCCGGAGATGCTGTGGCGCACGGCGGTCCATGGCTCGCAGCGGATCGGCGGCGTCGCCGTGCCGAAGGGCAAGCCGGTCGTGGTCGGCCTGGCATCGGCGGTGCAGGGCGGTGGCGACCCGCACCTGATGTTCGGCGGCCGCTATGCCAACGGCCACGGCGATGGCAACAGCACAGGCACCCATGCCTGCCCGGGGCAGGGCATGGCCTGGGGCACGCTGCTGGGCATGGTGTGTGCGTTGCTCGAAGCCGGCACGCTGCGGCCCACCAGTTCTTCGGTGGCGGTGACGCTGGTGGATTGAGTTGCTACAGGCACTTGCGCAGTTGCCGGGCCTGCTGCAGGTGCCAGTCCATGTGCATCGACTCGAAAGCAAAGCCTGCTTCTTCGAGCAGGCTGGCCGCCCGCGCACGTTGGCCGAAGGCCAGCTCGATGCCGGCGGCGCAAAGCTGCGTGCTCGCCGCCTCGTGGGCCGAATTGCGCCAGCGGGCCGTGGCCAGGGCCTGCTCGATGCAGTGCCGCGCACGCCGCTCGTCGTTGCCGCTGGCGGCCTGGCGTGCCAAGGCTCGCCAGGTCATCGCCACACCGATGAGGTCATGCTGGCGCGCGCGCTTCAACGCGCAGGCAGCGTGATGCCGCGCCAGGCGCCAGTCGCCCAGCGACACCAGGCCGTCGGTCAGCCAACCATGGTTGAACGAGCTGAACAACGCCCCTTCGCGCGCCTCCAGCCATGCGGCAGCCTCTTCGATCACCTTGAGCCACTGGGGCTTGCGCTCCAGCATCCAGCTCGCATAGGCGCCGGCGGAACGCCCCATCGAATAGGTGAACAGGCTCCGGAGCTGCTCGCCGATGCGGCAGGCGTCGGCCGCGCACTGGCGGGCGTCTTCCCAACGGCCCTGCCACAGCAGCACGGCGCTGCGGCACCCCAGGATGGAGGCCTGCACCTCGTGTTGCGCACCATGCACGGCTTCCTGCGCCTCGTCGAAGCACGCGTAGGCTTCGTCGAAGCGGCCCTGGTCTCCGAGTAGCTGCGCCTTGCAGGCCAGCGAGTACGCAATGCCCACCGCCGGGCGCGAGCCGCTGCGGTGCCTGCGCTTCACGCCAATGGCATCGTCGAGCAGCGCCGTGGCACGCGGGTAGTCCGCCGCGGCGGCGGCAATCTGGCCCAGCGTGGCGCCGACCTGCACGCGCAGCGGGTCGTCGCCCACACGAGCAGCGGCCTGCAGCGCCAGCTCGCAATGGGGGCGTGCCTCACGGGCATCGCCCAGTGCGTAATGGATGTAGCCGAGCCAATAGCGCGCCTGCGCGATGGTCGCGTCGTCGCCGTAGGCCTCGGCAAGCTCCACCGTCCGCTTGAAGACGCCGATCTCTTCATGCGAGGCATGGAACACCGTGGTGTAGCCCAGGCGCTGGGCCACAGCGGCCCAGCGCAGGCACAGTTCCCGCGAGACGGGCAGCTGCGCCAGGGCGGCCAATGCGGCGCTGTACTGGGTCTTGGCGCGGTCGAGCGCGCCGGCAGCCATGGCCTTGTCGCCCGCCCGAGCGGCATAGCGGGCCGCCTCGTCGGCGCGGCCTGCCGAGCCACAGTGGTAGGCCAGCGCTTCGCAGGGCTCTTCGGGGTCGCCATCCGGGTGTGCCGCCAGCAACGCCTGGGCGACCCGCCCATGCAAGGCCTTGCGCTGGTGCAGGCCCACCGATTCGTAGATCGCATCGCGCGTGATGCCGTGCTTGAAGCGCAGGGTTCCCGGCTGTTCCCCGGGGAAGATGAAGTCCTGCTCCGCCAGGCCGAGCACCAGCGGGTGGTCGCTCGGGCAGCCGGTGATGGTTTCGAGCAAGCCGCAGGGGATCACGTTGCCGATGATGGCGGCCGTGCGCACGAGCTCGGCCTGGGTTTCAGGCAGGCGCGCCACGCGCGACTCGACCAGCACGTTGAGCCAGGCGGCATTGCCCGGCACTCGCCCTTTGCGGAGGGTGGCTTCGTCGTGCACCGCCGAATGGCACAGCTCTTCGATGAACAAGGGGTTGCCACCCGCGTGCCTGCAGATCTCTCCGGCGACGAAGGGGTCGGTGCCCGGCAGCAGCTGGGCCACCGTGCGGCTCGACTCCTCGCCGGTGAGCGGCTCCAGCGCCAGCGCAAGGGTGTCGCTCCTGTCGGGGCCGACCGAGGCCGTGAGCTCCTTCGTGGCCGTCAGCACGAGGACGGGGCGCTCGAGCGTGCGAATCGCGTCGAGCACCTGGTGGGTCGCATCGTCGGCCCACTGCCAGTCGTCGATGAACAAGAGCTGCGGCCGCGTTGCGGCCAGCGCGTCGAAGAGCCCTGCCAGTCCCGTCACGGAGGGCTCGGCCGGCGTGTCGTGCGCATTGGATGCATCGTGTGCATCGAGCGCCGCGAGCATCTGCAGGAAGGGCTGCAGCGGCCGCGCGCCAAGGTTGCTTTCGCAATAGCCGCGGTGGACCTGCACGTCGCCGGCGGCCGCCACGCGGCGAAGGAACTCGTCGGCCAGCCGTGTCTTGCCCAGGCCAGCGCGGGCGCGCAGCGCCACGTGCATCGGCCGGCCACGGCGCGTCTGCGCCATCGCCTGTTCGAGTGCCTCGAGTTCCTGCGTGCGGCCGACGAACGGGGTGAGCCCGCGCTCGGCCGTGGCTTCGAGGCTCGCACCCACGGCCGCATGGCCCACGATGCGGTAGACGGGCACCGGCTTCGCGCGGCCCTTCATGGCGATCTGGCGCTGGTCGCCCACCTCGAAGAAATGGCGCTGCGGCCCCAGCGTTTCGCTGCTGACGAGGATCTCCTCGGGCCGGGCCGCATGCGACAGCTTGGCCGCGACGTTGGGGGCATCGCCGAGCAGTTCGAAGCGGCCCCGTGTGACGTCGCCTTCGTCCACCAGCACCAGTCCGGCGTGGATGCCGGTGTGCAGGCTGAGCGTCTGCGCCTGGCGTACCGGCAGGGCCATGCCGAGCCCGTGCACTAGCGCATGCAGTTCCAGCGCAGCCGTGACAGCGCGGCGGCCGTCGTCTTCCCGCGCGCGGGGGTGGCCGAAGATGGCCAGCGCGCCGTCGCCCTGTACGCGCACGATGGTGCCGCCGTGGCGGGAAACCACCTGGTCATAGGCCAGCCGCAGGCGGCCCAGCAGCTCGGCGTAGTGCTCGGCCTCCATGCTGGCGCCGAGCAGGGTTGAATCGGAAAGATCCGAAAACAGGACGGTGAGGTAGCGGCGCTGCCCGCCCCCCAGTCGCAACTGTTGACCCGCCCCGTTGTCCATGTCGCCCCCATCCCCGGACGTGTGACGTGTGTGCGTCACATCGCGATGTAGCGCACGCAGTGCCGGCACGTCAAGCATGGCACGCAAGGACCGGGCCGGGACCCGCACCGCGATACCGGTGGCATCAATGGCGCGCGCGGCGATACAGCACCAGGCCGTAGACGGCGAGATTGATGCAGATCAAGGCGCCGCCGAGCACGATCTGCAGCTCGCGGGTCAGCTCGCCAGGGTAGATGACCGGCACGATGTAGCGCTCGATGAAGCCCTGTGTGTACACCGCACGGCCGCCAGCGGCTCGCAGCGAGTTCTCGAGCGGTGTGAGCGGGCAGATGCCGCCGCTGAATTCGATGAATGCACCCCAGGTCAGTGCCGGCAGATGCAGCCAGGCGGCCTGCGGCCAGCGCAGCACCAGCAGGCCGCCCAGCACGGCAAAGGCGATGAAGGCGAGGTGCAGCAGCACCACCGCGTCGGCCAGCGCTGCGTAGGGCATGGTGGTCAGAGCGTCGCGAACAGCGACTGCATGCGCCGGCGCATCGCCGCATCGGGCAACTGGCCGCGGCCCGCGCCCATGTTCTCGTCCAGGTGCATCGGCTGGCGCGTGGCCGGGATGGCGCAGGTCACGCTGGGGTGCGACACCACCCACTTCAGGAAGAACTGCGCCCAGTTCGCGCAGTCGATCTCACGCGCCCATGCAGGCAGCGGCTGCCGCCGCGTGCGGCCGAACAGCGCGCCGCCGTCGAAGGGGCGGTTGATCACCACCGCCATGCCGCGTTGTGCAGCCAGTTCCATCACGGGCTCGGCGCTGGTGTCGGCCAGGTTGTAGGTGATCTGCAGCACGTCGAGGTTTTCGTTGCGGATGATCTGCGCGGCTTCGTCGTGCCCGCGCCCGTGCGAGGTGGAGATGCCGATGGCACGCACGCGGCTTTCATCCTTCCAGCGCCGCAGCAGCTTCAGGTGTGCGCGCCAGTTGAGCATGTTGTGCACCAGCAGCACGTCGAAACGCGGCACGCCCCAGAACTCCTGCGACTGCCTGAGCTGCACCGGTCCCAGGCTGGCCAGCGGCGTCCACACCTTGGTGGCGGCGACCAGTCGGCCCCGGTGCTGCGGCAGGGCAGGCAGCAGTTCACCCAGCAGGCGTTCGGCGCGGCCGTACATCGGCGACGAATCGATCATCCCGCCGCCGGCCGTGAAGAAGCGCTGCAGCACCTCGCGGCAGGCCATCTGCTCGTCGAGGTCTTCGGTGTCGAAGGTGATCCAGGTGCCCAGGCCGATGACCGGCACGGTGTCACCCAGGCGGGCCAGCGGGCGGCGCAGGGCTTGCGCGTGAACCGGGGCACCGGCCAGCGAAAGGGCGCCCGGGGCGAGCGTGAGGAAGCGGCGGCGGTGCATGGTCTTGCGTGGACCCCGGCCGCCGCCGTCAGTTCACCGGCTCAGAACACCTGTTCGATGCGGGTGTCGTGATAGAGCCAGTGGCTGCGGCCGGCGTATTGCACTTCGACGTTGACGCGCACGTTCTGGTCGGCCGTGGTCTGTGTGTTCGGGCAGCCGCGGGCCACGGCCGCCAGCTCGTTGCTGCCCGCCGGCGGCGCCTGCTCGACCACCAGCGCGCCGCTCCATGCCGTGGTCTGGCCGACTTTCAGCGTCACGGAGCCCACCGTCAGTCCGCTGGGCAGGGCGCCGTTGCTGCTGCGCAGCGTGGCAGTGACGATGAAGTTTTCGCAGCGCTGCTGGCCGCTCGCATCCACCACGGTCGGCATGCGATTGAGGTACGGGTAGCTGTCCAGCACGATGCGCGTGCCTTGCAGATCGAGCTGGGCCTGCGCCTGGGCATCGGGCTTGGCGGCGTCGTTCATGTGTGTCGGCTGGTTGGGCGTGCTGCCGCCGCAGGCACTGCACAGAGCCAGCAAGGCGGCGCACGAGGCGTGGAGGAGGGCGTGTCGCATCATGAAGCGCTCGCGCTTCACCGGCGCCGCTTAGCCGTGCCGCCACCCAGCAACCCGCCGAGCACGCCACGGATGATCTCGCGCCCCACGGTGGAGCCCACCGTGCGGGCGGCCGACTTGGCCAGCGTCTGCGCAATGCCGTCGCGCTTGCCGCCGCGCGGGCCGGTGCTGCCGAACAGCAGGTCGGAGAGTCCGCCCATCAGTCCGCCGCCGGCTTCCTGGGCTGCGTCGGCAGCGCCGCCCCTGGCGGCTTCGATCGCCTCGTCACGCATGCTCTGCGCGGCATCGGCCGTGGTGGTGGCGCGACCCTTGAGCTTCTCGTAGGCCGACTCGCGGTCCACCACCTTTTCGTAGGCGCCGGCGACCAGCGAGTTCTGCAGCAGCGCCTTGCGCTGGTCGGGCGTGATGGGCCCGATCTGGCTGCCCGGAGGCAGCACGTAGACGCGTTCGGTGATGCCCGGGCGGCCTTTTTCATCGAGCAGGCTCACCAGCGCCTCGCCCACCGCCAGCTCGGTGATCGCGGTGGTGATGTCGAGCTTGGGGTTGGCCCGCATGGTTTCGGCGGCCGACTTCACCGCCTTCTGGTCGCGCGGCGTGAAGGCCCGCAGGGCGTGCTGCACGCGGTTGCCCAGCTGGCCGAGCACGCTGTCGGGCACGTCGAGCGGGTTCTGCGTCACGAAATACACGCCCACGCCCTTGGAGCGCACCAGCCGCACCACGAGTTCGATGCGGTCGACCAGTGCCTTCGGCGCATCGTCGAACAGCAGGTGGGCCTCGTCGAAGAAGAACACCAGCTTGGGCTTGTCGAGGTCGCCCACCTCGGGCAGCGTCTCGAACAGCTCGGAGAGCATCCACAGCAGGAAGGTGGCGTAAAGCCGTGGCGAGTTGAGCAGCTTGTCGGCGGCGAGGATGTTGATCACGCCCTTGCCGCCCTCCGTCTGCATGAAGTCCGAGATGTCGAGCATCGGCTCGCCGAAGAATTTTTCACCGCCCTGGCTTTCGATGGTGAGCAACCCGCGCTGGATGGCACCGACGCTGGCCGGGCTCACGTTGCCGTATTCGGTGGTGAACTCGCTCGCGTTGTCGCCCACGTGCTGCAGCATCGCGCGCAGGTCTTTCAGGTCGAGCAGCAGGAGGCCGTTGTCGTCGGCGATCTTGAAGACGATCTGCAGCACGCCTTGCTGCGTGTCATTGAGGTTGAGCATGCGGCCCAGCAGCAGCGGACCCATGTCGCTGACGGTGGCGCGCACCGGATGGCCTTGTTCGCCGAACACGTCCCACAGCGTGGTGGGGCAGGCCATCGATTCAGGCGCGGGCAGCCCGCGCTCCTCGATCACCTTGGCCACCTTGGGCGGCAGGCTGCCCGCCTGCGAGATGCCGGTGAGGTCGCCCTTCACGTCGGCCATGAAGACCGGCACGCCGATCTTCGAGAAGTTTTCGGCCAGCGTCTGCAGGCTGATGGTCTTGCCGGTGCCGGTGGCGCCGGTAATGAGCCCGTGGCGGTTGGCCAGCGCGGGCAGCAGGTGGCATTCGGTCTCGCCGTGCCTGGCAAGCAGGATGGGATCGGCCATGGGATTTCCCTCTCTCAACGAAACGATGGGCCGCCCCGAGTTTCGTTGCCCACCGCGGAGGGCGGGCCGGGCGAAGTCCGGTCCTGGGGCGCTCGCTAAAATCGCGGGCATCGTACAACCCCGAACGAAAGCATTCCATGGCCGGTCATTCCAAATGGGCCAACATCCAGCATAGAAAAGGCCGCCAGGACGAGAAGCGCGGCAAGGTCTGGACGCGCGTCATCCGCGAGATCATGGTCGCAGCCCGCCAGGGCGGTGGCGACGCAAACGCCAACCCGCGCCTGCGACTGGCGATCGACAAGGCCAAGGCCGCCAACATGCCGGCCGACACCATCAAGCGCAACATCGACAAGGCCACCGGCAACCTCGAAGGCGTGAGCTACGAAGAGATCCGCTACGAGGGCTACGGCATCGGCGGCGCGGCCATCATCGTCGACTGCATGACCGACAACCGCGTGCGCACCGTGGCCGAAGTGCGGCACGCCTTCAGCAAGTACGGCGGCAACCTGGGCACCGAAGGTTCGGTGGCCTTCCAGTTCAAGCACTGCGGCCAGCTCATCTTTGCGCCGGGCACCAGCGAAGACAAGGTGATGGAAGTCGCGCTCGAAGCCGGTGCCGAAGACGTGGTGACCGACGACGATGGCGCCATCGAGGTGCTGTGCGCGCCGGCCGGCTTCGAAGCGGTGAAGAACGCGCTCGAAGGCGCGGGCCTGAAGGCCGAGGTGGCCGAGGTCACCATGCGTGCCGAGAACACCATCGAGCTCTCGGGCGAAGACGCCGCGAAGATGCAAAAGCTGCTCGACGTCATCGAAGACCTCGACGACGTGCAAGAGGTCTATCACAACGCCGAGATCAACGAATGAAAGTACTAGTCATCGGCGGGGGAGGGCGCGAACACGCATTGGCGTGGAAGCTCGCGCAGTCGCAGAAGGTGCAGATGGTCTACGTGGCGCCTGGCAACGGCGGCACCGCGCTCGACCATCGTCTGAAGAACGTGGCCATCACCGACATCAAGGCGCTGGCCGACTTTGCGCAGACCGAAAAGATCGGCCTCACGGTCGTGGGCCCCGAGGCGCCGCTGGCTGCCGGCGCGGTGGACGAGTTCCGTGCACGTGGCCTGCGCGTGTTCGGCCCCGCCAAGGCAGCGGCCCAGCTCGAAAGCTCCAAGGCCTTCTCGAAGGACTTCATGAAGCGCCACGGTATTCCCACCGCGGCATATGAAACCTTCAGCGATGCCGCGGCGGCCCACGCCTACGTCGACCGCATGGGTGCGCCCATCGTCGTGAAGGCCGATGGCCTGGCGGCAGGCAAGGGCGTGGTGGTGG
>CAMLLU010000106.1 GCA_946480925.1 uncultured Rivibacter sp.
GGCCCTCGTCGATGATCAACGTGCCGCCGTTGCGCAGCACCATGTTCATGTTGTGATTGCCGCCGAAGGTGTGGCTCCACGGCAGCCAGTCCACGATGACCGGCTTCTCGAACTGAAGGAAGCGCCAGGTCTGCGCCATCATCTGCTGGTTGGCGCACAGCATGCGGTGCGTGTTGATCACCACCTTCGGCTGCCCGGTGGAGCCCGAGGTCAGCAGGTACTTGGCATGGTCGTCGGGCGAGATGGCTTCGAACGCCTGGCGCACCGCCGGCCTTTCTGCCACGGCGAGCAGTTCGTCGAAGGCGCGGCCTCCAGGGAAGAGTCCTGCATTGGCACTGAAGACAGTTTGTGCACCGACGTCGGTCGCGACGATGGCGGGCCCATACACCACTGCATCGGCGGCGTAGATCAAGGCCGGCTGCAGCGTGCGCAGGATGGACGAGATCTTGGTGTAGTCCTTGGTCAAGCGGCTGTAGGCGCTGGAGACCGTGCACACCGTTCGGCCCACGTGCATGGCGCCCAGGATGAGCAGCGCGTGGTCGATGGAGTTGTCGGACAGCACCACCACCGGGCGGCCCGGCTCGAGCCCCAGGTCGAGAAGCGACTGCCCGATCGAGCCCACGGCCTGCCGCAGTTCACGGTAGGTGAGCTCGCGCCACTGGCCGCCGGCCTCTCGTTCCGCGAGAGCCACCGCATCGGGCGTCTCGCGGGCCCAGCGCTCCACCCATTCGCCGATGCAGCGCTCGTAAGGCCCCAGCGGTTCGGGCGAGCGCAGCAGGAAGGCGCCCCCGCCCAGGTCGACCCGTTCGGCACGCGGCGGTGCGAGCCAGCGCGGATCTTCAAAGAACTGCACGGTCATCGTCTGCTCCGCCCATACACATATGTATGTACATTGCTTGCATGGTAGTGGCCGGCTTCCCCAAGGCAGTCTCGGGATTTCACCTAGGACCATACAATTCCGTATGTCATTTCGCGCCTACCGGTGCACACTGGATCCCCATGCCGCAGCCCCCGCAGCAAAAGACCGCCCGACAGCCGGACCGCGCACCTTCGCGCCGCGCCCATGGCGACGAGCCCCGCGGTTCGCTCACCCCTTCAGACTGGATCTCCGCCGCGATCGAAGTGCTGGTCGATCACGGTGTCGACGCGGTGCGCGTCGACGTGCTCGCCCGCCAGCTCGGCGTGACGCGGGGCAGCTTCTACTGGCACTTCAAGGACCGCGACGACCTGCTCGCCAGCGTGCTCAATTCCTGGCGCGACGCCGCCACCGAGCAAATCATCAAGCGCTTCGACAAGCAACATTCCAACCCGCGCGAGCTGGTGAAGGAGCTGCTCTCGCTGCCCTTCCGCGGTGAACGTGCCAAGCGCGCCGCCAGCATCGAGCTCGCGATCCGCGGCTGGGCGCGCCGCGACCTGATGGCGCGGCAGGCGGTCGACGAGGTGGACGAGCGCCGCATCTCGTACCACTCGCAGGTGTTTTCGGCGCTGGGCTTCTCGATCGCCGAAGCCCGAGCCCGTGCCTTCGTGATGTACGCCTATGAAGTGGCCGAATCGGTGCTGGCGAACCAGGGCACCGAGGCACAGAAGACCGAACGGCGCGCGCTCGTCGAGCAGCTCATCGTGATGCCGCAGCCCGGCAAGAGCCGGCCGGCGCGCCAGGCCTGAAGCCTTCGCTCATCACGCGGGTCGTGGTTTCGCGCGTCGATCGACCCGCAGCCGAATGGTGGTGCCGCCCCCCGGCGGCTTGCTTTCGATGGTGAGTTCACCTCCCATCAGATGGGCGCGCTCCTGCATGCCCAGCAAACCGTAACCAGCCCTCAGGCGATCAGGGTCCAACCCCACTCCGTCATCGCTGATCGACAGCTCGATCGTCTCCGCACTGCCCCGCTGCAGCTTCAGCACGACCTGCCGGGCCTGCGCATGCCGCCGAACGTTCGTCAGCGATTCCTGCGCGATGCGGAACACCATGGTCGATTGCTCGGCATCCATGTCGCAAGCCGAGACGTCGACGTCGAGCTGGCAGGCGATGCCGCTGCTGCGCCTGAATTCCTCGCCCAGCCATTCGAGTGCAGCCGCCAGGCCACCGTCCAGCGCCGCAGGGCGCAGTTGCTGGACCAGCCCGCGCACACTGGCCACCAGGCGGTCCACGCGGCCCAGCAGCATGTCCAGCTGTTGCGAGCCGGCCAGTTGGTCGGCGCGGGCACGCAGGCCCAGCACCGAGACTTCCATGCGCAGCGCGGCCAGCTGCTGGCCCATCTCGTCATGCAGCTCGCGCGAGACGTGCTTGCGCTCTTCTTCCAGCGCTCGTGCGTTGTGCTTGCTCAGCTCGCGCAACTGCTCGCGAGACTCCTGCAGCTCGGTCGTGCGCTCGATCACCGTGCGCTCCAGCGCCTGCTGCCGGCGGGCGGCAAGAGCAAGGCGCCAGGCGTGCAGGCTCCACGCGGCAAACAACAGCACGCCGGCGCACAGGGCGTAGAACAGCGGCGTGCGCCACCAGGGCGACTCGATGTGGATCGGCAGCGACACGACCTCGGATTCGGTCTGCGAATCGACGTTCCGGGCGCGCACCTGCAGCATGTAGTCACCCGGCGGAAGCGGGGCGAACGCCACCTCCGATCCGCCGGCCGGCAACCAGTCGTCGTCCAGCCCCAGCAGGCGGTAATGGAACCGGATGAGCCGGCGGTCTTCATACACCGGGCTCGCGAACGCAACGTTCAGCGGCGTGCTGCCCCAGCTCAGCGAAAGAGGCGCATCCACGTCCAGGCTGTGCCGGCCGCGCATGACCGAGGCGATGGCGGCGCTCGGCGCGGGCACATCGAAGATGGACTCCACGTTCTCGATGTGAGTGGCACCGCGCACCGAACCCACCCAGATCGAGCCGTCGGCGTCTTCGTACAGCGCCCCCTGGTTGCAGTCGTTCCAGGCCAGCCCGCTGTCCTGGCTGAACGTGCGCCAGCGCGTGTTGCCGTTCCACACCGAAATGCCGTAGTCCGTGCTCACCCACAGCCAGCCGCGGCGGTCTTCGAGCACGCCCATCACCGAGCGCTCCCGCACGTGAGGCGGCGTCACGTCGGTGATCTCGGCGGCCCGCCCCGTCCATCGCACGAGCCAGACACCCTGCGACTCGGGCCCACCCGCGCGCACGCTGGCGTCGCCGGTGCACGAGAGCGTGCCGAAGTCCGTGGGCACGAAGGCACCACCATCGTTGCGCGACAGCGCCACACGCTGCATGCGCCCCTGTGCCCACACCAGGAGGCCGGCGTCGGTGGCGAACCACAGCAGGCCTGAACGCGCCTCGCATGCATCCAGCGACCGCGGGCCATGGGCCGGGTCGGGGTTGACCGTTTCATCGGCCCTGCGCGACGTGAAGCCACCGTCGCCCGTCGATTCGAAAAGAAAGATGCCCGCCTTCGTGCACACCCAGACGCGGCCGGCGGAGTCCACGAAAACCTTCAGCACGACGGGCAACGTGGCGATGCGCCGGCTGTGCCCGGTGCGCGGATGCGTTCGCACCAGGGCGCCCGCCGAATCGCCGTACCAGAGGTAGCCGTGACGGTCCTGCGCGATGCTGCCCGTGGCCTGCAGAAGCGGGCGGCTGATCCCGGGCACGAAGCGCTGTGCACCCGCGGCACGGCGGCTCACGCCCGCCACCGTGCCGACGTGCAGGGTGCCGCCGCGGTCACGGCCGAACGACCATACGTCGCCGTCCACCAGCCCTTCCTTCGCCGTCCACACCGCGAAGTGCGCATAGCCCAGCCATTGCGCCAGCCCGAGGCCTGCGGTGCCCACCCACAACCCGCCGGCGTGGTCGGCCAGCAATGCCAGCGCGCCGCCGCCCACGGACAGGCCGTTGCCCTCGCCCACCGTGCTCCAGTGCCGGCCGTTCCAGCGGTGCAAGCCGCTGTCGCCCGCAGTGACGATGCGGCCCTGGGCGTCTTCGGTGATCGGCGTGGCCAGCAGCGGCGAGCCTTCGTGCAGGTGCGGCGGCGTGCGGTCGATGAAGGTCCGGGAGTTCGCTGGCAACTGCAGCAGCCTGGCTGCGCTGCGCAGCCACAGGCCGCCCCGGCCGTCCTTGAAGAGGGCCGTCCACGACGGCGCCGCGAGCTCCTTCGGCGGGCGCAGCACCTGCACCGCTTCGCCTGCCGAGCGGCACAGGGCAGTCCCGCAGCCGAACCACACGGCACCGTCGCCGTCGACGTGAACACTGAGGACATCGGCGCCAGCCTGGGGGTCGAGCCCTTGCACCCCCTCGAGAAAACGCCGTGCGTGCCAGGCCCCGCCCGCGGCTCGCTGCACCGCGAACAGCCGCCCCTTGGAGACCACCAGCACGCGGCCCGCTGCATCCGAGGCGAGTGTCTGGCCGACATCGACAGGCATGGCCGCGCCGTCGTGGCGCACGGCCGTGGCCCGGCCGGCTTGCAGCACGTAGAGCTCCTGGGACGTGCCGACCCAGACGTTGCCGCCCTTGTCGATGTGCACCGCGTAGATGCGGCGGGTGCCGGAAACCTCGCCCAGCTCGATGCGCCTGAAGGCTGCACCGTCATGGCGGTACAGCCCGTTTTCCGTGCCGGCCCAGATGAAGCCGCCGGCATCCTGCGCAAGCGCGGTGACGACGAGGTTGTCCAGGCCCTGCGTCTGGTTGTGGTAGCGGATCGAATACTGCTGCGCGCAAGCGGTGCCCGGCATGCAAGCCAGCAGCACCGGCATCAACAGCCATGCCACGAGCCAGGCGGCTTTCAGCGGCATTGGCAGGCGTGGGCGCTGGTGCAAAGGCATTCTCTGGGAGAAGACCAGGGCTGGCTACACCGGAAGGTGCAACGCCCCCCGCACCATGCGCCGCAGCGACTGGAAGGTCTCTGCGAGATCGGCCGCGCTGGTGTTCAGCTGGTACTGCGCCTTCGAATAGAACGCGGCGCGGCCGGCCAGGATGCCCTTCAGGTCTTCCATGGCCTCCTTGCTGTGCGCCATGGGCCGCATGTCACCCTGCGCGATCACGCGGTTCATGTGGTCTTCGGGCTCGGCCTGCAGCCACACCGTGGTGCAGTGAGACAGCAGCAGGTTGAAGGTGGCCGGGTCCGACACCAGGCCGCCGGGCGTGGCGATCACCGCCTCGGGGTAGAGCTGCACCGCCTCTTCGACGGCGCGGCGCTCGTAGCGCCGGTATGCGTTCTGCCCGTACAGGCCCTGGATCTCCGACACGCTGCAGCCGGCCAGCTTCTCGATCTCGCGGCTGAGCTCGACGAAGGGAAAGCCCAGGTCTTCGGCCAGCATGCGCCCGAGCGTGGACTTGCCGGCGCCACGCAGGCCGATCAGCGCGACACGCGCATGGCGCCGGGCCGGCTGGCCGCCCGTGCCCAGCAGCTCGCCAATGGCTTCGCGCACCCGGCGCAGCGTGCCGTCGTCGCGCCCTTCCAGCAGCTCGCGAATGAGCAGCCACTCGGGCGACGAAGCCGTCACGTCGCCGATCAGCTCGGCCAGCGAGCATTGCAGCGCCTGCGCCACCTGCAGCAGCACGAGGATGGAGGCATTGCCGATGCCGTATTCGAGGTTGGCCAGGTGGCGCTCGGAAACGTCGGCCGCCAGCGCGAGCGACTTGCGCGTCATGCCACGCCGCGCACGCAGCGTGCGCACACGCTCGCCCAGCGCCACGAGGAACGGATGCTTGTCGCCCTCCTGCGCGGCAGCTTGCGAGGCTTGCGACACTTGGTCGGGCTCGGCGGGCGTGGAAGCAACTCGATTCATCGGGGCGGCAAGGGCTCGGGAACGCAAGCCCCGGATTCTGCCTTCCGCCCCGGGCTCGCTCAGCGAGCCGAGCAGTGCCCAGCCATCAAGCGTGGCTGTTGTGGCTGGTGTGGCTGTTGCCCGCGCCGAGCCCGAAGCGGGCCGGGCGGCGCTCGTTCAGCGCGGCGAAGCCCTCGCGTGCGTCTGCGCCCGCGAAGCCCAGCACCTCCAGCGCGAGCGAGTGTTCGAACGCGGGCCACGCGGCACGCAGCCAGTGGTTGAGCGCGCGCTTGGTGAAGGCCAGTGCCGTGGAGCTGCCGGCAGCGAGCTGCTGCGCCACTTCGCGCGCCCTGGCCTGCAGCTCGTCGTCGGGCACCGCCAGGCTCACGAGGCCGATGCGTTCGGCCTCCACGCCGTCGATGCTGTTGCACAACAGCAGGTGGTATTTCGCCTTCGCCATGCCGCACAACAGCGGCCAGATGACGGCCGCATGGTCGCCCGCGGCCACGCCGATCTTGGTGTGGCCGTCGATGATCTTGGCCTTGTGGCCGGCGATGGAAACGTCGGCCAGTAGCGCGACCGCGGCACCCGCGCCCACGGCCGCGCCGTTGATGGCCGAAACGATGGGCAGGTCGCAGTCCATCATGCCCTGCACGATGCCGCGCGCTTCGTGCATCACGCGCAGGCGGGCCGCTTCGCTGTCGAGCATGCCCTGCACCACCTCGGGCGTGCCGCCGGCGCAGAAGCCCTTGCCGACACTGCGCACCAGGATCACACGCACGCCGGGCTCGGCCTGCAGGCGCTGCCAGATGGTCGCCAGCTCGGCGTGTGCACGGGCATCGGTGAACGGCATGCCGCCTTCGGGGCCGAACACGAGCTCGGCAATGCCGTCGCTGCCGATGAGGCATTGCAGGTGCGGGCCGAGGTCGAAGGTCTTTTCATGCATGGCGGGTCTCCAGGGCCTGTGCCTGCCGGCGCAGCCACGGGCTCGCGCGGTAGCGTTCGCCGCGGTAGTGCGCGTCCAGCGCGTCGAGCACGGCCACCACGCCGGCGGCAGACGCTGCGGGCTTTGCATCCCATGCCGCGAGCCATTCGAAGGGGCCTTGCGGGTAGTTCACGCCGAGCTTCATCGCATCGTCGGCGCCTTGCTGCGTGCACACACCCTGCGCCACGGCATCGGCCGCTTCGTTGACGAGCATGGCCAGCGTGCGTGCGACCACGAGACCCGGCAGGTCCACCAGGCGCGTCGGCAGGAAGCCGAGCGCCACGAGCCACTGCGCGGCTCGCGCCTGCCATTCGGGGCTGGCTCCTTCGGCCACGGCATAGGCCAGCGCCCGGCCTGCTTCGACACGGCGGGCATCGAAACGGTCGAACACCGCCACGTTCGCGTTGCCCCACAGGGCGGCGAGTTCGGTGGCGGGGCGGCCATCGGTCTGCACGAGCCTGGCACCGTCGATCGACAGGCCGGTCCAGCCGTCGTGCTCGATGCGTTTGACCTCGCGCCCCAGTGCCGCGGCCAGCCATGCAGCCAGCGGCCCCGTTCCGTGAACCGCGATCTCCTTCGGCGAAAGCGGTGCACCGAAGGCCGCTGCTGCAGGGGCCGGAGAAACGCGCACCCCGCCTTCGTAGCGGTAGAACCCGCGCCCGCTCTTGCGCCCCAGCAGCCCGCCATCGACCAGCTCGCGTTGCACGATGCTGGGCACGAAACGCTTGTCGTGGAAGTTGGCCTCGTACACCGAGCGCGTCACCGCGAAGTTCGTGTCGTGGCCGATCAGGTCCATCAACTCGCAAGGCCCCATGCGAAAACCCGCGGCCACGAGGCAGGCGTCCAGCTCGTGCGGCTGTGCAGCTTGTTCCTGCAGCAGCGCCAGCGTCTCGGTGTAGTACGGCCGCGCAATGCGGTTGACGATGAAGCCCGGCGTGCTCTTCGCATGCACCGGCACCTTGCCCCAGGCCTTGGCCAGCTCGAAGATCGCGTCGGCCACGCCCGCATCGGTCTGCAGGCCATGCACCACCTCCACCAGCTTCATCAGCGGCACGGGGTTGAAGAAGTGCATGCCCACCACGCGCTGCGGCAGCCGCAGCCCGTTGGCAATGGCCGTCACGCTGATGGACGAAGTGTTGGTGGCCAGCACCGCGTCGTCGGCCACGATGCCTTCGAGCTGGCGGAAGAGGCCGCGCTTGGCCTGCAGGTCTTCGACGATGGCTTCGACCACGATGCGCGCCGACGCCGCAGCTTCCAGCGAGCCCACCGGCTCGATGCGCGCCAGCGTCGCATCGGCAGCGCCTGAATCGAGCTTGCCCTTGGCGACCAGCTTCGCGAGCGTTTCGCCGAGCTGCCCCTTCGCCGCAGCGGCCGCGCCCTCGCGCATGTCGAAGAGGAACACGCGGTGGCCGGCTTGTGCCGCCACCTGCGCAATGCCCGCGCCCATGATGCCGGCACCCACCACGAGCAGCGGTGCGCCGCGAAGATCGAGGCCGCTCATGACCCGGGCCCCCACGACGGCGGGCGCTTGGCCAGGAAGGCGGCGAAGCCTTCGCGCGCCTCTTCGGTGCCGCGCACGCGCGCAATGGTGGCCGCCGTCAACTCGCGCACGCCAGGCGTGACGGGGCCGACTTCGAGTTGCGAGAACAGCGCCTTGATCTCGCGCTGCGCGGCCGGGCCACCCAGCAGCAGCTCGTTCACCACGACACTCACCGCTTCGTCGAGCTCTGCCAGCGGCACCACCTGCTGCACCAGCCCGATGGCCAGGGCCTCGGCCGCGGCGATGCGCGCGGTCGTCAACGCGAGCCGCCTGGCTTGCCGCTTGCCCACGGCATTGGTCACGTAAGGGCCGATGACCGCGGGCAGGATGCCGAACTTCGCTTCACTGACCGCAAAGCTCGCGTTGTCCGCAGCCACGGCCACGTCGCACGCGGCCACGAGGCCCACACCGCCACCCAGCGCCGCACCCTGCACCCGCGCCACCGTGGGCTTGGGGCAGGACTCGATGCGCGCCAGCATGGCGGCAAAGCGCCGTGCGTCCTCGAGGTTCCAGGCTTCGCTGGCCTGGCTGGCGCGCTGCATCCACTGCAGATCGGCGCCGGCCGAGAAGTGCTTGCCGGCACCGGCCAGCACGATCACGCGCACGTCGTCGTCGGCCGCAAGCTCCGTGAATGCCGCGTCGAGGTCGGCGATCATGGCCTCGTCGAAGGCGTTGTACACCTCCGGGCGCGACATGGTGACTTGGGCCACGCCGGCGGCGCGGCGGTCGATGGTGAGAGTTTTCATTGGTGAAGTGCTTTACGTTCGAGCTGGGCAAGCGTGTCGCAAATCGAGGTGTCGAAGGAACCTCAATTCATTCACCGCAGAGGCGCAGAGGACGCAGAGGACCGCGGAGAAAGCGGGCATTCCTCCGCGAATCTCCGCGCCCTCTGCGCCTCCGCGGTGAAGGTATTCAGCGATTCATGCGCGAAACGGACGCTCGTGGCCTGCCCAGAAAAGCTCAGTAGGTTTCCAGGTGCAGCCGGCCATCGCGCTTGAGCGTGGCACCCAGTGGCTCCCAGTCCAGGCCGGCCAGCGTGGCGATGTCCTTCAACGCCAGCACCACGCCCTCTTCCATGCTCTTCAGGCCGCACACGTAGAAGTAGCTGTTGGCATCGCCCAGCAGTTGCGCAAGGTCGGCCGCGCGCTCGCGCATCGCGTCCTGCACGTATTTCTTGGGCTGGCCCGGCGTGCGGCTGAACGCGAAGTTGATGTCGATGAAGTCCTTGGGCAGGTTCTGCAAGGGGCCGAAGTAAGGCAGTTCCTCCTGCGTGCGTGCGCCGAAGAACAACATCAACTTGCCGCCTTCGAACTTGCCGGAATGGAGCCCCCAGTCCGCGCCTGCGTCGCGGCCGCCCCCCGAGGGGGTCGCGCTGGCTTGGGACGGCCCGGCGCTGGCGCGCGCCCTCAGCCGCCGCCTCCACTCCGTCATCGCCCGCATCGGCGCGCTGCCGGTGCCGGTGCAGATCATCACGATGTGGCTCTTCGGGTGGTTGGGCATCAGGAAGCTGGCGCCGAAGGGGCCGATCACCTGCACCTTGTCGCCCACCTTGAGGTCGCACATGTAGTTGCTGGCCACGCCGCGCACCGGGTTGCCCTGGTAGTCGGCCAGCACGCGCTTGATGGTGAGCGACACGTTGTTGTAGCCGGGCCGCTCGCCGTTGCGCGGGCTCGCGATCGAGTACTGCCGCGCATGGTGCGGCCGGCCGTTCGCATCGGCACCCGGCGGCACGATGCCGATGCTCTGCCCTTCGAGCACCGGGAAAGGCATGCTGCCGAAGTCGAGCACGATGTGGTGCGTGTCGTATTCGCGGCCCACCTCGGTGACGCGCACGTTGCCGGTCACGGTGGCGGTGATGGACTTCTCGGCCGCACGCGGACCATAGAGGTTGGTGTACGCATGCGCCGCGCTCCACGGCGGCAGCGTGGCGCCCCATTGGGTGCTGTTGAATGTTTCCTGCCCGGCGGTGCTGCTCTCGCCCTGGGCGGCGGCCGGCGCCTGCACGACAGGTTCGTCCACCACTCCCGCCTCGGCCAGCTCCTCTTCGCTCAGCTCGGCCGGCAGTTCGCCCCAGCCCAGCTGCTCTTCCACCGTGTAGGCCCGCGCCTTGGGCACGGTGCGCCAGTTGTCGATGCTGCCGGTAGGGCACGGCGGCACGCAGGCCATGCAGAGGTTGCACTTGCCCGCATCGACCACGTAGTTGTTCGAGTCGTGCGTGATCGCGCTGACCGGACAGGTGGCCTCGCAGGTGTTGCAGCGGATGCAGATCTCGGGGTCGATCAGGTGCTGCTTGATGACGATGACGTCGGAGACATCCATGGGCAACTCTCGAAAAGCAAATGCATTCACCGCGGAGACGCGGAGGGCACGGAGAACCGCAGAGGGAGTCCGGATTTCTCCGTGGTCCTCCGCGTCCTCCGCGCCTCCGTGGTGAAGGAGTTCACCAGCCTTCCCGTCAATTGAATCGGACGTACTCGAAGTTCACCGGCTGGCGGTTGATGCCCATCACCGGCGGCGCGATCCAGTTGGCGAACTTGCCGGGCTCCACCACGCGGCCCATCAGGCTGGCCACGAAGGCACGATCCGAAGCACTCGGCAGCCACTCGTCCTTCTTCGCGTTCCACTCGGCCTCGCTCACCACGCGCCCCTCGGGCGACACCTTCACGCCGGCCAGGCCGCCGATGTTGCGGTGGAAGGCCTTGTGCGGCACGGTCAGGCGCACCGGGATGCCGGCCTTTTCGATGACCTTGTTCCAGCGCTGCACGCCGGCCATGCTGTCCTTGATGTAGTCGTCGCGCAGCACTTCGTTCAGCGCGTTGAGCATCGGTACTTCCTTCTCGACAAGAGTGCCATTCGATGCTTGGAGCACCTTGTAGGCCTGGCCACGCAGCTGGTGGTCGTCGGTGCGCTTGCCTTCTTCGTAGCGGCCCTTGAGGCCCGTCGAATAGAAGGTCGCGGCGTTGCTCGACTCGTCGGCGCCGAAGAGGTCGATCGTCACGCTGTAGTGGAAGTTGAGGTAGCGCTGGAGGGTCGGCAGGTCGATCACGCCGGCCTCGCGCAGCTTCTTCGGGTCGTCGGTCTTCAACTCGTTCATCACCTGGCAGGTGCGCTGGATCACGCGGCTCACGCCCGACTCGCCCACGAACATGTGGTGGGCCTCTTCGGTGAGCATGAACTTCGTGGTGCGGGCCAGCGGGTCGAAGCTGCTTTCGGCCAGCGCGCACAGCTGGAACTTGCCGTCGCGGTCGGTGAAGTAGGTGAACATGAAGAAGCTCAGCCAGTCCGGCGTCTTCTCGTTGAAGGCCTGCAGGATGCGCGGGTTGTCGGCCTGCCCGCTGCGGCGCTCGAGCAGCGCCTCGCCTTCTTCGCGGCCGTCGCGGCCGAAGTGCTTGTGCAGCAGGTAGACCATGGCCCACAGGTGGCGGCCCTCTTCGACGTTGATCTGGAACAGGTTGCGCAGGTCGTACATCGACGGCGCGGTGAGGCCCAGGTGGCGCTGCTGCTCCACGCTCGCGGGCTCGGTGTCGCCCTGCGTGACGATGATGCGGCGCAGGTTGGCGCGGTATTCGCCGGGCACGTCCTGCCAGGCGGTTTCGCCCTTGTGGTCGCCGAAGTGGATCTTGCGGTCCTGCTCGCCCGGGTTCAGGAAGATGCCCCAGCGGTAGTCGCGCATCTTCACGTGGCCGAACTGCGCCCAGCCTTCCGGGTCCACGCTCACCGCGGTGCGCAGATAGACGTCGAAGTTGGTGCTGCCCTCGGGGCCCATGTCGTCCCACCAGCTCAGGAAGCTGGGCTGCCACTGCTCGAGCGCGCGCTGCAGCGTGCGGTCCTCGGCGAGGTTGACGTTGTTGGGGATCTTCTCGCTGTAGTTGATGGAAGACATTTGATTTCCTTCTTCAGCAAACGTTGATGTTTGTTCCCGGGGCGCGCAGTCCGCACGCATGAAGCCATCGAGCCCCAGCGGCCACCGCGGATCGGGCTCTGCCCGGCCGCTGGGGGCACCCCCTTGAGGGGGAGCGCCGAAGGCGCTACGGGGGTGGGCCATTTCCTCAGACGCGGTTCCAGTCGAAGGCGGCCTTGTCGCCCTTGCCGTAGACCTTCAAGGCGCCCTTCTCGCCCACGGCGTTGGGGCGCTGGAAGATCCAGTTCTGCCAGGCGGTGAGGCGGCCGAAGATGCGGGTGAACATGTTTTCCACGCCGTTGAAGCGCAGGTTGGCTTCCATGCCGGTCAGCGCATCCGGGCTCATCGCCACGCGCTCCTCGATGGCGATGCGGGTCTCGTCGGGCCAGTCGATGTCGTCGGGCGCACTGGTCACGAGGCCGAGCGCGAGCGCCGCCTCGCCGCCCAGCGGCTGGCCCACCTTGGCGCGCACGGCCTCCATGGCCGGCTGCTCGTCATAGAAGCGGCGTTGCAGTCGGCTCTGGCCGGTAACCATCGGGTAGAGACCGAAATTCGTTTCGCCCACCTGCAGCGTCGGCGCGGCGGATTCATCGCTGGGCAGCACGAGCTGGTAGCTGCGGTCGCAGGCCAATGCCAGCTCGAGGAAGCTGCCGCCGAAACACGAGCCCGGCTCGATGAGCGCGAACAGGCTGCGGCTGCTCACGTCCAGGCGGCTGAAGGTGCGGCGCAGGTAGCCGATGGTCTCGCGCACGAACCAGTGGTCCTGGTGGGCCAGCAGCACCGCGTCCATCTGCGCCACCGCGTCGTGGTGGCCTTCGGTCTTGACGACCCAAGTGCCGATGTCGAGCTCGTTGGTGCGCATGTGCAGGATCGCGTCTTCAAGCTCGCGCGCCAGTGCCAGGGGATACCACTTCGCGCCCGCGGCCTCGATGGCGGCCACGTCGCTTTCCACCCTGGCGGCAGGCGCCTTCACGGTGAAGGTGGCCACGCGCCGCGCGCGGTCGATCTCGACCACCACGTTGGGGTAGCGCAGCGCATCGGCCTCGAGGCTGCGTGTGATGGGCGTAAGCGCCACGCCCTTGGCATCGGCCGGGCGGTCGCTCTTCTTCGCCAGCTCGCGGGCACGTTCCTGCACCTTGGCGGCAAAGGTCGCTGGCTTGGCGATCTCGTCGACCAGCCGCCAGTCCTTCGCGCGCTGGCCGCGCACCCCTTCGACGCTGGTGCAGAAGATGTCGGCAAGGTCATGGCGCACGCGGCGCTTGTCGGTCACGCGCGTGAGGCCGCCGGTGCCCGGCAGCACGCCCAGCAACGGCACCTCCGGCAGGCTCACCGCGCTGGAGCGGTCGTCCACCAGGACGATCTCGTCGCAGGCCAGCGCCAGCTCGTAGCCGCCGCCGGCGCAGGCGCCATTCACCGCGGCCAGGAACTTCAGGCCCGAATGCTTCGAAGAGTCTTCGAGGCCGTTGCGCGTCTCGTTGGTGAACTTGCAGAAGTTCACCTTCCACGCATGGCTCGACAGGCCCAGCATGAAGATGTTGGCGCCCGAGCAGAACACCTTCTCCCTCGCACTGGTGACCACCACCGTGCGCACCTCGGGGTGCTCGAAGCGGATGCGGTTGATGGCGTCGTTCAGCTCGATGTCGACGCCCAGGTCGTAGCTGTTGAGCTTGAGCTTATAGCCAGGGCGCAGGCCGCCGTTTTCGTCGAACCCGGCCGCCAGCGTGGCGACTTCGCCTTCGAAGCTGAGCTTCCAGT
>CAMLLU010000107.1 GCA_946480925.1 uncultured Rivibacter sp.
GGATGAGCGGATGGCCGTCGAACGCGGCATGCACGGTCATGCCTTGCAGCGCAAAGGCACGCAGATCGTCCTCGTGGGAAAGACCATGGCTGTGCCGGGCACGTTGCAGCAATTCGTGGATGGCGCGGCTGGACTGCGCAACTTCATCGACATGCGCGAAGGGCGGCAGGGCCACCAGCGTGTCGTTGATCAGGCCGATGTTCAGGAGCCGAGCATCCTCATCAGCGGTCGTGCGCCAGGCTGCGTGTTGCGATGTGGCGTCGACCTCGGCGCAGTGCCAGTCGCCCGATCGGAAGAGGGTGCAAGCCTGCACTGGGCCGAACAGCGTGCGCAGCAGTTCAGGGCGGAACATCCAGCGCAGTTGCAGGAACACCCTCGGATCGTGCCAGCGCAGCCAGAGGCTTCCCAGCGTCTTGGCGGGCAACACGGTTCGAGCCGCGGCATGCGCGCGCACCCGCTCCGGGTCCGCATCGGTTCGCAGGAGCATGGACACGGCCGGCTGCTTGCCGGCCAGCGCCGCTTGCTCGATGTCTTCCAGGCAGGCCGTCTTTGTGGCTTCGCTCGCCTCATTCAACGGTACCAGCACGGGCAGCAGGTGCGCTTCGTTGACCAGGCTCGGCGGCGCCATCGGGATGGTCGGCAAGTCTGGCGGCAGTGCTTCGACAAGCAAAGGATCCACGACCGCAAAGTCGTGTTCGTCGAGCAGCCTGTGGCTCAGTTCAGGGGCGAGCCGCCTCATGCTTGGTTCGCGATGGGGACGACACCTGCACCTTGCTTGGTCGCGGTGGCAGCCTTCTGCGGGCAGATCTTGAGTTCTCCACGCTTGGCGAGGCTTTGGCTCACATTCGCGCTTTGTGCCCCCGCCAGTTCCTTCATCGCCGCCTTGAAATTGGCCGCACCGTTGGTGCCCAGCTCGATGTTGCCGCCTTCGATCTTGAGGTAGCTGCCACCACCGGTGAGCAGGATGCTGTCGGGCGCGGTGATGCTGATGCCGCCACTCGTGCTGGCGATGGTCAGGGCCTTGTCGGCGTTGAGCTGTGCCCGGCCTTCCTGCGCCTGCACGCTCACCTTGCCGCTGGCCGCGTGCAGCTTCATGCCAACGTCCTGCACGGTGCGCTGCGGGTCTTGCGCCTTGCCCAGGGTGAACAGCGCGATGCCGCCTTTGACGGCCACCGCCTGGTGGCGCTGGGCGTTGAAGTTGATGTCCTGCTGGGCCACCACCGCCAGCGTGTGGCCGGCGCTCATCACGGTGCTGGCCGGCGTGTAGGCGCCGATGCCGGCCTTGCCGTCGAGCACGAGGTCGGGCCTGGAAAACGCGGGAACGGTGCCGCCGCCTCCACCGATGCCGAACTGGCCGGTGACGTTGGGCATGGAAGGGATCACCTTCTTCTTGGATTCGCTCATCAATTCCTCCCTGCAGGACTCCACGTGCGAGTCCTTCTTGATGAAGGCGCGATTGTGGTGGCTGCTGCCATGGGCTCCAGCCGCCCTGATGGGGGATGGCTCCGCCGAAATGCGTCAGGAAGTAACAGTGCCGGAAGGGTTGATCGCATGCCACGCTCGCCGCTTGACCTTGTCACCGTGGCAAGCTTTACGCTGCGTGTCACGAAAGGATTCAAGGCTGGCCTATCTCGTCTGCTAACCTTTTTGCCGTGAAGCTTCTACGCATTTGGCTGCTGGTTTTTCTCGCCGTGATGCTCCCCGTCCGGGGCGCCGTGGCCGCGGCCATGCTGTGCCTGCCGGCCAGCGAGCCCGCGCCCCATGCCGCGCTGTTCGAGGCTCACCACGAGGGTGGCCACGAGGGCACGCACCACGGGCACTCGGCGGGGGAGGCGCATGCGGCTGCAGGCCATGACAACGGCGCCGGCGGCCACCACGAAGGCGGGTTGTCCGGCCAGGACGGCTGCAACCTGTGCTCGGCGTTCTGCTCCATCACGCCCTTGGCAAGTGCCACACCCAGCGTCGCAACGCCCCTCGACCTGGCGACGACCGCATTCCCCGATCTCTCGGCTCCTGCACCCAGCTTTCTCTCGGGCGGGCAGGAGCGCCCTCCACGAAGCATCTGACCCATCGAGGCCTCCGCGCGAGGTCTGGTGAGGCTCGTGCGTGCGCCGCACGGGCATGGGCTGACCCCGCGTCAGCGACACAGATGTCTTCGAACGATGAACCACCCCACCTTCTTCAGGTACGTGCCTGCCATGGTGCTGGGCCTGCCGATGCTGGCTGCGGCCCAGCCGGGCAACGACCCGGCGAACGCCGCGGCACCGGCACAGCCGTTGCGCTACGAGAGCGCCTTTGCAGACTACAAGCCCTGGCAGGACCTGGACGCCCGTGACTGGCGGCAGGTCAACGACGACCTGCTGCGACCGCAGCCACGGCTGCTCCAGCAGCCCCCGGACGCAACGCCCGCGCCGGGCCACCAGGGCCATCAGCAACTGCAGCGACCGCAGCAACCGCAGCAGCAGGAACAGCATCACCACCATCAGCACGGGGGCCGGCCATGATGCGGCTCACCGCCCTGGCGTCGGCGTCGCTGTTGCTGGCCGGCTGTGCCTCTCTCTCGCCAGACGGCGGCATGAACCAGGTGTCGTCGTTGACCAGGGAACGCACCGGGCAGCCCGTGGTGGCGCAGCGCTCGCCGCAAGACGCTGACACGGCCCGCACCCGCGTGGCCGAGCTGCTGAAGCAGCCGCTGTCGGCCGACGGCGCCGTGGAGCTGGCGCTGCTGAACAACCGAGGCCTGCAGGCCAGCCTTGCGCAGCTCGGCATCGCCGAGGCCGACCTCGTGCAGGCCGGCCGCCTGCGCAACCCCAGTTTCAGCTTCGGCCGCATGGTGACCGGCGGCGTGCTCGAGATCGAGCGCGCGTTGATGTTCGACATCCTCGGCCTGTTCACGCTGCCCGCTGCGCGGCAGGTCGAGCAGCACCGGTTCGAGCAGGCGCAATACCAGGCCGCCTACGACGCGGTGGGCCTGGCGGCCGAGGCGCGCCGTGCGTGGTTCAACGCCGTGGCGGCGCAGGAATTGGTGAAGTACTTCGGCCAAGTGAAGGACGCGGCCGACGCCTCCAACGAGCTGGCCCGGCGCATGGTGCAGGCGGGCAACTTCAGCAAGATCGACCAGCTGCGCGAGCAGGCTTTCTATGCCGACACGACCGCCGAGCTCGCGCGGGCCCGGCAGCAGGCGGTGGCCGGGCGCGAGCGCCTCGTGCGCCTGCTGGGGCTGCATGGCGAACAGCTGAGCTTCGAGTTGCCCGACCGACTGCCCGAGCTGCCGAAGGAGCCCGTGGCGCCGCAAGACGCCGAGCAGACCGCCATCGACAAGCGCCTGGACGTGCAGATGGCCAGGCGAGCCACCGAGGCGACGGCCCGCTCGCTCGGCCTCACCCGGGCCACGCGCTTCGTCAACGCACTGGAGCTGGGCTACCAGAACAAGAGCGAGACCGAGAGCCCGCGCGGCAATGGCTACGAGATCGAGCTGGAGCTGCCGCTGTTCGACTTCGGCTCGGAGCGCTCCGCGCGGGCCGAAGCGAGCTACATGCAAGCCGTGCACCGCACGGCGGAAGTGGCGGTCAACGCACGCTCCGAAGTGCGCGAGTCGTACTCGGCGTACCGCACGGCATACGACCTGGCCAGGCACTACCGCGACGAAGTGGTGCCGCTGCGCAAGCGCATCTCCGAAGAGAACCTGCTTCGCTACAACGGCATGCTCATCAGCGTGTTCGAGCTGCTGGCCGACTCGCGCGAGCAGGTGCGTGCCGTCTCGCAGTACGTGCAGGCACTGCGCGACTTCTGGGTCGCCGAGACCGACCTGCAGACCGCACTCACCGGCCGCTCCCCGGGCAGCAGCGCTGCCGTCTCCACACCCTCTGCAGCCACCGCCGAAGGCGGCGCCGGGCATTGAAAGCAACCATGTCGAACCGACGCAACTTCTTCAAGGCCGCAGGCGCCGTGGCGCTGGGTGCCACGGCCGTGAGCCGCGTGGGCGCGGCCTCGCTGCCCGAGGCGGTGTATCAAAGCTCACCCACCATGCAGCCGCCGCTGGTGCCCAGCACCGGGCGGCCCTACAACCCGGTGGCCACGCTCAACGGCTGGTCATTGCCCTGGCGCATGAACAACGGCGTCAAGGAATTCCACCTCGTGGCCGAGCCGGTGGTGCGCGAGCTGGCGCCCGGCATGAAGGCCAACCTGTGGGGCTACAACGGCTCCAGCCCCGGCCCCACCATCGAGGTGGTCGAGGGCGACCGCGTGCGCATCTTCGTGACCAACAAGCTGCCCGAGCACACCACGGTGCATTGGCACGGCATCCTGCTGCCTTCGGGCATGGACGGCGTGGGTGGCCTCACGCAGCCGCACATCCCGCCGGGCAAGACCTTCGTCTACGAGTTCACGCTGCTGCGCTCGGGCACGCACATGTACCACCCGCATGCCGACGAAATGGTGCAGATGGCGATGGGGATGATGGGCTTGTTCATCATCCACCCCAAGGACCAGCGCCAGATGCGCGTGGACCGCGACTTCGCGTTCCTGCTGGCGGCCTACGACATCGAGCCTGGCAGCGCGACGCCACGCACTTCGGAAATGCTCGACTTCAACCTCTGGACCTGGAACAGCCGCGTCTTCCCCGGCATCGACCCGCTGGTGTGCCGCACCGGCGACCGCGTGCGCGTGCGCGTGGGCAACCTCACCATGACCAACCACCCCATCCACATGCACGGGCCGCACTTTGTCGTGACCGGCACCGACGGCGGCTGGGTGCCGCCCTCGGCACGCTGGCCCGAGGTGACCACCGACGTGGCGGTGGGGCAGATGCGCGCGTTCGAGTTCGAGGCCATCGCGGGCGACTGGGCCATCCATTGCCACAAGTCGCACCACACGATGAACGCGATGGGCCACGACGTGCCCAACATGATCGGCGTGGACCATCGCGGCGTGGCCGAGCGCATCACGAAGCTGGTGCCCGACTACATGGTGATGGGTGACAAGGGCATGGCCGACATGGGCGCGATGGAAATGCCGCTGCCCGCCAACACGCTGCCCATGATGACCGGCACCGGCCCGTTCGGCCCCATCGAGATGGGCGGCATGTTCAGCGTGGTGAAAGTGCGCGACGACGTGAAGGCCGGCGACTACAAGGCCCCGGGCTCCTACAGGCACCCGCCGGGCACCGTGGCCTACGAATTCAAGGGCGAAGTCCAGCAGCCCGTGCGCGCCCAGGCACCGAAGGCCGACGCAAAGACCCTCGACGTTCGCAAGCCCGGCGGTGGCCATGCAGGCCACTGACTGGTAGCGCTGAAATGAACCACCCCCGTAGCGGCTTCGCCGCACCCCCTCAAGGGGGCGACGCCAGCGGACCGGCGAAGCCGGATCCGCGGCGTCCGCTGGGCTGCGACCGCTGGACGCGGCGCAGAGGTTCATGCGTCGCGGAAGACGCTTTGCGTCATGGAGCACTGAAGTGAAACCCAATTCATTCACCACAGAGACGCGGAGGACGCAGAGGGCCGCAGAGAGGGGCTGTATTTCTCTGCGAAACCTCCGCGCTCTCCGCGCCTCTGCGGTGAAGGGTTCCAGTAACGTTTCATGCGTCGCGGCTCGCGCCAGGCGCGGTAGAGCAACTGAAAGAAAGGAAACCCCATGAAGAACATCGACATGAAGCCGCTGCTCGCGGCGGCGCTCGTGGCCGTGTCGCTCGCCGCTGCCACCGGTGCCCTGGCGCACGGTGACGAAACCCATGCCAAGCCGCGCAAGTTCGACGCGGCCAAGGTGGAGCCCACCGCCTTCGGCCAGCAGGGCGACCCGAAGAAGGTGACCCGCACCATCAAGGTGGACATGGCCGACACCATGCGCTTCACACCGGCCGAGGTGACGGTCAAGCGAGGCGAGACGGTGAAGTTCGTGGCCACGAACAAGGGCCAGGTGCTGCACGAGATGGTGATCGGCACCGCCGAAGACCTGAAGCAGCACGCCGAGATGATGAAGAAGTTCCCCGGCATGGAGCACGACGAGCCGCACATGACGCACGTGAAGCCGGGCAGGCGCGGCGAGATCGTCTGGCGGTTCACCAAGCCCGGCGAGTTCCAGTTCGCATGCCTCATCCCCGGTCATTTCGAAGCCGGCATGGTCGGCAAGGTGACCGTCAAGTGAGGCGGTCTTCGAGCAAACCCATCCCCCGCAGGAGCACACCATGAAATTCCCCCATGCCATCGCCATTGCTGCAGCCCTGTTCACGTTCGCCGCCAGCGCACAGGCACAGGCTTCCTCCACCGAGCCAGCCACGCAGCAGGCCCAGGCCACCGCGGCCAAGGCGCAAGGCGAAGTCCGCAAGGTCGACAAGGCACAAGGCAAGGTCACCCTCAAGCACGGCCCCATCGCCACCCTCGAAATGCCCGGCATGACGATGGTCTTCAAGGTGGCCGACCCGAAGATGCTCGAAGGCGTGAAGGAGGGCGACAAGGTCACGTTCGCGGCCGAGCGCGTGAACGGCACCATCACCGTGACGTCCATCGAGGCGGCCCGCTGAAGCGGGCCTTGCGTCACGTTGCGCCGGCTGGCGCGGCGTGACGCAAGGCGGTCGCGCCCGTACACTGGCCCGAGCCATGAACCGTTGCCTCACGCGCCGCTTCGCCACTGCCTTCGCGGTGGTGCTGTCGCTGCTGTTCTCACAGCTGGCGCTGGCCCGCTACGTGTGCCCGCAGCAGGCCGACGCCGAGGCGATGGTGGCCATGATGGAAGCCGGCATGCCATGCGAAGGCATGGACGAAGAGCAGCCCGTGCTGTGCCACCAGCACGCCGCCGACCCGGGCAAGACCTTCGAGGCGGTGAAGCTCCCGGTGGCCGGGCTGCCGGCCGTCGTGCAGGTGCTCGAGCTGCCGCTGCGGCTTGAAGCGGGCGGTTCACGCGCCGTCCCGCCCACGGCCACTGCCGAGGCCCAGCCGCCTCCGCAACCGCTGTTCCTCTCCACGCTCAGGCTCCGAGACTGACCACCTCCGTCGATTGACCGGTGCTGGTGCGGCGTGCCCGCAGGCCAGCAAGTTCGCGCTCGTCACGGAGTCTTCATGCCCTCACACCTTCTGCGAGCAGCCGCCCTGGCTGCCGCCTTGCTGCCGGCCTCGTGGGCCGGGGCCGCGCCGCTGTCGCTCGAGCAGGCGATCGACCTGGCCCTGCAGCGTTCACAGCTCACCCGCTCGGCCCGTGCCGGCGCTGAAAGCGCCACCGAAATGGCCCGGGCCGCCGGCCAGCAGCCCGACCCCATGCTCACCGCCGGCCTGGAGAATCTGCCCGTTACGGGCGGCGAGCGCTTCCGCACGGCCGCCGAAGACATGACCATGAAGCGCATCGGCCTCGCGCAGGAATGGGTGGGCGCCGACAAGCGCGCCGCCCGCACAGCGCTGGCCCAGTCCATGGCCGGCCGCGAGTCGGCCATGGAAGGCGTGGCCGTTGCGCAGACGCGGCTGCAGACGGCGCTCGCCTACGTCGACGCCTGGTATGCCCGCGAGGCGCTGCAGCTGGCCCTGCTCAACGAAGCCCATGCCCGCGAGGCGCTGGAAGCCGGCAAGGGCCGGCTCGCCGGCGGTGCGAACAACAGCGCCGACGTACTGGCGCTGAGCAGTGCGCTGGGCATCGCCGAAGACGAATCGCACGACCTGCGCCAGCAGCAGGGCGCCTCCGCGGCCGGCCTGCAGCGCTGGCTGGGCATCGCCGTGCATGAGCTGGCCCGGCCCGGCTTCGGCAGCCTGCTGGCCGAGGCCGACTACGTGGCCACGCACCCTGAAGTCGTGGCCCGGCAGCGCGACATCGACGTGGCCCGCAACGATGCAGCCGCCACGCGATTGAACCGGCGGCCCAACTGGACCTGGGAGGTCTCCTATGGCCAGCGGCAGGGGCGTGCGGACCTCGTGTCGCTGGGCGTGAGCATCCCCCTGCCGGTGGCGCCCGCCTCGCGGCAAGACCGCGAGGCCGCGGCGAAGGAGGCGTTGGTAGGCAAGGCCGACGCCGAGTGGCGCGAGGCCGAGCGCGCCGCCGCGGCCGAATATGCAACGCTTGCCAGTGATACGGCACGCCTGCGCGAGCGCATCGATCGCTACGAGCTCGCGGTCATCACGCCTGCGCAGCAGCGCACGGCCGCCACGCTGGCGGCCTATCGCGCCAACCAGGCCGGCCTGGTGATGCTGTTCGAGGCGCGCCATGCCGAGCTGGAGGCGCGGCGCAAGCTGCTGGCGTTGCAGCGCGACCTCGCACGAGCCCAGGCCCAACTCGCGTATCGGCCTATTCATCGCCCCATCCCGGGCCCCATTCAGCGACCCATACCCCAAGGAGGCGCGCAATGAGCCGTGCCCGCAACGCCCTCGTGGCCACTGCCGCCGCACTCGCCATCGGCGTGGGTGCCTTCCAGCTCGGCCGCATGACGGTGGGCTCACCTGCTGCGGGCACCGAACCACCGGCCGCGGCGGCTTCATCGGCCGGCGAGCGCAAGGTGCTCTACTGGCACGACCCCATGGTGCCGGGCCACAAGTTCGACAAGCCGGGCAAGTCGCCGTTCATGGACATGCAGCTGCAGCCCGTCTATGCCGACGAAGCGGCCGACGCCGGCGTGAAGGTGAGCCCGCAGGTGCAGCAGAACCTGGGCATCCGCGCCGCCACCGTCCAGCGCAAGGACGTGAGCGCGTCGTTCGAGGCCGTGGGCACCGTGCAGTTCGACGAGCGGCTCGGCGTGGCCGTGCAGACGCGTGTGGCCGGCTACGTGGAGCGCCTGGCCGTGCGCGCGCCGATGGAGCGTGTCAACAAAGGCCAGCCCATGGCCACCGTGTTCGCGCCCGAATGGCTGGGGCCGCTCAACGAGATCGCGGCATTGAAGAGGGCTGGTGCACCGCCCGAGCTGCTGGCGGCGGCGCGTGAGCGCACGCGTGCGATGTCGATCCCCACCGAGCTGGTGCGACAGGCCGAGGAGGGCGGCACGCCGCAGGCGCGCTACACCATCGTTGCGCCGGCCGATGGCGTGGTGGCCGAGCTGGGCGTGCGCGAGGGAGTGGCTGTGTCGCCGGGCACCACGCTGTTTCGCATTGCCGGCCTGCGCAAGGTGTGGGCGGTGGCCGAGGTGCCCGAGTCGCAGGCCGTGCGGCTCGCGCCGGGGCAGAAGGTGGCGGCGGCCTTGCAGGCTGATCCGTCGCAAACGTTCAGCGGCGAGCTGCGCGAAGTGCTGCCGCAGGTGAACCCGGCCACGCGCACGCTGCAGGCGCGCTTCGAGGTGGCCAACACGGGCGGCCGCCTGATGCCCGGCATGCTGCTGCGGCTGCAGCTGAGCGGCCCCGCGGCCACGCGCCTCGTGGTGCCGGCCGAGGCCGTGATCCGCACCGGCACCCGCGCGGTGGCCATCGTGCGCCAGGCGGGTGGCAGCTTCCAGCCTCGCGAAGTGAAGCTCGGTGCCGACCTGGGCGAGCTGCTCGAAGTGGTGGAGGGCCTCTCCGAGGGAGAGGAGGTGGTGGCCAGCGGCCAGTTCCTGGTGGACTCCGAAGCGCGGCTGCGCTCGGTGCTCGGCGGCATGGTCACTGCATCGGCACCCGTGGCTGCCCCCGGGCCCGCTTCGGCGCCCACCGCAGCGCGCCTTTACAGCGGCGAGGGCAAGGTGGAGAGCGTGGATGCCCACGGCATCACCATCTCGCACGGGCCCATCGCCGCGCTGCAGTGGCCGGCCATGACCATGGGCTTCGGCAAGCCTGCCGCGGGTGCCTTTGCAGACGTGAAGCCCGGTGACAACGTGCGCTTCGAGTTCAAGCCGGGCAGCTCGGCGGACTACGAGCTGGTGTCGGTGCAGCGCACGGGAGGTGCCAAGTGATCGCCGCGCTCATCCGCTGGTCGGTGACCAACCGCGCTCTCGTGCTCATCGCCACGGCGGCCCTCGTGGCGATGGCGGTGTTCTCGGCCGCCACCACGCCGGTCGACGCGCTGCCCGACCTGAGCGACACGCAGGTCATCGTGCGCACCAGCTACCCCGGCAAGCCGCCGCAGGTGGTGGAAGACCTGGTGACCTACCCGCTCACCACCACCATGCTCGGCGTGCCGGGCGCCCGGACGGTGCGCGGCTATTCGTTCTTCGGCGACTCCTTCGTCTACGTGCTGTTCGACGACGGCACCGACCCGTACTGGGCGCGCTCGCGCGTGGTGGAGTACCTCAACCAGGTGCAAAGCCGCCTGCCCGCGGGCGCCACAGCAGCGCTCGGGCCAGACGCGACCGGCGTCGGCTGGATCTACGAATACGCGCTGGTGGACCGCACGGGCCGTGCAGACATCGGCCAGCTGCGCGCGCTGAACGACTGGTTCCTGAAGTTCGAGCTCAAGACCGTGCAGGACGTGGCCGAGGTGGCCGGCATCGGCGGCATGGTGCGGCAGTACCAGGTGGTGCTGGATCCCGACCGCATGCGCGCGTTGAACGTGACGCAGCGCATGGTGGTGGACGCGGTGCGCAAGGCCAACCAGTCGTCGGGCGGCTCGGTGGTCGAAATGGCCGAGGCCGAGTACATGGTGCGCTCCAGCGGCTTCCTGAAGTCGCTCGAAGACTTCCGATCCATTCCACTGGCGGTGTCCGGCACGACGCCGGTGCTCCTGCGCGACGTGGCCTTCGTGCAGGTGGGGCCCGAGATGCGCCGCGGCATCGCCGAGCTCGACGGGCAGGGCGAAGTGGCGGGCGGCGTGGTGGTGATGCGCTCGGGCAAGAACGCACGCACCACCATCGAAGCCGTGAAGGCCCGGCTCGTGCAGCTGAAGGCCAGCCTGCCGCCAGGCGTCGAAGTGGTGGAGACCTACGACCGCTCCAGGCTCATCGACCGCTCCATCGACAACCTCCAGCTCAAGCTGGCCGAGGAGTTCATCGCCGTCACGTTGGTGTGCGCGGTCTTCCTGCTGCACCTGCGTTCGGCTCTGGTGGCCGTCATCGCGCTGCCCATCGCGGTGGGCGCGGCCTTCGTCGTGATGCGCTGGCAGGGGCTCAACGCCAACATCCTGTCGCTGGCGGGCATTGCGCTGGCCTGTGGTGCCGCGCTCGATGGCGTGGTGGTGCTGCTCGAGGCGGCCCACAAGCAGGTCGAGGAGTTCGAGCACCGGCACGGCCGCCGGCCGGTGGTGGGCGAGCGCTGGTCGCTGGTGACGCAGGCGGCTGTCGAGGTGGGGCCCGCGCTCTTCTTCTCGTTGCTGGTCATCACGCTCTCGTTCCTGCCGGTGTTCACGCTCGAGGCGCAGGAAGGGCGGCTGTTCTCGCCGCTGGCGTTCACCAAGACCTACACGATGGCGGCTGCCGCGGCGCTGTCGGTCACGCTGGTGCCGGTGTTGATGGGCTACCTGGTGCGAGGCCGCATCCCGCACGAGGCGTCGAACCCGATCAACCGCGGGCTCATGCACGCCTACCGGCCTGCGCTGGAGGCGGTGCTGCGCTTTCCGAAGGCGACGCTGGCCATCGCGGCAGCGGTGCTGGCGCTGACGGCGTGGCCCGTGCTGCGGCTGGGCGGCGAATTCATGCCGCCGCTCGACGAGGGCGACCTGCTCTACATGCCTTCGGCGCTGCCCGGCTTGTCGGCGGCCAAGGCCACCGAGCTGCTGCAGCAGACCGACCGGCTCATCAAGACCGTGCCGGAGGTGGAGCGCGTGTTCGGCAAGGCAGGCCGCGCCGACAGCGCCACCGACCCCGCGCCGCTCGAGATGTTCGAGACCACCATCCAGTTCAAGCCGCGCGACCAATGGCGCGCGGGCATGACGCCCGACCGGCTGGTGGAGGAGCTGGACCGTGTGGTGAAGGTGCCGGGCCTTTCGAACGTGTGGGTGCCGCCCATCCGCAACCGCATCGACATGCTGGCCACCGGCATCAAGAGCCCGGTGGGCATCAAGGTGGCCGGCACCGACCTCGCCATCATCGACCGGCTGGCCGGGCAGGTCGAAGCGGCAGTGAAGGGCGTGCCGGGTGTCTCGTCGGCACTGGCCGAGCGCCTGGTGGGCGGGCGCTACGTCGACGTGGACGTCGACCGCGCCGCGGCGGCCCGCTACGGCCTCTTGGTGGCCGACGTGCAGGCCATCGTCTCCACCGCCATCGGGGGCGACAACATCGGCGAGGTCATCAACGGCCGCGAGCGCTTCCCCATCAACGTGCGCTACCCGCGCGAGGTGCGCGACTCGCTGGAGCGGCTGCGCGTGCTGCCCTTCGTCACTTCGGGCGGTGCGCAGCTGCTGTTGCGCGACGTGGCGAGCATCACCCTCCAGGAAGGCCCGCCGATGCTGCGCAGCGAGAACGCGCGCCTGTCGGGCTGGGTGTACGTGGACGTGCGCGGCCGCGACCTGCGCTCGGTGGTGCACGACATGCAGGCCGTGGTGGCGCGCGACGTGGCGCTGCCCGCGGGCTATGCGGTCTCGTGGTCAGGGCAGTTCGAATACCTCGAGCGCGCCACCGAACGCATGAAGGTCGTGGTGCCGGCCACGCTGGCGGTGATCTTCGTGCTGCTGTACCTGCTGTTCCGCAACGCCTTCGACGCATCGCTCGTCATGGCCGCCGTGCCGTTCTCGCTGGTGGGCGGCTTCTGGCTGGTGTGGCTGCTGGGCCACTCGGTCTCGGTGGCGACGGCCGTGGGCTTCATCGCACTGGCCGGCGTGGCCGCGGAGTTCGGTGTCGTGATGCTGGTCTACCTCGATAACGCGCACAGGCGGCGGCTGGCCGCGGGCGAGCCTGACGACGAGGCCACGCTGCTGGCGGCCATTCGCGAAGGCGCGGTGCTGCGTGTGCGGCCGAAGGCCATGACGGTGGCCATCGTGCTGGCGGGTCTGATGCCGATGATGTGGGGCCAAGGCACGGGCTCCGAGATCATGGCGCGCATTGCGGCGCCGATGGTGGGCGGCATGGTGAC
The DNA here is from genome assembly GCA_946480925.1 of uncultured Rivibacter sp. The sequence goes on from CAMLLU010000107.1 coordinate 12,879, forward strand.
GGCGCCGCTGCTGTCGATGCTCGTCGTGCCGGCGGCCTGGTATCTCGCTCGGCGCGCAAGGCTGCGGCGGGCTTGAGATATCCAACTCTCGCTGTGCGCACGTCGCCTGCGGCCATTTTCGACAGGATTCGTCCAACGCTCGATCAGCTGACAGTCGTTCAACGAACCTCGACCTCAGGAGGCGAGTGAGGGATGCGAGGAGAGGAGTCTTCCTGGCCCGGCTGCCATCTTGCCGGACGGGCAGGCGTTTGTATGGCTATCCCCCGGAATGGTGAAGAGAGGGGCGCGAATGAGCGGCTACCATGCCGCGCGCAAAACGTACCTGCACGAGAAAGCGGCCAAGCGGCGTGAGCGACAACGCGGGCAACCGCCCCAAGGAAGAATTGAAGACCCCGGCTGGCGCCCTAAGCCGTCAGTTGACAAGGGTCTACGACACGCTGGGGCGCATGCAACAAACCATCGATAGGGAGTGAGGGAATGAAGACGAACAGCACGCGCCGCCTAGTGGCGGCAGCAGTGGCTGCACTCGTGGGCAGCCAAAACCTGCTGGCCACCGCACCGGCCTGGGCCCAGAGCCTACCGCCGGTGCCCAGCTCACCGGCGCCGGTGACCACCTACGAATACGACGCGCAGGGCAACCCGACCAAGACCATCCAGGCGCCCGGGGTCAGCGGCTTCGGCTTCA
>CAMLLU010000108.1 GCA_946480925.1 uncultured Rivibacter sp.
TGCAGCCCAAGCCGTCAAGAACGCTGGTCGCGCCATTCATATCCTCCACTGGTATCAAGCTCGTCCGGCAATTATTCGGCATTGATATCGGGCGAATGGCTGGCGCTTGCTGATTTCCGCCGTCTTGAATGGTCGGTTCGGCGACGTGGTCAGCGAGTTCTGTGCTGTTGATCAGCCTACATGCGAGGGCTCAAGCAAATTCCGGAACCGGCCAGGAGCTGGCGCTCGATTCCAGCGAGCGAACTACAGCACAGCAGTGCAGCGGGTGCTGTCGGATGCAGTCAACCGTCGTACTCACGGTCTCGCGCACATACCGGCCATTGCGGCACGTAGACGCCAGCAAGTTCAATGGCGTGTAGGTGCTGAACTGCTGACACACGCGAGACGCAGCCGCGTCCTCCGTCGTCGGCAGGCTCCGTTCGTTATCCCAACGAACTTTCGCGAGCAATCCGTTGCTGCCCGTCACCGCATCAAGGACCGTTAGCTCAGTGAGGTACTGCAACTTGGTCCGGCGAGTGGCGGCTCTGGAGCGTGGGCTGTGGCAATCGAACTCGTCTGGCACCAGCCTCGGTTCTCAGTCAGGCCAACGGCAGACATGCTGCCGTCCACCCTGGACGCGATGGCGCGGCGCTGTCAACTCCAGAGTCCATTCTTATTCGCCGACGTTGGCCACCTGCGTAGACCCGACCCTGCCGCCTACCTTCCGAACGGGGTGTCTTGGGCGCTTTCCTGGGGCCGTCCCGGTGCCGGGCGGTCGCTATCATGGATAGAAGAAGCACACGGGGAGAGAGTCCATGAAGTTTGCCGCAGCCGTGGGTGGAGACGGATCGCTGGCCGGCGCCGACATCTCGCACCTGTGCATCCGCAAGGTGGTGCTGTCGAACTTCAAAAAGTTCGAGACGCTGCAACTCGAGCTCCATTCCGACCTGAACATCTTTGCCGGCGATAACGAAGCGGGCAAGAGCACCGTTCTAACGGCGATTGACCTGACCCTGTCGGCAAGCCGCAGCAAGGTCGAGACCTTGGGCATAGAGGCGCTCATGCGAAAGGGCGCGGTGGAGGGTTTTCTCAGGGGTGAGAAGAAGCTCGCGAACCTGCCCACGCTTTTCGTTGAGGTCTACCTGTCCGAAGTCTGCGACCCCGATCTCAAGGGCCGGTGCAATTCGCGGCACGACAACACGTTTGGTTTGCGGCTGACGTGCGAGCCGTCTGACGACTACGCGCCTGAGATCCAGGAAGTGCTCGCGGAGAAGGCCGACAACTTCCCGTTCGAGTTCTACGCCATCAAGTTTTCGACCTTCGCAGGTGCGCCCTATGGTGCGCACGCGAGGCCTGTACGTCACCTATTGATCGACGGCGCTCAGATCGACGCGGAGTACGCACAGCGCGAGTACACCCGAACGCTGTATAGGGCACATGCCGCACCTCGCCAGCGTGGTAGTCACGAGAACAAGTACCGACAGTACAAGGACCTCTTTTCTGCCGAGCAACTGGCCGACCTCAACGCGAAGCTGGAACTGAAGTTCCAAGTGCGCAGTTCAGCCAAATCGAACCTAGAGTCCGACCTGCAAATCGCTGAGGGTGGGGTCCCGCTGGAAGCACGCGGCCGCGGCCGCCAGAGCCTCATAAAAACAGAATTCGCACTGAGCAAAGGCACGAAGGCCTCGGAGTCAATCCAGATCCTGCTCATCGAAGAGCCAGAGAACCACTTAAGCCACGTGAACATGCGCCGCCTGCTCGACGGTCTGGCCAAGCCTGGTGGCAAGCAGCTCTTCGTTTCGACCCACAGCAGCCTAGTGTGCTCGCGGCTGGACCTGCGCAAGGTCATCATGATGGACGCCGCAGGAAACAAGGCGTCGCTGCGAGATCTGGATTCGGCCACTGCGGACTTCTTCTGCAAGGCGCCGGACAACAACGTTCTGGAGTTCGCGATGTCGCGCCGCGTCATCCTTGTGGAAGGGGACGCCGAGTTCATCCTTATCGCGGCCTTGTATGAGGCATCGACTGGCTCGACCCTCGAAAAAGATGGCATCCACGTCATTGCCGTCGGTGGTACCAGCTTCAAGCGGTACTTGGCGCTGGCCAAGATCCTGGATGTACGCACGGCCGTGGTCCGCGACAACGATGGCGACTACCAGAAGCACTGTGTTGACAACTATGCCGACCTGCTTAGTGCCAACACCCAGGTTTTCGCCGACCAGGACAACGCCCGCTCGACGTTCGAGATCTGCCTGTACAACGACAACAAGGCCGCCTGCGATGAGCTGTTCGGCAATCGTCGCAAGCTCTCGCCGCTCGAATGGATGCTGGACAACAAGGCTGAGGCCGCGCTCGCACTGCTGGAGAAACACAAGACCGGCTTGAAGGTCCCCACCTACCTCAGCGACGCGATGGCATGGGCAAGACAGTAGTTTTTGCCGTTGCCGGCTCCGGCAAGACTACGCGAATCGTCGAAGAGCTCGGCGCAGGCCGTCGTTGCTTGGTGTTCACCTACACCGAGGAAAACGCCCGGACCTTGTGCAGGAAGATCACCCTGCGCTACGGCGCCATGCCTCCGACAGTCAAGGTGATGACGTATTTCACCTTCCTGCACACCTTCTGTTTCCGGCCCATCATGGGCTTCAACATGCGAAACCGTGGACTCGGTTTCTCCGACTTGCCGCATCGCGACCGGTTCAAGCAGACAGATGACCGCTACTACCTGGACAGCAGCGGCCGGCTGTATCACAGCCGCTTGGCCAAACTGCTGATCGAACGTAACTTGGTCAGCGACGTGATCGAGCGCATCGACCAGTTCTTCGAGCTTGTTTGCGTGGACGAAGTGCAGGACTTCGGCGGGAACGACTTCAACTTCCTACGCAAATTGGCCGGCGCGCAAGCGGACCTGCTGCTGGTGGGCGACTTCAGGCAGCACACCTACGACACGAGCCGTGACCACAGCGTCAACCGCAACCTGCATGACAACTTCAAGGCATATGCCAAGCGCTTTGATGAGGTTGGTATCAAGGTCGATACGGAATCGCTCTCTCTGAGTCGCCGCTGCAGCCCGGCCGTGTGCGCCTTCATCTCCGAGCGGCTGGGTATCCCCATCGGAACGACATCCGATCGCCAAGCATCCGTCATTGAGGTCGAGTCCCAGGACGAAGCCGATACCCTTTGGCGGCGCCGGGATGTCGTGAAGCTGTTCTATCAGGAGCACGCGCTCTACGGATGCCATTCGCAGAACTGGGGTGCATCCAAGGGCGAGGACCATCACGACGAAGTGTGCGTGGTCCTCAACGCAAACACACTCAAGCTCCATCATGGAGGGAAGCTGGGAAATCTGCCGCCGGCTACGCTCAACAAGCTCTATGTGGCCCTATCGCGCTCGCGCGGCAACGTCTATCTGGCCTCGCACGCCTACCTGGATCGCTACAAGTCCAAGTAGGTTGGGCTGGAGCACATGTTGCAGCACCGGCTCAACTTGGCCGACTAAGGCGGAAGAACTGCTGAACAGCACGAAGCTGCGGCTCTTCGTGGGGTATCGATAGCCGACTTCCGTACGGCGCAGCTTACGGCGCCAAGTCATCCAGCACGGGCAACTGGTTCCTCTCAATACACGCGCGCACCAGTCGTCCCAGGAGCGCTACGGATTCGTTCACGCTGTCACGCGGCTCGCCCTTCATCCTTGCTCCATGCACTGCCTTGGATCGAATGCCATACAGGCGCTTCACGGCGTTGAAAGTCTCGCGCTGCTGATCCAAATTCTCTGGGAAAAGAAACTTTGCCGCGTACAAGCTAACGCGGAATGTGATTTCCGAATCAACGCCGAACAGGCCCTCAATTCCTGCCCATAAGAGGGCTAGTTGAGCTCGGGGCAGAGTGTGCCAGTGATATGTAGCGAGGCAGTGCACCGCGTTCTGAAAACGGTGTTCATCTAGAAGCTCTTGCGCACATCCAAAGTAAGTTTCGAGCCAGCAGCAGTCGTCCTCCTTCAGGGCTAGGCCTTCACCCTCAGGTGGTTCAAAGACGCGGTAGTGAATGATGTTCAACCGACTTGATTCGGTGAACCGCTCTAGCGCGCACGACGACTGCAGGCCACAGTTGACTGGGACCGTGTAGATGGCGCTCAGCAAGAGCACGTCCCACAGCGCATTCCATGCGCGAGTGGCGACGTCGCTGCTACCGCGACCGGAGACCCGTAGCTGGCACTGAACCCACGGCAGCAGTAGCAACGCAAACTGTTGGTCCAATAAGTCCAGTTTCGACAAGAACGGGCGCGGGCCTACACCATCGTCGACCGGCAATAGTTCAATGCCTTGAACCAGCCTCACAGGTCGAGGTATCGTCACTCCGCTGATGAGCAAATACGTTGACCTTCCCCCACCCATGACGCGCGGCATCGTGCGGACCTTTGGACGATGAACTGAACGATGAGCGTAACAGCCCCCATCGGTCCTTTCTTCGGGCGTCGGGAGTGAGTCGGAGTTCCAGTTTGTTGCCTTCGCATATGGCCGTTGGGCGGTCTTAAATGGTGCGTCGGCTGATGAACGTCAAGTTCGGAGGTGGGCCGGTCTGTCGTTCCCACAAACTCTGACTGACCGGTTTCGTTGGCCGCCGCCACGCGGCGGCCTAGATCGACCGACCGCCCCCAGCCTCCTGCTGCAGTTCGCCACCGCGAGCCGCACGGCAGCACTGGGTCGAACGGAGATGTTGATGTGCGCCGTTCGGCACCCCCGTGCCTCGGCGATCCCGTCGCCGAAATTCCCCGATCAGTTCGAATCGTTGGATGACCTCGCGTTGCCGAAACATGCAGGTTCAGCGAAGCAATGACACGCGCTGCACGCCGGCGCGCTTTTCAGTTTTGATCCAGCCGCAAAGATCCCGCGGGCAAACCCCCATGGGCCGTTGGAAACGCTTGCCTACATTGCTTGTATGCAAGCTTGTGGGCAAACTGCGCCCCCGAGCTGCTTCCTCCGCCAGCCGTAGTTTTGGAGAGCACACATGCCTCGCATTTTGCGTTCCCTGTTTGGCCAGGTGCTCCTGGCCCTCGTCGCCGGCGTGATCGTCGGCTTCTTGTGGCCCGAGGCGGCCACGAAGTTGAAGCCGCTGGGTGACGGCTTCATCAAGCTCATCAAGATGATCATTCCGCTCATCGTGTTCTGCGTGGTGGTGCACGGCATCGCCAGCGCGGGCGACCTGAAGCGGGTGGGGCGCGTGGGCGTCAAGGCCATCGTCTACTTCGAGGTGGTCACCACCATCGCGCTGGGGCTGGGGTTGGTGCTGGCCTTCATGTTCGAGCCCGGCGTGGGCATGAACGTGGACCCGAAGGCGCTGGACGCCGCGGCCATGGGTACCTACGCCGAAAACGCCAGCAAGCTCACCGGCGGCGGCACGGTGGACTTCCTGCTGAAGCTCATCCCCACCACGGTGGTCAACGCCTTCGCCACCGGCGACGTGCTGCAGGTGCTGCTGTTCTCGGTGCTGTTCGGCTGCGCGCTGGCCATGCTGGGCGAGCGCGGCGCGCCGGTGGCCACCTTCATCGACACGCTGTCGCACGTGCTGTTCAAGGTGATGGGCATCATCATCAAGCTGGCGCCGCTGGGCGTGCTGGGCGCCATCGCCTTCACGGTGGGCAAGTACGGCATCGGCTCGCTCAAGCAGCTGGGCGCGCTGGTGGTGCTGTTCTATGCCTCGGTGATCTTCTTCGTGTTCGTGGTGCTGGGCACGATCATGCGGCTGTGCGGCCTGAGCCTCTTCAAGCTGCTGAAGTACCTGCGTGAAGAGCTCGCCATCGTGCTGGCCACCACGTCGTCCGACAGCGTGCTGCCGCAGGTCATGGCCAAGCTCAAGCGCCTGGGCATCCGCGACTCGACGGTCGGCCTCGTCATCCCCACCGGCTACTCGTTCAACCTCGACGCGTTCTCGATCTACATCACGCTCGCCGCCGTGTTCATCGCGCAGGCCACCAACACGCCGATCTCGATGACGGACCTGCTCACCATCCTGGCGATCTCGCTGGTCACGTCGAAGGGGGCGCACGGCGTGCCGGGCTCGGCCATCGTGGTGCTGGCCGCCACCTTGCACGCCATCCCGGCCATCCCGGCGATCGGCCTGGTGCTCGTGCTGTCGGTGGACTGGTTCATGGGCATCGCACGGGCTCTGGGCAACCTGGTCGGCAACTGCGTGGCCACCGTGGCCGTGGCGCGTTGGGAGGGCGACATCGACATGGCCAAGGCCCGCGCCACGCTCAATGGCGAGCCGCATGAGGTGGTCGATATCGAAGAAGACGAACCACAGGCTGCAGCCGTGCAGCCTGCAACCGCACCTGTGCGTTAAAGCCACTCCGCTAAAGTCCGCGCCCATCATGAGCACCAGCCAAGCCGAAATCGCCCAGCGAGTGGTCGAGTCCATCCTCGCGCAGAAACTCTCACCGGGCGAAAGGCTGGGCGAGCAGGAGCTGGCCGATCTCTTCGGTGTGAGCCGTACGCTGGTGCGCGAGGCGCTCATGCAACTGCAGGCGCGCGGCTTCGTCGAGGTTCGTTCGCGCAAGGGCTGGTTCGTGGTGGAGCCTTCGCTCGACGAGGCGCGCGACGCCTTCGCCGCGCGCCGCATCATCGAATCGGGCATGTTGCGCGACGCTGCCCAGAACGAAGAAGGCCGCCCGCTGCAGAACGTGGTGCGCAGGCTGCGCGCCCACATCGCGCAAGAAAAGCAGGCCATCCGCAACGCGGACACCGCCACGCGCACCTTCCTGCTGGCCGACTTCCACGTGTGCCTGGCCGAATGCCTGGGCCACGGCCTGCTTTCCGACGTGATGCGCGACCTCACCGCTCGCACCACGCTGGTCGCATCGCTCTACCAGTCCACGCACGACGCGAGCCAGTCGTGTGCCGAACACGAAGAGATCGTCGAGGCGCTGGCCTCGGGCGACGTGGCGCTGGCCGAGCAGCGCATGCGGGCGCACATCGGCAGCGTCGAGAGTGCGCTGGGCCATTCGGTGAGCGGGGAGGCCGACTCGCGCGAGCGGCTACGGGCTTCGCTGGCGCCGGTGGTACCACTGGCCGCGGCCGGCCGGCGCAAGTGATCGGCTCACTCAGCCAGGATCGCAAACACCTCTGAACGCGCCACGGGGTCCTTCAGATAGGTTTCCAGCAACGGCGTCAGCCGCTTGACGATCGACCCGGAGTCGCGCACGGGTACGAACTGCGATCCTTGCTTGGCTGCCGCGGCGCGAGCCGTCTCCACGCGGGCGTTCCAGATTTCGCGCATGCGCTGCGCTGAGGCGCGGCCCGCTGCCTGCACGAGGGCCTGGTCCTGGGGTTTGAGCTGGTTCCATGCCTTGGCCGACATGACGAGCACCTCCGGTGCCACCGTGTGGTAGCTGAGGTAGACGTTCTTGGCCACCTTCATGTGCCCGGTCGACTCGTAGGCCGGCAAGTTGTTTTCGGCGCAGTCGATACGGCCGTCCTTCAAGGCGTCTCCCACTTCCTTGTAGGGCAGGACCACTGGTGTGGCCCCCAGCAGTTTCACCATTTCGATGGCTGAGGCCGATTGCTGTACCCGGATGCGTTCGCCGGCAAAGTCGCGAACCGTGTGGATCGGGCGGTTGGCGCAATAGAAGGAGCGCGCTCCGCCGTCATACCAGCCGAGCACCACGAACCCGGCAGCCTTCAGCTGGGTTTCGAACTGAGCACCGAGCTTGCCGTCCATCACCTTGAACATGTGCCTGGCATCGCGGAACAGGAACGGCCGCGTCAGCACCGCAATGCTCGGCACGGCCTCGGCGAGCGGCGCGATGTTGAATTCGGCGAGGTCCAGCTCGCCGGCCTTCATCATCTGCACGGCCTTTGTCTGGTCTCCCAGCACGCCGTTCGAGTAGACCTTGACGTTGACCCTGTTCTCGGTGGACTGGCGAGCCGTGTCGGCAAAGTACTGGAGCGCCTCGGTCACCGGGTAGCCGTCAGGGTGGGTGTTCCACACGCGCAGCTCGGAGTCTGCGGCGAGGGCGGGAATGGATGAAAAGGCAAGAGAACTCAGAAGCAGCAGCAGGCGCAAAGGTCGCATCGGATCCTGTCGAAAAAAAGCGGTTCATCGAAGCCCATTTCCTGCATGACCGTACGCCGTCCATGAGCACTGCTCGAGCTTAGGGACCGTCGAACCGCGCGTCATGACGGAGCGCTGGCTGAGTTTGGATGAATGGCTAGCGATGCTAGGCGCCATTGACCAGGCGCAAGGCGACTGCACTCAACGCAGTAGCAGGTCACGATGCATGGACTACAACGCCCTCTGCCACCAAGGCCCATCGAGGGCTTCCTTCAGGTAGTCGATGAAGGTCTTCACCTTGGCCGGCACCAGCTTGGGCGAGGGGAACACCGCATGCATCTCCTGCGAGGGCAGGGCGTAGTGCTCCAGCAGCGGCACGATGACGCCGTCGGCCACCGATTCGCGCGCCACGTACCACGGCAGCACCGCCAGGCCCATGCCGGCGCGGCAGGCGGCCAGCACGGCCGACAGGTTGTTCGAGCGCAGCGGCCCCTTCACCGAGACCGACAGCGCCTCGCCATCGGGCGAGGTGAACTGCCAGCGGTCGTCTCCCTGCACGCTGCTGTAGACGAGGCAGGCATGGCCGGCCAGGTCGTCGGGTGACGCGGGCGTGCCGGCCTGCCGCAGGTAGCCTGGCGCGGCGGCCAGCACCCACGGGTTCACGCCCAGGTAGCGCGCACCCAGCGTGGAGTCAGCCAGGCGGCCCATGCGTATGGCCAGGTCCACGCCCTGCTCGACGAGGTTGACGTAGCGGTCGTCGAAGCTCAGGTCGATGGCGATCTCGGGGTGCTCGCGCATGAAGCGCAGCGCCAGGGGCACCAGCACCCGCCGGCCGAAGGCCACCGAGGTGCTGATGCGCAGCTGTCCGCCGAGCTTCGCCTGCAGCAGCGCGGCGAGGTTGTCGGCCTCTTCGAGCTCGCGCTGGATGGTCTTGCACTTGTCGTAGTACACCGCGCCGGCCTCGGTGGGCGTGACGCCGCGGGTGCTGCGGTGGAGCAGGCGGGTGCCCAGGCGCTCTTCGAGTGCAGCCACGTGCTTGGTGGCGGTGGGCTGGGTGATGCCGAGGTCGGCCGAGGCCTTGCTGAAGCTGCCGGTTTCCACCACGCGGATGAAAAGCTGGATGCCGGTGATCCTGTCCATGACCGCCAATGTAGAGCGGGCACGACCTTGCATTGATGCGCTCTGGCGCAGGTCTGCCTTGACCGACCTCGCGTCGGGTTGCATGCATGTCCGACTGCGCTTCCCGGCGATTTCCTTCGCGGGAGCATTCGTGCGCGGCGAGGGCCTGCCCGATCATCCGCGCCCCAGATCCTTACGTCGAGGAGTGTCATGCGACCAGTTGGCGAGGGCAGTACGCATCGTTTCCCCGCTCCTTCCAGCAAGGCTTCGTCCAGCTCGTCCGGGCCGGCTTCCTTGCCGCAGCTGGCCAGCGCGGAATCCGCAGCCGCCGAGGTACCGTCGCCCCGCGCGATGCAGCACCGAGAAGAGGGCGCGCCGGGGCCACGTAACAGGCTGCCTGTCCTGGCGCTCGCGAAGGGCACGGACAGCGTAGGGCCCTCCGGCGCTGCAGGCGTGCAGGCAGCATCGGCGAGCCTGCCCACGTCCGCCATCCGGCCCGCCTCCGCGGTGGCCGGGGCGTCCTCCACGGGGCGGACGACCATCGACGCCCCGCTGGCGGCCGCGCTGCAATTGCGCCACGCCGACATCGGTGTCGTTCGAGGCTTGGCAGACGAGGTGGGCGCCCTCGAGGCTGCGCTCGCTGCGTTGAAGCAGCCGCCTGCGCAACCCGTGGCTGAAGCCGAGATGACGAAGGCCGATCGAGAAAAGGCGATCCGCCGCCTGCAGGCCAGCCTGGAGCGCACGCAGTCCCAGTGCGCCGAACTCGGCGTGCAATGCGAGCGCGCGCGGGAGGTGGTGGAAAGACTGGACGCTGTCCTTCAACAGAAGACGGCACTGCTGGAGCAACAGCACCGGGAACTCGAAGACAGTGGACGCTCCACCGCCGTTCCTGCACGGGCCGAGACAGCCTCGCGCGGGAGGCCGGCAGACGCGCGAGCGGAAGCGGCCGCGCGCGTCGACACGCTGACCCGGCAATTGAACGAAACGAGGGTGAGCCGCAAGAAGGCCGCGCAGGAGGCCGTGGCCGTCGCGGGACGCGACCGGCTGAGGGAGCTGGGAGCTGGAACGTTCACGAACTTGGTTGCCAACTCCATCGGAGCCCTGATGCCCGGAGGCGTCAGACCGGAGCTGATGGAGATCATCACGCAGTGGCTGCAGCCCGCTGCCCGCCGGTCGGAACGTTCCCGCGTGAACCTGGGGCAAACCGTCCAGTCGGCGCAGAACGCGGCATTCGAGCACCTCGCGCGAAGCGCCGCAGACCCAGACGGCAACGCCGCGGAAGCGCTGCAGGTCTTCCTGGCGATGACTGCGCGCCACGACTTGAAATGGCTGCACACGGCCATGGAGCAGAAGTTGGTGACCTACCTGGAGGGATGTCTCATCAGGGCCGATGGTGCCCACCAACTCAACAAGTCGCATGGCCAGGCCGAGGCTTCTTTCCAGGCCCTCGAACGGTCTCCGAGGGAGAAGATCGTCCAGGGCATGCTCGCCACGATCGAGGGCACGGTCGACAAACTCCGCAGCGGCGGACCCAACGCCCTGAAGCTCGACGGCCAGATACTGAACCCACGGCAGGTTTCGCGCGCGCTCAAGCAATGCGAGAGCCTGGCTGTTGCGTTCAAGGCCCACCGGCAAGACTTCCTGGTCACCTTGGAAAGAGTGGGGAACACATTCTTGAAGGTGCTGAAGGATGACGACGTCGAAAAGATGGGCCGTTTGGTCGCACCCAAACTGGATGCCTACTACAAGCAACGGACCGCCGAATTGAGCGCCGAGCTCGGGCAGCAGCGGAAGGTCATGCAGCATGGGGCGCCGTCGGCGGCCGGCACGGTAGCGCCCGCCATCACCGCAGGCGCATCCAGCGGAACCGATGCCGAGCACAGCGAGATCCGGATCAAGCGGCTGCAGGGCGACGTCCTGCGGTACACGGAGCAGCATCGTCGCGAGTTCGAGCAATACACCGAGCTGAGCGCGCGTCACATCCGTGCCGGTGAGGAGGCCAACGCCCTTGCGAGGGAGATGCAAGTGCACCAGGACGCCTTGCAGGCACGGCAGCAGGAACGGCGCGATGCTCTCCGGCAACGCAGCTCGCAGGATGCCGAAGCAGGCCGGATCGAGCAGGAGCTGACCGCGCTATGGGAGCGTGCCCGGCACGAACCCGCGCTCGCACGGCTCGTTTCGCCCGCTGCGCTCGACAGGGCCGATCGTGTGCACGTCGGCCAGTCGATCGAGCAGATGCGCTCCCGCATGGACAGCGTCATTCGCACAGGCACCTACAGCTCTCGATCCAGTTTGCTGCGTGTCGTCGCCGACGTGGCGAATCACGAACTCGGCAAGCGCGAGCCAGCCCTGCTGACGCAAACGCGCGAAGACTTCGAGCGGATCATGGCCGACGACCCGGCCCGCAGCCGCGGGCTCTGCAACCACGGCCGCACCGTGGGCCATGGTGTGCGGCAGAGCGCGCGAGGGCTGGATGAAGCGCGCACCGGAACGACCCAGTACGACCTGGGGTGGGTCGCAGGCCAGGGCCCGCGCATCACGCACATCCACCCCTGGATTTCGCCATATTGATTTCGTCTCACTGAGGGCGGCCCCACTGAGGGCCGTGGGTGCAACGACCGGCCGTGAAGAAGCGGCCGGTGGCCTGCCTTTCATGGCAGCTCACCGTCGAAAAGGGTGAAGAGCGCAAGCCATTCCGGCGCGGAATAGCAGAGATTCAGCGCCTGGGGTTCTCCCGACAAGCGTCGCTGCGGATCATCGCCGCAACGATCCAAAGGAGAACCTCATGGCCAAGATGAAAGCCGCGATGGCGGCGGTGCTGGTGATGGAGAAGGAAGGCATCTCGCAGGCCTTCGGCGTGCCCGGCGCCGCCATCAACCCCCTGTATGCCGCGCTGCGCGAGCGCGCCAGCATCGCTCACGTGCTGGCGCGGCACGTGGAAGGCGCCTCGCACATGGCCGAGGGCTACACGCGGGCCAAGGCCGGCAACATCGGCGTGTGCATCGGCACCTCGGGGCCGGCCGGTACCGACATGATCACGGGGCTGTACTCGGCCATTGCGGACTCCACCCCCATCCTGTGCATCACCGGCCAGGCGCCGCGCGCCCGGCTCTACAAGGAAGACTTCCAGGCGGTGGACATCGAGTCCATCGCCAAGCCCGTCACCAAGATGGCCGTCACCGTGCGCGAGCCGGCGCTGGTGCCGCGCGTGTTCCAGCAGGCCTTCCACCTGATGCGCTCGGGCCGCCCGGGGCCGGTGCTGATCGACCTGCCGTTCGACGTGCAGATGGCCGAGATCGAGTTCGACATCGAGACCTACGAGCCGCTGCCGGTCTACAAGCCCGCTGCGACGCGTGCGCAGGTGGAGAAGGCGCTCACGATGCTCAACGAGGCCAGGCGCCCGCTCATCGTGGCCGGCGGCGGCATCATCAATGCCGATGCGTCCGACCTGCTGGTCGAGTTCGCCGAGCTGACCGGCGTGCCGGTGATCCCCACGCTCATGGGCTGGGGCAGCATCCCCGACGACCACCCGCTGATGGCCGGCATGTGCGGCCTGCAGACCAGCCACCGCTATGGCAACGCCACCATGCTGGCCGCCGACCACGTGCTGGGCATCGGCAATCGCTGGGCCAACCGCCACACCGGCTCGGTGGAGGTCTACACCCAGGGCCGCACCT
>CAMLLU010000109.1 GCA_946480925.1 uncultured Rivibacter sp.
GGCGCGCTGCTGCGCCTTGGCCTGCTCGTCGAGGTACTGCTTGTTGCTGCTCCAGCCCAGGCTGCCTTGCGCGCTGCCGAGGCCGGGGTAGAGCCACAGGTAGGCGCCCGAGAACACCACCGTCAGCACGAACAGCCACATCCACCAGCGCGGCAACGGGTTGTTGAGCTCGCGCAGGTCTTCGTCCCACACGTGGCCGGTGGTGTTGTCATTGGCCATGACCTTGCGGCGCGCCGCAATGATGAGCAGCGCCAGGCAGGCCAGCAGGCTCAGCACCGTGACGACGGCGACGAAGAGCGACCAGCCATTGTTGAAGAAGTCGCTCATGATTTACTCCCCGGCCTCACCGTCGAAAGGCGCCCGTGCGGCTTGTTCGAAGTCTTCGCGTCGCCGGGGCAGCCAGGCCCAGGCCGCGATGCCGAGAAACATCAGCAGGCTCACCAGCGTGATGCCGCTGCGCAAAACGTTCAGGTCCATCTCGGCTCCTTCACTTCATGCTGGTGCCGAGCACCTGCAGGTACGCCACCAACGCATCGAGTTCGCTCTTGCCGTCCAGCGCCTTGGCCGCACCGGCGATCTCTTCGTCGGTGTAGGGCACGCCCAGGCGGCGCAGTGCGGTCATGCGCGGTGCCACGCTTTGCGGGTCGACCTTGTTGCGGTCGAGCCAGGCATAGGCCGGCATGTTCGACTCGGGCACGAGGTCGCGCGGGTTGATGAGGTGCAGGCGGTGCCACTCGTCGCTGTACTTGCCGCCCACGCGGTGCAGGTCGGGCCCGGTGCGTTTGCTGCCCCACTGGAACGGGCGGTCGTACACGAACTCACCCGCCGTGGAGTAGTGGCCGTAGCGCAGCGTCTCGGCGTGCAGCGGGCGCACCATCTGCGAGTGGCAGTTGTAGCAACCCTCGCGCACGTAGACGTCGCGGCCCACCAGCTGCACGGCGTCGTAGGGCTTCAGGCCCGGCGCCGCCTGCGTGGTGGAGCGCTGGAAGAACAGCGGCACGATCTCCACCAGGCCGCCCACGGCGACGGTGACGAGGATCAGCACGATCATCAGGAAGTTGCTGGTCTCGATGCGTTCGTGACCGGTGGCTTTGTGGTTGGCAGCCATGTGTGTTGCTCCTGTTCTGTGTTCGCCTCAGGCCGCGGCCGCCAGGCGCGGAATGGCGGCCGGCGCCACGCGGCCGCTCTTCACCGTCATCACCACGTTCCAGGCCATGACGCACATGCCGGCGAGGTAGAGCAGACCGCCCGCGAGGCGGATCACGTAGAAGGGGTACGTGGCCTTCACGCTCTCGACGAAGCTGTAGACCAGCGTGCCGTCGGGGTTGAGGGCACGCCACATGAGGCCTTGCATCACGCCGGCGATCCACATGGCGGCGATGTAGAGCACGATGCCCAGCGTGGCGATCCAGAAGTGCACGTTGATGGCCGGCACGCTGTACATCGTGGTACGGCCGAACATGCGCGGGATCAGGTAGTACAGCGAGCCCATCGAGATGAGGCCCACCCAGCCCAGCGCGCCAGTGTGCACGTGGCCCACCGTCCAGTCGGTGTAGTGCGACAGCGCGTTCACCGTCTTGATGGACATCATGGGCCCCTCGAAGGTGGACATGCCGTAGAACGACAGCGCCACGATGAGGAACTTGAGGATGGGGTCGTCACGCAGCTTGTGCCAGGCACCCGACAGCGTCATCACGCCGTTGATCATGCCGCCCCAGCTGGGTGCGAGCAGCACCAGCGAGAACAGCATGCCCACGCTTTGCGCCCAGTCGGGCAGCGCGGTGTAGTGCAGGTGGTGGGGGCCGGCCCACATGTAGGTGAAGATCAGCGCCCAGAAGTGCACGATGGACAGGCGGTAGCTGTACACCGGGCGCTCGGCCTGCTTGGGGATGTAGTAGTACATCATCCCGAGGAAGCCCGCCGTGAGGAAGAAGCCCACCGCGTTGTGGCCGTACCACCACTGCACCATCGCGTCCTGCACGCCGGCATAGGCCGAGTAGCTCTTCCACAGGCTGGCCGGCATGGCCGCGCTGTTGACGAGGTGCAGCAGCGCCACCGCGAGGATGAACGCACCGAAGAACCAGTTGGCCACGTAGATGTGGCGCACGCGGCGCATGCCGATGGTGCCGAAGAACACCACCGCATAGGCCACCCACACCAGCGTGATGAGGATGTCGATCGGCCACTCGAGCTCGGCGTATTCCTTGCCGCTGGTGATGCCCAGCGGCAGCGTCACCGCGGCCAGCACGATCACGGCCTGCCAGCCCCAGAAGGTGAAGTTGGCGAGCCACGGTGCGAACAGCTTGACCTGGCAGGTGCGCTGCACCACGTGGTACGAAGTGGCAAAGAGCGCGCAGCCGCCGAACGCGAAGATCACCGCGTTGGTGTGCAGCGGGCGCAGGCGCCCGTAGCTGAGCCAGGGAATGCCGGCGCCCAGTTCGGGCCAGGCCAGTTGTGCGGCGATGAACACGCCGACGGCCATGCCGACGATGCCCCAAAGCACGGCTGCGAGCGCAAAGCCGCGCACCGCAAAGTCGTCGTAAGTGGTTGCTGTGAGTCTTTCGCTGGAGGCTTCCATCGCCTACCCCTTCTCTCTTCGTGGGTACAGGCGAATTGTTCGATCGCCCCTCAGCGTGAGGCTTGATCGCTGTCAACCAAATGCGTGTCAGGCCGGGATTCGTCTTCGAGAATGCGTTCGCCTTCACGCTCCACGTTCTCGAACTGGCCGCCCTGCAGCGCCCATGCGAACACGCCGATGATGGCGAGCACCAGCAATGCGGAAAGCGGCACGAGCAGGAAGAGGATGTCCATGGCCTTGCTGCGCTTCAACGCGCGCTGAGCGGCACAGCGCTTCGCCCCTGCACGGGCTGTTGCGAGAGGTGCGGTGCGTGCTGCTTCGTGGTGCTGGTCAACGTGGCCAGGCAGGTCATGTTGGTCAACCGGGCGCCGTTGCGCAGACGACCTGCGTTGAGCACCACGAACAACGAGCTTGCGACCATGCCCAGCCCCGCAGCCCAGGGCGGCAGCCAGCCCAGCATGGCCAGCGGCACGCACACCGCGTTGTAGGCGGCGGCCCATGCGAGGTTCTGCCGCACCACCGACACCGTGCGCTGCGCCAGCCGGCGTGCAGCCACCACGTCGGCCACGTGCGCCCCCAATGACGTGAAGTCGGCCTGCGCGCACAGCTGCGGCGCGCCCTGCCCTATGGCGAACGACACGTCGGCACGCGCGGCCACCGGGCCGTCGTTCACGCCGTCGCCCACCATTGCAACGACGAGGCCCTGAGCTTGCGCGGCTTGCACATAGGCGAGCTTGTCTTCGGGCGTGGCGCCGCCTTGCACTTCCACGATGCCCAGCGCCTGCGCCACGCGCCGCGCCGCCGCGGGCTGGTCGCCAGAGAGCAGCGCCACGCGCACGCCTTCGGCCTGCAGCTGTGCAAGGGCCTCGCGCGCATCGGCCCGCAGCGTTTCGTCGAAGCTGAAGACGCCCATCGGCCGCCCGTCCACCGAGAGCCACGCCGTCGTGCGCTCCGCAGGTGTGGGGTGCACCCCGGGGCATGCGAAGGCCGGCGCACCGAGGCGCCACGTGCGGCCTTGCGCGTCGCGGCCGCAAAGGCCGCGGCCCGGGCGCTCTTCCACCTGCGCCATGGCCACTGCATCGCCCTGCGCGGCCTCGGCCAATGCGCGCGCCACGGGGTGCAGCGAGGCTTGTGCCAAGCCGGCCGCGTGCCGCAACAGCTCCCGCTCGGCCATGGTGCCCGCGCGTTCGACACTCGCCACGGCAAGACGGTCTTGCGTGAGCGTGCCGGTCTTGTCGAACACGAAGAGCTTTACCTTCGCCAGGGCCTCGAGCGCCGAGAACTGCCGCACCAGCACGCCACGGCGCGCCAACGTGCCACCTGCGGCCAGCAGCGCCGCCGGTGTGGCCAGCGAGAGCGCACACGGGCAAGTGACGATGAGCACGGCCACCGCCACCCACAAGGCGCGCGCCGGTTCGATGAAGCTCCACGCAAGAGCCGAGAGCCCGGCCACCAGCAGCACCGCCCACAGGAACGGGCCCGCAAAGCGGTCGGCCAGCCGCACGGCTTCGGGCCGCTCGGTGGCGGCGCGCTGCATGAGAGAGACGATCTGCGCCTGCCGCGTGTCTTGCGCCGTGCGCTGCACGAGCATCACCACCGGGGCAGAAAGGTTGAAGCTGCCTGCGACGACCTCGTCGCCCACGCGGCGCAGCACGGGCCTGGACTCGCCCGTGAGCAACGCCTCGTCCACCTGCGCTTCGCCTTCGAGCAGGCGGCCGTCTGCCGGGAAGGCCTGGCCGGGCCGCACGCGCACGCGGTCGCCCGCGCGCAGCCGGCACACCGGCACGGTTTCTCTGCCCGCCTCGCACAGGCGCTCGGCCGTTTCGGGCAAGGCGTTCACCAGCCCTTCGAGCGCTGCGGCCGTGGCGTCGCGCGAGCGCATTTCGAGGTAGCGCCCGCCGAGCAGGAAGAACACGAACATCGTGAGCGAGTCGAAGTACACCTCGCTGCCGAACACGCCGCCGGGGTCGAACGTGACCGCCGTGCTGGCCGCGAAGGTGACGCCGATGCCCAGCGCCACCGGCACGTCCATGCCGATGCGCCTGCGTTCGAGGTCGGCCCACGCACCGCGAAAGAAAGGCCCCGCCGAAAACAGCACCACCGGGGCCGAAAGCAGCCAGCTGGCCCATTGCAGCAACCGCTCGATGTCGGCGCTCATGCTGCCGGGCGCGGCCACGTAGGCCGGCGTGGCGTACATCATCACCTGCATCATGCAGAAGCCCGCCACGAACAGGCGCCACAGCATCTGGCGGCGCTGCCGCGCACGGGCGGCTTCGGCGTGCATCGAAAGCGCGGGGAAGGCCTGGTAGCCCGCGCCCTCCACCGCCTGCGCGATGCGCGAGGCCGCCGTGCGTGCCGGGTCCCAGCGCACGGTGGCGCGGCCGGTCACCGCATTGACGTTGGCAGCTTCCACACCCGGCATGGCCAGCAGCACACGCTCGATGTCGAGCGAGCAGGCCGCGCAGTCCATGCCTTCGATGCACAACGCCGATTCGGCGTGCATCTCACCCTGGGGGCCAGGCACCGGGCGCGTGAAGCGGGTTTGCTCCTCCGCGTCGTCCCAGGCAACGCCGGTAACCCCGTTGTTCGACATCGGCCGCTTGCTATCGAATGATCAGCACCGGTGCCTTGCACTGCGCCAGCACACGCGTGGTCACCGAGCCCAGCACCAGCCCGCCCAGTGCCGAATGGCCGTGCGAGCCCATGGCCACGAGGTCGAAGCCGCCGCTGTTGGCGGCCTCGGCCAGCACGTCGGGTGCGTGGCCCACCACGTGCGTGAACTCGGCCTTCCAACCCTGCTGCGCGATGAAGCTGCGCACCGGGCCGAGCGCCTTTTCGGCTTCTTCCTTGTAGTAATCGTGCAGCTCGGCGTTCGAGAAGTAGGCCCCGGCGCGCGGGGGTACCGGCGGCACCACGGTCATGACCACGTACAGCGTGTCGCCGCGCAGGAATTCGTCATGCGCGGCAAGGTAGGCCAGCATGCGCTTGGTGTAGGCGCTGCCGTCCACGGCCAACAGAACTTTCATGGGAGTCTCCGCCAGGCTTGTTGCGATGCGCCGCATCTTGCTTGCAGCACCGCCCCCTTGGCTTGATGCGCATCAAGCTGTCGCCACGCCACCCACGCGGCTTGCGGCACGTCAAGCACAAGGCTTTGGGAGCCTGCGGACAATGCCCGCATGCACAAGATCTCGCTGCCCGGCAGCGCCACCAAGGCCGCCACCTTCGAACAGCCGTTCGACATGCTCGACGCCTGCCACGACCGCGTGCGCCGATCGCTCGACCTGCTGCAACGGCTGGTGCAGCACACGGCCACGCACGGCGCCGACCCACAGGCACGCGATGCGGCGCGTGACGTTCTTCGCTACTTCACGCTGGCCGCCCCTGCACACCACGAAGATGAAGAGCGCCACGTGATCCCCGCACTGCGCGCGACCGGCGAGCCCGACGCCCTGGCCGCTGCGCAGCAGATGCTCGACGACCACGAGCGCATCCGCACCACCTGGGCCGCGCTCGAGCCCCTGCTCACGCGGCTGGCCGAGGGCACGATGCCCGAACACGCCGCGCTGGCTCATGCGGCACAAGCCTTTGCCGACGTGCACGAGGGCCACCTGCACCTCGAAGACGGCCTGGCCTTTCCGCGGGCGCGATCGCTCGTCGAGCGGCAAGGCTCACGGGCCATGCAGGCCATGGGCCGCGAGATGGCCGCGCGCCGCGGTGTGCGGGTCGTCGACAACCCTTGATGCGACGCAACATGCGCGGCAGCGAGGCGCGCTGAAATGTCTGCCAGCGGGAGCCCACGGCCGGCTTCCCAACAACGAAAGAAAGCAGACCATGTTCCCCAAGAAACTCCTCGCCCTGGCCTTTGCGGCCGCAGTTGCCCTGCCCCTTGCCGCGCAGGCGCAAGACGGCCCCTGGCTGGTGCGCCTGCGCGCCGTCAACCTCGACAGCGCGAACAAGGACTCCACCGGGCTCGACCTCTCGATCGACAACAAGGTCATTCCCGAAGTCGACGTCTCGTACTTCTTCACGCCCGAGTTCGCCGCCGAACTCGTGCTCACCTACCCGCAAAAGCACAAGATCCGTTCGGGCAGCACCGAGATCGGCTCGCTCAAGCACCTGCCTCCCACGCTCACCGTGCAGTACCACTTCACGAAGCTGGGGGCCTTCAAGCCCTACGTTGGCGCGGGCGTGAACTACACGCGTTTCTCCAGCGTCGAGTTCAACCCCGCCGTGCAGGCGCTGCTGCAACCCAGCATCGAGAAGAACAGTTTCGGCCTCGCCGCGCAGCTGGGCGCCGACTACGAGATCAGCAAGGGCGTGTACCTCAACGTCGACGTGAAGAAGGTGCAGATCCGCACCGACGTGAAGTCCTTCGGCACCAAGGTCGGCGAGTTCCGCGTCGACCCATGGCTGGCCGGCGTGGGCGTGGGCATGAGGTTCTGACGTTCCCGCTCGCATCGCAGGCGTCGGCGCATTCGCGCCGAACGCCCGCTCCATGCATGGCGGGCTGGCCTCAGCTGCCTGTCTCTGCGTTGTCGGTCTGAGGCTGGGTCTTCCTGCGGCGTGGTTTGCCGGTGCGCCGCGGTCGCCTCGCGGCGGCCGGAGCCTGCGCCTGTTCACCGGCCTCGGCCGCCGCGCCCGCTGCGGCGCCCGCCGAGGCAGTGGTGCCGTGCCGTGCGGCAGCGCGTGCAAAGTCCGCGGCGTCCACTTCCGCCCTCGCTTCCTCACGCGCTTCGGCCCACAGGTCGGCGATGTGTTCACGCGCCTGCGCCGCCACGAGCGCGGCCTGTTCCACGCTCCGCGCCGCACCGCGGGCCGCGCGCCCTATCGTGCGGCGCAAGGCCTCGGGGTCGCGTGACACCGCAGCCCCGGCAGTGAAGCCCAGCAGCGCTGCGGCGGCCATGCCGGCCAAGCCCAATGCGATGAGCCCGGGACGGGCCACGTCTTCGATCTTCATGGCGATTCACTCCTCGAATGCCGGGTGTTGCCGGGCGCGGCATGCACCGCCCCCAGTGACTCGAGCCGCATGCTGTCGAGCAACAGCAGCAGCGCGAAACCATGGTGCGCCAGCGTGGTGGTCATCGGCCGCGCCCAGCTCAGGGCCGAGGCGGTCATCAGCGCGGCGTTGGTGGCCACGGCGGCAGACTGGTGCAGCTTGAGCCGCCGGTGCACGGTCTGCGCGAGCCGCCGCGCGGCCACGAGGCTTGCGAGCGGGTCGCCCAGCAGCACACCGTGCGAGCCGGCGTCTGCATCCACCGGCGTGAGGCTCAGGCTGCCCGTGGGCAGCAGGTCGCGCAGCACGGTGTGCACCAGCACCAACGGCAGGCCTTCGCCCATGGCTTCGGCCAGCCAGTCGGCGCGCCGGCCGGCATCGTCCGGCAGGCGATGCGGCGCGTCTTGCGAAGGTTCGGCTGCCGGTGGTTCACCCACGCTGCCGTCGCCTTCCACGAACACCGCAATGCGTTCGAAGCCCAGCTGGCGCAACTCGGCCAGGTGCTGCTGCACACCTTCGCGCCAGTCGCTCACCAGCGTGACGCGGGCCACCACGCGGCCGGCCGCCACCACGGCGAGCACGCGGCGCAGCGCGTCTTCGGCATCGGCGTGTTGTGGCATGTGTTCGACGCCCAGGCCCCAGATGCGCTGCAGCCGCACGCCGCTGGCCAGGTGCAGCTCACGGCCTTCGACCTGCAGCACCGCGCCGTGGCGCACCCACTCGCGCACCTGCCTGTCCGAGAAATTGGCGTGCTCCAGCAGGCCGGGCGGCGCATCGGCCAGTGCCGTGATCCATTCGCGCACGCGCTGCGCGTCGCCGCCGGGCTCCACCTCCACCGCCTCGATGCGCCAACGCCCACTGGCCAGCACGCCGGTGTCTTGCAGCGCAAGCGTCTTCGCGGTGGCCAGGCGGTCGATCGCCTCCAGGCCCGAAGCCAGCATGCCCTGGCGCGCCATTGCACCGAGCGCGGCCTCGCGGGCCAGCGGCACGGCGAGGTCCAGGCCCTGCTGCGGGTCGGCCTGCAGCATGGAGGCGGCACGCGCGGTGTCGCCGGTGAAGCCGAACACGAGCGCCGCGGCGGTGAGCGGCATCGACAGGAAGCGCTCGACGTCCGGCGCCAACGGCCCGGCGGGCTCGCGCGTGCCGAGCGCATGGCGCACGTGGGCGCGCAGGCGCTCGAGCCGCGAGCCTGCGGGCGCGGCTTCGGCACGCAGCTCGAGCGTGCCTTCGTGCAGGCACTCGCCGGCCGCCACGTGGTCGCCCAGGCCCACCTCGCGCGGGGTCGCCTGCCTTGTGGGCGGCAGCAAGGCCGCGCTGCCATCGACCACGCAACCGTCGGCCGGCACCACGTCGCCCGGGAACAACCTCACGCAGTCACCGGCGTGCAGGCTGCGCAATGGCCACCACGACCACGCCGTGTTCGCATCGCCGTTTGCATCGCCGTTCGTGCGCAGCACCTGGTATTGCTCGGCTTCGGCGGGCAGCAGCTGCGCGAGCAGTTCGTCGGCCTGCCGCATCAAGCGATCCGACAGCCGCTCGGCCACCAGGCGCATCAACACCGAGGCCGACACCGCCAGCGACTGGCCGCTCAAGGCCAGTGCGGCCAGCGAGGCGGCATCGAGCACCACGGCCTGCGCATCGCTGCGCAAGCGCTCGGGCTGGCTGGCGATGCGGGTGGCAATGACTGCGAGCGCGGCGCCACCGCGCCAGGACTGCGGCAGCACCGGCACGGCCGCCGCCAGCGCAGCCGGCGCCCACGAGCGCGAGGCCCGCGGCGTGGGCGTGCGGCGCTCGCGGCCGCGCCTGGCGGTGGCCGAGGGCTTCACCGCCGCTCCGCTCAGGCAGCCCAGCACGGCGGCACGCGTGGCAGGCTGGCCGTCGTGCACCACCACCACGCAGCGCAAGGTGTTGTTCACCCGCACCGACGACACGCCGGGCAGCACCACCAGCTTCGCCTGCACGGCGTCTGCGTCGTCATCGGCACGCAACGCGAGGCGCAGGCGCTGCGCCGTTTCGTGCAGCACGGCGGCATTGGCCTCGCGCGGGGAGCGCGGTGCCCCCGCAGCGCGCGAGCCGCGTGAGCGCCCGCTGCTCGCTGCCGCTGCGGTCGCCGTCATGCCCCACGCTCCTTGAGGAATTCGCGCGTGAGCAGCGGCAGCGTCGCGGCGGCGGCCACCACCGCGGCGTCGAGCAAGCCGATCGGCGAGGTGTGCAGGAAGCGGCGTGCAAACGGCAGCAGCACGGTGCCGGCCTGTGCGGCGAGCGTCCAGCCCACTGCGCGCGAAAGCATGGGGTTGGGCGCCAGGCCGCCGGCACGCAGCGGCTGCTTCGAGCGCATTGAAAACGCATACAGCAGCTGCGACGAGGTGAGCGCGCAGAACGCCAGCGTGCGCGCCCGCGGCCCCGGGCCGTAGCGCGCCAGCCCGTAGCCGAAGCTGGCCAGCGTGATGAGCGCCATCACGCCCGCATCGGTGGCCACGGCACGCCATTCGTGCGGCTCCAGCAGCCCCTGCCGCAGCGACACGGGCGGCTGCTGCAAGGTGCCCGGTTCGGCCGGCTCCATGCCCAGCGCGATGGCGGGCCACACGTCGGTGGCGATGTTGGTCCACAGCAGCGCCAGCGGGTCCAGCGGGTCGGGCAGGCCCACGCCCACGGCCACCGCCGTGGCCGCCAGTTCGCTGAGGTTGGTGGACACGAGGTAGCGCACCGACTTCTTCACGTTGAGCAGCGTGGTGCGCCCACGCTCGATGGCCGCCAGCATGGCGGCCGGGTGGTCGTCGCGCAGCACCACGTCGGACATCGCATGCGCGAAGTCCGTGCCCGAGTCGCCCATGGCCACGCCCACGTCGGCCGTCTTGAGCGCCGGGCCGTCGTTGATGCCGTCGCCCGTCATCGCCACCACGTGGCCGCGCAGCTGCAGCGCGCGCACGATCTGCAGCTTCATGGCCGGGCTGGTGCGCGCGAAGCCGCTGGCGCGCCCCACCGCATCGGCAATCTGCTCGGCCGACTCGGGCAGGCGCGACGCGTCGAGCACTGCGTCGTCACCATCGAGCTCGATGCTTTCGGCCACCGCCTGCGCCGTGGGCGGCTGGTCGCCGGTGATCATCAACGGGCGGATGCCGGCCGCCTTGAAGCGCCGCACCATCTGCGGCAACCCGGGCCGCAGCGGGTCGGCCAGGCCCACCATGCCCAGCCACGAGAGGCCGCCGGTCTCGCCGAACTTGCGGTCGGGGTGCTGGCGAAACGCCAGCGCCAGCACGCGCTGCCCACGCCGCGCGATCTCGTCGTTGAGCGCGAGCAGGCGGCGGCGCTGCGCCGCCGAAAGCGGCACGACGGCACGGCCGTCGAACCAGGTCTCGCAACGCGCCAGCACCTCGTCGGGCCTGCCCTTCACGGCCACCAGCAAGCCACTGGTCTTGGACTCGTGCATGGTGACCATGTAGGGGTGGTGCTCCGAGCGGTGCCGCACGCCCAGCGTAGGGTGGCTGCGGCGCAGTGCCTCGGCGTCGGCCCCTTGCGAGACGGCGAATTCGAGCAGCGCCACTTCGGTGGACGAGCCTTCCCATTCACCGCGGATGCTGCGGCCGTTCCCACTGCCGCTACCGCTGTCGTTGCTTCCCTTGCCGTAGCCATTGCCACCCTCGCCATTGCTGCCATTGCTGCCGTTGTTGCGCTCCACCGAGTTGCACAGCACGGCCACGCGCAGCCATGCTTCGGGCAACACGGCCAGCCGCTCGCCTTCGCGCGGCTCCACCAGCTGCAGGCCCAGGCTCAGCGAGGCGACGCTCATGCGGTTGAACGTGAGGGTGCCGGTCTTGTCCAGGCACACCGTGTCGATGGCGCCGAGGTTCTCCACCGCGTCGAGCCGGCGCACGAACACCTCGCGCCGCTGCAGGTCGCGAATGGTGGTGGCCAGCAGGCTGGTGGCCACCGTGGGCAGCCCTTCGGGAATGGCCGCCACGCCGAGCGACACGGTGGTGCGCAGCAGCGGCAGCAGCGCCCGCCCGCGCAGCAGGCCGATGCCGAACACGCCCAGGCACAGCAACCCCGCGCCGATGGCCAGGCGCCGGCCCAGGTGGTCGAGCTCGTTCTGCAGCCGCGTGCCCGGGGCCTGCGCTTCCTGCGCCAGGCGGCGGATGCGGCCCAGCTCCGTGCGCTCGGCCGTGGCCAGCACCAGCGCGCGCCCGGTGCCGCCGGACACCACCGTGCCCAGGAACACCATGTTGCGCCGCTCGCCGATGGGCGTGTCTTCCGGCATTTTTTCCAGGGGCTCCTTGCGCACCGGCAGGCTTTCGCCGGTGAGCGCCGCTTCGTTGGTGGCCAGGCGGTGCGACTCGATCACGCGGGCGTCGGCCGCCACCGGCTCGCCGGGCTGCAGCACCAGCACGTCGCCCACCACCACCTCGCGCGCATCGATGTTCACCGGCTCGCCGTCGCGCAGCACCGTGGCGCGGCGCGGCCGCATCCGGCGCAGGCTCGAGACGGTTTCTTCGGCCTGCCGCTCGGTCATGAAGCCGATGCCGCCATTGGTCGCCAGCACGGCGCCGATGGCCGCGGCATCGGCAAACGCACGCGTGCCCAGCGCCACCACGCTCGAAGCGCCCAACAGTGCCACCGGCACCGAGCGGAACTGGTCGAGCAGGATCTGCCACGCACTGCGCGCGGCCACGTCTTCGATCTCGTTGGGCCCGTCTTGCACCAGGCGCTGAGCCGCCTCGGCCTGGCTCAGGCCGCGCTGCAGGTCGGTCGGGGGGCGTTGCGCAACCTTGCCTGCCGTACGGCGCGGCGTGCGGATGAGGTTGGCGCGCGTGCGTGCACGCGGTTCATCCACGACTTCGTGCGCAGCTTCGCGCGCTGCCGGCACTTCGCGAGGCGCGGCCAAGGCCAACGGGGGCGGCACCGGCCGCGGCGCGCGACCGTTGTGCGCATGCGCGGCCGCGCTGAGCGCGTCCAGCCAGGCCGCCTCGCCGCGCGCGACCGAAAGCTGCACTTTCACCACGCCGGTGTCGGGCCGCACGTCCACCTCGCCCGGCCAGCGCGACTCGATGGCCTGCGCCAACGCGCGGTTCCTCAGCAACCCGCACACGCGCACACGCAGTTCGCGTACGGTGCGCGAGGTCACAACGGCGGCAACAGCTTCAGCGGCGGCAGGCATGGCACAGACGATCTGCAACGAATGTGGCCC
>CAMLLU010000110.1 GCA_946480925.1 uncultured Rivibacter sp.
GTTGCGGGGGCGGCGCAAACTTTGCGCTTCACCCCACCCGCCAACAGGAGGCTGCCATGTCGATTCCCACCCGCCTGTCCAGCTACCTCGACCAGCGTGGTGCGCGCTACGAGATCCAGGCGCATGAGCCCAGCCGCAGCAGCGCCGAGACCGCGCGTGCCGCGCACGTGTTGCCTCGGCAGATCGCCAAGTCGGTGCTGCTCGAAGACGACGACGGCTGCGTGATGGCCGTGCTGCCGGCGGACAGGACGGTGCAGCTCGGCGAGCTGGCCGACATGCTGGGCCGCAAGGAGCTGCATCTGGCCAGCGAGGAGCGCATTGCAAGCGTGCTGCCCGACTGCGAGCGCGGCGCCGTGCCGCCGGTGGGCATGGCCTGGGGCATCGAGACCGTGGTCGACGACGAGCTCGAGGCCAACGACGTGGTCTACCTCGAATGCGGCGACCACCAGCGCCTGCTGCGCATGTCGCGCGAAGAGTTCCGCGAGCTCATGAGCGACGCCCAGCACGGGCACTTCGCGAAAGAGCGCTTCCACTGAATCCGCGAGGGCATGCAGGGCAGGTGAGCTGCCCTGCGCGCTGCGTTGCAGATGCAACACGGCGGCCTACACGTGAAATGCCGGCACCGAAACCGCCGGGCGGGTTCATTCGTCTGAGCTGACATCCAGGTCGAAGGTCGCATCACCGTTGCTGCCACGGCAGCGGTGGGCGACGCGGCGACCGTTCGTCACGGAGGCTCGGACATGAACCACATCCCTGTCGCGGTGGGCATCGCGGACGTCTTCGAAAGATTGGCCTTGATGGAGGCCGTGAGCTTCGAGGACTTCGACTTCGCCCCGTTCTTCAACGAGCCGGTCGATCCGGAGCCTTGGGAGCATTGGGAAAGCGGCGACGAGGAATTCCGGGCCATCGCCGGTGAGAAGCGGCTGCTGCTCGTGTCGGGCGCCGCGGGCTTGCTGGCCACGCTCACTGAGCGCGACATCGCCTGCGTGCGTGCGCCGCACGCCGATGGCGAACTTGCCTCGTTGGTGCAGGCGAGCCACGTGTTCAGCGAACTGGCCGTGCGCGGACTGCGCGTCTGCCTGCTCTACCGCACCGGCGCATCGGGCCTGTTGCCGCTGCGGCTGAAGGTGGCCGGGGCCCACGGCATCGAGTGGCAGGCGCCGCGCTGCGAACCGCCCATGTTCAGTGGCGTCGTGTTCTCCGATCGCTGGCAGGCCGGCGTGCCGGCTCACGCGGCCGAGGTCGTCAGCCGCTTCATGAGCACGCTGCCGCCCTGGATGCAGGGTGCGGTCACTTGCCACTGAACGCGGAGCGAAGCCAGCCATGACGATCTCGCTGCATCTCATCTGGGGCCCCACCACGACGGGCAAGACCAAGGTCGCCATCGAACTGTCGCGGCAGACCGGAGCGCCCGTCATCGCGCTCGACAGGGTCCAGTGCTGCCCTGAACTCGCCACGGGCAGCGGCCGCCCCGCCTTGCGCGAATTGCAGGGCACACCCAGGCTCTACATCGCGTCGCGAAGCCTGTCGGAGGGCATGCTCACCGCCGGGGAGGCCAACCGCCGCCTGAAGCTGCAGGTCCAGGAATGCGCGCGGACGAGCCCGCTCGTGATCCTCGAAGGCGGCTCGGTATCGCTGTTCAACGAGATGGCGGCCGACCCGTGGTGGGCGAGGGAATGCTCATGGCGCTTCACGCGCCTGCACATGCCCGAGCCGGTGGCTTTTCTGGCCCGTGCACGGCAGCGCGTGCGCGAGATGCTGCACCCGGAAGACGGCAGCCCGTCGCTGCTGCAGGAGCTGGCCATCGCGTGGCACGACATGACGTGCCGGGCCACGCTCGAAGACGTCGACGGATACCGCGCTGCCATTGAACTGGCACGCCGGCATCGGCTCTCGGTGGCAGAACTGCTCCATGTCCAGGAGCCGCTCGAAGTCGAACTCGTCGACGCCATCGCCGTGGAATACCTGCGACATGCCCGCTGGCAGGAAAGCGAGTTTCACCGGATACCGCAGGCTTGGCGCGCCCGCCAGTCCGAGCGGCTGCAGGTGCCGGCAGGTGCACCGAGTGTCATATTTAATCAATCCGCGTGAGGAATTACCGCCCTGCAGGGGTTGGCGAGCAAACCCGTCATGTCGCCGCCATGTTTGGAAATGGGGCTGTGAATACGATTTCTTGCAATTACGACGAGGTAGTAAGTGACGTTCGAAAGCCTTGCCGCGAAGGCCATGAATGCAGTCGCATTGCGGCAGCACCGATTGCACGTGGAGGCGGCGGCCACCACCCCTGCAGAGCTCACCGAGAGCCGATTCCTGGCTGCTGCCACGTCGCGGCCGCCCGTGTTGCGCGCCGACCCACCCGGGGCGGCCGAGATGCCAGCCGATGACGCTGCCTTCGAGACGAAGGTGCTCATGCTGGCGAGCTGGCCGCAGATGAGGGCCGTGCCTGCAGAGCTGCTGGCCATCTACGCTCGCGTGTGCGCGCTGCTGGCCTACAGCCCTTCGGTCGGATTCCTGGTGCATAGAAGGCTGGGCCTGGAAAGCATGGAAGTGCTGCCTGTGCTGCGTGCGCTGCATGAGGCTGGCCACCTGCGCGTGACCACCGGCGATGCGCATCATCAAAGTGACGTGCAGGGCGACGCGATCGCCGTCGAGGCTTCAATCGATGCGCAGGTGGAGCCGCCGCCCCGCAACACCTTGTGGACCCGGCTGCTGGCCAAGCTGCTGCACTGAGCATGGAAAGCCGCATCCTGTTCCTGGGCCCGGTGGGCGCAGGCAAGACCACCGCTGTTCGCACGATCAGCGACATCGAGGTGGTGGACACCGACGTTCGGGCCAGCGACGAGGTCGCGGCCTTGAAGACAAGCACCACCGTGGCCATGGACATGGGCGTCCTGCAGATCAGCGATGCCGACCGCATCGTCCTCTATGGCGCTCCGGGGCAGGACCGCTTCGACTTCATGTGGGAGATCCTGCTCGAGCAATGCGATGCGGTGCTGCTGGTGCTCGACCATTCCGCCGACGATCCTCTGGCCGACCTGCACCGCTATCACTCCGCGCTGATGCGCGCGGGCCAGCAGCGCCGGCCGCTGGCGATCGGGCTCACACATACCGACCGGGCCGTGCAGCGCCCGCTGAGCCTCTACGACGACTACCTTAAGACGCTGAAGGCGCGTTGCGGCTGCATGATGTGCACGCCGCCCGTCCAGACCATGGACGCTCGCGACCGTTCGGACGTGCGCGCGGCCCTCGTGACGCTGGCCGCGATGCTGGAAGTCGCACAGCGCTTCGCGCAGAAGCCATGCCTGGCATGAGCGCCGCCGTACGGCGGCTCCGAAGGGGCGAGAGGGTGTACCGATGAACCTGCCTGCCGGCCAGTGCGCGCTGTCGCTGCGCGGCCTTTGCATCGCCTACGGCGAGCGTCCGGTCTTGAACGGGGTCGATCTTGAGCTGCCACGGCGGGGCGTCACCGTGTTGCTGGGCCCCAGCGGCACCGGCAAGTCGACGCTGCTGCGCACGGTGGCCGGCGAAAACGTCAGCCACCCGTCCATCCGAGTCGAGGGGGCCATCCACTACATGGTGCCCGGCGAACGCCCTCCGCTGATCATGCAGAAGGCTCGGCTGCTGCTCGCGAGCGTGTTCGAGAACCTGGTGCACGACTGGCCCGAGCGCTCCAGCCTCACGGCCGTGCAGCAGCACGCCCACGTGAGCCAATGGCTGGCCTCGCTGGGGCTGCCGCAACTCGCGCAGCGGTTGCAGGTGCCGGTCGTGGAACTGCCGCTGCCAGAGCAGCGGCTCGTGCCGGTGTTGCGCCGTGCCATGATGCCCACGCCGCTGCTGCTCGTGGACGAACCGACCGCCGGTCTTTCCGACACGCAGGCCGAGCCGGTGCTCGCCGTGCTGCGTCAACTCGGGCGGGAACGCTCGTTGTTCGTGGCCATGCACCATCTCGGCCACAGCCGAAGCATCGCCGACGCCGTGGTGTTGCTGGCCAGCCGGCGCCTGCAGGAACACAGCAGCGCCGAGCGCTTCTTCAGCACACCGGCCAGTGAATCGGGGCGCCTGTTCCTGCGCACCGGTTCGTGCCCCGAAGAACCCCTGCATCCCGTTGCTGCCGGGCCTGCACCGGAACTCATGGCGGTGCCGCCGCCGGCACCGGCCGAGCAGCCCCGCATGCCGCCCCTGCGCCCGCGCACGCTGGGCCCCACCGGCTTCGCATGGCTGCTGCCCGGGCAGCTGGCCGGCACGCCATGGCCCGGCCTCGTGCAGCCTCCGGCCTACGACCTCGATCTGCTCAAGGGCGTGGGCATCACGCGGCTCCTTTCGGTGACCGACCGACCCTTCGCTGCCGAGCTGGCGGGGCAGCACGGCATGGCGGTGGAGAACGAGCCCATGGTGGACATGCAGCCGCCGGGCATCGAGCAGGCGATCTCGCTGTGCCGGCGCATCGAAGCGACGCTGGCCCGCGGCGAAGTGATCGCCGTGCATTGCCGCGCGGGGCTCGGCCGCACCGGCACCACGCTGGCGGCCTACTGGCTCTGGCTGCATGCCGGAAGCCTCAGCGGCGAAGAGGCACTGCAACAGGTTCGCCGTTTCCACCCTGGCTGGGTGCAATCGGACACCCAGATCGATTTCCTCCATGCGTTTGCGCCGGCCGTCGCGCGCGTGAAGTCCTCCGTGCCGAGTCCCTCGGCAGCCACGGCAACGGCAGCGACAGGGCTTCAATCGGCCCCGTGACCACAACCCATAACGACAGTCCCACGAAAGGAACTTTGAGATGTCCAAGCTAGACACCGTGTTGCAGAAGGCCGTGACCAGCGTGCCCGACTGCGTGGCCACCGGATTCATCGACCTCGCCTCCGGCATGCTGCTCGGCGTGAAGACGGTGGATTCGCACCCGCAGGAAGTCATCGAGCTGCTGGCCGCCGCCACGGCCGAGCTGTTCCAGGGGCCCAACGTGGTCGCCATCGAGAAGCTCTTCCGCTCGTCGCGCGGCGTGCCCGAAGACGGCCGCCACTACTTCCAGGAAATCATCGTCAACAGCGACAACCTGATCCACGTGTTCCTGCGCGGCAAGCGGCAGCAGCAGGTGGCCACCTTCGTGTGCCGCAAGGGCGCCAACCTCGGCATGGTGCTCACCAAGGCCCGCATGGCGCTGCCGGAAATCGAAGCTTCGCTGTAAGACGCCGTGGCCACCACCTTTGCATTGACCCCGGTGCAGGCCAGCCGCGCCCGCTCGGTCCTGCGCATCCTGCGCAGCACGCATGCGGCCATCGAAGGCTGTGCCTTCGTGACGAGCGACGGCAGAGTGGTGGCATCGGCACTCGGACCGGACACGGACCCTGACCGCTTCGGCGCCATGTGCGCCGCGCTCATGGCGCTGGCCACGCGCGCCGCACGCGAAGCTGCGCGCGGCGATCTGCAGCAGCTCATCCTCGAAGGCAGCGCTGGCCCAATGCTGGTCACGAGTGCCGGCCCGCACGGCGTGCTGTCCGTGTCGGCAAGGCCCGAATGTCCGCTGGGGCGGCTGATCCTGGACGCCAAGATCACTGCTCAGTCCCTGGCTTCGGTCTTCGGCGCTGGCCCGGCATGACGGCTGCCGCGCAACGCTTCATCGACCTCACGCCGCAGGGTGTGCTGTCGTGCGCCGGTGCCTCGGCGGCCGATCTTCAGGGCCGGCTGCTGCAGGCATTGCTGCTGCGCGATCCGCGGCACGCCTGGCACAGCGATGAGCTTGCACGGCTGCTGCCTGATGCGCCACGACAGGCGGCACGCGCCCTGTTCGCGCTGCAACGCGAAGGCTGCATCGACGTGCAGCTCGAGCCACCGCCCGCCGAGCCGCACCACTGGGCGGCCATCGGGGCAGACCTGCAAGCGCTCGTGGACGAAGGCGCCACGCTGGCCGCGCTGCTCGACCATGACGGTTTCGTCATCGCGCAAGCCGGTGCCGCGGCACCGGCCGACGATGCGCTCGCCGTGCCGCCGCAAGCCGCACTGCAGTTGCACGTCGGCGAAGGGGCCTTGCGCGCCACCTACGGCCTTGCGCTACTGGGCCTGCAGGCGCAGGGCTGCCGCGCGGTGGTGCAGCTGGTGCGCCGCCTTGCCCGCATGCGAGCGGCCCACTGAAAAACCATGAGCCTGCCGCCTCCCGATTCCCGCGAATTCCTGCCGCTCGACATGCGGCTGCAGGCAGAACTCCACCGCCTCCATGAAACGTGCGCAGAACTGCAGGGCGTCGCCGTGGCCACCGAAGAAGGCCTGGCCCTGTGCACGCTTGGCAGCCTGTGGCCCGAGGCGGCCTGCGCGACGGCCAGCTTCCTCATCAACCAGCTCAACACGCACCTGGGCATGCTGCGCGCCGGCCGCGCACGAGAGGTGCTGATCTGGACCGACAGCGGCCCTTGGTATATCGCGCGCATCGCCTCGCTGCCTTACGTGATCGCGCTACTCGGGGCCGGTGGTACGCCTGCCGCCGGGCTGCGCCATGCCGGCGCGCTGGCGGCGGCCCGGCTCGTCGGCGTGCTGGCCTCGCTGGCCGAACAACCCACCGAAACGGATTCCACACCATGAGCCAGGCGCCTGTCGTGTTCGGCGTGACCCACGTTCGCCTGCCCGTGCGCAGCATCACCCGCGCGAAGGCGCTCTATGGTGATCTGCTGCGCTTCGAGCAACGCGCGCAAGGCCAGGGCTGGCTCGAACTGGATGCAGGCGGCACGGTGGGCCTGCTGCTCGTGGAGTCCGCTCTTGTGGAACACAACGCCTGCCTGCGGCTGCTCACGGCCGACGTGGAAGCGGCGCTGGACACTTTGCTGCTGCACGGCGGCTGCTCGCTGGTCGACGACGTGGCCCGTACGTCCGAGATGACGCTCGCCGCCACCGTGCGTGACGCCGACGGGCACCTGCTGACCGTGTGGCGCGCGCTCACCGAAGACGAGTACGACACGCCGCCGGATCTGCCCACCGTGCTCACCTGGAAGGAAGATGCGGAGGCCCTGCTCAAGCAACTGCTGAAAGCAGTGCCGGCGCTGTTTCGCAGCCTTGCGCGGCGCAAGGTCGTGCGGGTGGTGGAAGAGCTGGCCGCCCACAGCCGCATCGTCACACGGGAAGAGGTGATCCGCGGCTTCATCCTCGCCAGCCCGAAGATCACGCGCGAGCGCAACCGCAAGCCGCTGATCGAGGCGGGCATCGACGTGAGCCGCTACCAGGCCGACTGGGACACGGACTGAACAAGACGTGAATCAACCAAGTCGAGCGAGCAAGGCGTCGCTCAATGCACGAAGCCCGGCTCCGCTCCTGGACCGGGCTTCGTTTCGTTCGGGGCTGTGGAGAGGGAAAAGCCCTTCAGGCCTGGATGGAGCCGCCGCCCCTGGGGCCGCTGGTGAGGCCTTGGGCCGAATAGACGCCGCCGCCGTGCGAGCGCGGCATCAGCACGTCGATGGCGCGGTCGAGCGCGGCGGTGGCACGGGCCAGCGATTCGCGCTGTGCGGCGAGCTGGCCGCTGGCCTGCGCCAGGCGGTGGCGCAGCGGGCGCGGAACGGCGCCCTGGCGGGCGGCCTGCGTGAAGCCGTCCATGGCGTGGGCCAGGGCCTTGTGCAGTTCGGACGCGTGGTTTTCGATGCCCCGGCTGTCGCGCTCGCGCAGCGCATCGCCCAGGGCGGCAAGGTGCAGTTCCACCCGCGCGATCAGGCCTTCGAGGGCATGGCTCGCTGCCTTGGCGCTCGCGTCTTCCAGGGCTTTGGCTTCGGGGCTGCCGGCGGGAGGAATCATCATGGCGTTTCGGCGAGTGGAGAGCATTGCGAGACCGTCGCGCAAGGCAGCGGTGCCGGCTCGTGGCGCAGCCCGCTGCCCGAAGACGGCAGATCAGTGTGAGGACTTGCCCAGCAGCTCTTGCGCGTTGGCGATCAGCTTGTCGGCAATGGCTTCGGCGTTGACGCTGAAGCTGCCGTCTGCGATGGCCTGGCGCATGCGTTCGACCTTGTCGGCGTCGAACTCGGCATTGGTGGCCGACAGCAGGCTGGACGCGGTGGCAGAGAGTTTCACGGTGGTGCTCCCGGACGCAGCGGAGCCGGCCTCTGCCTCCTTCAGCGGCGGCTTGGCCGCTGCCGCTTCGCCCGTCGCGCCCCGCGCGACGGCACCCGTCGTCGCCTGCGGGGGCGCCGGGGTGTTGTTGTTGCCGATCTTCATCTAATGCTCCTTCCGGCCTCGCCGGGCCGAAACATGTCCTCCGGGCTTTCGGCGGCTGGCCGCAAGACTTGAGGACCCATTTGCAACATTTCGTTCATCGCGGGCGGAATCACAAACGGATCTCCACCTGCCGTTCGCCGACCGGGGTGCCGGTCACGATACGTCCGTTATCGGTACGCACGCGGGCAGCTTGACCCTCTATTCCGGGGGTGAGCGCCTGGCCCTCGGAAGCCACGGCAAATCCCGCGCCTTGTGCCACCAGCTTCACGGTCTCGCCGGCGGCGAACCACTGGCGGGCCCGCAGGTGGGCCTGCCGCAGCGTCTGCCCCGGAGCGAGTGCTCGCGCCAGCGGGCGGCCCACGGCGTCGGCGGCGTTCAGCAGTGCGGGCGAGCTTTCCTCGGCCAGGTCCACCTCGGCCGCGCGCAGGTCGGCAACGGTGAGTTCCTGGCCCTGGCCCAGGCTGGTGGAGGCCACCAGCGCCTGGCCGTAGACCTTGACGGTGACTGGCAGGTAGACGTTCCAGGCCACCGGGCCCTGCGTGCAGCGCAGGCCCACGCGGCTCCTGCCCCACAGGCGCGTGCCGGCGGGCAGGTAGGGCTGGATCTTCTGGCAAGGCGCGAGCTTCAGGCGCGCGTCGAGCTGGCCGATCGTGAATTCCACACGGGTGCCGGTCGGGCTGGCCTTGGTTTCACGCGAGAGCAGGGCGCGCAGTTCGTCGGTGGTGTCGGGCGGCTGCTGCGCCGCCGTCGTCTGCCCGCGCGCGGCCGCGGCGGCCACCATCAGCGCGGTGGCCACGACCAGATAGAACAGCACGGCGGGCAGGTAAGGGGACTTCATCACACGCTCACTGTAGAAGCGTTCGCGCCAGCGGGTGGCCCGGAAATGGCCGAAAGAACGGCCCTTATTCCCGCTAATGTTTTGCGAGCCGCGGTCAAAGAATGCCAGCCATTCCGTTCAAAGCCCCCAAAGGGCAGGTGACGCCATGCTGGACCGCTTGACCAACACGCTCGACTTCCAGAGCCAGGCCCTGGTGCTGCGCTCGGAGCGCCAGCGCCTGATCGCCAGCAACATCGCCAACGCCGACACGCCGGGCTACGTGGCCCGCGAGATGGATTTCGCCGCGGCCCTGAAGCAGGCCACCGGCCAGCTGCCCGTGGCGGGCGCGCTGGCCGCCACGCAGCCGGGGCACATCGCCCCCACCGCCGGCGCGCGCGCCGAGCCCAACCTGCTGTACGCCTCGCCCAGCCAGACCAACCTCGACCGCAACACGGTGGACATGGACCGCGAGCGCGCGAACTTCGCCGACAACGCGGTGAAGTACGAGGCCACGCTGCGTTTCATCAACGGGCAGGTGAAGACCATGCTCAGTGCCATCACCGGTCAGTAAAAGACATCGGAGGAGTAGCAGATGTCCATGCTTCGCATCTTCAACGTGGCCGGCAGCGCGGTGAGCGCGCAGAGCCAGCGCCTGAACGTGGTGGCCTCCAACCTGGCCAACGCCGACACCGTGGCCGGGCCCGACGGCCAGAGCTACAAGGCGCGGCAGGTCGTCTTCCAGACCGTGCAGATGGGCGACGTGGGCGCCGCCGGCGTGAAGGTGAGCCAGGTCACCGAAGACCAGACCGCCGGCCGCCGCGTGCACGATCCCAAGCACCCGCAGGCCGATGGTGAAGGCTACGTGACCTACAGCAACGTGAACGCGGTGGAGGAGATGGTCAACATGATCTCGGCCTCGCGCTCCTACCAGAACAACATCGAAGTGATGAACACGGCCAAGACGCTGCTGCTGAAAACGCTGCAGATGGGCTCGTGATCACGAGGAGCTGACACATGAGCACCGTTTCTTCCGTCTCCAACCCCTACGCCGCGCTGAACGCCGGCACCTCGGGCAAGAGCGAATCGACCGCGGAGGCGGCCGACCGCTTCCTGAAGCTGCTGGTCACGCAGATGCAGAACCAGGACCCGCTGAACCCGATGGACAACGCGCAGGTCACGAGCCAGATGGCGCAGATCAGCACGGTCTCGGGCATCGAGAAGCTCAACACCAGCATCGAGACGATGAGCGGCCAGTTCACGCAGATGCAGGCGCTGCAGGGCGCCTCGCTGGTGGGCCGCAAGGTGCTGCTCGAAGGCGACACGCTGGCCGTGGCCGACGGCAAGGGCGCTGCCGGCTTCGACCTTGCAGGCGCGGCAGACAACGTGAAGGTCGAGATCCTGTCGCCCTCGGGCCGCGTGATCGACACGCTGCAGCTGGGCGCCCAGAGCGCCGGCCGCCACGGCTTCGAATGGACCGCCACCGGCGTGACCGACAACAGCGGCCTGCGCTTTCGCGTGACGGCCACGACGGGCGCCGCGAAGGTGCCCGCCACGCCGCTGGTCGGCGACGTGGTGAACGCCGTCTCCACCACCGGCGACAAGCTTTCGCTCGAACTGCTGGGCGGCCGCACCGTGGCCTACAGCGACATCAAGGCGTTCTCCTGAACCGCCGCCGCAGCAACCAAGACAACACAGGCATCAACAAGGAATCACCATGGGCTTCCAGCAAGGTCTTTCGGGTCTGAGCGCATCGAGCCGCAACCTCGACGTCATCGGCAACAACGTGGCCAACGCCAACACCTACGGCTCCAAGGTCGCGCGCGCCGAGTTCGCCGACGTGTACGCCAACTCGATGAACGGCGCCGGCACCAGCAGCGTGGGCATCGGCGTGCAGGTGGCCGCGGTGGCGCAGCAGTTCACGCAGGGCAACGTGACCACCACCGACAACCCGATGGACATCGCCATCAACGGCGCGGGCTTCTTCCAGGTGAGCGACGGCGTCAACCCGACGATGTACTCGCGCAACGGCCAGTTCAAGATCGACCGCGAGGGCTACATCGTCAACAACCAGCGCCAGCGCCTGCTGGGCTACCGCGCCGACGCGACCGGCAACATCGTGCCTGCGCAGGCCACGCCCATCCAGCTGCCCACGGTGGGCATCGCACCGCGCGCCACCGACGACATCACGATGGAGCTGAACCTCGATTCACGCGCGGCCGTCACGCAGCCGGCCGCGGGCGGCATCGACTTCAACGACCCCACCACCTACAACAACGCCACGTCGGTGACGGCCTACGACGCGCTGGGCCAGGACATTTCGCTGACCTACTACTTCCAGAAGACTGGCAACGGCACCTGGGACGTGTACGTCACCGCCAACGGCAGCACCGTCAACGGCACCGCGGCCGCGCCGCTGCCCGTGACTTCGGCGACCTTCAACGCCAGCGGCACGGCGCCGACCTTCGTGCCCGACCCGCCCACGATCAACATCCCGGCCGGCCTCACCAATTCGTCGGGCGCCTTGATCGCCACGCCGCTGGCCATTCCGTTCGACATGAGCAGCGCCACACAATACGGCTCGAGCTTCGGCGTCACCGACCTCACGCAGACCGGCTATGCACCGGGCCAGCTGACGAGCATCACGATCGAGGGCAACGGGATCATCATGGCCCGCTACTCGAACGGCCAGTCGCAGCCGGCCGGCCAGGTCGAGATCGCCACCTTCCGCAACCCGCAGGGCCTGCAGCCCATGGGCGGCAACGCATGGAACGCCACCTATGCCTCGGGCGATGCCGTGGTGGGCGTGCCGGGTGACGGCAACATGGGCGCGCTGCAGGCCGGCGCGCTGGAAGAGTCCAACGTGGACCTCACCGCCGAGCTGGTGAACATGATCACCGCGCAGCGCAACTACCAGGCCAATGCGCAGACCATCAAGACGCAGGACCAGGTACTGCAGACGCTGGTCAACCTCAGGTAGTGACCAGCCACTGCGAGCGAACGCAGAGAGCGAGCAAACATGGATCGGATGATCTATCTGTCGATGTCGGGCGCGAAGGCGACGATGCAGCGCCAGGAGGTGTTGTCGAACAACCTCGCCAACGTCTCGACGGTGGGCTTTCGTGCCGAGCTGCAGGCGTTTCGCGCCGTGCCGGTGCAAGGCGATGGGGCCTCGACCCGCGTGTACGCGCTCGAAACGACCACGGGCTACAACCCCGACGCGGGCACCGTGACGGCGACCGGCCGCAACCTCGACGTCGCGATGCAGGGCAATGCGTGGCTGGCGGTGCAGGGGCTGGACGGCACCGAGGCCTACACGCGTGCGGGCTCGCTGCAGGTGAACGCCGAAGGCGTGCTGGTGACGAGCGGCAACGGCTTGACCGTGCTGGGCGACGGCGGGCCGATCACGCTGCCGACCAACACCACGCCTTCGATCGCGCCGGATGGCACGGTGACGGTGAAGCAGCCCAATGGCACGGTGTTGCCGGTGGGGCGGCTGAAGCTGGTGACGCCGGAGGCGCCGCTGGAGCGGGGCACTGATGGGTTGTTCCGTGCGCCTGAGGGGGACTTGCCGGCGGATCCGAATGCACGGTTGCAGGATGGGGCGTTGGAGGGGTCCAACGTGAGCCCGGTGGAGACGATGGTGGCGATGATTGCTGCGGCTCGGCAGTTTGAGGCGCAGATGAAGATGGTGCAGACGGC
>CAMLLU010000111.1 GCA_946480925.1 uncultured Rivibacter sp.
CCAGCGTCCGGGCTGCAGCTTGAGTCGACGCACGGTATTTCAGCAGCCTGTTAGGAAAAATGCTGGCAACTATTCTCCGGCCCGCGTAAAAGCGACAGAGAAAGCATGGGGGTGTAGAGGCTCCCGACATGGCAAAGGAGGAAGAGGAAGATGATCGATGCAGGTGTCGACAAATCAGGAAGTGCGCTTCGCACATTGATCTACGGAGCACTAAAGAAGTACCCAACTCCAGCGCTGCATCCATTGCTAGGGGATGCGAATCACATTGTTCGGACCGCCGTGGCTCGCGAGCTTCAAACACGCGGCGAGCGCGAATCCTTTCATGTCGCAAAGCACCTGCTTTCAAAGAAGAAGGCCCATCTGAGGGAAATTGGATGCTTCCTGCTTGGTCAGCTCGGAGCACCCGGTTGCCCATACCGAGAAGAGAGCCTTCCGCTACTCAAAGCTGCGCTATCTGGTGATTCATCTGCTGATGTTCGATCCGCAGCAGCTGCCGCACTGGGGCACCTTGCTGCATCAACTGAAGCCGACACGTTACTGCTGGCAGCCGATGATCCCAACGCCAAAGTTCGAGCGTCCATTGCTTTTGCTCTCACACGGCTCAAACAAACAAGACGCATCCGAGGGGCCCTGCTGAACCTGCGCAGCGACGACGATGAGCGCGTCCGGCTGATGGCCGGTGAGTAGCACGGTTTCGGTTCTTGGTGTACTCGCACATCTAGCGAGCGCGATGGGCGCTGCAATAAACGAAATCCAGCACAAAGTACTGTCCCAGGCACTGAACGAAGCTGAAGATCGGGACAGGTGTCCGGATGATGTCTTGTTCGCAATACTGGACGACCTCGTAGAACGCGTTCTGCGCGCCTTTCTCGAGCGAACCAAGGGTTCAATGACCCATTTGAAATGGGCCTCGCGATCCACTCGCAGTCCTTTTTCAACAGCCTGTTAGGTCTTGCCTTTTGCTTCCGCCGATGGCTACGCCGCTCTGGCGGCGGGCTGGGTACAGCCCAGCCCTGGGATGCGCCCAGAACGTCTGGCTCCCCCTCCTTCAGCAGCGACGCAGCTTGCGATAGATCGTGTTGCGGCTGATCCCCAGCCGCTTCGACGCCAGCGAGATGTTGCCGTTGAGCTCCTTCACCACGCGCTGGATGGTCTGCAGCTCCAGCTCTTCGAGCGTGGCCGTCGCGTCGGGCTCGGCAGCGGCTTGCGGTTCGGCCGGTGGCACCGCGCTGCGCGCATAGGCTGCCGCGTTGAGCCAGGCTGCGGCTTCGTGCGCGCCCATGCCCGGCACGGCCATCTGCGCCGACTGGCGCGCGATCGCGCGTTCGGCGTCTTCGATGAAGTCGTCCGACAGGTGGGCACGCGTGATGAGGCGCTCGCCGCCGGCCATCACCGCGGCTGCGCGCAGCACGTTGGAAAGCTGGCGGATGTTGCCGGGCCAGTGGTAGCGCTCGATGAGGCGCTGCACGTCGGCATCGAGCGCGGGCGGGCGGCCGTTGCATTCGGTGCGCAGGATCTTCTGCGCGATGCTCATCAGGTCGGTGCGTTCGCGCAGGGCCGGCAGCTTCACCGACAGGCCGTTGAGCCGGTAGTACAGGTCTTCGCGGAAGGCGTGCTGCTCCACCATCTCGCGCAGGTTGCAGTGCGTGGCGCTGATGATGGACACGTCCACCACCACCGACTTGGTGCTGCCCAGCGGCGAGACCTGCCGCTCCTGCAGCACGCGCAGCAGCCGCGCCTGCAGGGCCAGCGGCATGTCGCCGATCTCGTCGAGAAAGAGCGTGCCGCCGTGCGCCTGCAGGATGCGCCCCACGCCCCCCTTGCGCCGCGCGCCGGTGAAGGCGCCCTCTTCGTAGCCGAACAGCTCG
This sequence comes from uncultured Rivibacter sp., assembly GCA_946480925.1. Next base: position 1,869 of record CAMLLU010000111.1, read on the forward strand.
GCCTCGATCAGCGTCTCGGGTATGGAAGCGCAGTTCACGGCCACGAAGGGCTTGTCGGCCCGCGCTGAATCGTGGTGGATGGCGCGCGCCAGCAGCTCCTTGCCCGTGCCCGTTTCACCGAGGATGAGCATCGAGATGTCGCGGTCGAGCGCACGGCGGATCTTGCTCACCACCGCTTCCATCTGCGGATCGCCGGTCTGCAGGTAGGCCAGGCCCGAGGTCGCAGGACCTGCTTCGGCCGCCTGCCGCTGCCCGGTGCTGCCTTCTGCCGCGGCCATCGGCGCCGTGGCCGTGTTCGATGCAATGCCTTTGCCGGCAGGCACGGCCTCCGCCACAGGCTCACCCGTGCCGACGCCACCCAGCGCATGCCACACCGGCCAGTCGAGCCGTACGCGCGCGTGCAGCTGCAAGCCGTTGCTGAGCGTCAACGCCATGGGCGTGCCGGCCGCGCAACGGCAATGCTCGACGATGGCACCCAGGCTCACGCCGAACAGGCTCACCACGCTGTTCATGCGCACGGCAGCCGCGCTCAGGCCCAGCTGGTCGAGCGCGCTGCGGTTGGCGCCGACGATGCGGCCGTCCTGCCCCACCGCGAGGATGCCCTCCATCAACGTGTCGATGAACTCGCGCCGCACGTGGAAGTGCAGCCGCAACGCATGCCGGAAGTCGTCGGTGAAGAAGTGGTTCTCGATCATGCGGGCCGACATCTTCACCAGGCCCATCGTGTAGGTGTGGTACGAGCGGTGGTCGCCCGTCACGTCGAGCACGCCCAGCACGTTGCCGCGCGGGTCGAAGATGGGCGCGGCCGAGCAGGTGAGAAAGTCGTTGGCATGGATGAAGTGCTCGTCGGCATGCACGAGGATGGGCTCCTCGGTGACGAGCGCGGTGCCCATGCCGTTGGTGCCCTTGCTCGCTTCGGACCAGTTCACGCCCGGCGCCAGCGCGATCTTCGAGGCACGTTCGAGAAAGTCCGCATCGCCCACCGAATGCAGCAGCGTGCCTTGCGCATCGACCAGCACCACCATGCTCTTGGTGGTGAGGATCTGCTCGAGCAGCAGGTCCATCACCGGCACGGCATGCGTGCACAGGCGCTTGTTGCGTTCAAGGGCCACGGTGAGGTCGGCGCCGGGTAGCGGTGTGTAGTCGCCGCTGTCGATGCGCGAGAGCCCGAGCGCGGCGCAACGCTCATGAGACCTCCGGATGGCGTCCACGTGCGCCGGATCCGGCGGCAGCAGCACGCTGGTGGGCGAATGGCCGAAGCTGAGCTCGCGCTCACGCTTGCGGTCGGAACCCTGCACCCCGTCGTACGGACGGCTGGTGGGCATCGCAGTCCTTTCTATCCGCCTGTGGCGGACGTCTCCTCTTTTATGTGTTGTCCCCCACCGAACTGATTGCCCCGCCTCCGGCGCGGATCGTACTGCTGGGCCCCAGGGGAATCCATAGCGGCATCCCTTGCCTCTGGAACAACTTGCGGGCGTGCCCGCAGGCGCACCGTGACACTGTGTCCTTGTTCCGGCGCAGGGGGCAATGGCTCGGCATGCCCTTCCAGCAACAACCACGCCAAACGCCGCGTGCGGAACAGCCCTTGCATGGAAGGGTTCCAATTCCACGTCCAAGTCGCGAGGCTGCCTGTCGTGATCGTCAACCGCTCTTGCCCCACGGTCGATGCCGAGCCGCACAACGGCCTCGATGCAGCGCAGCATCCACCAGCAGCGCTCAAGCGGCATGAAGCGCAGCTGCTACGCGTGACGGTGCGCGCCCCCGGGCGGCTGCACCTGGGCTTCCTGGACCCTTCGGCCACCCTGGGCCGGCGCTTCGGCAGCCTGGGCCTCGTGATCGACGAGTTCGAAACGGTGGTGCAGCTCTCGCCCGCGGCGCGCGACGAGATCAGCGCCGCGCGGGGCATCGCCGAGGCCGACCTCGCACGCGCCGCCGAGCACCTGGCCGCGCTGCGCCACCACACGGCCATCGACAAGCCGCTGCACCTGCACCTCGCGCGGCTGCTGCCGCCGCATGCGGGCTTCGGCTCCGGCACGCAGCTCGCGCTGGCCATTGGCCGCGCCTATGCGCAGCTGCATGGCATTGGGCTTTCAACGCAACAGATCGCGACGAGCCTGGGCCGTGGCCTGCGCTCGGGCGTGGGCATCGCCGGCTTCGACCGCGGCGGGCTGCTGCTCGACGGCGGCCCCAGTGCCGACCGCAGCCCCGCGCCGCTCACCGCACGGCTGGACTTTCCCGAACCGTGGCGCATCGTGCTGGCCATGGACCCGCTGCACACCGGGCTTTCAGGCGCCGATGAAAAACAGGCCATCGCCGCACTGCCGCCGTTTCCGCGCGAAGCGGCCGCCGAGATCTGCCACCGCCTGCTGATGCAGGTGCTGCCCGGAGCGGCCAGCGGCGACTTCGATGCTTTTGCCGAAGGCCTCACGTGCATGCAGCACCTGCTGGGCGCGCACTTCGCGCCGGCCCAGGGCGGCAGCGCCTACACGAGCCCGGCAGTCGCACGCTTCATGGGCTGGGCCGGCGAGCACACCCGCGCGGCGCTGGGCCAGAGCTCATGGGGCCCCACGGGCTTTGCCATCGTGCCTTCGGCGGCCGAAGCAGAAACGCTCGTGCGCGCCGCCCAGCGCGCGGGCATGGCCGATGCCCCGCTGGTGCTGCAGGCCGTGCGCGGCCGCAACGCCGGCGCCGCCATCAGCGTGCGGCCGCCCTCGCCCGGCCTGTATCACTGACGCACCGACCGAGTCCACTGCATGACCGCCCTCAACATGGAACGCCCCTACATCCTGCACATGCTCACCCCGGGCACGCACATCAGCCCGTTCGACGTCAACATGGCTGCCGACGCGGGCTACCAGGTCATCGTCCCCTATTGCGGCATCGACACCAAAGCCACGCCCGGCCTCACGCAAGACGCCATCTTTTCGCGCGGCCCCAAGGGCGTGGCGCGCACGGGCCTGTTCATCGGCGGGCGCGACGTGCTGCAGGCCGCAGACATGCTCGACGCCGCGCGCAAGGCCATGGTGCCGCCCTTCGTGGTGTCGGTGTTTGCCGACCCCAGCGGCTCGTACACCACCGCGGCCGCGCTGGTGGCCTGCGTGCAGGCGAAGCTGCAGGGCGCGCATGGCAGCGGCCTCGCGGGCAGGCGCGTGCTGATCCTGGGTGGCACCGGCACGGTGGGCCGCATTGCCGGCGTGCTGGCGGCGCGGCAAGGCGCCACGGTGCGGCTGGGCAGCCACAAGGGCATCGACACCGCCCGGCAGGCCGCCGAAGAAACCGGCCGGCGCTTCGACGTGCAGCTGGCCGCCGCATCGAGCCACACGTCGGGCGAGCTGCGCGCCGCACTGGCCGAGGCCGACGTGGTGCTGGGCACCGCCGCGGCCGGCGTGCAGGTGCTCAGTGCCACCGACCTCGTGGCCGCCGGCTCGCACCTGCTGGTGGCGGCCGACGTGAACGCCGTGCCGCCCGAGGGCATTGCCGGCGTGGGCGTCATGGACGACGGCAAGCCGCTCTCGGGCACGCGGGCCGTGGGCATCGGCGCGCTCGCGGTGGGCAACGTGAAGTACCAGGTGCAGCACCGCCTGCTGCAGCGCATGCGCGCGGCAGAGAAGCCGGTGACCTTGAGCTTCCCAGAAGCCTTCGAGCTGGCCGGCGAGGTGCTGGCTGAATCGCAATAGCCCGGCCATGGGCAAGCTCGTCGTCGCCGGCCTCTCATCCCGCCTGATGGCCGAAGCAGCGGCCCGCGACGGCTACGGCCCCATCGCGCTCGACGCTTTCGGCGATGCCGACACGCGCCGTGCCTCGACGCACTGGCAACCCATCGGCGCCCCGAGTGAACTGAAGCTCGATGCGCAACGCACGCTGGCCGCGCTCGCACAGCTGTCGCAACGCGGCGACGTGCTGGGCTGGGTGGCCGGCAGCGGCTTCGAAGCGCAAGCCGACCTGCTGGAAGCCGGTGCGCAAACGCTGCCGCTGCTGGGCACACCGCCCGGGGCCGTGCGGCGCTTGCGCGACCCGCGTGTTTTCTTTTCCTTCCTCGCGGTGCACGGGCTGGCGCACCCTGAAGTGCGCTACAGCCCGCCGCCCCCCGCAGCCGGCTGGCTCTACAAGCGGGCAGACGGCACCGGCGGCACGCACATCCGCGAGGCCGACGCCATGCGCAACCCCACGCCCGGGGGCTACTACCAGCGGCGGCTCGAGGGCACGCCGATGTCGGCCCTCTTCATCGGCAACGGCCACGAGGCCCGAGTGCTCGGCTTTCACGAGCTGATCGTGCGCCCGATGTGGAGCCGCCCTTTCGTGTACTGCGGCGCGATCGGCCCCATGCGGCTGCCGCCTGCGCTGGATGCAACGCTGCGCGAAGCGGCGAGCCGCCTCACCGCGGAGTTCGGCCTGCTGGGCTTGTGCAGCCTCGACTTCCTGCGCACCGGGCCCCAGGGCTATGCGCTGCTCGAAGTGAACCCGCGGCCTTCGGCCAGCATGGCGCTGCACGCCCACCTGCCGTTGATGCGCTGGCACGTGCAGGCCTGCCGGCAGCGCACGCTGCCCAGCGAGCCATTGCCGGCGCCCCAACTGCGCGGCCACGAGATCGTGTTCACGCAACGCGACGTGCAGCTGGCCTCGGAGCAGGCCGCTGCGCTGGCCAGCCACCCCGACACGCACGACGTTCCGCACGGCGCCGCTTCTTTTGCGGCTGGCGAGCCTCTGTGCAGCGTGAGTGCCACCGGTGCCGCTGGTGCCGGTACGGCGTCGGTACGCGCCGGCCTCACACGTCAACACCAGGCCGTGCTGCGCCTGGTCTCCAGGCCGGTTTCCGGACCAGTCTCCGATCAGCAAGAAAGAGAGCGCGCATGAACACGCCCACGACGGCCTACCCCGCGCCGGGTGAACCCGGCCACCTGAGCGTCAACCAGGGCGCGCGGCCGCTGGTCGAGCGCCTGGTCGCCGAGGCATCGGCCCTCGGCATCGGCGTGCGGCAGGCCAGTGGCGGCCCACGCATCGTCGACGCCGGCGTGCAGGTGCCCGGCAGCGTGGCGGCCGGCGTGCTGGTGGCGCGCGTGTGCATGGGCGGCCTGGGCAAGGTGCGGCTGCGCGCCGCCCCCGAGCACGACTGGCCCACCTGGATCGAAGTGACGAGCTCGCAACCCGCGCTGGCCTGCCTGGCCAGCCAGTACGCCGGCTGGAGCCTTTCGGCCAGCAAGGAAGAGACCGGCGGCAAGAAGTTCTTTTCACTGGGCTCGGGCCCGGCCCGCGCGCTGGCCGCCAAGGAAGACCTCTACACCGAGCTCGGCTACCGCGACCGCACCGACTGCGGCGTGCTGGTGCTGGAAGTGGACCGCGAGCCGCCGCAGGTGGTCATCGACAAGGTGCTGCGCGACTGCGGCCTGCGCGCCGAAGAGCTGACGCTCGTGCTCACGCCCACCACCAGCGCGGCCGGCACCACGCAGGTGGTGGGCCGCGTGCTCGAAGTGGCGCTGCACAAGGCACACCAGCTGGGCTTCGCGCTGCACCACGTGGTCGACGGCACGGCCAGCGCACCGCTGCCCGTGGCCAGCCCCGACGGCATGACCGCCATGGGCCGCACCAACGACGCCATCCTCTACGGCGGCCGCGTGCACCTGAGCGTGCGCGGCAGCGACGAAGAAGCACAGCGCCTGGCCGAGCAGCTGCCCTCGTGCAACTCGCGCGACCACGGCCGCAGCTTCGCGGAGATCTTTGCCGAGGCCGGCTTCGACTTCTACAGGATCGACGGCGCCCTGTTCGCGCCGGCCGAGGTGTGGGTGAGCAACCTAGATTCGGGCAAGACCTGGCAGGCGGGTCGGCTGGAGATGGCGTTGCTCAACAAGCTGTGGCGGGCGTCATGACGTCACGGGCCGCCGTGCCGGGCAGTCACAAACAAGGCCCGCCCCTCCCGGAGGGTCGATCGCCGTACTCGGCGAGCGGGGTGCGCCATGTGCTCATCGCGGCCGACGAAGTGGGCTGGCACACCCGCCAGCTGCAGAAGGCACTTCGCGAGCGCGGCGCCGAAGGGCGTTGTGTGGACCTCGCCGACTGCCACATCGACACCGCCGCCAGCTGGCACGGCCTCGTGCTTCCGGGCTTTGCGCGCACGCTGCCCGATGCGGTGCTGGTGCGCGGCATTGCGGGCGGCAGCTTCGAGCAGGTGACCAAGCGGCTGGGCGTGCTGCATGCGCTGCGCGAGCTCGGCGTGCCGGTCTACAACGACGCGCGCGCCATCGAGCGCAGCGTCGACAAGTCGATGACCAGCCTGCTGCTGCATGCGGCCGGCATTCCGGTGCCGCCCACCTGGGCCACCGAATCGGCCGCGCAGGCGCAGCGCATCGTCATGCGTGAAAGCGCGGCGGGCCATGCCGTGGTGCAGAAGCCGTTGTTCGGCTCGCAAGGCAAGGGGCTACGCCTGCTGGGCCACGTGAACGGCGAGCACCACGCGCTGCCCGGCCTCGACGACCTGGCGTACGGCTCGCTCGCCTACCTGCAACGCTTCGTGCCGCCGGTGGAGCAACCCGGCTACGACTGGCGCGTGCTGGTAGTGGGCGGCCGGGCGGTGGCCGCAATGCGGCGCGTGAGCCACCACTGGGTGCACAACGTGGCCCAGGGCGCGCGTTGCGAACGCGCCGAGTTGACGCCGGCACTCGCACAGCTCGCGCAACGCGCGGCCGAGGCCCTGCAGATGGACTACGCCGGCATCGACCTCATGCCCTCGGCAGACGCACCCGGCGGCATCACCGTGCTCGAAGTGAACGGCGTGGCCGCATGGCACGGGCTGCAGCGCGTGACGAGCTTCAACATCGCGCGCGCCATCGTCGACGACCTGCTCGACCGCAAGCTGGCGGCCGTGACGCCGCGGCAGGCCGACAGCGCATAGCACCGCCGCACGGGGAGTGCGCCCATGAGACATCCAGTCGAACACGGTCGCCAAGCCTTCCTGCAGGCCTGCCGGCTCGACGTGCAGGTGCGCAAGCCCGGCAACGTGAGCCTCGCCTCGCCCGGCCACGGCATGCAGGCCTCGCAGTTCATCGCCAGTGCCGAGGCAGCTCAGCACGCGCTGTTCGAGCACGGCCTGCCGGTGGGGCAGCGCATCGAGGGCGCGGTGGCTGCCTCGGTGGAAGTGGCCGGCTGCAACACCAACCTCGGCATCGTGCTGCTGTGCGCGCCGATCGCAGCGGCACTCGATCGGTGGCAGCCGCACGCCGGCACCGAGGCCTTGCGCGCCGCGGTGCAAGACGAGCTCGCAGCGTTGACGGTAAGCGACGCCGCAGCCGCCTATCGCGCCATCGCGTGCGCCAACCCCGGCGGCCTGGGCCGCGCACCCGAGCAGGACGTAGCGCACCCACCCAGCATCGACCTGCGCAGCGCCATGGCGCTGGCCGCCGGGCGCGACAGCATCGCGCGGCAATACGCCAACGGCTTCGCCGATCTCTTCGACACCGGCCTGCCCGCCTGCCTGGCCTACCCCGCGCTGGGCACCACCGCCGCCGTGCAGCGCACCTTCCTCGCCTTCATGGCCGGGTGGCCCGACTCACACATTGTTCGAAAACTCGGCGACGCCGCGGCACACAGTGTCATGCGCCAAGCGCAGCCCTGGCACGAGCGCGCGGCACATGGCGAGCCGCTGGACGGCGATGCGGCCTTCGCCGCGTGGGACGAAGCGCTCAAGGCCGCAGGCATCAACCCCGGCACCAGCGCAGACCTCACCGTGGCCAGCCTCCTTCTCGCTGCCGTGGCCACGGAGCGCCCCTTGGGTCGCGATGAGCCCGCCCCGCCGTCCTCATGGCACGGAAAGTGATATCTGCTGCTTCGGCGCAGCAGTACGGGCGCTCGTTCTCACAAGTTGTTCCACCATTGATGGAGACCCAGCCATGGCAAAGATCGACCGCATGCTCGTCGGTGAGTCATTGGTCGGCGACGGCAACGAAGTTGCCCATATCGACCTGATCATCGGCCCCCGCGGCAGCCCCGTTGAAACGGCGTTCGCCAACGCGCTCACCAACAACAAGGACGGCTTCACGTCCCTGCTGGCGGTGGTGGCACCCAACCTGTTGACCAAGCCCGCGACCGTGATGTTCAACAAGGTCACGATCAAGGGCGCCAAGCAGGCGGTGCAGATGTTCGGCCCCGCGCAGCGCGCGGTCGCCATGGCCGTGGCCGACAGCGTGGAAGACGGCACCATTCCGGCCGACGAGGCCGACAACCTCTTCGTCTGCGTGGGCGTGTTCATCCACTGGCTCGCCGACAACGACCAGAAGATCCAGGACTACAACTACCGCGCCACGAAAGAGGCCATCGCCCGTGCAGTGAAAGGCGAGCCCAGCGCGAAGGAAGTGGTGGCCAAGAAGAGTTCCGCCGCCCACCCGTTTGCCGCCGCCGCCTGACGCGGCACCAGCCTCCGGTTCCCGGCCACCGCCCGGCTTGCTGCGGGGTCCACGAGAACGTCGGTTGCATGGTGGATGGACAGCACCACGCAACCGGAAGCCGCTTCGTGGACACTGCGGCGCGTGCCAGTCGAGCGGTTGCCTGAGAACTGTTCCGGGCTTTCGCGGGAGGGGCCTTCCCTCCCGCTTACCTTTTGACGCAACCTCCTTGAAGTCGAGGAACCGGGGGCGCTCGGCACACCGGCAGAATCGCGCGCACTTCGAATAACCCACAACGCGCGATCCAGGGAGGATCTCCATGCTGCTTCCGCCCATCGACGGCGCCGCCGCACGCGCCGAACTCGTCTCTGCGCTGTTGCAGGGCCTGCCCAGCCAGCACAAGCGCCTGCTGTCCATCGACACCCCGCTGCCCGGCAACCCCTTCGTGGTGGAGCGCGTGCACGGCACCGAAGGCGTCAACACCCTCGGCGCCTTCGAGATCGACTGCCTGTCGGTCAACGCCCACCTCGACCTCACGCCGCTGATCGGCACCGAAGTCACGCTGCACCTGACCTGCGCCGACGGCTCGTTGCGCCCCTGGCATGGCTACGTGATGGAGGCCTCTGAGTTGGGCAGCGACGGGGGCATGGCCCGTTGCCGCCTCACGCTGCAGCCCTGGCCGTGTTTCCTGCAGCACACCCGCGACAGCTTCCTCTACCAGGACATGGACGTGCTGGAGATCGTGGCCGACCTGTTCCGCGACTACGACGAGGCGAACTGGCGTGCCGAGGTCACCGAGCCCCTGCCGCGCTTTGCCATCAAGACGCAATACAACGAGAGCGACTTCGACTTCCTCGCCCGCCTCTTGGCCGAAGCGGGCCTGAGCTACCACTTCGAGCACGGCGTGCCCGCGCAAGGTAGGCAGGCCCGCCACTGCCTCGTCATCACCGACCGCACGGCGAAGCGCCCCGACCTTGGCTCGATCCGCTTCAGCCGGCCCGTGCAGGGCAGCAGCAGCCCCATGCAGGCACTGCTCGGCCCCCACGCCGACACCATCACCGCCTTCGCCGCCCACCGTCAGGTGCAGCCCAACGCCGTCAGCCTGGGCAGCTGGGACTACCAGCCACTCGCCGGCCCCAGCGCCCAGGAAACCAGCGTGCTGCCGCAGGGCGAGATCGGCCCGCTCGAGACCTATTCCGGCAGCGGCGAGCGCCTGTATGCCAGCAACGCCGAAGCCGGCCGCGCCGCGCTGCTGGCCCTGCAGGCCCACGAACAAGGCCTCAAGACCTTCGACGGCGACGCCAACGTGCGCAGCCTCACGCCCTTTGCCGAGTTCACGCTCGGGGATCACCCGGTCTACGGCACCTCGGGCGTCACCCACGCCCTGCTGCACGGCCAGCACGCCCGCGACGACGCGCGCTTCGTCGTGCTGGCCATCGAACACGAAGCGGCCAACAACCTGGGCGCCCAGGCCGCCCGCCTGCTCGACGCGCCGGACCTCGAAGCCGGCAGCTACCAGAACCACTTCAGTGCAGTCCAAGCGGTCGTGCCCGTCGTGCCCGCGTTCCAGCGCCGCCCCAGCGCCCCCGGCCTGCAGACCGCCATCGTGGTCGGGCTCGACGGTGAAGCGATCACGACCGACCGCGACCTGCGCATCAAGATCCAGTACAGCTGGCAGC
>CAMLLU010000112.1 GCA_946480925.1 uncultured Rivibacter sp.
GCGCCTGCGTGATGCCCGCCATGATCTCGGCGGTGCGCTTCTTCTTGAGCAGGTCGGGGTCGTTGCTCGAGCTGATCGTGTCGTTCGAGCCGCCCAGCCCCAGGTTGAAGGTCGTGTTGTTGTCTGGGGTCGAAATGCGACCGTCCAGCGAGTACGCGTTGGATTTGTAGTCGTGCTCGGTGGAGTGGCTCACGCCCACGCCGAGCGCAGCGCGGTCGAAGTAGTGCATCAACTTCACGTCACCGGCGGTGCGCTCGTCGTTCATGCCCTTGTCGACGGTGGCACCGGACACCGACGAGTAGTAGCGCGGCGTGGCGCCCGAAACGCTGTCGTGCACCAGGGAGCCTTCGAGCGACCAGCGGCTGCCGATGGGCGCGAGCACGTAGAGCGACGGCGCATCGACCTTGATGCGGTCGAACGTGCCGGACTCGTTGCCGGTGTAGTCCGGGTAGCGCGTGCGCACCTTCTGGCGGTCTTCGTAGTGCAGGTAGCGCAGCGACACGATGCCCTGCTCGGGCGCGCCCTGCGCATGCGCTGCCGTGGGCAGCACCCCCGGCAGGCCGAGTGCGGCCAGCACGATGCTGCCGAGCACCTTGCCCTGCTGCGGGGCAACGCCTTCGCCTTCGCGTTGGAGATCAGTTGCAGCCACAGCCGCCTCCCCCAACACCGTAACCGCCCGTCGCGTTTTCCTTGCTGGTGTAGATGTGCTGCACGTAGCTCTGGTCGAGCACGTCGGCGCTCATCGTCATTTCCTTCTTGGCAAGGTTGCCCTTCTCCCAGGGCTGCGGCGGTTGATAGATGGCGGCACAGCCGCTCGTTGCGGCCAGAGCGACCAGTGCCGAGCCGGCCGCGGCGAGGCGGCCCAACTTCTTCGCGACTGCTCCCAACGCGTCGCTGCTGTCTTTGCGCTTGCTCATGGTTCCCTTCATTGCGCAGCCAGTGCGGCCACGATCGCCTCTTCGAGGGCCTTGCGTTCTTCTTCGCGGAAGCCGGCGTGGACCTTCACCACCTTGCCGTCGGCGCCCACCAGCACCGAGCTGGGCATGCCCTTGATGGCGTAGCGCTTGGCGGTGTCACCCTTGGGGTCGAAGGCCACGGTGAACCTGGCCGGCACGTCGGCCAGGAACTTCTCGGCATCGGCGGTCTTCGCGTCGAGGTTCACGCCCACGATCTGCAAGCCGCGCGGGCCGTACTTGGCCTGCATCTCGTTCATCCACGGGAAGGACTGCTTGCACGGGCCGCACCACGAGGCCCAGAAGTCCACGTAGACCACCTTGCCCTTGAGCTGCTGCAGGGCCACCTGGCCCTTCGCACCGGGCAGATCGAACAGCGGAGCCGGCTGGCCGGGTTCGGCAGCCCAGGCCACCGCGCTGGTCAACAGGCTCACGGCCAACATCACCGCGGCGCGGTACCAGTTCTTATGCATTGGGAAGCTCCTTCGATCGATTCGTGGGTGTTTGAACACGGTTGCCGCGCAGCACGAACACCGCCGCGGCAATCAACGCAAGCCACAGCAGCAGCACGGGCTCGATCGCCCCGCCGCCGACGTTGGTCATCTCGGTGGTGGCCTGGCCGGCAAGCATCACTTCGCTCTTCTGGCCGCTGGCCGACTGCACGGTGAGCACGCCCGAGCTGTCGCCCGAGGTGCCGGGCGCATAGACCACCGTGACGGTGCAGCTCGCGCCGGGCGGCAGCGTCCACGGCACGCTGCGACACGCATCGGCCGCCTGGTTGTCGGTGAGGACGAACGGGCCGGTGGTGGTGACCGCCGAGATCGTGGCCGTGGCCGCGCTGGTGTTGCGCACCAGCACCGAGAGCGGTTCGGAACGCTGGCCGGTCTTCAGCCCGATGGAGCGGTAGTCGAGCATGACGGCGCTCGTGGCCAGGCTGCCGCCGCCCGTCGAGCCGCCGCCGGTGCCACCACCAGTGCCGCCGCCACTGTCGCCGCCATTGCCCCCGCTTGCGCCCACCCCGGTGCCGGAAAGCTGCACGTCGGGCGGCGCGGTGCCGTCGGAGGCGACCTGCAGCATGGCCGACTGCACACCCGAAGCACCGGGCACGAAGCCCACCTGCAGCATGCAGCTCGCACCTTGCGCCAGCGTGGCGCCAGCCGTGCAGCCGCTGCCGGCCGTCACGGTGAACGACGATGCGTCCGCACCCGACACGCCGGCCGTGCCCAGCGTCACCGAGCCCGGGCCCTGGTTCACCAGCACCAGGCTCTGGCTCGCAGAAGCCGAACCCACCGCGGTGGAGGCGAAGCTCAGCGACGTGGTACTGCCCTGCCACGCGAGCGTGGGCAGATCCGCCGTGGTGCCCAACCCGGTGAGCACGATGGAGTTCGGCGAGCTCGGTGCGTCGGTGACGACGAGGATGGACTCCGCCGCATTCGCCACGGCCGGCCGGTACACCACGTTGAGCTTGCAGGAAGCTTTGACCGCCAGGCTGGCCGGGCAGTCGTGCGTCACGGAGAACTCGGCCGAGCTGCTCTCGATGCCGGTGACGGCCAGCGGCCCGGTGCCGGTGTTGGTGAGCGTGATGACGCGGGGCGTGGAACTGGTGCCCAGCTTCACCGCGCCGAAGCCCAGCGCCACCTGCGACAGGCTCACTTCGGATTGCGGTGCGTTGATGCCGCTGCCCGCCAGGCTGATGGACGCCGTGCCGCTGGGTGCGTTGGAGGCGATCTCGATGGTGGCCGACTTGCTGCCCAGCGTGACGGGCTTGAGCGCTGCGGTGACGGTGCAGCTGCCCTCCATCGGAACCACCGCGCCCACGGCACAGGTACCGCCCAGCACTACTTCCGCCGCATCGGTGCCGATCACACGGATGGCCGTGAACGACAGGCCGGACTCGCCGTTGTTGGTGAGCGTCAACGTCCTGGCCGCGCCGGTGGCGCCCACCACCTGCTGGCCGAGGTCGAGCGAGGTCGCATCGAGCGCGATGCCGGGTTGCGCCGTGGCGTTGCCCGTGCCGTTGAGGCTCACGCTGGCCGAGCTGCCGGCTGCGTTGTGCGCGATGGCCAGGCTGGCATTGCGCGCGCCCTGCGCAGTGGGCTTGAAGCTCACGGCCACGAAACAGCTGCTGCCGCTGGCCACGCTGCCGCCGGCCGCGCAGGTGGAGCTGCCGTCGATGGCGTAGTCGCCCGGCTGCGCACCACCCAGCGAGATCGATGAGATCTTCAGCGGCGCAGTGCCGGTGCTGCTGACCGTGATGCGCTGCGGCTGCGAGGTGCCGCCCACCACGCGCGAGAACGACAGCGACGTGGGCGAGAGCGACATCGCCGGCGACTCGTCCACCGCCGTGCCGGCCAGGCTCACCGTGGAGCTGCCGCCGCTGCCGTTGTGGCGCACGGTGAGGCTGGCTGCGCGTGCGCCCACCGCCGTGGGCTTGAACTGCACCGTGATGCTGCAGTTGGCGCCGGCCGACACGCTGGCGCCCACCATGCAGCTGCCGCCGCTCACGGCGAAGTCGCTGCCCGAGGTGACGTCGATGCCGCTGATCATCAGCGCGCCCGCGGCACCTGTCGCGTTGCTCACCACCACCGTCTGCGCGGCGCTGGTGGTGCCGATGTTCTGGCTGGCGAACTGCAGGCTGGCCGGCGACACGCCCACCGAGGGCGCGCCGCTCACCGCGATGTAGCTGGGCGTGCCGCCCAGCGTGGCCGAGATGTAGGCTGCGATGTCGTTGAGCTCGGAGTCGGTGAGCTTGCCCGAGAGGAAGCTCATCTGGCTCACGCCGCCCAGCGCCGTCTTGATCCTGGGCGCGCTGACGCCGCCGACGATTCGGTTCTGCGGGTTGCCCGGCAGCGAGCCGTGGCAGGCGTTGTTCGAGCAGCTCTGCTTGCCCGACACCACGGCGTTGCCATAGAGCCGCTGGCCGTTGGCCGCGTCTTGCGCCGAGGCCGCAGCGGCCCAGCCGCATGCGGCGAACACCAGTGCGCGGGCCAGCACCGCGAAGGGCTTCATGCCTTCAGCCACGGCAGGTCCTCCTTGGCGACGTTCCAGATCGCATCGGTGTGGTCGCCGTTGGCGCCGCGCACGCTGGGGTAGCCCCAGGCACCGTTGTCGGTGGAGTAGTCGCTCGCGGGCAGGCCCATCGAGCGCAGCACCATGCCCATGAACTGGTTGTAGAGCAGGCCCGAATACCAGTGCGGATTCGACGACCAGTTGAAGGAGTTCAAGTCGCGGTAGTCGAGCGACAGCCCGGTCTTGAAATAGCCGCCTGCGTTGCCGAAGGTGACGATGGGGATGCAGCGGTTGTGGTGGTGGCCGGGGTTGCCGCCCGAGCCCAGTTCATGGCCGCTGGCCACCAGCGCCTTGTCGAGCAGCGTCTTGCCGTCGGCCGTGGTCACCTGGTCGAGCTTGCGCGCGATGTCGAGCTGCGCACCGTCGAACTGCAACTGCACGGCGGCGCTGTAGCCGGCGCGCTTGGCCGGGTCGTCCAGCGCATGCGCATAGTTGTTGTGCCACGCATGCTCAGGCTCGGGGCCGAAGGTGTAGGTGTTGGGCCCGCACACGTAGATGCGGCTGATGCCGGCAGCGAAGGCGGCCACGATGATGTCGTTCCACAGCTGCTCGCATTCGGCCTGGGTCGCGGGCTGGCCGTAGAAGCCGGCCGAGGACTCCACCGTCGCGGTGTCCTTGGTCGGCCGCGTGAAGCTGCTGGTCACCGTCTGCTGCAGCTTCGACTGCACGTCGGCCAGCATGTCCATGTAGTTGCCCAGGCGCGTGCGGCAGTCGGCCGAGCAGCGCGGGTCGCCCATCACGAGATCGGCGTGCTCCTTCACGCGGTCCACCAGCACCGTCTGCTCGACGGCCGGCGTGCCGGTGGTGGGCGTGGTGGTGGTCTTGAACAGGCGGTCGAACAGCTTCACGTTGCTGTCAGCCGTCTGCTCGGTGGTAGCGATGCCCGAGCCGGACTTTGCGAGCGACACGAGGTTGCGCACGATGGCCGGCTGCAGCGGGCTCGTCGGGTAGAAGGCACGCGAGGCGGCCATCACCTGGTCGATGGTCGGGTTGCTGCTGTCGCCGCCCAGCGGGCCGCCGCGGTTGTGGCCCACGCTGGTGGCGAAGTCCAGGCCGTTGATCACGTTCATCAACGACAACATGCGCGGCGTGAGCCGGCTGGCCTTGGCCTGCAGGATCTCGCTGATCACCACCATGTCGCCGCTGGTGGTCGACTTCAGCGGCGCGCTGCGCACGCCGATGCCGCCGTAGGTCGTGGTCTGCGCGGGCGCCACGTCGAGCAGCGGGCCGTAGAACTGGCTCTGGAACACCCCGTGCTGGGTGGTCATGTGCACGAAGTAGCGCTCGGACGAGGCCTGCGCCAGGGTCTGGGCCTCGGCATCGCGCGGCAGCAGCGAAGGCAGCAGCGGCACGGCCAGCGCGGCCCCGCCGGCGCCTAGCAGGAATTGGCGACGCGACACACGGTCGAAGTAAGGCTTCATGGCTGCTCCCGGCGGATCGACTTGAACTCGTCGCGCATCACGATGGAGGCGAACAGGCTGCGCAGGTTGGCGCCGCTGGCCGCCTGCTGGCGGATGGACTCGATCACCGCGGCGTCGCTGTCCACGTCGGCGCGGCCGAAGCCGTAGCGGAAGTAGTTCTTCGCGAAGCAGCGTTCGAAGTGGCCGCTTTCCAGCACGTACTGCTGCGCCTGCGCCGCGTTGGAAAGCGCCCGCGAAGTCATGCCCGAGAGGTTGGCCACCACGGTCGGGTCGATGGGCTTCTCGCCCCGCACGCCGCCGCTGTCGTTGCGCACGACCTCGGTGCCGCGCACGCGGCCCAGCGCGTCGAAGCCTTCGAACACGAAGCCCCAGGGGTTGATGAGCTTCTCGTGGCACTGCACGCACGAGGTGCCTTCCATCTGCGTGACGCGCTGCACGCGTTCACGCGTGGTCAGCACGCCCGACAGATCAGCCGCCTTGTTGGACTGGTCCATCACCGGCGCGGGCAGCGCCTGGCAGGTGAGCGCGCTCAGTACCTTGATGCCGCGCGAGATCGGAAGGGTGGTGTCCGACGAGCCGTTGGCCACGAGGCCGATGCGCGTCATCAGCCCCACGCGTTCGGGCTCGGTGAAGCTGGGCGGCGCGGAAGCGCCGTCCCACACGCTGGTCTTGTAGAGCGCGGCGAGATCGGCCGAGCGCGCGAACGAATGGCGGTCGGTCAGCACCTGCTGCAGCGAGCCGTTGCGCGACGCGACGTACGACACCATGTCGAGCACGTCGTTGATGGCGGCGTCGCGCGTGGTGGCCAGCGGCTTGAAGCTGCCGGCGAAGGCGTCGAACTTCGGGTCGCCCACCTTGCCGTCCATGGCCACCAGCTCGTCGAGCCGGAACCACTGGCGGAAGAAGCTGCGCATCGCCACGTCGGCGCGCGGGTCCTTCAGCATGCGGGTCACCTGCGCGGTGTAGACGTCGGGCTTGAGCAGCGCGCCGCTGTCGGCATCGGCGATGAGCGAGGCGTCGGGCACCGAGTCCCACAGGTGCAGCGCCAGGCGCGTGGCCAGCTCGGGCGCAGTGAGCGCCGTGCAGGTGCCGGAGCCGCTGCTGCTCACACCCTTCTCGACCACGAAGTAGGTCTTGGGAGAAGCGATCATGGTCGCCAGCACCTTGGTCACCGCGGCACGGTCGGCCGAGCCGCCGGCGGCCTTGCGATACACCTCCACCTCCGCATCGGTGAGCGGCTGGCGGAACAGCACGCGACCGGCCTTGCGAACGAAGGCGCGCATGCAGTCGTCTGCGCTGCCGGTGCAGCTGCCCAGCATGGTGGCCACTCGCGCATCGCTGCTGGCCATGTCGGCGGCCAGCTTGCCTGCGGTGGTGTGGATGGCCGAGACCTGCCGGCTGTTGAGCGACTGGTCGAGGCGCCAGTAGCCCTGGTGGCGCGACGAGTCCGGGTTGATCGACGCATCGAGCGGGAACTGCGCGGTGTCGATCACGAGCTTCTGGATACGCGCGGCGGCGCCGGTGTCGGGCACCAGCGCGTTCGACAGCTCGGTGAGTGCATTGACGAACTGCGCACGCGTCAGGCGCCGCGGCGACGTGGCGCTGTAGCAGCCCGGCGAGGCCGCCACCGGCGTGGGCGCGGGGGTGGCGCCCGGAGCGGGGGTGGCGCCCGGGGCCGTGGTGGGGCTGGGGGTCGGTTGTGAGGGTTGGCCGTGCGGATCGGGCGCGGGCGTCGGAGTCGGCGTCACGGCCACGGGCGAGCCTTGGCCCGTCGTCGTGTCGGAACCATCGCCTCCGTTGCAGGCAGACAAGAGCAGGGCGGCCGCAAGCAAGCCACCGCTGATGGCGGGTATTCGCATCGCAGTTCTTTCCGTTGCCGCATGGCGATGCATGCGGGATGAGGAGTCAGCCATCTGCGACGTGCACCCGCAGCGTGACCGATCGTGCCGCTCGCAGCAGCGAGCTAGGCGTGCGCCGCTACGGGCTGTGCCGGACGATGCTCATGAAAACCTCCAGTGCCAATGTTTGTTTTCGAAGAGGCTTCGCCTTCTTCCGTCGCCTATCTGCATGTGCGTGGCGATCGGCGGCGAATGTAAAGTTTCTTGGCCGCCGACTCATGACGGACCCATGATGGACTCGCGTCCAATTAACCGTTTTGTTACTGCCTGTGGCGACGGCGAGAACCGCGTCTCGCCGTCGCTGACTGGCGTCACAGGGGAATCGCTGCGCAACACCCGCACGAAGCGAGGTCGCGCTCCGCGAAGGTTGCTTACGCGGCGTTGCAAAGCTCAACTGGCCGGTGGACCGTCAATGCGGCGTGCGCGCAACACGTGCACGGCGCTTTGCCGGGTCGCGACGCGGACATAGACTTCCCGCCAGAGCAATCAACGGGTGGGTGGAGCATGGAAGCGGCCGATGCAGCAGCAGGCGAGGCGCGCCCAGCGACGGTTCTCGTCGTCGACGACACGCCGATGAACCTGGAGGTGACCACGCGTCACCTGGAACAGCGCGGGCATGAGGTGCTCGTGGCGCAAGACGGCGAGGAAGCCGTGGTGCGCGCGGGGTTCGTGCACCCGGACCTCATCCTGCTCGACGTGGTGATGCCCGGCATCGACGGGCTGGAGACCTGCCGCCGCCTGAAGGCCGACCCGGCTACCGCCGACATCCCGGTGGTCTTCATGAGCGCGATGACCGAGTCGGTGGACAAGATCGCCGGCTTCGCCGCCGGCGGGGTGGACTACATCACCAAGCCCATCGACGGCCCCGAGCTGCTGGCGCGTGTGGACACTCACCTCGCGCTGCATGCGCTGCGCCGGCAGCTGGCGGCACGCAATGCCCTGCTGCAGCAGGAGATCGCGGTGCGCGAGCAGACGCAGGCCGCGCTCGAGCGCTCCAACAAGGAACTCGAGCAGCTGGCCTACGTGGCCTCGCACGACATGCAGGAGCCGCTGCGCATGGTGGCCAGCTACCTGCAGCTGGTGGCCAAGCGCTACCACGGACGGCTCGATGCCGAGGCCGACGAGTTCATCGGCTACGCGGTCGACGGCGCCAAGCGCATGCAGGCGCTCATCAACGACCTGCTCACCTATTCGCGCCTGGGCACCAAGGCGCGCCCGTTCGAGCCCACCGACTGCCAGCCCCTCATGGCCACCGCGCTGCGCAACCTGCAGGTGGCCGTCGAGGAAAGCGCGGCACAGATCGAATGCGACCCGCTGCCCCGCGTGATGGGCGATGCGATGCAGCTGCTGCAGCTGTTCCAGAACCTGCTGAGCAACGCCATCAAGTTCCGGCGCAAGGGCGAGCCGGCCCGCATCGAGGTGCGGGTGCAGCGGCAGGGCGAGCACTGGCGCCTCGCGGTGCGCGACCAGGGCATCGGCATCGCGCCCGAATACTTCGAGCGCATCTTCGTGCTGTTCCAGCGCCTGCACGGCCGCGGCGACTACCCCGGCACCGGCATCGGCCTGGCGCTGTGCAAGAAGATCGTCGAGCGGCACGGCGGCCGCATCGGCGTCGAATCGGTGCCGGAACAGGGCACGACGTTCTGGTTCACGCTGCCGGCCGCGTAACAGGGCCACGTTCTACCCCCGGCCGCTGCCCAACCTGGGCCAAGGGGCTTCGTTTGCGTCAAAGTACGGGCTGTTGCGCGGC
Source organism: uncultured Rivibacter sp. (assembly GCA_946480925.1). The sequence continues at coordinate 9,092 of CAMLLU010000112.1, forward strand.
CTACCGGCCCCTCCCCGCTCGCACGCAATAACCAACGACGAAGAATGCAGGCGACCCTCAGGACGAAAGCAGCGATCGTCACCACAGCGGTGGTGGTCGGCCTCGTGGCGCTGGCAGGCTGGTGGCAGTACCGCACGTTGTCCGCCGAATACGTGTCATTGCTCGCCCAGGAGCAGCAGGCCCTCACCGACTCGGCCGCCGCCGACCTGGACTACAAGCTCGGCATGCACCTCTCGGTGCTGTCGCGCGCCTCGCAGCAGGCGGGTGCCGAGACCTTTCGCGACGCGCAGGCGCGCCGGCGCTTCCTGGCGGAATGCGGCCTGCGGCCGATGTTCGACACCGTTGCGCTGATCGACACGAACGGCGCCGCGATCGCCAACGATCCGCCGCTCGAGCGGCCCTTCCACATCGCCGGCCGCAGCTACTTCAAGCGCGCGGCGGAGACCGGCCGCCCCATCATCAGCGAGCCGGTGCCGGCCAGTGCCGCGCAGCTGCCTGCCGTGCTGATGCTGGCGCCGGTGCGCGCGGGCGACGGCCGGCTGCTCGGCTTCGTCGCCGCCGGGCTGGACCTGCAACGCCCCAGCATGCTGGGCAACCTGCGCCAGGCCAAGGCCGGCCAGGCCGGCTACTACATGGCCGAAACGAGCGACCAGGAACCCGTGGTCGTGATGCACCCCGACGCCGCGCGGCTGCTGCAGCCGGCCCGCGATGCCGTGCCGGCTGCGGGCGACGTCGTCGCGCAATCGCCGGTGCCCACGGCAGGGTGGACGCTGCGCTCCGTCGTGCCGGCCGAGGCGGCCGACGCACCGCTGCAGCGCTCGCGCCAGGCGCTGCTGTGGCAGCTGGTGGCCGTGGCGCTGCTCAGTGCGGGGCTGGTGTGGCTGGCCACAGGCTGGATGATGCGGCCGCTGCAGACGCTGCTGGGCAGCATCCGCACCCTGCGCCGCACGCCCGACGCCCGGCTCGCGCTCGACGTGCGCAGCGGCGACGAACGCGGCGAGCTGGCCCGCGAGTTCGACGCACTGATGGCGCAGCTGCGCGAGCAGCGCAGCGAGCTGGCCGCCGTGCTGGACGCCTCGCCGCTGGGCCTGTTCCGCAGCGATGCCGAGGGGCGCATCGTCTACGTCAACGACGCCTACCTGCAGATCCACGGCCTGCGGCGCGAAGACACCGCCACCGGCTGGCTCTCGCTGGTACGCGAAGACATCCGCCAGCCGGTGTGGACCGAGTGGCAGCGCCTGGTGCGCGAGGGCGGCTCGCTGCAGGCCACGCGCACGCTGCGCCGTGCCGACGGCAGCAAGGTGCAGGTGTCGGTGCGCACCCGGCCGGTGTTCGTCGACGGCCGCCTGCAAGGCCAGGTCGGCACCGTGACCGACATCAGCGACCGGCTGGCCGCCGAGCGCGCACAGCGCACGCTGACGGCCATCTTCGACGCCACCACCGACTACGTGATCCAGGCCGATCCGCAAGGGCGCATGACCTACATGAACCCTGCCGCGCGGCGGATCACCGGCGTGGAGCTCAAGGCTCCGATCGGCCATCTCAAGGTGTTCGACCTCAACCCGCCCGAGACGATCGAGCGGCTGCGCAACGAGATCATCCCGAAGGCCCTGGCCGACGGCGTGTGGGTGGGCGATTCGCTCGCGTGGGATGCGCAGCGGCGCATCTTCCCGGTGAGCCACATCGTCATCGCGCATCGCAACGCCGAAGGCCGCGCCGAATACTTCTCGGCGCTGCTGCGCAACATCTCGACGACCAAGCACGCCGAGACGGCGCTCAGGGAAAGCGAGGCACGGCTGCGCACGGTGACCGATGCGCTACCGATCCGCGTGGCCTACATCGATGCTCGGCAGCGCTATCGCTTCAACAACCTGGCCTACGAACGCGGCTTCGGGCGGCGCCGCGAAGAGATCCAGGGCAAGACGGTGCGCGAGCTGCTGGGCGACGACGCCTACGCCGCGGTGGAGCCGCACATCCGCAAGGCACTCGCTGGCGAGGCCGTCACCTTCCAGAGCGAGATGACCACCGGCGACAGCTACGTCTGCTACGAGGCGCAGTACGTGCCGCAGTGCGGCGAGGACGGCAGCGTCATCGGCTTCCACGCCATCGTCACCGACATCACGCGGCAGAAGCTCGAAGAGCGGCGGCTGCTGCAGCTCGCGCAGGTCGATACGCTCACCGGGCTCACCAACCGGGCCGGCTTCGACGAAGCCCTCACCCAGGCCATGATCCGCGCGCGCACCTCCGGCGCGCCGATGGTGCTGATGTACCTGGACATCGACCGCTTCAAGCAGGTCAACGACCGGCACGGCCACCTGGTCGGCGACGCGCTGCTGCGCGGCTTCGCGCAACGGCTGAGGCAGGTGCTGCGCGCCACCGACACCGTCGCGCGGCTGGGCGGCGACGAATTCACCGTGCTCATGGAGAACCTGCCGCGCCTCGAAGTGGCCGCCACCGTGGCCGCCAAGATCGTGGGCGCGATGCGCGAGCCGTTCGACCTGGACGGCCACCCCGTCCAGGTCAGCACGAGCATCGGGCTCGCCTTCTACCAGGGCGGCACCACCACCGCGCGCGAACTCGTCAAGCAGGCCGACGAGATGCTCTACCAGGCCAAGGGCGCAGGCCGCGACAGGTTCCAGATGCCGCTGATGCTGATCAAGGGCGGCCGAAGCTAGCTCCGTCGGGAACACGGTCTG
>CAMLLU010000113.1 GCA_946480925.1 uncultured Rivibacter sp.
AACATCTTCTTCACCCGCTCCTGGATCTGCGCAGGCGTCAGGTCTTCCTTGTGCGTCGAGATGAACCAGTTGTGGCCGAACGGGTCGGTGATGCTGCCGGTGCGGTCACCCCAGAACTGGTCGCCCATCGGCATCGTCACCTTCGCGCCCGCGGCTACGGCTGCGTTGAACACCTTGTCGGCATCGGGCACGTAGAGGACGGCCGTGGTGGACGAGCCGCCCAGCGTCTGCGGGCTCAGCGCACCGTGCTCCGGGCGTTCCTCGGTCAACATGAACAGCGCCGGCCCCACCTTGAGCTCTGAGTGCATCAAGAGGCCGTCGGGTGCGTCCATGCGCGTCACCACTTCGGCGCCGAAGATGCGCTGGTAGTAGGCGATGGCGTCGTTCGCGCCCTTCACCACGAGGTAAGGCGTGGCGCCGGTGGACTGCGGCACGGGGTTCACCTTGTCGCCGGTGCTGCCGGACTTGCGTGCTTCGTCGAGCTTCTTCGCGTCGGCCAGCAGGCGCTCTTCCTGTGCACGCAGCTCGGGCGTGAACTCGGCACCGAAGTCTTCGGCCTCGAAGATCTGGCGGATCTCGAGCACCGACTCCTCACCCGTGGGGTTGGGGCACTTCCTGGCCCATGCCACCGCCTCGTCGAGGTCCTTGCATTGCCAGATCCAGTAGCCGGCGACGAGCTCCTTGGTTTCGGCGAAGGGCCCGTCCACCACCTTGCGGTCCTTGCCCGAGAACACGACGCGTGCGCCCCTCTTGCTGGGGTGCAGGCCTTCGCCGGCCAGCATGACGCCGGCCTTGACCAGCTCTTCGTTGTAGTTGCCCATCTCGCGCAGCAGTTGCTCGCCGGGCATCACGCCCGCTTCGGTGTTCTTGTCGGCTTTGACGATGACCATGAATCGCATGACGTCTCTCCTGTCTGATGAAGTGCGGCTGAAAGTTGAGTGGCTGACTTGTCGATGAGCCCGCAAACCAGCGGCTCTGACCTCACGACGCGTGGGCCGACCGCGGATCGACAACATTGCACGAGTTTTGTGTAACAGCATGCGGTGGCAGTGGCCGTCTGCGGGTTTTCCACGAGCAGGTGAGCGCTCATGTCGAACCGGCGTCGCGCCATTCGTCATGGATGCATCAGCCACCCGAATGAAACACCGCCATGAACAGCCCCGCGCCACAAACTGCGCTGCCCGCAGCGGGCAAAACCGGCCGCCGCGAATGGGCCGGCATGTTCGCCATCGCACTTTCCTGCCTCGTGTATGCGATGGGCCTGCTGCAGTATTTCCATTGGGGCTCGGTGTTTCTCGTCGCCGTGCCGGCGATGATGCTCCTGCTGCTGGTGAGTCCCATGCTGCTGCCCGAGTACCGCGATTCGAACGCCGAGCGCATCGACCTGCTCAGCGTGGCGCATTCGCTGGTGGCCGTGCTGCTCACGATCTACGGCATCAAGCAGGCGGCCGAGCACGGCTTGAACTGGGGCCGCGCTGCCATTGCAGTGGCAGGGCTCGCCGTGGGTGCGGCATTCGTGCGGTGCCAGGGCCGACGCTGGTACGGGGGCCGCATCTTGCGCAAGTCGATGGCGTAGGCCACTAGGCGACATAACGCTCGGCCGCCACCACAGCGCGAGGCAGCTCCACCAGCTTGAACGCCGGCGCTCCTGCCTGCGCAGTGCGCGCCAGCAGCGGCCGCGCCACGTTGTAGACCGGCGTGCCGTTGACGGTGTGCCCTTCGAGCGTGCCGCGGTGCGCATGGCCATGGAACACGGCGTCGACCGGGTAGCGCACCAGCGGGTCTTCCAGCCGGCTCGAGCCCAGGAAAGGAAAGATCTCCATCGGCTCGCCCTGCACGGTACCTGCGATGGGTGAGTAGTGCAGCAGTGCGATCTTCTGCGGCGTGCGCAGCTTGGCCAGCGCGGACTCGAACTTCAGCGCTTCCTGGATCGCCTCGTTGACGAACTGCTTGATCGCAGCCTCGCCCCACGCACCGAGCGAGCCGCGGCCGAAGCCGCCGCAGAAGCCCTTTGCGCCCGCAATGCCCACGCCGTGAATCTCGCAGGCCTCGCCGTCGAGCACCTGCACACCAGCGTTGATGAGCACCTGCCGCACGTCGTCGGGCCTGCCGGACTCGTAGTCGTGGTTGCCCAGCACCGCCACGATGGGCAGCTTGGAAACCACGCTCAACTCGTCGGCCAGCACCTTGGCCTCCTCGGGCAGGCCGTAGTCTGTGAGGTCACCGCACAGCAGCAACGCATCGGCACTTTCGGCCACCTGGCTGAACAACTCGCGCAGCGTGCCGCCGGAAGCCTTGGTGCAATGCAGGTCGCCCACGGCGGCGAAACGAATGGGTCGGGAAGCCTCTGACATCGTTCTTGCTTGGGGGTTGCGTGGAGGGGTTCGACCTTCCAGCAAACGTGGTGCCTGCGCGGGCGCGGCATATGCCTTGCCGAACAACTGCATGACGGAACCCTTTTTGCCTCCAACGCCGGCACCGAGCTGGGAAAGCCTCGATCCGGCCGCAGCCGCCTTCTACCGCCATGTGCTGCAAACCTTGAACGCCGAGGCCCTGCCCTACCTGCTGGGCGGTGCGTTTTCGGTGGCCTGCTTCACAGGCATCGAGCGGCCCACCAAAGACCTGGACCTCTTCATCTGCCGCAGCGACTACCCCCGCGTGGAAGACGCCATGCGCCGCGCCGGCTATCGCGCCGAGCTGGTCTACAGCCACTGGCTCGGCAAGGTGTGGGCCGACGACGGTGACGACAGCCACTTCGTGGACCTGATCTTCAGCTCGGGCAATGCCGTGGCTTCGGTGGACGAAGGCTGGTTCACCCATGCCATCGAGGCCGAAGTGCTGGGCGTGCCGGTGAAGGTGGCACCGGCCGAGGAAACCATCTGGTCCAAGGCCTTCGTGATGGAGCGCGAACGCTACGACGGCGCCGAAGTGGCCCACCTGCTGCGCGACTGCTCGGCCGATCTCGACTGGCAGCGCCTGCTGCAGCGCTTCGGCCCGCATTGGCGTGTGCTGCTGAGCCACCTGGTGCTGTTCGGGTTCGTGTACCCCAGCGAACGCAATCGCGTGCCCACCTGGGTGATGGCCGAACTGACCGAGCGGCTGCGGCAGGAGACCTTGCGCGAGCCGCCACCCACGCTGGTGTGTGCCGGCACGCTGCTCTCGCGCGAGCAGTACCTGCCAGACGTGCAGCAGCAGGGTTATCGCGACGGCCGCATCGAACCCTTCGGCACGATGAAGCCGCAGGAGGTGCGCGAATGGACGGCGGCCATTCCAGGCCGCGAAGAGCCCGAAGCGCCTGCCGCAGACGCTCAGCCCGACAGCGGCTGCCAGCGCAAGTGAGCCCCCTGCCGCACGCGCCCGGCCATGGCCACCGAAGCGCGTGAGGCGAGCATGCGTTCGAACACGGCCTGTACCTGCGGCGCGGTCACGGCGGCGAGCCGGGCGCCGACTTCGGCTCTCGACCGCACGCGACCGAGCACGAACAGGTCTTGCACCGCTTCTTCGATGCGGCGGAACGGTCGTTCCAGCGTTTCGAGCCGGCGCACGGCAATTTGGTTGTGTGCGCGTTCGAGGTGCAGCGGGTCGATGGTCTGCGCGTGCAGGCGCAGCAGGCGCTGCACTTCGGTGGCGAACTCGTCCACGTGCTCGGGCGCCATCGACGCTTCGATGACGAACTGGCCTGCCACGTCGCCCACGTCGGCCGAGCAGGCCGCGTAGTACACGAGCCCTCGGCGTTCGCGGATCTCGTCCATCAGCGGCGAGCTCATGCCTTCGCCGAACAGCGCCGCGGCCACGGTGCCGGCATGGTGCCCGGCATCACCCAGCGGCGGCAGCGGGAAGCCCAGCACCACGTGGCTCTGGCTCACGCCCACCATGCGGCGCGCCGCGAAGCCGCCCAGGTATTCGGGTGCGGGCGTTTCGTGCAGCGCGCCGGCGGGCATGTCGCCGAAGGCTGCCTCGGCCTGCCGCACCACGGCTGCGGGGTCCACGTTGCCGGCCACGCCGACGACGACGTTGGCGCCGGTGTATTGCTGCCGCACGTAGGCACGCAGCTCGTCGCTCGTGAAGCGCTCGATGTTGCGTCGCGTGCCGATCACCGGCTGCGCGATGCCATGCTTGCCGTAGCACAGCTGGTCGAAGAGCTTGTAGGCCGCGGCGAAGGCGTCGTCGTCTTCCTCGGCGTATTCCTGCAGCAGCACCTGGCGCTCGCGCTCGAGTTCGGCCTCGGGGAAGGTGCTGCGCATCACGATGTCGGCCAGCATCGGCAGGAAGGCTTCCGCATGTGCCGCCAGCCCGCGCATGTGGAAGGCGGTGTGGTCCTTGTCGGTGTGCGCGTTGACCTCGGCGCCCAGGATCTCGGCGTCGAGGTTGATCTGCTGGCAGGTGCGGGTGCGCGTGCCCTTGAAGGCCATGTGCTCGACCACGTGGCTGATGCCGTTCTGCCGCGGGCTCTCGTTGCGGCTGCCGGTGCGCACGAACACGCTGACGCTGGCGCTTTCGACGTGCGGCAGAGGAATCGCCAGCACGCGCACGCCGTTGCCGAGCGTGGCGACCAGGGTGTCGGGATCTTGGGTTGAAGGAGCAAGCATGGCGCGATTGTCGGGCGGTCAGGCGGTCCGCCGCGGCCTGACCGTTTCACGAAACCTTGCCGGCAACGATGCCCCGCAAAGTGCCGCAAGACAGCCGGCAGGCGCAGAATCGAAGCGCCCCAACTACGCCAGGAGGCTTCCATGAACAAGCCCATTCGCGCCACGTTCCTGTGCGGCCTGGCTGCCGCCGCCATGGCGGGCCCTGCGTGGGCCGGGCCGGTGGAGGTGTCGTTCATCGATGCCGACCGGTATTTCGATGCCGGCAACCAGCGCCGTGACGAGCAGCGCAACCTCGATGCGCTGGCGGCACACCTGCAGTCGCTCGGCCGGCGCTACCTGCCCGACGGCCAGTCCTTGAAGATCGAGGTGCTGCAGGTCGACCTGGCCGGCGAAGTGCACCCCACTCGGCGCGGCTTCGACCTGCGCATCACGCGCGGCGGTGCCGACTGGCCGCGCATCAGCCTGCGCTACACCTTGCAAGGCGAAGGCGGTGCGGTGCTGCGCCAGGGCGAAGAGACCGTCTCGGACATGGCCTACCAGATGCATGCCGCGCTGGACGACACGAGCGAGCCGCTGCGCTACGAAAAACGCATGCTGGACGACTGGTTCCGCGCGCGCTTCGCCTCTTCGCCTTCGCGCTAGGGCGCCGCAACTCCCCGTTTCAAGGCCGCTTTCCGAAGCGGCTTTTTTCCGGCGCACGCGGGACCGATAGCCAAACACACCACGTGGCCGTCATCTGCGGGTGCTATGGTCGATTCTTTCGGAGACCCGACATGAGCAAGCCCCCGAGCCTTCCCCGCAAGCCGTCGTTGAAGAGGACCGGCACGGATGGCAGCGTGCAATTGACTGCGGGCCGGCTGCTCGCCGGCTTTTCCGATTCGCACAAGGGCCTGCCGCAGGAGCGCTGGGAGCACCTTCGCGAAACACTGCCTGCCACGGCGGCCCTGCTGGCCAGGCGGCGCGCCGACCAGATCGAAGAAGGCGTGATCGACGACTACGTGACGCTGCAATGGCTCGAGTGGCACGGCGGCGGCCTGCGCCTCACCATCACCGGCACCAACGTGTGCGCACAGGTGACGCAAAGCCTGCGTTGATGGAACCGCCGCAGCCGCGCGGCGCAAACTCTGTCGCAAAAGTACGAGAGTCGTAAGAGAGTCCTGCCGAAACGGAAAGCGCTCGCGGCGCTTCCTATATTCATCCGGCCTTCCAGTCCTTCGTCCGCCCGCTGTGCAGACAGCCGCGGCGGTGGCGCTCATTGCACAGGGAGAGTCGGCATGAGCAACAAGCCTTTCGGTCAGTTGGCCAGCGCGCCGTTCTGTTCGGTAGCTCGCCGTGCCCCTCGTCTGCTGCTGTGCATCGCGGCCATGGCCGCAGCTGGTCTGGTGCACGCGCAGCTACCACCACAACAGGTGCTCGGCACCTGGAGCCACGTCCCCATACCCACGGGCTACACGGAGATGCGTGCCGCCGGCGTCGACAACGCTGGCCGGGTCATCGCCAACGCCTGGGGGCCCAACCTGGCCCAGACGGCCGTGCTCTACAGCAATGGCCAGTTCACCGAGATTGCCAACTTCGGGCTGGCCGGCAGCTCCGTATCGGACTTCAGCAACGCCGGCCGCATCGTCGGCAGCACGCTCGACCGGGGCGACCCGCCGCGCAGGATCGCCTTCATCCAGCAACCCAATGGCACGAGCTACGTCCTGCCCGGGCCACCAGAAGCGGCTCAAAGCCATGCCTCACACGTCAACGACTTCGGCGAAGTGGTAGGCGGGTTCTACCGGGAGCCGCCGAACTCGCCGAATGCGCTGCAGGAAGCTTTCTTCTACGACCGCAGCGGCCAGCGGCATGCGCTGGGCTGGGGCGGCTACACCGTTGTGTCCGGACTCAACAACGCCGGGCAGGTGGTGGGCTCCGGCCGCGTGCCGGGCAACGACGCGCTGCGCGCCTTCACGTATCGCGACGGCGTGACCAGCGATCTCGGCACGCTGGGCGGCAGCTTCGCGTATGCCGAAGACGTCAATGACGCCGGGCAGATCGTCGGCACCGCCGCGCTCGCGGGCGAGCCTCGCAACGAGCCGCGGCATGCCGTGCTGTGGGAAAACGGCCGCATGACCGACCTCGGCACGTTCGGCGGCCGGGACAGCTCGGCACAAGACATCAACAATGCCGGCGACTTGGTCGGCAGCGCGGGCAGCGGCCCGGGCCGTGAGCAGCATGCCTTTCTCTGGCGCGACGGCGTGATGCACGACCTCGGAACCTTCGGCGGCGCCAGCAGCTTCGCGCATCAGATCAACGAACGCGGTGACGTCGTGGGCATGGCCGAGCTCGACGCGCTGGACTACAAGGGCAACCCTGTGCGGCATGCCTTCCTGTGGCGCGACGGGCAGCTCATCGACCTGAACGCATCGCTCGCCGCGTCGTTCAGCGGCATGTCCCACATCGACCCGTACAGCGTGCTCATGAACGACGCCGGCTACATCACGCTGTACGGCATCAATACCGATGGGCGCCGGGGCGTGTTCCTGCTGACGCCGATCCCTGAGCCCGAGGTCTGCACGCTGATGCTGGCGGGCCTCTTGGCGCTGGGCGCACGCGGTGCGCGACGCCCAAGGCTGCGTTGCACCCCGGCGGCATAGCGACGATGATGGCGGCCCTTCCAACTGCTCATCCGGAGACCGCCTCGATGAACGCCTTCCTGCGCACCGCCACCCTTGCAGCAACCGCTGCCCTCCTGTGCCCTGCTGCCTGGGCGCAACCCAATGCCGCTGCACAGGCCGCAGCCAAGGAGCCCGGAGCGGTGGTCACAGAAAGCGGGCTCGTGTACCGCACGCTGAAGGAAGGCACGGGCCCGAGTCCGGTGGCCAGCGACGTGGTGAAGGTGCACTACAAGGGCACGCTGCCCGACGGGCGCGAGTTCGACAGCTCCTACAAGCGCGGCACGCCGGCGGAGTTTCCGCTTTCGCGCGTGATCAAGTGCTGGACCGAAGGCGTGCAGCGCATGAAGGTGGGCGGCAAGGCCAAGCTCACCTGCCCGCCCGACATCGCCTATGGCGAACGCGGCGCGGGCGGCGTGATCCCGCCCAACGCCACGCTGAACTTCGAGGTCGAACTGCTGGGCATCGCCGGCAAGTAGGCCACGCCCTTGCTCACTGCTACTTCAGGCAGACGGCCTCGACGTTGTTGCCGTCGGGGTCGATGAGAAAGGCCGCGTAGTAGGTGGGCGCGTAGTGCTCGCGCAAGCCGGGTGGCCCGTTGTCACGGCCACCGGCTTCCACACCCCTGCGATGGAAGCCTTGCACGGCTTTGTGATCGTTCGCCGTGAACGCGACGTGCGTGCCGGGCCCTGGCCCTTCCTTCGTTGCGTAGATCCACAGCGCCGGCGCGTCCTTCGGGCCGAAGCCGGCACAGGTTTCGTCGCTGTAGCCCGGCACGTAGCCCAGCGGTGCCAGTGCCTCGGTGTAGAAGCGCACGCTCGCGCCCAGGTCACGCGCCTTGATGCCGATGTGATCGAACATGGTTCACCTCCGTCTTGTGAGAACGAGAGGTGATGCTAGGAACGGCCCTCGATCCGGTCTTGGAAAAACTTGCGCTCGCCGCGCGCTGCCTGGCGAAAGCCGCGCGGCGACACGCCGGCCGCACGGCCGAAGGTGCGCACGAAGTTCGACAGGTCGTTGAAGCCCACGTCGAAGGCGATGTCGGTGATGGAACGGTCCTCGTCGGCCAGCAGGTGGGCCGCATGACGCAGGCGCGAGCACACGAGGTACTGGTGCGGCGTGATGCCCACCACCCTGGCGAACACCCGCAGGAAGTGGAACGGGCTCAGCCCCGTTTGTGCCGCGCTGCGTTCGAGGTCGATGTCGGCGTGGTGCGAGTGGGCATCGAGCCACAGCGCCGCGTCCACCGCACGGCGCCGGTCGATGGCACGCATGGACGCCGCTGAGCGCTTGCGCGGGGCCGCCACCAGCTTCACGAAGCGTGCGGCAAACAGCAGGCCGGCTTCGTCGAGCCCCACGTCGTTGCGTTGCTCGGCCGCGGCCTGTGCCAGCTCGCCCATCACCATGAGCTCGGGCAGCGGCGGCAGGCTGCCGCTGCACCAGCCGGCGCTCCCTTCGCCGGCCATGCGTTCCACCAGCTCGGGCGCGAGGTGGAACGACAGGCATTCGTCGCCGCACACGTGGTGGTCATGGGTGCAGACGTATTCGTCGCCAGCCCGCCCCACCAGCACCGAGCCGGCCACCAGCTCGGCGGACACGCCCCGGCAGCGGTAGCCGAAGCTGCCCTTGCGCACGTACGACACCGAATGCCGGCCATGCAGCTCGGTGAAGGGCCGATCGCCCGGCCCGGCCTGGCAGCAGTAGTCCCACGCTCGCAGCGCCGAGTCCTCGTGCAGCAGGACGGTGGCGGGACGGGGCGGGTTCATGGCGGCGGGTTCAGAAGAGCGGCAGCGTGCCGTTACGCGTGGCGCCTTCGATGGCCAGCAGGCGGAGCTTGGTCTCCACACCGCCCGGCGCGGAAAAGCCGCCGGCGTGACCGCCTGCCGCCAGCACCCGGTGGCACGGCACCACCAGCGGGAAGGGGTTGCGACCGAGCGCCTGGCCGACCCGGCGGGCTGCACCCGGCTCACCCAGCTGGCGCGCCAGTTCGCCATAGGTGAGCGTGTGGCCGGGCGTGACGAGGCGCGCCAGCTCATACACCCTGCGGTCGAACGCGGGCAGCGCCTCCATGTCGAGCGGCACCTCGGCCAGGTCCCGCGCCTGGCCCTGCAGCAGCGCGACGATGCCTTCGATCGCGGCAGCCACCGCGGGCGGTGGCGTGGCTTCCCTGGCCTGCGCGAACCAGCGCGATGCCGGCGGGGCGCCTTCGACCGCAGGCAGGCGCACGCCCACCACCGCTTCGTGCTCGTTCCACGCGATGCCGCAGCGGCCGATGGCCGTGTCGAACCGGGCGAATGATGTGGCTTTCATGGGTTGCACATCATGCCGCCGTGACGGCTGCGGTGCTTGCCACGGCACAATCGCCGCCCTCTCATTGAGTTCTTGCGCCCTGATGCGACCGCTCCGACTGCCCGCTGGCCGCAACTGGGCCCTTGCGTTGACCCTGTCCGCCGCCTCGGCTCTCACTGCAGCCGCCGGCACGCCTTCTCCCGAAAGCCCCTGCCAGGACCGCCTGGCGCCACCCGCAGGGACCGCACCTGCCCTGCCCGCCCGCCTGCCCGGCATGCGCTACACCTGTGCGGAGCTGTCCGGCGGGCAACACGTGCTGGTGGCCGAGGCGGGCCTGCAGCATACGCAGACGGTGCTGCTCGTGCACGGCCTGGGCAACAACGCGCACCGCGACTGGCGCGCGACCATCGAGCCTCTCGCGTTGCGCTTTCATGTGATCGCCCCCGACCTGCCGGGTTTCGGCGCGTCGCAGGCGCCGGCCGGCGTCCACTCGTTCGAACAGCTGGGGCACACGCTGGCCGAGGTGCTGGACCGCCATGCCCCCGGGCGGCGCGTGCACGTGGTCGGCCACTCGCTCGGCGGCGCGGCCAGCCTGCATTTCGCGCACCGCCATGCCGACCGCGTGGAGCGCCTGGTGCTGGTCGACGCGGCCGGCATCCTGCACAAGTCGGTGTTCGCCCAGCACCTCACCCGCCCCGCGGCGCCGGCCTTCGGCATCGAACCGGTCGATCGCTTCCTGGCGGCCGCCGGCGACCGGGTCAACGCCCTGCACCGCGGCCTGTTCGGCATGCTGGACGACCGTTTCGACTTCAGCCGCTGGCTGGTCGAGACGCCTCGTGTGCGGCAGGCCCTGCTGGGCGGCCACACGCAGGTAGATGCAGCACTGGGGCTCGTCGAGCACGACTTCACCCGGGCCATCCGTGAACTGCGCGCACCCACCACGGTGATCTGGGGCCGCGACGACCCGGTGGCGCCGCTGCGCACCGGTGCGCTGCTCGCCGCCCGGCTGCCCGATGCGCGCTGGCACGTCATCGACGGAGCGCAGCACGTGCCGATGATCGAACAGCCGCAACAGTTCAACAGCCTGCTGACGTCGGCGCTGGCAGACCCGCCGGCGCCCAGGTTCGCAGCCGACGTGCCGTCCGGCGACCAGGGACGGGCGTCCTGCCGCAACACCGCCGGCATGCGCTACAGCGGCGTGTACGAAAGCCTGAGCCTCGACAACTGCCATGGCGTGCTCATCGAGAACGCACGCATCGGCCGGCTCGTCATGGTCGGCTCTTCCGCGACGCTGAAACATGCGGTCATCGACTCGCCCGATGGCGTGGCGCTCGACGCCCAGCGCAGCCGCATCATGGCCACCGCCGTGCGGCTGCGGGGCCGCATCGCACTGCGCGCGGCCGCCAGCCACCTCGACTTCGCCGGCACCAGCATCTCGGCCAGCGAAAGGAGCATCGAGATGCCGGCGCCCAGCCGCCTGTACTTCTCGGTGAGCGAGATCGAAAGTGCCGGTGGACCGACCGACGTCCACCGCATCTGGCCGGTGCCTGCCGCCGACTGAGCCCGGCGGGGCACCTCAGGACGGCTCAGAAGGTGTGAATGAATTCGGCGTGACCGAGCAGGGCGTCAAAACCCGGC
>CAMLLU010000114.1 GCA_946480925.1 uncultured Rivibacter sp.
GAGGGTCGGAGCCGCTATCGCCGTGCGAAAAGATCCTTTGATAGCGCCATCAGGCCCATTGCCGCAACGCCTGCCGCTGCCTTGAGGGTGCTGGGCGAATGCTGGACCAACAACGCGATCTTGCCGTTGCCTGCTTCGCTGGCCACCTTTGCTGCGATGCCCCGGGCGGCTTCAGACAAGGTACTCACGCCTTGTTCAGGCCTCATGGAGCCGAGCTTCGCCAGGGCAATGCGCGGCTGAGGCGTGGCCTTTTCGCCGCCGCGCTGCTGCAGGCGCTCGAACAATTCGGCGGGCCGGGGGGCATCCATTCCCAGGCCTGGCGTCCTGATGGCGTCCGCGCCGGCGTCGCTGCCAGAGGCGGCGGCAATGGGCAGGGGCGCTGCACTCGCTGGGCTTCTCATGCCATTGATGGGCACGGCAATCTCCTCAGGCTCTCAAGAAAGCGGAAACATGGCCGGGCGGTTCGGCCTCTGCCAGGGCCGCGGCAGCCTTCTGCTGCTCTTCGAGCAGCAGGTACATCAGTGGGCTTTCGCCGGTTTCGGCCGCAGCATCCACCTGCTGGCTGGTCGCGATCAACAGGGTGATCGCATCCGCGCGGCAGGTGTTGCGGTCCTGGTGCGGGCTCTGCATCAGCTGGTCGGTCACTTCCTCGATCAGCGCGTGGAAGCGGCGAACCAGCTCCGGGTTCAGCGTCGGTGAAGCGGCTGTGGGGGTTGCGTTGTTGTCACGTGAGTCGTCTCCGTGGTCGGTGTTTCCGCTCGGCACGTGGCTGACGGGGGCGATCCTGGCAAGAGTCATGGCGCTCGGGTAGGGCTTCGCCCCAGCAGAACGTGCTCGGGCGAGGCTGGCGTTTCTCGTTTCAGTGTCTAGGCTGCCGCGGGACGCCTACTACTCAGCCCCGGCGAGGTCTGTGTGAGGAGAGTGTCTGTGCGGCTTGGGTGGGGCGCGTGCGTGGGGCGAAGGTACGGGGGGTTATGCGAAGTGCGCAGGAGCCAAGCCTGTGCTCTAGACTGCTTGCGACAACACACACCAAGGGAGGTTCGATTGCCAGACACAAAGCATTACTACATCGGCCGCACAACCGACTGCTGGCTGCGCGTGCAATTGGAGCGGGGGCCTGTCGAGTCAGTCCCCTATGGGTTGCGTGTGCGCCGCATTGGTGTTCAGGCGGGCCGTGAGCACTTCGAGATACTCGAAGGCGTGCATAAGGGCAGACGAGCCAGTGTTGTCCACCGAGAGGGGCATTCCTATCTGACGAATCAACTGGCCCATCGTGCGGGAGCATTGTTGCGCTTCGACCGCAAAGCCCAGACGCTTCACATCGGTGGCCGCGGCCCCTACAACGCGTTTTCCGGTGGCGGGCATGCGGGCTATACGCAGGTTGCGGTCGGCACGCATTTGCTGGCGATTCCCAGCCATCCCGCATCGCAGACGCGGGCGGCCTACAGCACCTGGACGCGTTATCACAACGTGTGGTTCCGCATCGGCACGAGCCTGGCGGGGTCGCGATTCCTGCACCCTGGTGCCATCTCCGATGGCTGCGTTACCGTCAGGCAGTTCGTCTACGACCCCGAGGCGGGCGCACCGCCGGCGGGCTTCAGCGACCTTGTGGATGGAGCCAAGACGGCGCCGGGGCTGCTGGGCCTGCCACTAGCCTGCGAAACGCGCCCCCACCATTGGATGGGACGACGTGGTCGAAGCGCTCATGCTCTGCCGTCTCAATGATCATGCGGTCGGTCAGCTCGTGGTGGTGTGATGGCGGTTCATCGAATGTGGGTCCTTGTCGCAGCGTTGCTTTGCATCGCATCGGTGCCGGCTGCGGCTGCCGACAACTGCCCGTACCTGCCCGACTACGTGCAGTTGCGCCAGCAACTGCACGGCATGCCACCTGTCGAGGCGGTGGCTGCTCTTGAACGCTACAGCAGCAGCCATGAGAACCCCGAGGCCTGTGAAGCCATCGAGATCGACCGGCAGTCGGGCGCTCTCGAAAGGCAGCTGTTCACGCTGGACGACGGACGGCAAAGAGTGGCTGCGCATGCGGTCTACCGCTGCAATCGCGTGGACCTGCGCACTGCCCGCTGCGACGGGCCGGTCGAAGATGGGACGGCTCACCCGATGAGCCTGGGTGAGCCCTCGGCAAGGTTGCAGCATGCTCCGTCCAACGCTGACTTCAGGACAGAGCTTCGCGGCTCGGCGCTCCACCGCGTGTACATGGTTTCGCTGGCCGATGCGCTGGATGGCAGGGCGGCGCGGCGTCTGATCGTGCGCCATGGGAAGGTTCGAATCTCGGAGGATGCGCGCAACGTGGCCATCGTCGCCATCTACCGGACCAACGGCCCACTGTGGCGATTCCGCAAGGCGGTCTGGTGGGTCTTGTGATGGATGTTCCGCAGTAAAACGCGGATTCTGGTATGCCGCCGTCAAATGCATGGTCGTCGCATGCAGCAGCAAGGGCGTAGTGGCGTTTGCCCTATGCCAGCGAAAGCGTCATAGATGTAACTTCAATTGTGTGGCGTGTCACAAGCGGTACTTCGCCGGCTGGGTGCCATGCGGGATTGGGAGGACGCTGATGCAGCAGTTGCTTAAGGACGCGATCGCAAACAAGCGTGTCGTCGAATTTTCTTACGGCGGACACCGCCGACTGGTGGAGCCGCACATCCTCGGCATTTCTGGCGGGCCACGCAGGTATTGGGATATCAGATTGGTGGCTCAAGCAGTTCAGGTGGTTTGCCCGAGTGGAGGAGATTTGATCTAGCGGGTATGGGTGGACTTACAACACTTCAACAAACATTTCCAGGCAAACGACCGTATCCCTCTGGCAAGCACAGCACCTGGGATCATCAAATCGCGGTTGTGTACTTGACAAGTCCAGAGGCTGCGGTCTGCAGCCTCATTGCTGGTGATGAGGTCTACGCCCTCGACGCCTCATTCAACGCCAACCTCAACGCCCGCGGAAACAGGGCCTGCTGCTCGATCAACTGACGCAGCGCGTGCCGTGCCGCCGGCTCGCCGTGACGTTCGCGCTCACGGCGAATGCGCTCCACGTACCGCGCCCGCCGCCCCGGCTCCTGCATGTCCACCGCCTGCAGCAGCGAGTTCAGCACCGTGGCGCTGAGCTCTTCGAGGCGTAGCAGTGACTGGCGCAGCCGCAGTGTCGTGTCGGCACCCAGTTCGGCCTGGCGCGGTTCGCTGAGCATGCGCAACAGCAGCGCGCCGGCCTGCAGTTGCGGCGCGAGCAGGTGCAGCGCTTCGTGCAGGCGGTCCCACAGGCTCAGCATGAGGTGCGGCTCCACCAGCACGCGGCGCATCAGCTGTTCGGGGTCGGTGCTCGGGTCTTCCAGGCCCACCTGCTTGGCCTGGTCGAAGGCGCTGGTGCAGGCGATCTGCAGGCCGTCTGCCAAGGTGAGCAGGGCAGGGGCGCCGCCGGAGCGCAGCACTTCGTGGCACACGCGTTGCGCGAGGTCGAGCGTGGTGCTGCCGCGGCTGTTGTGCAGCACGGGTTGCAGCAGCTTCTGCCGTTGCGCAGTGATGCGGCCGGTGCGCACCGGCTCCAGCGGCAGCACGGCAGCCAGCATGCGCACCGCGAGCAGGCCGTTGCCCACGTCGTGGCCTCCGAGCTCGAAGCCGCGGTAGTCGCGCAGCGCGTGTTCAAGCCATTGCTCGAGCCGTGCACGCGCCGGCGCGTCACCGCTCACGCTGGCGGCTTCGGCCAGCGCGGCCCCGAGGCTTTCGCCCTGCGGCAGCACGCCGTCGCGTGCCAGGCGCACGAGGCGTGGCCGCAGCGGCGGGTCGGTGTCGATGATCTCGGGCCATTCGGCCAGCGCGGCGTCGAGCTGGCGGCGCAGCTGCTGCGGCGGTGTGGGCCGCAGTTGCAGCGGCTCGCGTGCCGCCACCGGTTCGCCTTCGCGCGGAAGGTAGGCGTATTCGCTGCTCGCGGCCGCGTCGGTGCCGGGGTCGAAGCGCAGGTGGCCGATGCGGCCCGCCATCGCCAGCGGCAGCCAAGTCGCTTCGCCCGGCGGCGCATGCCCGGGGGTAAGGCCGTCGCCGCTTTCGAGCCGCTGCTGCATGCCGAGCAGCGCTTCCGTCCAGCTGGGCTCGCCCACGGTCCACAGCCTTGCCACCTGCAAGGCGCGCAACGGGGCCGGGACCTCAGGGTTCATCGGCGCAGTGTACTGAGCTGGTGACTGGTGACCAGTGACTTGTGACCAGTCGCAGCCACAGTCACAAATCAAGGCTCGCCAGTGACCGGTCACTGGCCACAAGCTAGTTCCACCGCCAGGTCCAGATGGCGTCGATCGAGGTTTCGGCGCCGGACTGGGCGCGCACGGTGAAGCGCTGTGCGGCGCGGTAGATGAGCTGCCAGTTGCCGGTGGTGGCGGAGAGGCTGCGCTCGTAGCCCACGTACCAGCGCCGGCTGATCTGCTTGCCCAGCGACACCACGGTCTCGCGCACGGTGCCGTCGTCTTCCTGCCGCAGCGACAGCTCGTCCAGGCCGATGGCCTGCAGGAAGTTGCCGGTGGGGCCTTCGCCTTCGCCGGAAAGCAGTGCGAGCGCGGCCTGTTGCAGCAGCGCGGCTTCGTTGCGGCCCAGGCTGTCGGGCGCGCGGCCCAGCACCAGCCACGAGAGCTTGTCGGTGTCGGCCATTTCGGGCTCGGACCACAGCCGCACGCGCGGGTTCTGCGTGGTGCCGGTGATGGCCACGCCCACCTTCACGTCGCTGTCGATCGCGGTGGCCGCCTGCTTGCGCAGCGCCAGGATGTCCATGCGCGCGTTTTCGATGGGGCCGGTGAAGGCGATGATGCCGCGCTCGATGGAGAGCTTCTGCGCGTAGGCGGCGTAGGTGCCGCCTTCGGTGCGGATGGTGCCGTTGACGGCCAGCGCGCCGCCGGGCGACGTGATGGTGAGGTCGCCGCGCAGCAGCGTGTCGATGCCGCGGCCGCGCAGCCGGAAGTTCTGTCCCAGGTCGGCCTTGATGTTGAGTGCCACGTTGCGCAGCCGCGAAGGCGGCGGCTCCAGGCTCATCTCGGGCGCCGCCTCGCCGCGGCGCACCACCACCACGTCTTCCGACAGGTTGGGCGCATCGCCGCGCGAGATGTCGATGAGGCCTTCGTCGGCCGTCAGCTTGCCGTCGAGCTTGACGGCGTCCTGCTCGAGCACGAGTTGCGCATCGCCGCTGGCCACCACGCGCCGGTCCACCCGCGAAAGCACCGCAAAGCGCTCGGCCACCAGCTTGAGCTCGGCACGCGGCTTGGCGCCGAACACGGCGGCGCCTTCGAGGCGCGCCGTGCCCTCGCCGCCGCGTACGTTGAAGCGGTGGATGGTGGCGGTTTCGCCCTGCAGCGCCACGTCGAGTTCGCCGTCGGACACGTTCACGCCCTGCAGCACGTTGCGCACGCCGATGCGGCTGCCGGAAAGCCGCCCGGTGAATTCACGCGCGCCGAAGCGGCCGCCCACCTTGGCCTGCGTGGTCAACTGGCCGCTCAGCCGCCAGCCTGCGGGCACCCATGCGCCCCAGGTGCCCAGGTTGTCCACCCGCACGTCGAGCTGGCCGTCGATGGGCGCTTCGGCGTCTGGCCAGGTGGCGTCGCGGCGCGTGCGCACGGTCTGCTCGCCTCGCAGGAGGCCCATGTTGCTGCCCGCCAGCTGCTGCGTGAAGCGCCACACGCCTTCACGTGCCGTGAAGGCCAGCCGCAGGTCCGACAGGCCCAGCCGCTGCACGTTGCCTTGCTGCAGCGCGGGGTCCACCACGCTCAGGTCGCCGCCGGTGCGTTCGAGCAGGGCGTCGGCGTAGAAGCCGTCCTGTGCGCTGCTGCGCAGCTCCAGGCGGCCGGCCACGCTCAGGTCGCCGGCCCAGCCGAAGTCGGGCTGCAGGCGCGCCAGCAGCGGCGCCACGCGCAGCGGCTCCAGCTCGCCCTGCACCTGCAGGTGGGTGGGTTGCTGTGGCTGGCGAGCCCATTCGAGGCGGCGCAGGCGCAGCACGGCGTCGAGCACTGCAATGCGGGTGGGCGACACGCTGGCCTGGTGGCCCTGCTGCCCGCTGGCCCACGCGAGGTCGAACGGGTCGGCACGCAGCCATGCCTGTTGCTGCGCGGGGCTGCCGGTGGATGCGGAAGACGCGGCGGCCGGCCGCACTTCGAGCCGCTGCACGCGGCCGCGCCAGCCCAGCGTGCCGGTGCTGTCGTCGCGGTTCCAGCCGCCTTCGGCCTCGAGCTGGCCCAGCAGTCGTTGCGCGCCCATCGCTTCCACCGCACCTGTGGCCCGGCCGTTGGCAGCGGTGCCTGCCGGCGGTCGCACCGGCGGCACTTCGGCGCGCAGGCTGGCGCGGTGCGCGCGGCCGTTGCCTTGCAGCTGGGCCTGCAGCACGTCGATGGTCTGGCCGTTGAGCGCGAGCTGGCGCGCTTCGGCCTGCAGCGCCATTTCGTCGTCGGGCGACGTGCCGAGCGTCCAGCGGGCCTGCAGCGCCTGGGTCGAGACGCCGAAGCCGCTCAGGGCGTTGCCCTGGAGCTCGCCACGTGTGGTGAGTGCCGGCCACCGGCCTTGCACCTCGGCCTGGCCTTCGAGCGCGCCGGCCAGGGCCGCGGCGGGCGAGACCAGCCGCAGCAGCGGCGCCAGCGTGGCCAGCGAAGGCGCGCGCGTTTCGAGCGACCAGCGGTCGCCGCTGCCCTGGGCCGAAGCGGCGTCGAGCGCACCCTTCAGGGCCAGACGGTTGCCGCCGGCTTCGAGCTGCGCATTGGTGAGCACGCGTTGCGCCGCCGTGTCGGTGGTGAGCGAAAGCTCGCCGGTGAGCGGCACGCCGGCCAACTGGCTGTCGCGCAGCGTGGCACGGGCCTGGCCGCGCCAGCTGGCCACCCAGCCCGTCGCGCTGCGTGCCTGCGAGCTGCCGGTGGCGCGCTCGGGCACCACGACGTCGAAGCTGGCGTCGGCGTTCAGGCGGGGGCTGGCATCGGCGCGTGGCGCCGGGGCTGCTGCAGTCGCGCGTGGCGCCGGAGCTGCCGCAGCGCCGCGTGCCCTGCCGCCTGTGCGCGCGGGCGGGTTGGCTGCCGCGGGCGCAGGAGCGGCCGTTTGCTGCGGCCACCACGGGCGGGGGTCGAAGTTCTCGATCGTCGCCTCGCCCTTGAGATGCCACTGCCCCGGCTTGCCGGCGGCGCCTCTGCGTTCGGCTTCGCCCTTGAGCCGCGCTTCGGCGCCGGCTGCCTTGGCTTCGAACTTGCGCACGCTCACCTCGCCCGGCTTGTAGCCCGCATCCACCTGCACCGCGAGCAGCCCGCCCAGCGCCGCGCTGCCGGGCCTGGTGAGCAGGCGGCCGTTGAGTGCGGCGCGCACGTCCACGGCCAGCGGCGCCGGGGCTGGTGCCGATGCACCCGGTGCTGGAGCGGAAGCGGTTGCAGCGGGCAGCGGCAGGCCGCCGCTGCCGTCGATGGCGATGGGGCCGCCGAACAGCACCGCAGGTGCGCGCGCGTGCAGGCCGGCCGGCGCGATGTTCTGCAGGTTGGTCGTGAGGCTCCAGGCCTGGCCGTCCCAGCGGCCGCTGCCCTGCAGGCTGCCGGCGGCCTGGCTGGCGCTGCCGAGCTCCAGCGTCTCGATGCGCAGCTCGCCCTGCTGCGGCCGACGCACGTCGCTCCGGGCTTCGGCGCGCAGCTTGCGCACCGGCAGGCGGCCTTCGTCCCAGCGGCCGGCGGCGTTGTTGTCCAGGCTGGCCTGCAGCAGCAAGGGCTGGCTCGGCCGTGCGCCGCCACGGGCCGGCTCCAGGCGGCCCATCAGGGCACCGCTGAGCGCAGTGCGCGGGGCACCCGACCACAGCGCCGCGAGGTTGAGCTCGCGCGTGCTGGCATCCACCTGGCTCACCGGCAGCGGCGCAAACGGCGTGACCTCGGCACGGGCGTCGAACGTCTGGTCTTGCGCACGCAAGGCCGCGTGCAATGCAAAGCGCTGCAGCGGGCCGCGCGCCAGCACACTGGCACCCCAGGGGGGCAGCTCGGTGGAGGGGGCGCTGACGGCGGCAGACGACGCTGGCGCGGCGGGGGCAGGCACGCTGCGCAGGTCGAGTCTGGCGTCGAGCGGCATCGGCGCGGCGGCGCCCAGCCTGGCGTCGGCCGCCAGCGTGAGGCGGTCCCACACCAGCGCAAGCTTGTCGATGCGGTGCGTGCCTGCGCCACCGGCCAGCGACAGGCCGGCGCTGATGTCGCGCACCGGCGCCATCGTGCTGTTGGTCAGGCGCAACTCGCCGAGCCGCAGGCTGCCGATCTCCACACCCAGCGGCAGCTGCAGTTGCGAAAGCGGCGCGCTGGGCGTGGTGGATGCGGGCCCCGGCACCCAGCGCAGCTCGCCGCGTTCGGCTTCGAGCCGGTGCACCACCAGCCGCAGCGACCACGGCGCCGCCACGTCGCGCTCGAAGTGCAGGCCCTGCCAGCGCAGCTGCGTGAGTACCAGCGAGCCGCCGCGCGGCAGCGCCAGCTCCACGCGTTCGGCGGCGAAGTCGCCCATCAGCACGCCGGAAGGTGCCGCCACGCGCAGGCCCGGCAGCCACGACAGCAGGAGCCGGCTGCCGGTCTCGCTGCTCACCGACCACACGAGCGCGCCCACCAGGCCCGCCAGTGCCACCAGCAGCGCGGCCGCCAGCGCCAGCAGCCAGCTGCGCCGCCGGCGTGTCGGCGTGGAGGCCGCGCCTTCGCCGGGCGACGGCGGTGCGGAGGTGGCGTCGTCAGTCATCGGTCGGCATCGTGGTGTTCAGAACGTGATGCCCACGTTGAAGTGCAGCCGGAACTTGCGCGTTTCATGCCCGTAGGCCACGTCGAGGGCCAGCGGCCCGACCGGGCTGCGCCAGCGTACGCCCACGCCATAACCGAGGGCGAGTTTCATGCCCCCCCAGTCTTCTGCGGCATTGCCTGCGTCCACGAACACGGCGCCCAGCCAGCTGGGCGACTTCATCGAGAACGGCCGCGCCAGCTCCACGCTGGTGGTGGCCATCACGCGGCCGCCCACCTGGGCGTCATTGACCGTGGGCCCGAGCGACTGGTAGTTGTAGCCGCGCACGGAGTTCTCGCCGCCGGCGCGAAACAGCAGCGTGATGGGCACCGACACGTCGCTGCGTGCGAACACCTGGCCGGCCTCGATGCGCGCCTGGCCGTACCACGAGCCCAGCGGCTTGTAGCCGGTGAGGCGGGCGCTGGCGATGGAGAACCAGCCCGACCCGGTGTCGAGGTCGCCCGAGACCATGAACGAGCGCCCGGCGCTCAGCTTGGACGACAGGCTCACGCCGCGCGTGGGCAGCAGGTTGCTGTCGAGGTCGCGCCAGACCCATTCGTAGTTGCCGGTGAGGGCCATCGAGCGGTCCACGAGGTCCGCGGAGCGGCCCACGGCGCGCTGCCATTCGAAGTAGTACAGCCGCTCGATGTGTTCCGTGTCTTGCGTGCGGCCCAGGCGCGCCTTCTGGCTGGTGACGACCAGCGAGCTGGCTTCTTCGCGCGTGGCGCTGAAGGACGCGAGGTTGCGATAGAAGCCGGGCTTGGGGTGCGAGGTGAAGTCGAACTCCACGCCCTGCTTGTCGCGGCCCAGCTCGAACTTGCTCTTGGCCTGCCAGTTGAGGTCGAACGGGCGACGGTGCAGGTGTTCGAGCGTTAGCCGCGGGCCCGTGTCGGCGCTCACGCCCACGCCCACCGTGGCCTGCTGCTTGGGCAGCTCGCGCACGCGCACCTGCACGGGCGCCGCCTCGGCCTGCTCGACGGTGGGCTCCACGGTGACGGCCACGCTGTCGAAGAGCCCGGCCTTGGCGATGCGCTCCTGGAAGTCGAGCAGCGCCTTTTCGCTGTAGGGCTGGCCGGGCGAGATGGGCGAGAGGTTGCGGATGGTGTTCTCGCGGTAGCGCGACAGCCCTTCGATCTGCAACTCGCCGAAACGCACGAGCGGCCCGCTGTCGGCCACGGCGAAGATGTTGACGCTGCTCTGCGCGGCATCCACCTGTGCCACCGTGCCGCTCCAGGTGGCCAGCGGGTAGGCGTCGGCCCGCAGCGTGGCGAGCGTGCTGCCTTTGGCGGTGTTCCAGTCGGATTGGCGGAACGATGCACCGATCGGCAGGGCCCATTGCGCATGCAGGCTCTCCAGCAAGGTGCGTGCATCGGCCTCGCCGTTGTCGGCCCGCTGCGCCAACTCGCCTTGCACTTCGAGCCGAAGACGCTGCACGGTGGCCTGCGGGCCGGGCGTGACGTCGATGCGCACCACCGGCGGTGTGCCGTCTTCGAGCACGGCCTTCACGTCGGACTCGAAATAGCCCTCGGTCTCGATCAGCGTACGCGCCTGGGCCGGCGTGGCCGCGACCAGCCGCGCCAGCTCGGCGCGCGTGATGCCTTCGGTGCCGGCATCGCGCTGGAAGCGCGCGACGTCGAGGTAGCGCAACAGCATCTCGCGCAGCGGCCCGGGGGCTTCGACGTCGAGCTCCCAGTTCACGGGCTGGGCGGCGGGGTTGTCGGCGGGGGCCGGCGCTGGTGTTGGCGTTGGGGGCTGCGCCGTTGCGGGGGCTGGGGTGTCTTGCGCCGCTGCCTCAGCCGCGAAGCAGCCTGCAAGGGAGCCCACGAGGGCAGCGGCCGTTAGGCGCTCTCTCCAGGGCCGCATGGATCTGGTCATCGGACGGGAGGGGAAGGGCGGGGCAGTCGATGAGGCTGGGCAGTGTAGCTCGCGATGTGGGGG
>CAMLLU010000115.1 GCA_946480925.1 uncultured Rivibacter sp.
TGGGTCGGCTTTCGTAGACCATGCCGAATACGCCCAGCGGCACGCGCATCTGGCCAACGGTGATGCCGCTCGGGCGGCGCTTGAAGTTGGTGAACTCGCCGATCGGATCCGGCAGCTGGGCCACCTGCTCGCAGCCTTCGGCCATTTGCTCGACCACCTTGTCGGTCAGGCGCAGGCGATCGACCATCGGCGCGGCCAAGCCGTTGGCCTCGGCGGCGCTCACGTCTTTTGCATTGGCGGCTTGCAGGGCCGGTCGCTGCGCGCGGATCTCACGCGCGAGGGCCAGCAGGGCCGTGTTCTTGGCGGCGGTGGAAGCGGCGGCCATCGCGGTGGACGCGGCCCGGGCGGCAGCGCCCAGGTGGTCCATGGTGGCCTGAAGATCGGCGGCAGTCATGCCGCCGATTGTCGCAAAGCAGGTTTGACCTTACCCGCGGCCGCAGCGCCGGGCCACCCCGAGCAAGGCCTGCCCTTCTCGGAGGGGAGCCGGCGTACTCGCCGGCCGGGGTGTCGTCATTTCTGGGTTTCGACGCGGCTCCAGGCGCTGCCGTCGAAGCTCAGCACGCGCAGCAGTTTGGTGCTGCCGCTGGTGCCCATGGTGGCCAGGCCGTTGGAGGTGAGGCCATCGCGCGCGCCGTCGTCGCAACCGCTTTGCAACAGCGCTACGGACCAGACGTTGCGGTCGGTACGCGAGCGGGCGATGGTGCCGCTGAAGTCGCAACCATTGACGTTGGTTCCTTTCAACGTGCCTGCAGTGGCAGAAGTGGCATCGACCTCGACCGTGACGCCGGAGGTGATGGTGTACGTCCCCTCGTAGTCGAGCAGCGACTGGGCCGTGTTGCCGATGGCCTGGTACTTCACCGTCATCGTGTCGAACGTGTTCGTCGCGCTGCTCGTGAAGCTGAGCGTGATCTCGTCCGTGCTGGACGAGTAGCTGCCCGACAAGGTGCCGGTGTGCCCGGTGCCGGTGCCCACCACCTCGGTGGTGAGACCCTCGTTGTAGCGGCTGTTCGTGAAGCTGAACGCGTTGCCGTCGGCCGAATAGGTGGCGCCGCGGAAGTAGCGGATGGTCGAGCCTTCGATCTGGTAGCCGTAGGTCACGCCGTCGAGCGCGTAGACGAAGGCACTGGTGTTCTGCCAGACGCCACTGATGTCGACGTTGGTGGCGGTGTCATCGTCGTCTCCGCCGCCGCAGGCGGCCAGCAGCGCGGCCAGGGAGGCGGCAGCAAAGGTTCGGGTCGCGTTGTATCGCTTCATGAGCGGAGGTCTCCTTGTGGGCGAGCGAAGGCGCGAGTCTGGCACGGCCGTGTAAAGCCTGCAGACACACGGCCCATCGCCGTCAGGCGGCTCCAGCCATGGCGTTGGCGATCCACAGCCACGCCGGCGCGGTGGCCACGAAGGCCAGCGTCGAGATCACGATGGTGGCGGTGGTCTCGGCTTCCTGTGTGGCGTAGCGCTGTGAAAACATCAGCGCGTTGGTGCCCGAAGGCAGGCCCGCGCACATCACGATCACCGTGAGCGGCAGGCCGGTAAGGCCGAACACGAAGTGGCCCGCCAGCAGTACCAGCGCGGGCTGCACCACCATCTTGGCGACCGTGAGCCCGATGGCGCCCCGCGCCGCGCCCTTGATGCCGTAATGCGCGAGCGACATGCCGATGGCGATGAGACACACCGGCACCACCGCCTGGCCCAGCATCAGCAGGATCTGGTCCACCGCCTGCGGGATCTCGATGCCGGTCACGTTCCACGCCAACCCCACCAGCACCGGCAGCACCACCGGGTGGATGATGGTGTTGCGTGCGGTGACCAGCAGCGTGGCGCCGAGGTCGTGGCGCTCGCTCTGTGTCGCGCGGGCCGCGGCGCGAGCCACGTCGAGCTCCACCAGCACGGTCAGCACCGTGAGCAGCGTGAGCGCATGCAGGCTCACGATGGCGAGGTGGATCGAAAGCCCCGTCTCGCCGAACAACGCCGTCGCGATGGGAATGCCCAGCTGCACGGTGTTGCCGAAGGTGGCCGTGATGGCGCGCACGCTGGGTTCGGCTGCGGCGGGGTTCGGCTCATGCCCGGCGCGCCAGCGCCGCCATGCGTACACCGCCAGCAGCCACGCCACCACCGGCACGAAGTAGGCCGCGATAGTGGCCCAGGGCATGGTCGCGAAGTCGATGCGCGCGGTGGTGCGAAACAGCAGGGCTGGCGCAAAGAGGTAGAAGGCCGTGTTCGACAAGGCCCGCGCCGCCTCGCCGCCGCCGAAGAACCTGGCGCGGCCGGCGAGCCAGCCGACCACCACCACCACGAAGATGGCGAAGAGCTTGAGGAAGACCAGCGTGGACATGGTGCGGGCCAGTATGCCGGGGCGAAGCTGTGCGCCGGCTACGTACGTGGTCACCGCAAAGCGCTGGGCTTCATTCCGCGGTGGTCTTCTTGGCCACGGCCTTCTTGGCGGGCGCCTTCTTGGCCGCCGCGCGCGGCTCGAACTCGAAGCCCACCTTGCCGGCCTTGGCGTCCCACGCGAGGAAGGCCTTGAACTTGCGCCGCGTCTTGTTGGAGACGAAGTTCTCCAGCAGGTCGGTCTTGCCTTCCTTCAGCAGCTTGGTGACCTGCTCGCGCGCGATAGGCTGCTGCAGGATGATCTTGCCGCTCTTGAAGTCGCAGGTGACGTGCGCGCCCACCGCGTTTTCGCACACGTAGTTGGTGCCGTGCTCGTAGACATGGCCCTTGCACTTGGGGCAGGCGCCCAGGCTTTCCTGGCCTGAAAAGTCCACCGGCTCGCCGGACTCGCCGTCCTTCGCGTCTTCGCCGAAGTCGAATTCGAGCTTCCAGTTCTTGATCTCGTCGTCGTACGCGAGCTTGAGCTCTGCCGTGAAGGGCCAGCCCGCCTTGGAGCGGAAGCCTTCGAGCGGGCCGATCTTCTTGTCGGCCAGGAACTGCTCCACCTCGTGCAGCTCGAAGCTGCGCCCGCCGGGGATCTTGCTGATCGAGAAATCACATTTCTCACACGCGAAGCGGCGGTAGTTTTCCTTCACCGTGCCGCCGCAGTTGGGGCAAGGTGTCTTGAGCGTCGCGTAGTCGCCGGGGATGGTGTCGCGGTCGTACTCCTTGGCCTTCTGCACCACCCGCTTGGTCATGGCCGCGATCTCGGCCATGAAGGCTTCGCGGCTCAACTTGCCCTTTTCCATCTGCGACAGCTGGTATTCCCAGTTGCCGGTGAGCTCGGGCCGGGTGAGGTCTTCCACGTCGAGCCCGCGCAGCAGCGTCATCAGCTGGAAGGCCTTGGCCGTCGGGATGAGCTCGCGGCCCTCGCGCACCATGTACTTCTCGAGGATCAGCCCTTCGATGATGGCCGCGCGCGTGGCCGGCGTGCCCAGGCCCTTTTCCTGCATCGCCTCGCGCAGCTCGTCGTCGTCGATGAGCTTGCCCGCGCCTTCCATGGCCGAGAGCAGCGTGGCTTCGCTGTAGCGCGCCGGAGGCTTGGTGCGCAGCGCGTTGACGTCCACGCTTTCGGTGCGCACCACCTCGCCTTGAGTCACCGGCACGAGGTTGGCGTCGTCTTCCTGCGCCTCCTTGCCGTACACGGCCAGCCAGCCCGGTTTCACCAGCACCTTGCCGTTGGTCTGGAAGTTGTAGCTCTTGCCTTCGTTCTTGACCGTGGAGATGCGCGTGGTGACCATGAATTCCGCCGGCGGGAAGAACACCGCCAGGAAGCGCTTGACCACCATGTCGTACAGCTTGGCCTCGGGCTCGGTGAGGCTCTTGGGCGCCTGCAGTGTGGGGATGATGGCGAAGTGGTCGCTGATCTTGGTGTTGTCGAAGATGCGCTTGTTGGGCTTGACGTAGCCGTCCTTGATCGCCTTGGCCGCATGCGGCGCCAGCTCGCGCAAGGGGCCGGGCAGGTCCTCCTCGCTGATCATCTTCATGGTCTGCTTGACCACGCTGACGTAGTCCTCGGGCAGGTGGCGCGAGTCCGTCCGTGGATAGGTCAGCACCTTGTGCTTTTCATACAGCGCCTGCGCCAGGCCCAGCGTGGTCTTGGCCGAGAAGCCGAAACGGGAGTTCGCCTCGCGCTGCAGCGTCGTCAGGTCATACAGGCCCGGGCTGCTCTGCGTGCTGGGCTTGGACTCTTCGGTGACCGAGGCCGGCTGGCCGCGGGTGGCCTCGGCGATCGCCTCGGCGAGCTTGCCGTCCCAGAGGCGGTCGGCGCGCCTGTCAGGGTCGTTCTCGTCCTTCTTGAAGGCCGGGTCGAACCACTTGCCTTCGTACTGGCCGGCCTGTGCGTCGAAGGTGGCGCGCAGCTCCCAGTAGTCGCGCGGCACGTGCTTGCGGATCTTTTCCTCGCGCTCGACCACGATCGACAGCGTGGGCGTCTGCACCCGGCCCACGGTGGTGAGGAAGAAGCCGCCGTCGCGCGAGTTGAAGGCCGTCATCGCGCGCGTGCCGTTGATGCCCACCAGCCAGTCGGCCTCGGAGCGGCTGCGGGCCGCGTCGGCCAGGCCGTGCATCTGTGCGTCGGAGCGCAGCGCCTCGAAGCCGTCGCGGATGGCCTGCGGCGTCATGCTCTGCAGCCACAGCCGCTTCACCGGCTGCCTGGCCTTCGCGTATTGCTGGATGAGCCGGAAGATCAGCTCCCCTTCCCGCCCCGCGTCACAGGCGTTGATGAGCTCGGTCACGTCCTTGCGCTTGGCGAGCTTGACGATGGCGTTGAGCCGGCCCTTGCTCTTGTCGATGGGCGCCAGGTCGAAGTGAGGCGGGATCACCGGCAGGTTGGTGAAGCTCCACTTGCCGCGCTTCACGTCGAATTCCTCGGGCGCCTTGATCTCGACGAGGTGACCCACCGCCGACGTGACGATGTAGTGCTCGCTCTCGAAATACTCGTCGTGCTTGTCGAACTTGCCGGTTGAAGGCTGCAGCGCACGCACGATGTCCTGCGCCACGGACGGCTTTTCCGCGATGACCAGTGCCTTGCTCATTTCTCGTTCGTATTCGGTTGGTGCCCGCAGGCTCTCAATACAATCCGGGCTCTTTCGCGCGCACGCGCACATACGCACATACACGCACGCGCGCGCACCCACACATGAATTCACTCTAACCAAACATCGAGATGACGCAAGCGCGCCCCGGCAAGCCCTCCACTTCCGCCAAGAAAACGCCGGCTCCTGCCAAGGCCGCGCCGCCCAAGCCCACGGGAGGCCGCCGCATCCAGGTGCGCCGCTCGGGCGTGCATGGCAAGGGCATGTACGCGGTGGAGCCGCTCAAGAAGGGCGAGGTGCTGATCGAATACAAGGGCGAGATCATCAGATGGGACGAGGCGCTGCGCCGCCACCCGCACGACCCGAAGGATCCGCACCACACGTTCTACTTCCACATCGACGACGAGCGCGTGATCGACGCCAAGTACGGCGGCAACGCGGCACGCTGGATCAACCACTCGTGCAACCCCAACTGCGAGGCCGACGAAGAAGACGGCCGCGTGTTCATCAAGGCGCTGCGCAACATCAAGGCGGGCGAAGAGCTCTTCTACGACTACGGCCTCGTGATCGACGAGCGTTACACGCCCAAGCTCAAGAAGCAGTACGAATGCCGCTGCGGCGCCAAGAACTGCCGCGGCACGATGCTGGCACCGAAGCGCTAGCCATTGCCCGCCATGCTGACTTGGCCCGCCGAAGCGTTGTGGGAGCAGCTCGAGCCGCTGGTGCCCGGCCTCAGCGTCGAGGTGGCGACCGAGGTCGATTCCACCAACACCCGCCTGCTCGAACGCGCTCGGGCGGGTGACACCAGCGCCTGCCTGCTGGTGGCCGAGCGCCAGACCGCCGGGCGCGGCCGCCTGGGCCGCAGCTGGGAGTCTTCGCCCGGTGCATCGCTGACCTTTTCACTCGCAGTGCCACTGGCGCCGGCCGACTGGTCCGGGCTGTCGCTGGTGGTGGGCGTTGCGCTGGCCGAAGCACTGCACCCGCAGGTGCGGCTGAAGTGGCCCAATGACCTGTGGCTGTTCACCGACGAGGGCCGCGGCCGCAAGCTGGGCGGAATCCTCATCGAGACAGCCGCTGCGGGCAAGCACCGCATGGCGGTCATCGGCGTGGGGCTCAACGTGCGCGACGTACAGGACGACCCGGCCTCCGACGTGGGCCGCGCCAGCCTCGCCGAACTCGACGCGCAGGCCACGGCACCCGACACGCTGCTGCGCGTGGCGCAGCCTCTGCTGCAGGCCGTGCTGGCCTTCGAGCGCGAAGGTTTCGGGCCCTGGCAGGCCCGCTACGCGGCGCGCGACGCACTGGCCGGCCGCAACGTGCGGCTGCTGCCGGCGCAGGGCGACGCAGGCGAAGGCACGGCCCAGGGCGTGAACGGCATGGGGGCCCTGCTCGTGCATACTGCCGCCGGCCTGATGACCATCACCAGCGGTGAAGTGAGCGTGCGTCCATGTTGAGAGCCCTGGTCGTTCTGCTGCTGCTAGCGAACCTCGCGTTCTTTGCCTGGACGCAGGGCTGGCTGACCGGGCTCACCGGCATCAGCCCCGAAGGCGACCGCGACCCGGAGCGGCTCAAGCGCCAGGTGCACCCCGAGGTGATCCGCATCCTGCCGCCCGGCTCGGTGCCGGCCTCGGCCCCTGCTGAGACGACCGGCAGCGCCGGGACCGCTGCCGTGGTGGCCGCCGTCTGCTTCGAAAGCGGCCCCTACAGCGCCGCCGATCTGCCAGCCGCCGAAGGCGTGCTGAAGGCAGCCCTGCCCGCAGGCACCACCTGGGCCGTTCAGAACGGCGAACGCCCGGGCGTGTGGCTCATCTACATGGGCAAGTACGCCAACCGCGAGGCGCTGGACCGCAAGGTCGCCGAGTTGAAGGGCATCGACGTGAGCGCCGAGCCGGTGCGCAGCTCGCCGGAGCTGGAACCCGGGTTGTCGCTGGGCCGCTTCGACAACCGCGGCCAGGCCGATGCCCGCCTGGCTGAACTGGGCAAGCGGGGCGTGCGCACCGCACGCGTCATCAACATCACGCCGCCCGCGCCGGCACATACGCTGCGCTTCGCGCAGGCCGACGGTGGCCTGCAGCGCGCCTTGGCCGGCTTGAAAGGCAAGCTGCCGGGCGACAAGGGCTTCGGGCCTTGCGTCAACGGCGGCGTCTGACGCTTCTGCGCGCCGCGTCACTCGCGGCCGTGCCGCCCCCGGTGAGCGACCATGGCCGCCGCCAGCAGCGCGAGCAGCAGCCACGCACCCATCGCCCCGCCGCCACCGCCGCCGTTGCTTGGAGCGCCGGTATCGCCGCCCCCGCCGGTGCTGCCGCCCGTGCCCACCGAGATGACTTCGGTGACCGAAGAGGTGGCACCGGTGTTGTCCGTCACGGTCAGGCGCACGGTGAAACGACCATCGGCGCTCGGGGTCACGGTGAAGGTCGACGTGTCGGCCGTGGCCACGGCCACGATGCCGCCGCCATCGACGATTTCCCACGCAAAGCCGGCCAGGCTGCGGTTCGCCGCCACCGGCGACGAAGAGGCGTCGAGCACCAGCGACTGGTTGGGCAACACCGGCGTGGGGCTGGCCACGATGCGCGCGAGCACGCCCACCGACGCAAGCACCGCCCGCACCGCGGCTCCGGCATCCAGAAGGCCCGCGCCGCAGGTGTTTGTGGTGCAGTAACACTCGAGCTGCTCGGCGCTGGTGGGAGCGGCACACACGGGCGTGTTCGCATCGGCGCCGGTGGTCGGGAATGGCCGCCCCGTGTTGCGCAAGAGGTCGCGCACGGCCGCCGGCGTCAGCGACGGGTCGACCGACAGCACCAGCGCCGCCGCACCGGCCACCAAGGGGGCTGAAAAACTGGTGCCCACCGAGGTGTTGAAGCTGTCGGTGTAGGTAGAGGCGCCGGGCCCTTGCGTGCCGGTGTTGCTGGTCGTGAGGATCGGGTACAGGCAGGCCCCGGTGAGGTTGACGCAATTGCCCGACGGCGCGGCGATGGAGACCTCCGGCCCGAGGTTGGAGAAGCCGACCTTGGTGCCGATGTGGCGCACGCCCGCCACGCCGATGACGCCCGGGCAGTTGGCCGGCTCGGCCACGGCCTGGCCGGCACCGTTGCCGGCCGAGGCCACGATCACGACGCCCAGCGCAGTGATCTGCTGCACGGCGTCCCGGTAGGCCTGCGTGCATGCACCAGTGCCGCCCAGGCTCATGTTGATCACGCGTGCTGGGTTCGTGTTGTCGGGCACGCCGGGCACGGCGATGCCCGCGGCCCACCGCATGCCGGCCAGGATGTCGGAATCGAAACCGCCGCATTTGCCGAGCACGCGCACCGGTAGCAGCTTCACCCGCCATGCGGTGCCGGCCATGCCCACGCCGTTGTCGGACAGCGCCCCCAGGATGCCGGCCACCTCGGTGCCATGCCAGCTCGAGTTGTCGGCCTCACCATCGCTGCATTCGCTCGCGGTGTCTGCATCACCAGGGTCGGAGGCGTCGGCATCGCGGCCATCGCCGTCGTTGGCGGTCTTCGTGTCGTTGATGAGGTCGTAGCCATCGAGCAGCTTGCCGCCGGCCGACGCACGCAGCAGATCGGGGTGTTCGAAGCGCACGCCGGTGTCGAGCACGGCCACCACGAGGTCGCTGCGGCCCGTGGTGATGTCCCACGCGGCAGCGGCATCGATGGGCGCCCGCACCACGCCGTCTGGCGCACGCAAGTACCACTGACCAGTGGCCGGGCCATTGGCGCCGCCTTGCATGAACAGCGGATCGTTCGGTACAGCCATCACGCGCCGCCGCCGGTCGGGCACGGCGTATTCGACATCGGGCTGCTGGGCCAGCTGGTCAGCCAACTGCTGCGACGTGAGGCCCGCCGCCTTGACGACCTGCACCGCCTCGCCTACGTCGGCGCCCGCCTGCAACACGAGCCCCAGGCGCTTGCTCAGCACCGCGGCACGCTCGACACGTTGCTCTGCGGGGGACGCAGCCGCTGCGGACTTCTGCGTCAGCAGCGGCGACGTCTCGCTGAACTTAACGATGACGCGCGCCGTATCGGCGGCCTCCTGCGCCACTGCGGCGAGCGGCAGACCCAGACCGATGACTGCGGCCACGGTCGTGAGAAACGCAGTGCATGAGGGCAGCATGTCGGCTCACGAAAGCGCAGCGCAATGGCGCGCTGCACACCGTCATTACACGCCGCAAAGGGTGGGGTTTGGCAATAAAAAACCCCGCCGCAGCGGGGTTGTCGGTGCAACAGGTGTAAGACCGGTCACTTCGCGACCACGCGCACCATCTCCAGCACCTTGTTCGAGTAACCCCACTCGTTGTCGTACCACGACACGAGCTTCACGAAGGTGCCGTCCAGTGCGATGCCGGCTTCGGCGTCGAAGATCGACGTGCGGGCATCGCCGCGGAAGTCGGTGGCCACCACCTTGTCTTCGGTGTAGCCCAGCACGCCCTTCAGCGCGCCTTCGCTCTGCGCCTTGAACTCGGCGCAGATTTCCTTGTAGGTGGCTTCCTTGTTGAGCTCCACCGTCAGGTCGACCACCGAGACGTCGGAGGTCGGCACGCGGAAGGCCATGCCGGTGAGCTTCTTGTTCAGCTCGGGGATCACCACGCCCACGGCCTTGGCGGCACCGGTGGAGCTGGGGATGATGTTCTCGAGGATGCCGCGGCCGCCGCGCCAGTCCTTGTTGGACGGGCCGTCGACGGTCTTCTGGGTGGCGGTGGCGGCGTGCACGGTGGTCATCAGGCCGCGCTTGATGCCCCACTTGTCGTTGAGCACCTTGGCCAGCGGGGCCAGGCAGTTGGTGGTGCACGAGGCGTTGGAGACGATGGCCTCGCCCTTGTAGGAGCCGTGGTTCACGCCGTACACGAACATCGGCGTGTCGTCCTTCGACGGGGCCGACATGATGACCTTCCTTGCACCGGCGTCGATGTGCTTCTGCGCGGTTTCCTTGGTGAGGAACAGGCCCGTGGACTCGACCACCACGTCGGCGCCGACCTCGCCCCACTTCAGCTCGGCCGGGTCCTTCACCGCGGTGAGGCGGATCTTCTTGCCGTTGACGATGAGCGTGTGGCCATCGACCGCGATGCTGCCGTCGAAGCGGCCATGCACCGAGTCGTACTGCAGCATGTAGGCCAGGTAGTCGGGCTCCAGCAGGTCGTTGATCGCAACGACCTCGATGTCGTTGAAGTTCTTCAACGCGGCGCGGAACACCATGCGCCCGATGCGGCCGAAGCCGTTGATGCCGATCTTGATGGTCATTGCTATCTCCTGTTTGGAAGCGGAATGATGAGGTGAATTGGTTACCTGGGACGATCAAGCGCCATGACCAGGATCAACGGCCCGGTTTGTTGTGACGCTCAGCGCCCCAGCACCACCTTCACGGTGTCCACGACGTTTTCTGCCGTGAAGCCGAAGTGCTTGAACAGCACGTTGGCCGGGGCCGATTCGCCGTAGGTGTCGATGCCGACCACTGCCGCGGCGCCGTACTTCCACCAGAAGTCGGTGACGCCGGCTTCCACCGCGATGCGCGGCAGGCCGGCGGGCAGCACGGCTTCCTTGTAGGCGCGGGCCTGGCGGTCGAACACGTTGGTCGAAGGCATGGACACCACGCGCACCGCGATGCCCTGCACCGCCAGCGTCTGCTGCGCATGCAGCGCGAGCTGCACTTCGGAACCGGTGGCGATGATGACGGCCTGCGCCTTCTTGTTGAGCCCCACTTCGCTGGGCTCGGCCAGCACG
>CAMLLU010000116.1 GCA_946480925.1 uncultured Rivibacter sp.
AATACGCGGACCTCCGACACAGCACCGGTTATGCGGTGCGCCTGAAGGGCATCACCACGGTGGACCTTCAGGCCAAGAAAACGAAGTAACGACAGAAACACAACACCATGGCCAAGGAATACAAGGATCTGGTCGTCGGCCTGGACATCGGCACCGCCAAGGTGATGGCGGTGGTGGCCGAGGTGCTGCCGGGCGGCGAGCTGCGCGTGGCAGGCCTGGGCGTGGCCTCCTCGCACGGCTTGAAGCGCGGCGTGGTGGTCAACATCGACGCCACCGTGCAGTCCATCCAGCAGGCCCTGAAAGAGGCCGAGATGATGGCCGACTGCAAGATCAGCCGCGTCTACACCGGCATCACCGGCAGCCACATCCGCGGGCAGAACTCCACCGGCATGGTGATCGTGCGCGACAAGGAGGTCACGCCCACCGACGTGGCCCGCGTGGTCGAGACGGCCAAGGCCATCAACATTCCCAACGACCAGCGGCTGCTGCTGGTCGAGCCGCAGGAGTTCGTGATCGACGGTCACGAGGTCAAGGAGCCCATCGGCATGAGCGGCGGGCGCCTGGAGGTGAAGGTGCACATCGTGACCGGCGCGCAGAGCGCGGCCGAGAACATCGTGAAGTGCGTGCGCCGCTGCGGGCTCGAAGTGGAACAGCTGGTGCTCAACCCGAGTGCCTCGAGCGCTGCTGTGCTCACCGAAGACGAGCGCCACCTCGGCGTGGCGGTGGTCGACATCGGCGCGGGCACCACCGACGTGGCGATCTTCACCGACGGTTCCATCCGCCACACCGCGGTGATTCCGATCGCCGGCGACCTCATCACCAGCGACATCGCGATGGCGCTGCGCACGCCCACGAAAGATGCGGAAGAGATCAAGGTCGACTACGGCGTGGCCAAGCAGCTGCTGGCCGACCCGAGCGAGCAGGTCGAGGTGCCGGGGCTTGGCGACCGCGCGCCTCGCATGCTGAGCCGCCAGGCGCTGGCCGGTGTGATCGAGCCGCGCGTCGAAGAAATCTTTTCGCTCGTGCACCAGGTCATCCGCGAAAGCGGGTACGAGGAGCTGCTCTCCAGCGGCATCGTGCTGACCGGCGGCGCGGCGGTGATGCCCGGCATGGTGGAGCTGGGCGAAGACATCTTTCTGAAGCCGGTACGCAAGGGCATCCCCACGTACTCCGGCGCTCTGTTTGACATGGTGGCCAACCCACGGTCGGCCACCGTGATGGGCTTGCTCGAAGAAGCAAGGATCGCGCGTTCACGCGGGATCAAGGCGGCGCAGCAGGCAGGGTCCGTGCAAACCCTGTTCGGCCGCGTCAAAGACTGGTTCATCGGCAATTTCTGAGCAGGCGGGATCGGCTCGGCGATGAACAACGAAGTGTTCTCTTACCTATGCAATGGCAACTGCTTGACGACGACGAA
Organism: uncultured Rivibacter sp.; assembly: GCA_946480925.1. The sequence goes on from CAMLLU010000116.1 coordinate 1,415, forward strand.
GGAGGTATCAAATGCCTATTGAAATGATCGAGGAGTTCAACCTCGGGACGCAGATCAAGGTGATCGGCGTCGGCGGCGGCGGCGGCAACGCCGTCGAACACATGATCAGCGAAGGCGTGCAGGGCGTGGAGTTCATCTGCGCCAACACCGACGCCCAGGCGCTGAACCGCTCGTCCGCCCACAACCTCATCCAGCTCGGCACCACCGGCCTGGGTGCTGGCTCCAAGCCCGAGGCCGGCCGCGCTGCGGCCGAAGAGGCGGTGGACCGCATCCGCGCGTCCATCACCGGCGCCCACATGATCTTCCTGACCGCCGGCATGGGCGGCGGCACCGGCACCGGTGCCGCCCCCGTGATCGCCCGCGTGGCCAAGGAGATGGGCATCCTGACGGTGGGTGTGGTGACCAAGCCCTTCGACTTCGAGGGCGGCCGCCGCATGAAGCAGGCCGAAGCGGGCCTGGCCGAACTCGAGGCCAACGTCGACTCGCTGATCGTGGTGCTCAACGAGAAGCTGCTCGAAGTGCTGGGCGACGACGTGTCGCAGGACGAGGCCTTCAAGCAGGCCAACGACGTGCTGAAGAACGCCGTGGGCGGCATCGCCGACATCATCCACATCGACGCGTCGATCAACGTCGACTTCGAAGATGTGAAGACGGTGATGAGCGAGCCCGGCAAGGCCATGATGGGCACCGCCATCGCCGGCGGCCTCGACCGTGCGCACAAGGCGGCCGAAGGCGCCGTGGCCTGCCCGCTGCTCGAAGGGGTGGACCTTTCCGGCGCGCGTGGCGTGCTGGTGCTCATTGCGGCCAGCCGCGGCAGCCTCAAGCTCAGCGAAAGCAAGAACGCGATGAACACCATCCGCCGCTACGCTGCGGAAGATGCTCACGTGATCTTCGGCGCTGCCTACGACGAAAGCCTGGGCGACCAGATGCGCGTGACCGTGATCGCGACCGGCCTGGCACCCGCCAAGCGGGCCGCGGCGCCGATGACCGTGGTGCACAACACGGTCGCTCAGCGCACGGGCACCGACAACATCCCGGTGTTGACCAACACGGTGAGCGGCCCGGCGGCGCAGCACGACTACGGCGGCCTGAACGTGCCCAGCGTGTGGCGCAGCGGCCGCACGCAGGCAGCCGCGAAGGTGGACGCACTGGCCAGCAACGGCATGGACGAGATCGAGATCCCGGCATTCCTGCGCAAGCAGGCTGATTGATTGTCCTGATCCCAGCCTTAGGCGCTGAGCGCGTCGGGCAGGCCGCACACCTGCTCGCGTGGACACCGCAGAACCTGCTTTGCCGGGCTGCTGGTGTCGCCCCCTGAAGGGGGCGCGCGAAGCGCGTAGGGGGGACTGTCCCTGCCTTCGTCGGCCGAGCCCCGCCGCTCTCTGTAGAGGACGGTGGGGCCGGTCCATTGCTGGAGCGACTTTCTCCAGTGCCTCTTCTTAAAATGGCGACCATGTTGCAACAGCGCACCCTCAAGTCCCTGACCCGTGCCGTCGGCGTGGGCGTCCACGGTGGTCAGCGGGTGGAGCTCGTCTTGCGGCCGGCGCCTGCCAACACGGGCATCGTCTTCCGCAGGGTCGATCTCCCTCAGCCGGTGGACATTCCCGTTTCGCCCAGCGCGGTGTGTGATACCCGCATGGCCTCGACCATCTCGCCGGGCGGCGACCCGGGTGCACCGAAAGTCCAGACCATCGAACACCTGATGTCGGCCTGCTGCGGGCTCGGCATCGACAACCTCTACATCGACATCAACGCCGAGGAGGTGCCCATCCTCGACGGCTCGGCGGCGTCGTTCGTGTTCCTGCTGCAAAGCGCCGGCGTCGAGCTGCAGAACGCACCCAAGCGCTTCCTGCGGGTGTTGAAGCCCATCGAAGTGCGCGAAGGCGAAGGCCGCTCGCTCAAGTGGGCGCGGCTGGAGCCCTACCACGGCTACAAGCTCAGCTTCGAGATCGACTTCGACCACCCCGCGGTCGACCAGACCGGCCAGAACGTCACCTTCGATTTCAGCTCCGGCCAGTACAAGCGCGACATCGCCCGCGCCCGCACCTTCGGCTTCACGAAAGACGTGGAAATGGCCCGCTCACGCGGCCTGGCGCTGGGCGGCAGCATGGACAACGCCATCGTGGTGGACGACTACCGCGTGCTCAACAGCGACGGACTGCGCTACGACGACGAGTTCGTGAAGCACAAGATCCTCGACGCGATCGGCGACCTCTACCTCACCTGCACGCCGCTGCTGGCCGCCTACACCTCCTACAAGGGCGGCCACGCGCTCAACAACAAGCTGTTGCGCGCGCTGCTGGCCGATGCCTCGGCACACGAGTTCGTCACCTTCGACGACGAAGCCCAGGCACCGCAAGGCTTTGCCGAGCTGGCGCCGGCCTGGTGAGGGCGGCTTCCCGCGTGACCGCCCGAACCCATGCTGATCTTCCGCTGGATCGTCCTGCTGTTGCTGCTGGCGGGCGTGCTGTGCTTCGCGATGTACGTCGGCACCGGGCAGCCGGTGTGGAGGCGGCGCGGGTTGGTCATCGTCAAGTGGACGGTGCTGGCTGCGCTGGGTTTTTTCGCCGTGCTCATCCTCGAGCGCCTGGCGATCATGGTGTGAGCCGCAGATGACCATCGTCTATTGGGCAGCGATCCTGCTACTGAGCCTCATGCTGGGCGTGGCCGGCCTGTGTTTCGTCGTCAACCTCGTGACCGACGACCGCGACTGGTACCGGCGGGCCCGGGCCTGGTTCCGCTGGGCCATCGTGGTGGTGCTCTCCACCTTCAACATCGCGCTCTTTCGCCACCTCGTCGTCTTCCTGCTGGGCGGCGACTGACCGGCAGAAGTCACCGAAATGTCACCGAATGCCCGTTGCGGCTCCATTTCGCGGCGGTTTTGACGCGCACCTTGCAAGATTTGCAGAAGACCGCGCTGGCACACCACGTGCCTGAAAGCAGCCCTCGTAAGCGGTCTGCAACAACGGTTTCCTCCGCGCCGCAAGCGCAGTAGTTCACAAGTCCGCTCACTAGACTCAGTGAGAACCCGAGTCCCCGCCCGGTACCTGTGTGCCGGCCGGGGGAATGACGCTCGAACCGGCGACGCCCACCGGGCAAGCGCGAACAGCCGGACTTGTGGAGTACCGCTCATGCAAACACTGTCTATTCCTAGCATTCCTGCGCTGCCGTACGTCGGCCGCGCTGCTTGTGGTGCTGCCCTCGTGCTGCTGCTGGCCGCCTGCGGTGCCAAGTCCGACAAGACCGCCACGCAGGTGGCCGCCAAGGTCAACAAGGACGAGATCTCCGTCCACCAGGTGAACTTCATGCTGCAGCGGCAGGGCTCGGTGCAGCCGGGCCAGGAGCAGCAGGTGAGCCAGGAGGCCGTGGAGCGCCTCATCGACCAGCAGCTTGCGCTGCAGAAGGCCGAGGAGCTGAAGATCGACCGCGACCCGCAGGTGATGCAGGCGGTGGACGCGGCACGGCGCGAGATCGTGGCGCGCGCCTATCTCGAGCGCATGGGCGCCAGCATCGCCAAGCCCACGCAGCAGGAGATCCGCCAGTACTACGCCGCCAAGCCGCTGCTGTTCGCACAGCGCCGCATCTTCGACCTGCGCGAGGTCAACATCGAGGCCACGCCCCAGCAACTGCAGCAGCTGCAGTCCAAGCTGGCCGCGGCGCGCAATGCCGACGAGCTGTCGGCCATGCTGCGCACCGCCGGCCTGCGCCACGAAGTGCGCCAGAGCTCCACCGCTCCCGAGTCCTTGCCGATGGCGATCGTCGATCGCGTGGCCTCGCTGGGCCCTGGCCAGTCGCTGGTGCTCACGGCGCCGGGCGGCGCCAAGGTGGTGTACCTGGTCGAGGCACGTCCTGCACCGCTGGACGAGGCCGCCGCCACGCCGCGCATCGAGCGCTTCCTGGTCAACGAACGCAAGCGGCAGGTGTTCGAGCAGGACATCAAGGCGCTGCGCGCCAAGGCACAGATCGAATACGTCGGCGCATTCGCGCAGGCACCGGCCGACGCCGCTTCTTCACCGGCCGCGAACTGACGCAAGCGGCCGAGCTTCCCGGGCGGAGACCTGCACGCCACATCGCCTTTCGCCTTTTGCGTGCGGGGCTCCACTGTCGTCACCTGCTTTTCGATGAAGAAGACCATGGACATACGATCCAACTTCACCACATGGCTGCTTGCCGCTGCGCTGTCGTTCACATTGGCGGGATGCAGCAGCGAGCCGCTGGCGCCCGAGGCTTCCAGGCCTGCTGCGAGCCCTACCGTCTCCTCCTCGGGCACCGCCACCGCGACCACCACGGCCGCCGTGTCGGCCAACAATCTGCCGGCTGCCGTCACCACCGCCGTACCGGCCGGCACGCCGGCCAGCCGCGCGCAGGCTGCCGCAGCCGCGCAATCGCAGGCGCCCGTGCAGACGCAGCGTGACTACGTGCTCGGCCCGGGCGACGTGGTGCGCATCAACGTGTTCCAGAACCCCGAGCTGACGCTGGATGCGCGTGTGTCGGAGACCGGCGCCATCAGCTACCCGCTGCTCGGCCAGCTGCGCCTGGGCGGCCTCACGGTGGTGTCGGCCGAAAAGGCCATCGCCGACGGGCTGCGCCAGGGCAACTTCGTGAAGCAGCCGCAGGTGAGCGTGATGGTCATGCAGGTGCGCGGCCACCAGGCCTCGGCGCTGGGCATGGTCAACAAGCCGGGGCGCTACCCGATCGAAGTCACGGGCCTGCGGCTGTCGGAGCTGGTGGCACTGGCCGGCGGCGTGGCGCCCAACGGCAGCGACGTCGCCACCCTGAGCGGCCAGCGTGACGGCAAGCCCTTCCGCGTGGAGGTGGACCTGCCCAGCCTGTTCGGGGCCACCGCGGCGGCGTCCGACCCCATCGTGCTCAACGGCGACGTGGTCTACGTGGACCGCATGCCGGTGTTCTACATCTACGGCGAGGTGCAGCGCCCCGGCGCACTGCGCCTGGAACGCAACATGACCGTGATGCAGGCACTGGCGGCCGGTGGCGGCCTCACGCAGCGAGGCACGGCCAAGGGCCTGAAGCTGCACCGCCGAGGTCCCGACGGCAACGTGCAGGTGCTGCAGCCCACGATGGACTCCACCTTGCGCGACTCGGACGTGATCTATGTGCGCGAAAGCTTGTTCTGACGTGGGCTCCCAATTCATTCACCGCACAGACGCAGAGAACGCGGAGGGCCGCGGAGAAGACATGCATTTCTCCGCGGATCTCTGCGCCCTCCGTGCCTCTGCGGTGAAGGGTGTTTCGCTCTTGGCCGTGTTATCGAGGAGCACTCTGTGACTTTCAGCCAGTTCCTTTCCGTCCTGCGCGCCCGCTGGGTGTCGGCGCTGGTGGTGTTCGTGCTCACCGTCACCGTGGCGGTGGCGGTGAGCCTGATCCTGCCCAAGCAGTACACCGCGGTGGCGGCCGTGGTGGCCGACGTGCGCTCGCCTGACCCCATCCAGGGCATGGTGCTCAACTCCACCGCCACGCCGGCCTTCATGGCCACGCAGGTGGACATCCTGCAGAGCGACCGCGTGGCGCAGCGCGTGGTGCGCGACCTGAAGCTCACGCTCGACCCGGCGCTGCGCCAGCAGTGGCAGGAAGAGAACGACGGCCGCGGTGATCTCACCGTGTGGATCGCCGAGCTGCTGCAGAAGAACCTCGACGTGCGGCCTTCGCGCGAGAGCAACGTCATCAGCGTGGGCTACAAGTCGCCCGACCCGAAGTTCAGCGCTACCATGGCCAACGCCTTCGTGCAGGCCTACATGGACACCGGCGTCGAGTTGCGCGTGGACCCGGCGCGCCAGTACAGCAGCCTGTTCGACCAGCGCGCCAAGCAATTGCGCGAAGAGCTCGAGAAGGCGCAGAAGAAGCTCTCGGCCTACCAGCAGGAAAAGGGCATCGTCGGCAGCATCGAGCAGCTCGACATCGAAACCGCCCGGCTGAACGAGCTGTCTACGCAGCTGGTTGCGCTGCAGGCCATCTCGGCCGAAAGCAGCAGCCGCCAGGGCCAGGCCGGCAAGTCGCTCGACCAGTTGAGCGACGTGCTCAACAACCCGCTGGTGGCCGGCCTCAAGGCCGACCTGGCGCGCCAGGAAACCGCGTTGCAGCAGCTCAACGCCCGCCTGGGCGACGCGCACCCGCAGGTCGTGGAGTCCAAGGCCGCGATCGCCGAGCTGCGTGCGCGGCTGCGCAGCGAAATGTCGCGCGTGGGCAAGAGCGTGGGGCTCAATGCCGACATCAACCGCCAGCGCGAGAACGAAGTGCGCGCCATGCTCAATGCGCAGCGCGAGCGCGTGCTCTCGCTCAAGGGCCAGCGCGACGAGCTGGCCGTGATGCAGCGCGACGTCGAAAACGCCCAGCGCGCCTACGACGCGGTGCATGCGCGCCTCGCGCAGACCAGCATCGAAAGCCAGACCCAGCTCACCAACGTGTCGGTGCTGAGCCAGGCTGCCGAGCCGACGCGGCATTCGTCGCCGCGCTTGAAGCTCAACGCGGCGCTGGCCGGGGTGGCCGGCGTGCTGCTGGCCCTGGCCACCGTGCTGCTGCGCGAGCTCATCGACCGCCGCGTGCGCAGCCCCGAGCAGCTCACGCAGTTGCTCGACCAGCCCGTCATCGGCGTGATGCTGCGGCCGCACCGCAGCCTGCTCGCGCCCCAGCAGCCCAACCTGTTGCAGCGGCGCCTGTGGGGCCAGCTGCCTCGACCGAGCCGCTGACGACCGAACGGCAGCTCACGAACTGAAAGAGCCACACCGTGCGTCGAGAACCTGACATGCATGCATCAGCCGCCTCCGCTGCATCAGCCCGCCCCGCTTCACTCGGCTACCAAGGCGTGGAGGCCGAAGACGCGCGCAGCCACGACCAGTCCAGCGTGGTGCAGGACCGCTCCATCGGCGAGATCCTGCGCCAGCTGCGCCACCTGAACGACGAACAGGTCGGCAAGGTGGTCGCGCTGCAGCGCGAGCGCGACCTCAAGTTCGGCGAGGCGGCGGTGACGCTCGGCTTCGTCAGCACCGAGGACGTGCTGTGGGCGCTTTCCCAGCAGTTCCACTACCCCTACGCGGCCGAGACGGGCCAGAAGCTCAACCCCGAGCTGGTGGTGGCCAACCAGCCCTTCAGCCAGCGCGCCGAGGCGTTTCGCGCCATCCGCAGCCAGCTCATGATGCGGCTGTTCAACGGGCAGGACCCGATGCGCCGCGCACTCGCGGTGGTGAGCCCCGACAGCGGCGACGGCAAGACCTACTTCGCCGCCAACATCGCGGTGGCCTTCAGCCAGCTGGGGGCGCGCACGCTGCTCATCGACGCCGACATGCGCAACTCGCGCCAGCACCAGGTGTTCGACATCGACAACGGCAACGGCCTGTCGGGCATCCTGTCGGGCCGCGAAGCGCACAACGTGATCCACAACGTGCGCGACCTGCCCAGCCTCTTCGTCATGCCGGTGGGCACCGTGCCGCCCAACCCGCTTGAGCTGGTGGAGCGCCCCGCCTTCAACCTGCTGATGCGCGAGCTTTCAACCAAGTTCGACCACATCGTGGTGGACACCCCCGCGGCGGTGCACGGCTCCGATGCCGGCGTGATCGCCGCCAAGTGCGGCGCGGCCATCGTCATCGCCCGCAAGGACCGCACGCGCGCCGCGATGCTGCAGGAGTTCGTGGGCCTGCTGGGCCAGAGTCCGGCCCGGCTTGGCGGCGTGGTCATGAATGAGTATTGAGGCTCCCCCCCGTAGCGCCTTCGGCGCTCCCCCTCGAGGGGGCGGCGCCAGCGGACCGGCGGAGCCGGATCCGCGGCGCCCACTAGGACTCTTTGTCTATCGAACCAACCATGGCGTGGAACCCGTCCTTCTCTCCGCGGCTCGCGCCTGACATCAGGTCGGTTGCCATGCCGTGGCTGATCGCAGGTGCCGGCCTGCTGGCCCTCTACGGCCCCACCGTCTGGCGCCTCGCCAACGGTGTGTGGGCCACCGACCAGCAGGGCCACGGCCCCATCGTGTTCGCGCTCGCCGCGTGGCTCATCTATCGCCGCTGGGGCGAGATGATGAAGCAGCCCGATGCGCCGATGCCGTGGCTGGGCTGGGCGCTGCTCGTGCCGGCCTTGCTGATGCAGGCCTTCGGTCGCTCGCAGGACGTGCTGCTGTTCGAGATCGGCTCGATCATCCCGGTGCTCATCGCCATCGTGCTGCTGCTCAAAGGCCCGGCCGGGTTGCGGCCGATGACCTTTGCGCTGTTCTTCCTGCTCTTCCTCATTCCGCTGCCCAGCGTGGTGGTGGACACGCTCACGCAGCCCATGAAGATGGGCGTCTCCATCGTGGCCGAGCAGGTGCTGCATGCGCTGGGCTACCCCATTGCGCGCAACGGCGTCACGCTGCAGGTGGGCCAATACCAGCTGCTGGTGGCCGATGCCTGCGCCGGCCTCAACACGCTGTTCGCGCTCGAGGCGCTGGGGCTGCTGTACCTCAACGTGGTCAAGCACCAGTCGCTGGCGCGCAACGTCACGCTCGCGGTGCTGATCGTGCCGATCTCGTTCTCGGCCAACGTGGTGCGCGTCATCACGCTGTGCCTGGTGACCTACCACCTGGGCGACGAGGCAGGGCAGGGCTTCCTGCACAGCTTCTCGGGCATCGTGCTGTTCGTGGTGGCCATCTTCCTCACGGTGGCGGTGGACTCGTTGATCCGCGCCGTTCTGCAATGGCGCCGGAAGGGAGCGGCCGCATGAACCGGCGGAATTTCATGGTGCACGCGGTGGCCGCGTCCGCGCTGATGGGCGGCGCGTCGATGGCCGGCACCTTGCTCACCCCCACGCGGCGCATGGCCGAGCAGCTGCCGCCCATCGACCTCGCGCACAGCGTGCCCAAAGGCTTCGGCGGCTGGCACGCGCTCGAAGGCGGCCTGCGCACCATCGTCAACCCACAGACGCAGGCCAAGCTCGACGAGTTCTACAGCGAGCTGCTCAGCCGCAGCTACG
>CAMLLU010000117.1 GCA_946480925.1 uncultured Rivibacter sp.
CACAACATGAACATGGTGCTGCGCAACGGCGGCACGTTGATCATCGACGAGGGCCGCCCGGCGCCGGGCCTGATCGAGAAGACGGTGCGCAACCTGCGCGAGATGAAGCCCACGCTGTACTTCAACGTGCCGCGCGGCTTCGACATGCTGCTCACGCACCTGGAGCAGGACGAGGGTCTCGCGCGCGACGTGTTCTCGCGTCTGCGGCTCGTGTTCTACGCCGGCGCCGCGTTGCCGCAGGCCACGTGGGAGCGGCTTGAAGCCGTGGCGCAGCGCGTGCGCAGCGAGCCGGTGTGGTTCACCACCTCGTGGGGCGCCACTGAAACGGCCCCGGCCGTCACCAGCGCGCACTGGAAGCTCGACCGCGCGGGCGTGATCGGCCTGCCGCTGCCGGGCACCGAGCTGAAGTTCCTGCCCAGCGGGCAGAAGCTCGAAATGCGGGTGCGCGGCGTGTCGGTGTTTCCCGGCTATCGCAACGAGCCGCAGCTCACCTTGCAGGCCTTCGACGACGAAGGCTTCTACAGGATCGGCGACGCGGGCTACCTGCTCGACGAAACGCAACCCGAGCAAGGCGTGGTGTTCAACGGCCGCGTGGCCGAGGACTTCAAGCTCACCACGGGCACCTGGGTGTCGGTGGGCACGCTGCGCGTGAAGCTGGTGTCGGCACTGGCGCCCCTCGCGCAAGACGTCGTGATCACCGGCCACGACCGCGACGAGGTCGGCGCGCTGGTGTTTCCCAGCGCGCAGGCGAAGGAGCTTTCGGCCGAGGCGCTGGCGGCGCGCGTGCGCGGGGCGCTGCAGGCTTTGCGCAGCGAAGGCACGGGTTCCTCGCAGTGCCCCACGCGTGCGTTGCTGCTGGCCGAGCCGCCCAACCCAGATGCCGGTGAGATCACCGACAAGGGCTACGTCAACCAGCGCGCCGTGCTGGAGCGCCGCGCCGCCGAGGTGCAGGCGTTGTACGCACAGCCTGGCGACGAGTGCGTGATCCGCATCTGAACAGAAGAAGACGATGAACGAAGAAGCAGTACCCACTACCGGCCCCGTGCTGGGCGCGCTGTCGATGCTGCGCATCGAGCGGCATGGCCCCGTCGTGCACGTCCGCCTCGAGCGGCCTGCCAAGCGCAACGCCATCAACGACGAGCTGATCGCGCAGATCCACACCGCCTTCGTCAACCTGCCGGGCGAGGCGCGTGTCGTGGTGGTGAGCGGCAGCGGCGAGCACTTTTGCGCAGGGCTCGACCTCAGCGACCTGAGCGAGCGCAGCGTGGCCGAGGGCGTGGTGCATTCGCGTGCCTGGCACGCGGCCTTCGATGCCATCCAGTTCGGCCCGGTGCCGGTGATCGCGGTGCTGCATGGCGCCGTGGTGGGCGGCGGGCTCGAGCTTGCCAGCGCCGCGCACCTGCGCGTGGCCGAGACCGGCACCTTCTACGGCCTGCCCGAAGGCCAGCGCGGCATCTTCGTCGGCGGTGGCGGCTCGGCGCGCATACCGCGCCTCATCGGCGCCTCGCGCATGACCGACATGATGCTGACCGGCCGCGTGTTCGACGCCGAAGAGGGCCAGGCCATCGGGCTCTCGAACTACCTCGTGCGAGAAGGCGGTGGCCTCGAGAAGGCCTTCGAGCTGGCCGAGCGCATTGCCTCGAATGCACCGCTGTCGAACTTCGCGATCACGCAGGCGCTGCCGCGCATCGCCGCCATGCCGCAGTCCGACGGCCTGTTCATGGAGTCGTTGATGTCGTCGATCGCGCAGGGCGACGACGCGGCCAAGGAGCGCGTGCGCGCCTTCCTCGACAAGCGCGCAGGCAAGGTAGCGAAGTCATGACGACACCCCGCTCGCCGAGTACGGCGATCGACCCTCCGGGAGGGGCGGGCCTTGCTTGGGGCGGCCCGGCGCGGCGGCCCGGCATGACGAAGGGCTTGTTCCAGTCGTTCGGCGACGTGTGGTTGCTCGACGGCCTGCGCACGCCGATGGTGGACTACTGCGACGCGCTCGGCGGGGTGTCTCCCACCGACATGGGCATCAAGGTCGCCCGCGAAGTGCTCACGCGCACGGGCATCGCGGCAAGCCAGGTCGACTCGGTGCTGGCCGGCAACATGGCGCCGGGCGGCTTCGACCATTTCTACCTGCCGCGCCACATCGGCCTGTATGCCGGCGTGCCGCTCGAGGTGCCGGCCCTGCTGGTGCAGCGCATCTGCGGCACGGGCTTCGAGCTGTTCCGCCAGGCCGGCGAGCAGATCGAGGCCGGCGCGGCCCAGGTCGCCTTGCTGGTGGGCACGGAGTCGATGACGCGCCACCCCATCGCCGCGTTCGACCACCGGCAGGGCTTCCGCCTCGGCGCACCCCTGGGCTTCAAGGATTGCCTGTGGGAGTCGTTGACCGACCCGACCGCCGCGATCTCGATGATCCAGACTGCCGAGAACCTGGCCCGGCGCTACGGCATCACGCGTGAAGAGGTCGATGCGTTCGCCTCGCGTTCCTTCGAGCGTGCCGTCGAGGCACAGGCGAACGGCTGGCTGGCCGGCGAGATCACGCCCGTGGGCAACGAAACCTTCGAGCTCGAGGGCTACCGCCCGCGCGGCATCAAGCTCACTGGCAAGTCCTCCGTGGTGGGGCGCGACACGCACCCGCGGCCCTCGCCGGTGGAGGTGCTGGCCCAGCTCAGGCCGGTGTACCCGGGCGGCGTGCAGACCGGCGGCAACAGCTCGGCGCTGACCGATGCGGCCGCGGCAGCAGTGGTCGCGAGCGGTGCCGCGCGGCGTGCATGGGGCCGCAAGCCGCTGGGCCGCGTCCTGGCCGCAGCCGCCGTGGGCGTGGCGCCCGAGTTCATGGGCATCGGCCCGGCCCCGGCGATCCGCCTGCTGCTCGAGCGCACGAGGCTCTCGCTGCACGACATCGCGCGGTTCGAGATCAACGAGGCGCAGGGCGCGCAGGTGCTCGCGGTGCAGCGCGAGCTCGACATCGACCCCGACAAGCTCAACGTGCACGGCGGCGCCATCGCGCTGGGCCACCCGCTGGCCGCCACCGGCGTGCGGCTCACCGTGACGCTGGCGCGCCAGCTGCAGGCCGCCGGTGCACGCTACGGCGTTGCCGCTGCCTGCGTGGGCGGCGGGCAGGGCATTGCGCTGCTGATCGAAAACCCCACCTGAGAACGTGCGATGAACCTGCGCGTCTCGAGCCCGTGTTTGTGCTCCTCGCCGTACGAGAGTACGGCTGCGGTGCTCTACGCGACCTCGGGCCGCTCGCTGCGGTTCCTCGCACTTCCTGCACTCAATACCCCATTCCAACGAGGAGACCACCATGACCACACGCCGCCAGTTCGTCCAGGCCACGATCGGCACGACCCTGCTCACCACGCTCGGCGCGCAGCGCGCGCATGCGGAGCCGATCGAGCAGGCGAAGTTCCTCTACGGGTTTCCGGCCGGCAGCTCGGGCGACATCGTGGCGCGCCGCGTGGCTGAACGCGTGGCGGGCACTCCTTATGCAAAGAACGCCGCGATCGTCGAGAACAAGCCCGGCGCGGGCGGCCGCATCGCGCTCGATGTGCTGAAGCAGTCCGCCCCCGACGGCGCCACGCTGTGCCTGTCGCCGTTCTCGTGCACCTCGATCTACCCGCACGTCTACACCAAGCTGAGCTACGACGCGGTCAACGACTTCGTGCCCGTGTCCATTGCGGCCCTCATGTTCCATGGCCTCGCGGTCGGGCCGGTGGTGCCGGCCAGCGTGAAGACGGTGAAGGACTTCCTGGCGTGGGCCAAGGCCAACCCGAAAGACGCCAACTACGGCTCGCCCGCGGCCGGCTCCACGCCGCACTTCATCGGCGCGCTGCTGGGCATCAACAACGGCGTCGAGCTCAAGCACGTGCCTTATCGCGGCTCGGTGCCCGGCGTCACCGACGTCGTGGGCGGGCAGATCGCCGCGATGGTCACGCCCAGCGGCGACTTCATCGCCAACCACAAGGCGGGCAAGCTGCGCGTGCTGGCCACCTCGGGCAGCAAGCGCTCGCCGTTCCTGCCCGATGTGGCCACCTTCGCCGAGCAAGGCTTCCCTGAGTTCACGGTCGAGGAGTGGTTCGGCTTCTATGCACCGGCGCGCACGCCCGCCGCCGTGGTGAGCGCGGCCAACGCCGCCATCAACCAGGCCCTCAAGGACAAGGCACTCATCGAAGGCCTGGGCACCGTGGGCTTGGTGGCGCAGGGCTCCACGGCGCAGGAGATGGCGCAGAGCCAACGCAAGGAATTCGAACGCTGGGGCCCGCTGGTCAAGAAGGTAGGATTCACCGCCGAATCTTGAACCACAGGGAGGGCGCTGCATGCGCTGGTTTGCTTGGCTTGGAATGTTGTTGGGTGCGCTCGTGCTGCCGTGCGCGGCATGGGCTGTCGATGGGGTGACGGACACCGAGATCCGCCTCGGGGCCTCGGTGGTGTTGAGCGGGCCGCTCGGCCCGCAGACCGCCGAGTACGGCGCCGGTGCAAGGCTGTACTTCGACGCCGTCAATGCCGCTGGCGGCGTGCATGGCCGCAAGATCTCGTACAAGACGCTGGACGACGGCTTCGACGTCGAGCGTGCCAAGGAGAACACGCGGCGCCTGCTCGAAGAAGACAAGGTCTTCGCCATCTTCAACAACACCGGTACGGCACAGACGGCGGCCATCCTGCCGCTGGCCACGGAAGCAGGGCGCATCGTCTTCGGCCCGGTGACGGGCGCCACCTCGCTGCGGCGCACCTACAACCGCCTGCTCTTCCACGTGCGTGCCGGCTATGCCGACGAGGCCGCGCGCATTGCCGAGCAATTGAGGCAGATGGGCATCACGCGCGTGGCCGCCTTCTACCAGGACGACGGGCTGGGCAAGGCGCTGTTGGCCGAAGTACGCGAAGCGGCCGCGGCGCGCAAGCTGCAGCTGCACGAGACCCGGCTCGACCCGGCCAAGCCCGACTTCGCGGCGGCCGCCGCAGACCTGGCCAAGGCCCAGCCGCAGGCCGTGGTGATGTGCACCGCGGGCACCACCTTCACGAACCTCGTGAAGGCACTGGCGGGCACCGGCTCGCGAGCGCCGGTCTACGGCTTTTCGGTGACCAGCCTGGACACGCTCACCCGCGAGCTCGGGCCGGCGGGGCGCGGCATCGTGCTGGCGCAGATCATGCCGTCGCTGGTGCACCGCACGACGCCCATCGTCACCGAGTTCTTCACGCTGTCGAAGCAGGTGGCCGACGACAACGCCGCGCCGTCGCTGGCGCGCTTCGAAGGCTTCGTGCATGCCAAGCTCTTCGTCGAAGGACTGCGGCGCGCCGGGCGCAACCTCACCACCGACAGCCTGATCCGTGCCTTCGAAACCGCGGGCGACATCTCCTACGGCCGCTTCTCGGTGAACTACTCGCCGCGCTCGCACAACGGCTCGTCCTACGTGGAGCTGGCCATCATCGACCAGCAGGGGCGGCTGCGCTATTGAGCGGTGATCCGCAGCGCATGGCCCGCGCCCTGCGGCACACTTCGCCCCGGGACATTTCTTTCGCGAGGGCCGGGTCTTGCGCCTGCTGTTGATCGAAGACGACGCGATGATCGGCGACAGCCTGCGGCTGGCGCTGCGTCGCCATGGCTTTGCGCTCGACTGGGTGCGCGACGGCCAGGCCGCCGAGGCGGTGCTGCGCAGCGAGCGCTTCGATGCGGTGCTGCTCGATCTCGGCCTGCCGCAGCGCAGCGGCGTCGAAGTGCTGCGCTCGCTGCGGGGCCGCGGCGACACCACGCCCGTGATCGTGCTGACGGCACGTGACACGCTGAGCGACAAGGTGGCCGGCCTCGACGCCGGTGCCGACGACTACCTCGTCAAACCTTTCGAGCTCGACGAGCTGTTGGCGCGGCTGCGCGCCGTGGGGCGCCGCGTGGCCGGCCGTGCCGAGTCGCAGCTGCAGGTGGGCGAGCTGAGGCTCGACCCCGGCACGCGCGAGGTGACGCTGGCCGGGCGGCCGGTGGTGTTGTCGGCGCGCGAGCTGGCGCTGCTGCAGGCGTTGATGGAGCGGCCCGGCGCCATCCTCTCGCGGGCGCAGCTCGAAGACCGGCTCTACGGCTGGGGTGAAGAAGTCGAGAGCAATGCGATCAGCGTCTACATCCACCAGCTGCGCCGCAAGCTGGGCGACGAATTGATCCACACCGTGCGCGGCGTGGGCTACTACGTCGGCCCGGCCAAGGGCCAGTGAGCCCGCAAGGCGACGCATGAACCTGCTGAGATCGCTGCGGCTGCGCGTGTTCGCTTCCCTGCTGGCGCTGGCCGCCGTGGCCGCGCTCGGCGTGGGCGGGGCCACCTACGCCAGCGTGCGCACCGAGACGGACGAGCTGTTCGACTACCACCTCAAGCAGATGGCGCTGTCGCTGCGCGACCAGGGCGACATTCCGGAAGACGAGCGCGTGGCGTTGCGCGACCCTTCGCTGCACTACGTGGTGCAGATCTGGTCGCTCGACGGCGTGGAGATCTACAGCTCGTCGCCCTCGCCGTTGCTGCCGCAGCGCGCGGTGCTGGGCCTGAGCACGGTGGAGGCCGGCGGCGAGGCGTGGCGCATCTTCAGCGCCGTCACGCCCAGGAGCGTGGTGCAGGTGGGGCAGCCCGTGGAAGTGCGCCGCGGGCTGGCCACCTCGGCCGCCTTGCGCAGCGTGCTGCCCATCGTGGCCGCGGCGCCGCTGGTGGCGCTGGCGATGTGGTGGCTGGTGGGCGCTTCGCTGGCGCCGCTGTCGCGCACCGTGCAGGCCGTGCGCGAGCGCCGGCCCGATGCGCTCACGCCGCTGTCGGCGCAGGGGCTGCCCTCCGAGCTGCAGCCGCTGGTCGAGTCGTTCAACCTGCTGCTGTCGCAGCTGCGGGAGGCCTTCGACGCGCAGCGTGCCTTCGTGGCCGATGCCGCACACGAGCTGCGTTCGCCGCTCACCGCGCTCAAGCTGCAGATCAGCCTGCTGCGTGACGCGGCCGACGACGCCGAGCGGCTCGATGCCGAGCAGCGCCTGCGCGCCGGGGTGGACCGTGCCGTGCACCTGGTGGAGCAGTTGCTCGCGCTGGCGCGTGCCGAGCCCGGCGCAGGGGCGGCCAAGGTGTCCACCGACCTGGCAGCCATCGCCCGCGAAGCGATGGCCGATGCGGCTGCGCTGGCCAGTGCCACGGAGGCCACGGTGACGCTCGATGGGCCGCCAACGCTGCCGCTGATGGGCGACCCGCAAGCCCTGCGCGGCCTGCTGCGCAACCTGGTGGACAACGCGCTGCTGTACGCCGGGCCCGCACCGCACGTGCGACTGAGCCTGAAGCTCGAGGGCAACGAGGCGCTGGTTCACGTCGACGACAACGGCCCCGGCATCCCGCCCGCGGACCGCGAGCGCATGTTCGACCGCTTCCACCGCCGCGACCCGGGTGAAGGCACCGGCAGCGGGCTGGGCCTGGCGATCGTGCGGGCGATCGCGCAGCAGCACGGCGGCTGCGTGACGCTGCTCGACGCTCCGTTGGGAGGCCTGCGCGTGCAGGTGACGCTGCCGCTCACTCGAGCGTGAGGCTTCCTTCGTGGCCGATGACGTTGAAGCGGCCGTCGCCGAGCGATTGCAGCTCGATGCTGTCGTAGGCGCCGCCGCTGATCGAGCCCGCCGTGCCCATGGTGCTCCAGGTGGTCGAGGTGTAGAGCTGCTCGTTCGCCGCTACTGCGACGAGCGAGTCGCCGGCGGCCGAGGTGGCGCAGAAGAACCAGTCGCGATCACTTTCGCGGGGTGTCCAGCTCACGCCGGCATCGGTCGAGGTGTAGATGCGGCCGCCTTGATGGACGGCGACCAGCCGCCGGCCGTCGGCCGAAGAGGCGATCCAGAGCCAATCGCGCGCGCTGTCGCGGGCCGTCCACGTGGCGCCCCCGTCGCTCGAGGTGTAGATCTGTTCGCCATAGCCGCTTGCAGCGAGCCGCATGCCGTCGGCTGATGAAGAGACAGTGATCCAGCTGCGTGCCGAGGCGCGTGGCGTCCAGGTTGCGCCGCCGTCGGTCGACGTGTAGATGAGGCCGCCGTTCTCGGCCGCTGTCAGCCGCATGCCGTCGGCTGACGACGCCACCGCGGCCCACGAGCGCGAGGTATCGGTCAAGCGGGCGGTCCAGGTCGCACCGCCGTCGGCCGACACGTACAGCGAGCCGCCGAACTCGGCGGCCAGCAGCGTTTGCCCGTCGGCCGACATCGCGACCGAGAACCAGAGGCGCTGGGCGTCGTTCAGCCGGGCGACCCAGGTCGCGCCACCGTCGGTGGACGTATGGACGTAACCCGAATACTCGATGGCAGTGAGCCGAAGGCCGTCTGCCGACGAGCTCACGCTGATCCAGGGCCGTGCGCTGTCGCCCAGGCGCTCGGTCCAGGTGAGGCCGCGGTCGGTGGAGGTGTAGAGCGAGCCGTTCCATACGGAGGCAATCAGCCGGTTGCCGTTGGCAGACGAGGCGACGGCTGACCAGTCGCGCACCGACTCCCGTGCACTCCACGTCACGCCGGCTTCGACGCCCAGGTTGCGGCCGTTGACCGTCTGCCCCGCGTTTTGCGCCACCTTCCAGCCGCCGGCGCCGGAGCCGGTGACTCGCACGACTTCGCCCGCCGCGGCAGCGGCAGGCAGCGTGACGACCACCTGCGCGTAGTCGTTCGCAGCGATGTAGCCGCTCTGCGTGGCCGCCTGCTGCGCCGTGCCCGACACGACGGTCCAGGTCAGCCCCGGGCCTGGGGCGCCTGCGCAGGCGTAGCTGGTGGAGGTGATCTCGCCGGCATCGAGCGCGCCGTTGGCGTTGCTGTCCAGGCCGGAGGTGATCTTCGAGCCGCCGTAGCTGCAGTTCGCGCCTGCGGGTTCGGCCACTACTGCCAGCAGAGAGTTCAGGCCATTGGTGCCGTCGAGGCCGTTGGTCCCGTCGACACCGTTCGTGCCGTTGGTTCCATTCGTTCCATCGGCGCCGTCCGCACCGTTCGTGCCGTTCGTGCCGTTCGTGCCGTGGCACACGAAGCCGGTCGAGCTGATCTCGGTCGCGTCGAGCACTCCATCGGCATCGAGGTCCGAGCCGACGCTGATCCTCTTGCCTCCATTGGCGCAATTGGTGCCAGGGGCCTCATCAGTCATCGAGACGAGTGCCGTCAACCCGGCCGGCCCTGTAGCGCCCGTGGCACCCGTGGCACCCGTGGCACCCGTGGCACCTGTGGCACCTGTGGCACCTGTGGCACCTGTGGCACCTGTGGCACCTGTGGCACCTG
>CAMLLU010000118.1 GCA_946480925.1 uncultured Rivibacter sp.
GCACGACGGTGGTGGCGCGGGCGCGCAGGATCTTCAGGCACGACCAGAAGGCGGCGAGCATGCGGATGCCGCCGGTGAGCGTGTGCAGGAGGCCCTTGCCGCGCAGGCCGCTGAAGGAGATGGTGTCCAGCGGGATGCCTTGGGACGGCACCATGCGGTTTTCCATGCCTTGGGTGGTGCCTAGCCAGCTCACGGTCCAGCCGCGGCGTTGCATCTCCTGCGCGACGGCGAGGCCGGGGATGATGTGGCCTCCGGTGCCGGCGGCCATGATGACGAGGTGGCGGGTCATGTCTTGCTCGCTCCTCGTTGTTGTGTTCTTACTTCGTGAGACCGCGCCGGGTTCCGCCCCGGCAGGCGGGTAACTTTCTTCTGCGGGCCCAGAAGAAAGTCACCAAAGAAGAGGGCCTGAACCGCATTCGAGCCCTGCTTCTCTTGAGACCCCGCCCAAGCTTCACTGCGGCTCGCCTTGGCCTTCTCGCCCAAGGTACCGTCGTTGCGCTGGCTTCTTACTAACACTGCTGGTGCCGGCCTCCCAGGCCGGCGCGTGAGGCTTCTTGTCGAGGCGAAGCGCAGCGAGCCGTAGTTGACGAGCGAGCAAATGGTCCTGTGAACAACAGCCTCGCCCAGTGGCCCGCCGGACCGCGGCTCCACTGCGAAGTGTGGAATGCATGGTGTTGCATTCAGGCCCTTTGCTTTGGTGACTTTCATTTGGGCCCGCAAATGAAAGTCACCCGGCAGCCGGGCCGGGACCCGGCGGGCTGCCACATCGACAAGAGGAGCAAGCCGAAGGCAATGAAGCGTCATGCTCGCCCCCCACGCATCAACTGCCTGTTCTCGATATCCACCCGAACAACGATCGCCAACGCAACACAGTTCCACAAGATGGCCGAGCCGCCATAGCTCATCAACGGCAGCGTCAACCCCTTGGTCGGCAGCACACCCAGGTTCACCCCCATGTTGATGAACGCCTGCCCGCCCATCCAGATGCCGATGCCCTGGGCCACCAGCCCGGAGAACACCCGATCCAGCGCAATGGCTTGGCGACCAATGTGAAAGATCCGCCGCGTCAACCAGAAAAACGCCACGATCACGCACATCACGCCCACAAACCCCAGCTCCTCACCAATCACCGCCAGCAAAAAGTCCGTATGCGCCTCCGGCAGGTAGTGCAGCTTCTCGACACTCGACCCCAGCCCCTGGCCAAAAAACTCCCCACGCCCAAACGCGATCAGCGAATGCGACAGCTGATACGCCTTGCCCAGCGTGTACTTCTCGTCCCACGGGTTGAGATACGCAAAGATCCGCTCGCGCCGCCATTCGCTGAAGGTGATCATCAGCACGAAGGCCCCCACCAGCACGGCGGTGATGAGGAAGAACATGCGCCCGTTCACGCCGCCCAGGAACAGGATGCCCATCGCAATGGCCGCGATCACCATGAAGGCGCCCATGTCGGGCTCGGCCAGCAGCAGCAGGCCCACCACCGCCAGCGCGATCGCCATCGGCGCCACGGCGCGGAAGAAGTTCTCCTTGATCTCCATCTTGCGGACCATGTAGTCGGCCGCATACAGCGCGATGGCGAGCTTGGCCATCTCGGATGGCTGGAAGCTCATGAAGCCCAGCGGGATCCAGCGGCGCGCGCCGTTCACGCCCTTGCCGATGAAGGGCACGAGCACCAGCACGAGCAACAGCAGCGACAGGACGAACAGCCACGGCGCGGCCTTCTCCCACACGCGCATCGGCAGCTGCACGGCCACCAGTGCCGCCAGCAGGCCGATGATGATGAAGAGCATCTGCCGCGTGAGGAAATGCGTGGGGGCGTAGCGCGCGAATCTCGGGCTATCGGGTAGTGCGACCGAGGCCGAATAGACCATCACCATGCCCAGCGCCATCAGCGCGATGGTCATCCACACCAGCGCCTGGTCGAAGCCCAGCAGCCGCGTCGGCTGTCCCGATGACACGCTCACCCAGTCGCGCACCGGCACGTGGCCGGCGGCATCGCGGTCGCGGCCAGGCCACCATGCCGACGGCCGCAGCCAGCCCAGCGCCGCAGCGAAACGCTGGCGCAGAGCCACGAGGCTGAAGGCCGAGGTGCTGGTCGCCATGGTCACTGCAGCGACTCCCCGTGTTCAGCGGCCAGCGACTGCACCACGCCGGCAAACACCTCGGCGCGGTGCGCGTAGTTGCGGAACATGTCGAGGCTGGCGCAGGCCGGACTCAGCAGCACGGCGTCGCCGCTTTGCGCTTGCTCGAAGCACCATGCGGTGGCGGCTTCGAGCGTGTCATGGCGCTCCATGCGCACATTGCTCGCGGCCAATGCCTCGGCAATGACCGCGGCATCGCGGCCGATCAATGCCACCGCGCGCACGTGGCGCGCCACCGGCTCCACGAGCGGCGCAAAGTCCTGCCCCTTGCCGTCGCCACCCAGGATCACCACCAGCTTCGCGGGCAGCTTGTCGGCCCCCAGCCCGTTGAGCGCGGCCACGGTGGCGCCGACATTGGTGCCCTTGCTGTCGTCGTAAGCCTCCACGCCGTTCACGGTGCCCAGGTATTCCACCCGGTGCGGCTCGCCGCGGTATTCGCGCAGGCCGTGCAGCATGGGTGCCAGCGGGCAGCCGATGGCGGTGGCCAGTGCCAGCGCGGCCAGCGCGTTGGCGGCGTTGTGGCGGCCACGGATGCGCAGCGCGTCGGCGGGCATCAGCCGCTGGATGTGCAGCTCGTCCTCGTCGTCGTCCTTGCGGCGCTTGATGGTTTCGTCCGCCTCCATCGCACGCGCCAGCCAGGCCATGCCGTTGGTGGTGACGATGCCGAAGTCGCCTGGGCGCTGCGGCGCGTCGAGCCCGAAGCGCACGACCTTGCGCACGATGGGCTTGGCACCGCGGCCTTTCACCGGGATGGGCGCGGGCACCATCTTTTCGACCAGAGGATCGTCGCGGTTGACCACCATCACGGCGTCCTTGCCGTAGATGCGTGCCTTGGCAGCGGCGTAGGCGGCCAGGTCACCGTGCCAGTCGAGATGGTCTTGCGTGACGTTGAGCACTGCGGCGGCACTGGGCTCGAAGCCTTGCGCCCCGTCGAGCTGGAAGCTGGAGAGTTCGAGCACCCAGACGTCGGGCAAGTGCTCGAACACCGGCGCCGCCGGAGGCGGCGGCGTGAGCTGCAGCGGGGCATCGTCGTTGGCAGCCGCGGCGGCTGCCTCGGTCGCCAGCACCTCGGGCACGGCGGCGGACACCGCGCTTTCTTCCGCGACCTCGTTCGATGGCTCGACAACCACTTCGCCCGATGCGCCCTCAGTCTCGCGGGTGCTGCCGTCGCTCGGCGCGGAGGCAACGGCATCCTGCGTTTCCGCCGCGGTGACTTCAGCAGCCACCGTGGGCATGGTCACCGTCGAGGCAGGCGCCACCAGCGGCTCGGCCGGTGTTTCGCTTTCGGGCACCGGCACGGGCTCGAGATCCAGCGCATCGGCCAGCGTCTGCAGCATGGTGGGGCCGACGTTGCCGGCCACCGCGACGCGCTTGCCGGTGCGCTCGACCAGCTGGCCGGTCATCACGGTCGTGGTGGTCTTGCCGTTGGTGCCGGTGATGGCCAGCACCTTGGGCGCGTAGCGGCGCTCTTCCTTCAGGTCGGCCAGCGCACGCGCGAACAGCGTGAGTTCGCCCTGCACCAGCAGGCCACGTTCGGCCGCCTGGTCCAGCAGGGCCGCCACCGTGGCATCGCGCGGTGAAAGACCCGGGCTCTTGAGCACGAGCTGCATGCCGTCAAGCAAGGCAGGCGTGAACGCACCGCTCACGAATTCGGCGTCGCTTACGTGCTGCTTCAGCGCCTCGAGCTGCGGCGGCGTCTCGCGCGTGTCGGCCACGCGCACGCGTGCGCCGCAGCGCGCCGACCAGCGGGCCATGGCCAGGCCTGAATCGCCCAGGCCGAGCACCAACACGTTGAGGCCGTTCAGATGCTTCATCTTCTTCGGCTCACCGCAGCTTCAACGTGGACAGCCCCACCAGGCACAGCAGCATGGTGATGATCCAGAAA
This sequence comes from uncultured Rivibacter sp., assembly GCA_946480925.1. The sequence continues at coordinate 4,027 of CAMLLU010000118.1, forward strand.
CGCACCACGACCTGCGTTTCCTTCCAGCCGGACTTTTCGAAGTGGTGGTGCAGCGGCGCCATCAGCAGGATGCGCCGGCCTTCGCCGTACTTCTTCTTCGTGTATTTGAACCAGGCCACCTGCGCCATCACCGACAGCGCCTCGACGACGAAGATGCCGCCCATCACGGCCAGCACGATCTCCTGGCGCACGATGACGGCGATGGTGCCCAGGGCACCGCCGAGCGCCAGCGCGCCCACGTCGCCCATGAACACCTGCGCCGGGTAGGCGTTGAACCACAGGAAGGCCAGACCTGACCCAGCCATCGCGGCGCAGAAGATCAGCAGCTCGCCGGCCCCCGGGATGTGCGGCAGCAGCAGGTACCTCGAATACACCGCGTTGCCGGTCACATAGCAGAACAGGCCGAGCGCCGAGCCCACCATCACCACCGGCATGATGGCCAGGCCGTCGAGCCCGTCGGTCAGGTTGACCGCGTTGCTCGAACCCACGATCACGAGATACGTGAGGATGAGGAAGCCGAACACGCCCAGCGGGTAGCTGATGGTCTTGAAGAACGGCACGATCAGGTCGGCCTTGGGCGGCAGGTCGTTCGAGAAGCCGCTTTGCACCCAGCGCAGGAAGAGCTCCAGCACCCGCAGGTTGGAGGTTTCCGACACGCTGAACGCGAGGTACAGCGCGGCCACCAGGCCGATCAGCGATTGCCAGAAGTACTTCTCGCGCGAGCGCATGCCCTCCGGGTTCTTGTGCACGACCTTGCGCCAGTCGTCCACCCAGCCGATGGCGCCGAAGCCCAGCGTCACCAGCATCACGATCCACACGAAGCGGTTGGTCCAGTCGAACCACATCAGCGTCGACACCGCGATGCCGATGAGGATGAGCACGCCCCCCATCGTCGGCGTGCCGCGCTTGGACAGGTGCTCCTGCACGCCGTATTCGCGGATCGGCTGGCCGATCTTCAGCTCGGCGAGCTTGCGGATGACGAACGGCCCGAAGACCAGGCCGATCAGCAGCGCCGTCATCGCGGCCATCACCGCACGGAAGGTGAGGTACTGGAAGACGCGCAGGAAGCCGAGCTCGTCGGGGTACATCATCTGCAGCCAGGCCGACAGGCTAACCAGCATGGTGTGCTCCCCTCAGCGCAGCCACCACTTGCTCCATCTTCATGAATCTCGATCCCTTCACCACCACGGCACCGGCCGCGGGGGCTTGCTGTTGCTGCACGGCGGCCAGTACCTCGGCCACCGTGTCGAAATGGCGGGCGGTTGCGCCACCGGCTGCGCGGTAGGCCTCCACCGCGTGTGCGCTGGCAGCGCCAACCGCCCATAGAAACTCCACGCCCTGGACCGCCGCGTGCGCTCCCACCTCGCGGTGGAAAGCCGGGCCCTGGTCGCCCACCTCGCCCATGTCGCCCATCACCAGCCATCGCGGCTCGGGCAGGGTGGAGAGCACATCGATGGCGGCGCGCATCGAGTCGGGGTTGGCGTTGTAGGTGTCGTCGATCAGCGTGACGTCGCGGCCCGCATGCTGGATGCGCTGCACCTGCGAACGGCCTTTGACGGGCTCGAAAGCCTCGAGCCCGCGCACCACCGCATCGAGCGGGCAACCGGCGGCCAGCGCGCAGGCGGTGGACGCCAGTGCGTTCTTCACGTTGTGCCAGCCGGCCACGCGCACGTTCGCCGTGGCGTCACCTGTCGGCGTGTGCAGGCGCATCGCCCAGTGGTCCGTGGACCAAGTGGCGTCGCCCGTCACGTCTGCCGGGCCCTGCAGCGCAAAGCCGAGCACGCGGCGGTGGCCCGCAAGTTCTTTCCAGATCGGCGTGTGTGCCGCATCGTCGAGCGGAAACACCGCCACGCCGTCGGCCGGCAACGCCTCGATGACAGCGCCGTTCTCGCGCGCCACCGCTTCCACCGACTGCATGAACTCCTGGTGCTCGCGCTGCGCGTTGTTGACCAGCGCGACCGTCGGCGCGGTCCAGCGCGACAGCTGCCCGATCTCGCCCGGGTGGTTCATGCCGAGCTCGACCACGCCCGCGCGATGCTGGCCCGTGCCTTCGCGGTTCAGTCGCAACAGCGTGAGCGGCACGCCGATGTCGTTGTTGAAGTTGCCCTCGGTGGCAAAGGCCGCTGCGCCGTGCCATGCACGCAGGATGCTGGCGATCATCTGCGTCACGGTGGTCTTGCCGTTGCTGCCAGTCACGGCGATGAGCGGCAGGTCGAACTGCGCGCGCCAAGCGGCCGCCAGCTCGCCCAGCGCGACACGGCTGTCAGCCACCACAAGGCCGGGCAGCCCGGCCTCGACAAGCCCGCGTTGCGCGATGGCCGCCACCGCACCCGTGGCCTGCGCCTGCGGCAGGAAGTCGTGCGCGTCGAAGCGTTCGCCCTTGAGCGCGACGAACAGGTCGCCGGGCTTGAGCGTGCGCGTGTCGCTGTGCACGCGGGCGATGGCCACGCTGCCGTCGCCCACCAGCTGCGAACCGGGCAGCAACGCATGCGCCTGGGCCAGGGTCATCATCATGTCGCGCTCCTTTTCGCGCGCAAGACTTGCGCCGCCTCTTCGACGTCGGAAAAGGCGTGTTTGATCCCTGCGATTTCCTGGTAGTCCTCGTGGCCCTTGCCGGCAACGAGCACCACGTCGTGGTTCGTGGCCTGCGACAGCGCGTATTGGATCGCGGCGCGGCGGTCTTCGATCACTGTTGCATCGGCAGGCCGTGCAAGACCTGCAACGATGTCCTTCAGGATCGCACCGGGCACCTCGTGGCGCGGGTTGTCGCTGGTCACCACCACATGGTCGGCCAACCGTTCGGCAATACCGCCCATCAGCGGGCGCTTGGTCGCATCGCGATTGCCCCCGCAGCCGAACACGCACCACAGCGCGCCGCTGCGCTCCTGCGCAAACGGGCGCAGCGCCAGCAGCGCCTTCTCGAGCGCATCGGGCGTATGCGCGTAGTCCACCACCACGGCGGGTTGTGTGCCAGCAGAAGCCGGCACCCGCTGCATGCGGCCTGGCACTGGCGTGAGCTTCGTGCAGGCAGCCGCGGCGTCGGCCAACGGCACACCGAGCGACCGCAGCCCGCCGATGACGGCCAGCAAGTTGCTCACGTTGTAGTCGCCGATCAACTGCGTGCGCACGGAGGCCGTGGCTTCGCCTTCACGCACGTCGAAGGCCAGCCCACCGTCGCGATAGCCCACGCCCGTGGCACGCAGGCGCGCTTCGGCCTGCGTTGAATAGGTCCAGAGATCGAGCGACCCATTGGCCAGTCGTGTGGCCAGTTCCAGACCTTGCACATCGTCGACGTTGACCACTGCCGCGCGCAAGCCAGGCCAGCCGAACAGCTGGTCCTTCGCAGCCCAGTAGGCCTCCATCGAGCCGTGGTAGTCGAGGTGGTCGCGCGTGAAGTTGGTGAACAGGGCCACCGCGATGCGCGTGCCGGCCAGGCGCTGCTCGACGATGCCGATCGACGAGGCTTCGATGGCTGCTGCCTGCAAGCCCTGGCTGATGAAGCCGCGGAACGCACGCTGCAAGGTCACGGGGTCGGGCGTCGTCAGCCCCGTGTGTTCCACCTGCGGAGGCACCCCCACGCCCAGCGTGCCCACCACGCCCGCGCCACGGCCGAGGCTCGACAGGGCCTGCGCCACCCACCAGGCGGTCGAAGTCTTGCCGTTGGTGCCGGTGACGGCCACCACGTCGAGCGTGTTGCTCGGCTCACCGTAAAAGCCGTGCGCGATGTCGCCGGTGGCGGCCTTGAGGCCGCGCAGCGCGGCGATGCGTTCGTCGTCGAACGCAAAGGCTTGTGCACCTTCGGCCTCCACGAGGCACGCCACCGCCCCCGCCGCCAGTGCCGGCGCCACGAAGCTGCGCCCGTCGCGCGCGTAACCCGGCCATGCGATGAATGCGCTGCCGGCTGCGGCGTGGCGGCTGTCGGTGGTCAAGGCCACGGCACCCCGCTCACGCAGCCAGCGCAGCGCGTCATTCGCCGATCGCAACTCGAGCAGAGCCATCAGAAGCTCTCCTCCACCGCCGGGATCTTGTTGGCCACGATCTGCGGCTTCACGTCGATGTCCGGCGGCACGCTCATCATTCGCAGCGTTTGCTGCACGACCTCGCTGAACACCGGCGCGGCCACGTCACCGCCGAAATACTTGCCGGCATTCGGCTCGTCCACCATCACGGCCACCACGATACGCGGGTTGGAGATGGGCGCCAGGCCGACGAACCATGAGCGGTATTTCTTGTCGGCGTAGCCCTTGCCTTCCTGCTTGTGCGCGGTGCCGCTCTTGCCGCCCACCGAATAGCCGATGGTCTGCGCTTTCGGCCCCGTACCGCCAGGGCCCGCGGCCATCTGCAGCATGTGGCGCACGGCACGCGCCGTCTCGGGCGACACGACGCGCACGCCCGCCGCCGGCTGCGCCTGCTTGGTGATGGTCACCGGCATCACTTCGCCGTCGTGGGCGAACACCGTGTAGGCACGCGCGAGCTGGAACAGCGAGGCCGACAGGCCGTAGCCGTAGCTCATGGTCGCCTGCTCGATGGGGCGCCAGGTCTTGTAGGGCCGCAGCCGCCCGCTCACGGCACCGGGGAAGGCGACCTGCGGCCGCTGGCCCAGGCCGATGGCGCTGAACAGCTCCCACATCTCGCGCGGCTGCATCTGCATCGCCATCTTCACGGTGCCGACGTTGCTCGACTTCTGGATCACCTCTTCCACCGTGAGCAACCCGTGCGGGTGTGCATCGCTGATGGTCGAGCCGGTGATCGTGATGCGGCCGGGTGCGGTGTCGATGACCGTGCTGGGCTTCACGCGGTTGGTTTCGAGCGCCCAGGCGGCGATGAAGGGCTTCATCGTCGAGCCGGGCTCGAAGGTGTCGGTCAGCGCGCGGTTGCGCAACTGCGCGCCGTTGAGGTTCTGCCGGTCGGCCGGCGAATAGCTCGGGTAGTTGGCCAGCGCCAGCACTTCGCCGGTCTGCACGTCGAGCACCACCACCGAGCCGGCCTTGGCCTTGTGCTCGGCCACCGCGTCACGGATGCGCTGGTAGGCGAAGAACTGCACCTTCGAGTCGATGGACAGCTCGATGTCGCGGCCGTCGGCCGGCTGCACGCTGTCACCGATGTCTTCGACCACGCGCCCCAGGCGGTCCTTGATGACGCGGCGCGTGCCGTCGCGGCCGGCCAGCTGCGCCTGGAACGCAAGCTC
>CAMLLU010000119.1 GCA_946480925.1 uncultured Rivibacter sp.
CACCACTCCGGTAAGTCGCCGGTAAGACCCAGCGCCCGAGCATGGGCGTTCCCTCACCAACCGGAACGCCCGTGACCTCCACCTCCACCCGAACCTCTTTCCTCGTCTATCGCACCGTGGTTTTTGCCGCTGTGCTGGCCGGCGCCTGCACAGCGTTCGCCCAAACCACCACGCAAGACGCTCCGGCGCCAACCGCCAGCGACACAGACTCCGCCCGCTGGGGCCTCGGCCTCGGCGCTTCCAGCAGTCAGTTGCCCTATGCCGGCGTGGAGCGCAAGAACAGGGCTGTGCCGCTCGTCTTCTTCGACAACCGCTGGCTGCGCGTGGCCGGTGCCGGCGCCGAGTTCAAGCTCGGGCGCTGGGCCTTCAGCCCCACGCAGGAGCTGTCGGCCGGCCTGCGCCTGAAGTACGAAGACGAAGGCTATGAGGCCGGTGACTCGCCGAGCCTCGCCGGCATGGACGAACGCAAGAGCAGCGCTTGGGGCGGTGGCATCGTCACCTGGCGCAACCCCATCGTCCAGTTGAGCACCGAGTGGCTGGCCGACCTTTCCAGCAACAGCAAGGGGCAGAAGTTCTCGGTGCAGGCAGACCACCGCTTCGGCTGGGGCAGCTTCAGCCTCACGCCACGCGTGCAGGTGCAGTGGCTCGACAAGAAATACGTCGACTACTACTACGGCGTGCGCCAGCACGAGGTGCTGCCCAGCCGCGCCGCCTATGTGGGCGACGCCGCGCTGGCCGTGGAAGCCGGCCTTCGCCTCGACTACGCAATGGGTGCCTCGCACTCCTTCTTCGTGGACGTGAGCGGCACGCGCCTGCCCGACGAGATGAAGCAGAGCCCCATCGTCGACCGCAGCAACACCTCCCGCGTTTCGGCCGGCTACCTGTACCGCTTCTAAGATCGCGGCCCATGTACCGCATCGCCCTGGTGGAAGACCACGCGCGCCTGGCCGATCTCATTTGCCAGGCGCTGCAGGCCGCCGGCATCCGCACCGACGTGTTCGCCGCCCTCGAAGATGCGTGGGCGGCGTTGCGCGAAGTGGAATACGGTGCGCTCGTCATCGACCGTGGCCTGCCCGACGGTGACGGCCTCGCGCTGGTGAAGCGCCTGCGCGCGGCCGGCATGGGCACGCCGTGCCTCATGCTCACCGCCCGCGATGCGTTGCACGACCGGGTCGACGGCCTGGAATCGGGCGCCGACGACTACCTCACCAAACCCTTCCCGATGGAAGAGCTCGTCGCCCGCGTGCGCGCCCTCATGCGGCGGCCGGCGGCGGTGAGGGCCTTGCAGCCCGCTCATGGCGACATCCGGCTGCAGCCTGAAGAAGGCCGGCTCGCTTGTCGAGACGAATCGGTGACGCTCGCACCGGCGGAGCTGCAGATCATGCTGTGCCTCGTGCACCAGGCCGGCCACACCGTGCGCCGCAGTGCGCTCGAAGCCGCGGCGTGGGGCCTTTCAGAAGCCGTGACGCCCAACGCGCTGGACGTGGCGCTGCACCGGCTGCGCCGCAAGCTGCTGGCCGTGGGCTCGCGCCTGCAGATCGTCAACGTGAGGAACCATGGTTATGCGCTTCGCGAAGATCAACTGGCCGCGTAGCCTGCGTGCGCGCCTCATGGTGGTGTTCGTCGCCGGCATGGCTGCGAGCGCGGGCCTCGTGGGCGTGGGGGTGTGGGCGGTGCTCGAACCCTTCAGCCAGCACATGCTGCGCAGCGGCGTGCAGCAATACGCCGAAGCCATTGCCGGCTACGTGAGGTTCGACGCCGCCGGGCGACCCGTGGACCTCGATGCCCGGGTGGACCGCTGGGCCATTGCAAGCCTGGGCCAGGAGGTGGCGCTGCGCGTGCTCGACGAACAGGGGCGCGTGGCGTGGTCGCCTGCCGCGGACGCAAACACCCTCACGCCGAGCGGCGAGGCCTTCGATCCGGGGCTGCGGGTCTTTGCCGTGCTGCGCGACGGCGTGGCCATGCATGTGGCCACCGTGCCGCTCATGCACGAAGGCAAGTCCTGGTACGTGCAATTCGCCGTCAGTGACCGCTTCATGCTGCGCATGCGCCAGTCCATCGGCATGCCGGCCCTGGGGCGGGGAATCCTGGCCACCTGCGTGATCTTTCTCGTGGTCTTCTTCGTCACGATGCATTTCACGCTGCGCCGTGCGCTGCAGCCGCTGCGAACCGCTTCCGGCGAAGCTCGCCGCATCACCCCCCGCACGCTGGACGCACGGCTCGATGCCGGTGCGCAACCCGTGGAGATTCAGCCGCTGGTGGTGGCGTTCAACCAGGTGCTGGACCGCTTGCAGGAAGGTTTCCGCATCCAGCAGGAGTTCCTGTCCAGCGCCGCTCACGAATTGAAGACGCCGCTGGCACTCATTCGCGCGCAAGTGGAGCTGGGGCTCAACGAAGAGCGCCGCCGCCACGTCTTGCAAGACGTGGACCGCATGGCGCACCAGGTGCAGCAGCTGCTCATGCTGGCCGAAGTGAGCGAGCCGCAGAACTTCCGCATCGAACCCATGGACCCGCGCTCGACCCTGCACGAAGCGCTCGACTTCATGGCCCGGGTGGCAGACCGGCGCTCGGTGCACCTGGGCGTGCGCATCGACCCCGACGTGCGGCAGTGGCAAGCCGACCGCGGCGCGCTGTTCACGCTGCTGAAGAACCTGCTGGAGAACGCCATCCAGCACAGCCCCGTAGGCGGCGTGGTGGCCCTCACCGCCAATGCCTCGGGCTTCTCGGTCACGGACCAGGGCCCGGGCGTCCTGCCCGAACACCTGCTCCGCATCTTCGACAGGTTCTGGCGCAGCCCCCAGCGCAGAGACGAAGGCACAGGGCTCGGGCTTGCGATCTGCAGCGAGATCGCGCTGGCGCATGGGTGGCGGATGCAGGCGCGTTGCCCGGGGCGGGGGCTGGAGGTGCGCGTGGTGATGGGGGCTCGCCGAAGTGGCGAAGAGCTGCTGGGGGACGATGGGCAAGGCTACGAGGAGCTTGCGATGAAGTCGGTGATCCCCTGACCATCACGACCACCTCCGTGGCTCAGCGGTACAACGGTGGAGGCGATCCCTCGTATGCGAAGAAGCTCGAATATGCGCTCGCATCGTGCGCAAAGGAAAGGTGGCGGCATGCCCACGTTGAAGAAGGCTCTTGTGTTCTCTCTGCTTGCCCTTTCGTTGGCTGGCCATGCCATGCCGAACGAAGCGCCTGATGCGCGCAGCGTGCGCGAAGAATGCAGCGCAAATTCGCAGGCAGGCATGCGGGAATGCCTGGAAGCGAAGGTTCGAGAGAGCGAGGCAGGCCTCGAGCAGGCAGAGAAAGGAGTACGAGAGGCGTTGACCAGGTGGGATGAAAACGCCCGGTATCGCACTGCGGCCCGCGCCAGGCTGGACGTGTCGAACAAGGACTTCGCACGGTACCGTGCTTCCTGCTGTGCCTTCAATGCGTCACTGGTCGGAGGAGCGGCGGGCAATGCCCAGGAGATGCGGCGCTTGGCATGCGTCCATGAAGTCAATGGCCAGCGAGCCAGGCAACTCCGAATGGCTGTTGTGGAGCTGCCAACGCGTTGAGACAAGCGGGAGGGCATTGCGCCCGTCGGCCGCTATCGGGGTGGTGTCCGGAACGCTGTCGGCAAGGCCTCCCTGTTTTTCTTGTCGCGGCGAATGTACGGTGCAGCAAGACTGAGGCTCATCTTTCTGCGCGGCGGCAGGTGTGAGCGGTTCACTTCGTCGAAGTCGATGCAAACGTAAGCATGCTTTGCCGCTTACAGCATCGAAACGCCCCAGCGCCTAAATTGCGTGTACCACGGCCAGCCGCAAGGGAGGCACCATGCGAGCTTCGACACGACACGCCTTGCTGGCCTGCGGGCTGCTGGTGGCCAGCGCTGCCGGCGCGCAGAACTTTGCCTGGAACATCCGCCAGGTCGGTGACGTCGGTGGTGACAACGTGAGCCTCACCGCTTTCGACAATCTCGGGCGTGTGGTCGGCAATGCGCAGTTGCCCGGCACCGCCACGACGCGCGGCTTCATGGACGACAACGGCACGTTCGTGCGCATTGGTACCCCGGGCCAGCCGGCGCTGGTGAGCCACTTCAACGCGCGTGGCGAACTGCTGGGCTACGGGCAGGGCACTGACGGTGAATGGCGTCACTACATCTACCGCAACGGCGTGCCCTCGCCGTTGATCATTCCCGAGGCCTACTCCACGAGCGGCGTGGGCGCGCGCGGCCTCAACGACAGCGGCCAGGTCGTCATGACCTACCAGACCGCGCCCCACGGGCCCTACCGCACCTCGCTGATCGAACCCGATGGCCGGATCACCAACATCGGCACCCTGGGCGGATCGAACGCGCTGGCCTTGGGCATGACGCCCACCGGTCGGGTCTTCGGCATCAGTACCGTGCGCGGCGACCTTGCCTCGCATGCCTTCGTGTATGAGAACGGCACGATGACGGACGTCGGCACGCTGGGCGGTGTGACGAGCTATGCGGCGGCCATGAACGCCCGCGGCGATCTGCTGGGGCATTCGGACACCAACGGCTATGACGACCCGCATGCCTTCATCTACAGCAATGGCGTGATGACCGACCTGGGCACGCTGGGCGGCGATATGAGCCAGGGCTTCTCCATCAACGAGCACAGGCAGGTGGTGGGCTACTCGGCGCCGGACCCCGCCGCCAGCCGCGATCTGACGCATGCTTTTCTGTACAGCGACGGCCAGATGACCGACCTGGACCCGCTGTTCGGCGACAGCAACTGGAGCCGGGGCATGAGCATCAACGACCTGGGCCAGGTGTTGGCCCAGGCCCACGTGACCGACCGCAACGGGGAGCGCGCCACCCACTTGTTCTTCTACGACAAGGGCCAGGCCATCGACCTGACGCGCTACATGCGCGAGTCGTTCAACGACGTGGTGGACATCACCCCTTACCAGGTGGTGCTCAACGACGTTGGCCAGATCGCACTGCAGGCCACGCTCTATGGCGGCATGACGCGCCTGTTCGTGCTGACGCCGGTGCCGGAGCCGGCGGCGCTGGGATTGATGCTGGCGGGACTGGCGGCCTTGGGGCTGTCGAGCCGGCGTCGCCGCGGGTGATCGGTTTGATTTGAGATGGCCGCGCCTGCCCCAGGCAGGCGCTGGTCGACACACGGCTCAGGACTGGCGGCAACGCGTGCCCATCACCGGGTACTCCATCTCCTGCATCACCCACTCCAGCTGCCAGTCTCCATGCCGTCGCTCGATCTCGCACAACGTGCGGTCGAGCTGCTGCAGCGGCTTGAGGCCCGCGGCGAAGGGCAGGCGCGGCAGCGTTGGGTCGGCGGGTTGCGTCATCACCACCAGCCCGCTGCGCAGCTTCACCGGGCCGCCCGTGGCGGAGGCTGCCTGCACGTCGACGTGCCAGGTGCGCGACCACGCGTCCACTGCCAGCGCGAGGGTCACGTCGTCCATGCCTTCGTGCACGTCGACCTGCCAATCGTCGTTGCGCCAGAAGGCGGCCCGGTTCAGCAGGTAGGTCGCGCCTCGGCGCGGTGTGAGGCCGAAGGGGGCGCTGTCGTGGGCCGGGCTCCACGAGGCGGCGCCCAGCTCGTCGGCCAGGGCCTGTGCCTTCGCTCGGCCGCCAATGGCTTCCACCAGGGCCAGCATGGCCGGCACCGAGGCGGTGATGCCGGTGGTGGTGGCCACGCCGTGGTCGACGACGTAGCGCTGGTGGGGCTCGTGCGTGGCACCCGCGTGGCGCTCGGGCAGGCGGCCGCGGTCCACCCAGTGGCCGGTGTAGCGGCGCCCATCCAGCAGGCCGGCACGGCCCACGATGAGCGCGCCGCGGCACACGCCGATCACGCGGGCGCCGCGGTCGGCCTGCTGGCGCAGCCAGCCCACGATGGCGGGGTCGTCGTCTTCGCGCAGCGCGGGCACGATCACGTAGTCGGCCCCCCTTGGATGTTCTTGGTCGAAGGCCGCGAAATCCTGGGCACCTTCCACCTGCAGCGCCGGGAACAGCGCCACGCCACCGCTCGCGGGCGCCACGATGCGCACGTCGGCCACGCCGGCGCGTTGCAGCACGGCGTGCGGCAGCATCAGGTCGGTGGTTTCGGTGGCGTCGTTCTGCGCCAGCAGCGCGATGACGGGCCGGCCTTCGCGCCGTGGCTTCAGGCCCTCGACGAAGGCCTGGGCCTGGCGCTCCACGGTGGCGGCATCGGGCGGCGGGGGCAACGGCGCGCGCGGGTCGCAGGCGGTCAGGGCCAGCAAGGCGAGGGCGGCCACGGCGGTGGCCACGCGTGCGGGCACTTTGGCGGACATCTGCACACTCCTGTCGCTGCGCTTGGTGGAGTCGCCGAACTGCGAAGCCTACGAGCGGGCGCATCACCCCACAAGCGCAGGCCTTTAGTCATTCCGTCGCCGTTCGGCGTCGGGCCTTCGGGCTGCCATGGGTTGTGCACCGGCGGCGGCTGCGGAGAATCCGCGCTAGCGCACACCGGAAGCACACCGGGATTGGGGAACGCCATGAGGTACCAACTGCTGTTTCGAGGGGCCTGCGCCGTGGCCGTGCTGGCCGCCTGGCCCTTGGCCGCCCAGGCCGAATCGCTGCGGTGCAACGGGCATTCCGCGCAGGTGGGCGACTCGCGGCTTTCGGTGCTCTACAAGTGCGGTGAGCCGATGTTGAAGGACTCCTACTGCGCGCCGGTGTACTACTCGCAGACGCTGCAGCCGGTGCCGCCCCAGGTGGCCGGCCTGGCGGTGCCCTGCCAGCCGGTGGATGAATGGCTCTACGATCGCGGCCCCGGCAACCTGATGGTCACGGTGCGCTTTCGCGGCGGCGTGGTGCAGGCCATCGAGTACGGGCGCGTGCCGCAGTAGCCGTCAACAGGCCCTGGCCCCGGCGCGTAGGGGGCGAGGATTGTGCCAACGAGCCACCCGCCCTGCCATGCCGCAGGGGCAATGCGTCTGCGGCGATGATGGCGGCCCTCGTGACCGCACCCCACAACCGAACCGGAGACCTTCGCGTGAGCAGCTTGCACGACCGACTGCGGGCCTTGTCGCCCGCGGCCCTGAAGGGCATGCGGCGCGGCATCGAAAAAGAGAGCCTGCGCGCGCTGCCCAGCGGCGAGCTGGCACTCACACCGCACTCCGCCGCACTGGGCTCGGCACTGGCCAACGAGCACATCACCACCGACTTCAGCGAGTCGCAGCTCGAGCTCATCACCGGCGTGCATGCGGACGTCGAGGAATGCCTGGCCGAGCTCACGCAGATCCACCAGTTCGTCTACCCCGCCATCGGCGAAGAGCTGCTGTGGGTGGGCAGCATGCCGTGCGGGCTGCCGGCCGACGAGACCATTCCGATCGGGCGCTATGGCTCGTCGAACATCGGCCGCGCCAAGAGCGTCTACCGCATGGGGCTGGGCCACCGCTACGGCCGGCGCATGCAGACGATCTCGGGCATCCACTACAACTGGTCGCTGCCCGGCCTGAGCAGCGACGACTACTTCGCGCTGATCCGCAACTTCCGCCGCCATTCGTTCCTGCTGCTGTATCTCTTCGGCGCCTCGCCGGCCTTGTGCTCGAGCTTCGTGGCCGGCCGTGAGCACCTGCTGCAGGTGCTCAAGGGGCACACGCTGCACATGCCGCACGGCACCTCGCTGCGCATGGGGCGGCTGGGCTACCAGAGCGACGCCCAGGCCACGCTGGCGGTGAGCTACAACAGCCTCGAAAGCTACGGCGCCTCGCTGCAGGACGCCTTGACGCGGCCCTACCCGGCGTATGAAGCGCTGGGCATCCTGAACCCGGGCGGCGAATACAACCAGCTCGCCACCACGCTGCTGCAGATCGAGAACGAGTTCTACGGGACCATCAGGCCCAAGCGCGTGATCCGCCGTGGCGAGCGCCCGCTGCATGCGCTGCGCGAGCGCGGCGTCGAATACGTCGAGGTGCGTTGCATGGACCTCGACCCCTTCATGCCGGTGGGCATCGCGGCGCAGACCATGCGCTTTCTCGACGTGTTCCTGCTGCACTGCCTTTTGGCCGACAGCCCGCCCGATACGCAGCAGGAGATCGCCGCGTTGGGGCGCAACCAGCACCGTACGGCAGAGCGCGGTCGCGAGCCGGGGCTCCTGCTGCTGCGCGGGGCCGGCGAGGTGCCACTGGTGGAGTGGGGCGCCGAGGTGGTGGCGCAATGCGAGGCCATCGCCGCGGCGCTGGATGCCGTGCACGGCGGGCGAGCCTACCTCGACGCGGTGGAGGCCGCTGCCGCGGGCCTGCGCGAACCCGAAAGCCTGCCGTCCGCCCGCGTGCTGGCGGCCATGCGCAGCGAACACGACAGCTCGTACATCGGCTTCGTCAGGGCCCAGTCGGCGCTGACCCGCCAGCACCTGATGGAGCTGCCGCTCGATGCCCAGGTACGCCAGCGCTTCGAGCGCCTGGCCGTCGAGTCGATCGACGAACAGCGGCAGTGCGAAGCGGCCGACACCGTGCCGTTCGAAACCTACCGGCAGCAATACCTCGCTGCGCAACGGCTGTTCGTCTAGGGCTCGGCCACGGTTTCGTCAGGCCTTCTTTACAACTTCGTCGCCGGCACGCCAGCTCG
>CAMLLU010000120.1 GCA_946480925.1 uncultured Rivibacter sp.
GAGCGCGAGGACCTGTTCGACGCCTATGAGGCCGTGTCCGGTGCACGCATGCATGCGGCCTACTACCGGCCGGGCGGCGTGTACCGCGACCTGCCGGACACGATGCCGCAGTACAAGGTTTCGAAGATCCGCAATGCCAAGGCGATTGCCAAGCTCAACGAGAACCGCCAGGGATCTCTGCTGGACTTCATCGACGACTTCTGCAGCCGATTCCCAAAGAACGTCGACGACTACGAAACGCTGCTGACCGACAACCGCATCTGGAAGCAGCGCACCGTCGGCATCGGTGTGGTGTCGCCCGAGCGGGCATTGAACATGGGCTTCACCGGCCCGATGCTGCGCGGCTCCGGTGTGCAGTGGGACCTTCGCAAGAAGCAGCCCTACGAGGTGTACGACCGCCTCGACTTCGACATCCCGGTGGGCACCAACGGCGACTGCTACGACCGCTACCTCGTGCGTGTGGAAGAGATGCGCCAGTCCAACCGCATCATCAAGCAGTGTGTGGACTGGCTGCGTGCGAACCCCGGCCCGGTGATCACTGACAACCACAAGGTCGCTCCGCCGTCACGCGTGGACATGAAGACCAACATGGAAGAGCTGATCCACCACTTCAAGCTCTTCACCGAAGGCTTCCACGTGCCCGAGGGCGAGGCGTATGCCGCGGTCGAACACCCCAAGGGCGAGTTCGGCATCTACATCGTCAGTGACGGTGCCAACAAGCCCTATCGCCTGAAGATCCGCCCGCCCGGTTTCTCGCACCTCGCTGCCATGGACGAGATGTCGCGTGGCCACATGATTGCCGATGCAGTGGCCGTGATCGGCACGATGGACATCGTGTTCGGCGAGATCGACAGATGAGTGCTGCCGCCATGTTCAGCCCTGAAACCTACAAGCGCTTCGACCGTGAGGTCGCCAAGTACCCGGCCGACCAGAAGCAGTCGGCCGTGATGGCTTGCATGTCCATCGTGCAGCACGAACTCGGCCACGTGTCGCCCGAGAGCGAGCAGGCGGTGGCCGACTACCTCGGCATGCCGGCCATCGCCGTGCACGAGGTGGTGACCTTCTACAACATGTACAACCAGCAGCCGGTGGGCAAGTTCAAGCTCAACGTATGCACCAATCTGCCATGTCAGCTGCGTGACGGCCAGACCGCGCTGCAGCACCTGTGCACCAAGCTCGGCGTGGAAGAGGGCGGCACCACGGCTGACGGCCTCTTCACCGTGCAGAAGAGTGAGTGCCTCGGCGCGTGCGCCGATTCCCCAGTGATGCTGGTGAACGACCGCCAGATGGTCAGCTTCATGAACAACGAGCGGCTCGACGCCCTGATCGAGACGCTCAAGGCCGAGGCTCGTTAAAGCGATGCTGGACCTTTCCAAATTCCAGGCCAAGGGTGCCGAGACCTGCTTCCACAGCCGCCACATTTCGCCGCAAATCTACGCAGGTCTCGATGGCAGCAACTGGCGTCTGAAGGACTACGTGGCCCGCGGTGGCTACGAGGCGCTGCGCAAGATCCTTGCTGCTGAAGGCGGCATGACGCCCGAACAGGTGATCGCGGAGGTCAAGCTTTCCGGCCTGCGCGGCCGCGGCGGTGCGGGTTTTCCGACCGGCCTGAAGTGGAGCTTCATGCCGCGCCAGTTCCCGGGGCAGAAGTACCTCGTCTGCAACTCCGACGAGGGCGAGCCGGGCACCTGCAAGGACCGCGACATCCTGCTCTACAACCCGCACATCGTGATCGAGGGCATGGCCATCGCTGCCTACGCGATGGGCATCTCGGTCGGCTACAACTACATCCACGGCGAGATCTTCGGCGCTTACGAGCGCTTCGAAGAAGCGCTCGAGGAAGCACGCGCTGCCGGTTTCCTGGGCGACGCCATTCTGGGTTCAGGCTTTTCGTTCCAGCTGCATGCGCACCACGGCTTCGGGGCCTACATCTGCGGCGAAGAGACCGCGTTGCTCGAATCGCTGGAAGGCAAGAAGGGCCAGCCGCGTTTCAAGCCGCCGTTTCCGGCGAGCTTCGGCTTGTATGGCAAGCCCACGACGATCAACAACACCGAGACCTTCGCCGCGGTGCCCTGGATCATCCGCAATGGTGGTCAGGCCTACCTCGAATGTGGCAAGCCGAACAACGGTGGCACCAAGATCTTCTCGGTGGTTGGCGACGTCGAGCGCCCCGGCAACTACGAAATTCCGCTCGGCACACCGTTCTCGAAGCTGCTCGAACTGGCTGGGGGCGTGAAGGGTGGCAAGGCGCTGAAGGCTGTCATCCCCGGTGGATCGTCGGCTCCGGTGCTGCCGGCCGCCATCATGATGGACACGACGATGGATTACGACGCCATCGCCAAGGCGGGCTCGATGCTCGGCTCGGGCGCCGTGATCGTGATGGACGAAACCCGCTGCATGGTGAAGTCGCTGCTGCGTCTGTCGTACTTCTACATGCACGAGTCCTGCGGCCAGTGCACGCCGTGCCGTGAGGGCACGGGCTGGATGTGGCGAGTGATCGAGCGCATCGAGCACGGCAAGGGCCGGCCGGAAGACCTGGACCTGCTGAACTCGGTGGCCGACAACATCCAGGGTCGCACGATCTGTGCCTTGGGCGACGCGGCCGCGATGCCGGTGCGCGCGTTCATCAAGCACTTCCGCGACGAATTCGCGCACCACATCGAACACAAGACCTGCCGGGTCCCAGCGTACGTCTGATCGGACCCATACGACCATGGTTGAAATCGAACTCGACGGACAGAAGGTCTCGGTGCCGGAAGGCAGCATGGTGATGCATGCCGCCGACAAGGCCGGCACCTACATCCCGCACTTCTGCTACCACAAGAAGCTCTCCATCGCCGCCAACTGCCGCATGTGCCTGGTGGACGTGGAGAAAGCGCCCAAGCCCATGCCCGCCTGTGCCACGCCGGTGACGCAGGGCATGATCGTGCGCACCAAGAGCGACAAGGCATTGAAGGCCCAGCAGGGCGTGATGGAGTTCCTGCTGATCAACCACCCGCTGGATTGCCCGATCTGCGACCAGGGCGGGGAATGCCAGCTGCAGGATCTGGCCGTGGGCTACGGCAAGTCGGCCTCGCGTTATGAAGAGGAAAAGCGCGTCGTCTTCCACAAGGAAGTCGGCCCGCTGCTCTCGCTCGAGGAAATGACCCGCTGCATCCATTGCACGCGTTGCGTGCGCTTCGGCCAGGAAGTGGCCGGGCAGATGGAGCTGGGCATGATCCATCGCGGCGAGCACTCCGAGATCACCACCTTCATCGGCAACACCGTCGATTCCGAGCTGTCGGGCAACATGATCGACCTGTGCCCGGTGGGGGCAATCACCAGCAAGCCGTTCCGCTACAGCTCGCGCACCTGGGAGCTTTCGCGCCGCAAGAGCGTGAGCCCGCACGACTCCACCGGCGCCAACCTGATCGTGCAGGTCAAGGCTGGAGAGGTGAAGCGTGTGGTGCCGCTGGAGAACGAAGCCGTCAACGAGTGCTGGCTGGCCGATCGCGACCGTTTCTCGTACGAAGCGATCAACAGCGAAGAGCGTCTCACCACGCCGATGCTCAAGCAAGGCGGTCAGTGGGTGCCGGTTGATTGGACGCAGGCGCTCGAATACGTGGCCAACGGCCTGAAGCAGATCAAGGCCGAGCATGGCGCGCAGAGCATCGGCGCGCTGGCAACTGCGCACAGCACGGTGGAAGAGCTGCACCTGCTGGCCAAGCTCGTGCGTGGCCTGGGGTCCGACAACATCGACCATCGCCTGCGCCATGCCTCGTTCGAAGCGGCCGAAGGTGCGCGCTGGCTGGGCATGCCCATTGCTGCACTTTCGACGCTCGATCGCGTCTTCGTGATCGGTTCGTTCCTGCGCAAGGACCATCCGCTGTTTGCGCAGCGCCTGCGCCAGGCCGCCAAGCGCGGTGCGCAGGTGCACAGCCTGCACGCTGTGGCTGACGACTGGCTGCTGCCAGTGGCGCAACGCCTGATCGCCTCTCCCAGCCGCTGGGTCGCAGCCTTGGCCGAAGTGGCTGCGGCAGTGGCCATGAGCAAGGGTGTCACCGCGCCGGTGCCGACAGACCCCAGCGCGGCGGCGCAGGCCGTTGCGGCTTCGCTGCTGTCCGGCCAGAACAAGGCGGTGCTGCTGGGCAATGCCGCGGCACAGCACCCGCAGGCCGAGCAACTGCTGGCGCTGGCGCAATGGATCGCCGAGCAGACTGGCGCCGGTTGGGGCTATCTCGGCGAAGCAGCCAACAGCGTCGGAGCGCAGCTGGTGGGGGCTCAACCGAAGCAAGGCGGTTTCAACGCCGTACAGATGCTCGCCCAACCGCTCAAGGCCTACGTGCTGCTCCATGCGGAGTCCGAACTCGATACTGCCAACCCTGCCCAGGCCTTGTCGGCCATGGCGGGTGCCGAGATGGTCGTCGCGATGACGGCCTTCAAGACCAAGGCGCTCGACTACGCCGACGTGCTGCTGCCAATCGCGCCGTTTGCCGAAACCTCCGGCACCTTCGTCAACACTGAAGGGCGCGTGCAGAGCTTCCACGGCGTGGTGAAGCCACGTGGCGAAACCCGCCCGGCCTGGAAGGTGCTGCGCGTGCTGGGTGGCCTGCTCGGCCTGCAAGGCTTCGCGCAGGAAAGCTCTGACGAAGTGAAGGCCGAAGCACTGGGTGACATCGCGGCGCTGCCAGGCCGGCTCAGCAATCGCACTAAGGCCACCGCGGCCGTTGCAGCGGCGGCTGAAGGCCTGGAGCGCATTGCCGACGTGCCGATCTACAGCGCCGACGCGCTGGTGCGCCGTGCGCCGTCGCTGCAGTTGACGGCGGATGCCCGTCCGCCGGTGGCTTCACTGCCGGCTGCGCTGTGGCAGAGCCTGGGCCTGGTCGAAGGGGCAGAAGTCGTGGTCTCTCAAGGCGATGCTCGTGCCGTGCTGCAGGCGCGGCTGGACGCCGGCCTCGCGGCCAACACCGTGCGCGTGCCGGCGGGCCACCCGCTGACCGCGACGCTGGGTGCGATGTTCGGCGCCGTGCGCGTCGAAAAGGCCTGAGGACCGCAGCATGATCGAAACCATCAACAACTTCGGCGGTTCGTTGCTCGGCGGTGCCTGGCCGGTGGCCTGGACGCTCATCAAGATCGTCTGCGTGCTGTTGCCGCTGCTGGGCTGCGTGGCCTACCTCACGCTGTGGGAGCGCAAGGCCATCGGCTGGTCGCAGATCCGTCCGGGCCCGAACCGCGTGGGTCCGTTCGGCCTTCTCACGCCGATCGCCGACGCGGTGAAGCTGATCTTCAAGGAGATCATCCTTCCCACGGCTTCGAGCAAGGGGCTGTTCCTGCTGGGCCCTGTGATGACCATCATGCCTGCCCTTGCCGCATGGGCGGTGATGCCCTTCGGCCCCGATGCGGCGCTGGCCAACATCAACGCCGGCCTGCTGTTCCTGATGGCCATCACCTCGATGGAGGTCTATGGCGTCATCATCGCCGGCTGGGCGTCCAACTCGAAATACGCCTTCCTCGGTGCGCTGCGCGCCTCGGCCCAGATGGTGAGTTACGAGATCGCGATGGGTTTCGCGCTCGTCGTGGTGCTCATGGTGAGCGGCACGCTCAACATGAGCGAGATCGTGCTGGCGCAGGGCAGGGGCTGGTTCGCCGAGCATGGCTTGACCTTCCTGTCATGGAACTGGCTGCCGCTGCTGCCCATCTTCATCGTCTACTTCATCTCGGGCCTGGCCGAAACCAATCGCCACCCGTTCGACGTGGTGGAAGGTGAATCCGAAATCGTGGCTGGCCACATGATCGAGTACTCGGGCATGGCCTTCGCGATGTTCTTCCTGGCCGAGTACGCGAACATGATCCTCGTATCGGCCCTGGCCGTGGTCATGTTCCTGGGTGGCTGGATGGCGCCGGTGTCGTTCTCGCTGTTCGGCATGGATACGCCGCAGTGGATCCAAAACAGCATGTGGTTCTGGAACTGGTTCTGGCTGTTTGCCAAGACCTTCGTGGTCGTCACGATGTTCCTGTGGGTGCGCTCGACTTTCCCGCGCTTCCGTTACGACCAGATCATGCGTCTGGGCTGGAAGATCTTCATCCCGGTCACCTTGGTGTGGCTGGTGGTCGTGGGCTTGTGGATCCAGTCGCCCTGGAACATCTGGAAGTAAGCATTCAAAGGAGCACGCGCCATGTCCGCAGTGGCTTCGGTCAAAGAGTTTTTCAATACCTTCCTGCTCACCGAGTTGTTCAAGGGTATGAAGCTGACGGGTCGTCACTTCTTGTCTCCGCACATCACGGTGCAGTTCCCTGAAGAGAAGACGCCGCTGTCTCCTCGCTTCCGCGGCCTGCACGCGCTGCGCCGCTACGAAAACGGCGAAGAGCGCTGCATCGCCTGCAAGCTGTGCGAAGCGGTGTGCCCGGCGCTGGCCATCACGATCGAGTCCGACGTGCGCGACGACGGCAGCCGCCGCACCACGCGCTACGACATCGACCTGACCAAGTGCATCTTCTGCGGCTTCTGCGAAGAAAGCTGCCCGGTCGACTCGATCGTCGAAACGCACATCCTCGAGTACCACGGCGAAAAGCGCGGTGATCTGTACTTCACCAAAGAGATGCTGCTGGCCGTGGGCGACCGCTACGAGAAGGAAATCGCCGCGAACAAGGAGGCGGACGCGAAGTACCGCTGAAGGGCCCAGCCCTTCTCGCCAGCCGCAAGGCGATGGGCCGCGCAGGACTGCGCGGCCCGCTTCACGAGAACGACATGGATACCAAGACCGCGCTCTTTTTCGTCTTTTCAGCGATCCTGCTGTTCGCCTCATTCAGGGTGATCACGGCTCGCAACCCCGTGCACGCGGCGCTGTTCCTCGTGCTGGCCTTCTTCAACGCGGCCTGCGTGTGGATGCTGCTGGAAGCCGAGTTCCTGGCCATCGCCCTGGTGCTCGTCTACGTCGGCGCCGTGATGGTGCTGTTCCTGTTCGTGCTGATGATGCTCGACATCAACGTCGATGCGTTGCGGCAGGGCTTCTGGAAGCACTTCCCGGTTGCGGGCTTCGTGGGCGTGGTCATCGCCGTCGAAATGGCCTGGGTGCTGATGCGCGGCTTCAACCTGCCCGAGCCCAAGGCGCTGGCACCTGAGCTCGCCAGGCTTGGCAACACCAAGCTGCTGGGCGTGGAGGTCTACACGCAGTACCTGTACCCGCTGCAGATCGCAGCGGTGATCCTGCTGGTGGCCATCATCGCTGCCATTGCGCTCACGCTGCGTCGCCGCAAGGACTCCCGCTACATCGACCCGGCCCAGCAGGTCAAGGTCAAGAAGGCGGACCGCCTGCGCGTGCTCAACATGAAGCCCGAAGTGGCGCCGCCGCCTGCCGCGCCCGAAGCCAACAACGCCGGAGGCCAGGCATGAGCCACATCACGCTTGGACACTACCTGTCGCTCGGCGGCATCCTGTTCGCGATGTCGGTCATCGGCATCTTCCTGAACCGCAAGAACCTGATCGTGCTGCTCATGTGCATCGAACTGATGCTGCTGGCGGTCAACCTGAACTTCGTAGCCTTCTCCCACTACCTGGGCGACATGGCGGGGCAGGTGTTCGTGTTCTTCATCCTGACCGTCGCGGCGGCCGAGTCGGCCATCGGCCTGGCCATCCTGGTGGTGCTGTTCCGCAACCGCTCGACCATCAACGTCGACGAACTCGACGCGCTCAAAGGCTGACGAGGGAGCGAACAACAACATGACTCAACTCTCCCAGAACCTGTTGATCGCCGTGCCGGCGGCGCCGCTCGTCGGCTCCATCGTGGCTGGTCTGTTCGGCAAGGCTGTCGGCCGCCGCGGCGCGCACATCGTCACCATCCTCGGCGTGCTCATTTCCTTCATCATCTCTGCGATGGTGCTGAAGGCCGTGGCCGTGGACGGTGCGCGCTTCAACGAGACCGTCTACGAATGGATGGTGGTTGGGGGCATCAAGATGGAAGTCGGCTTCCTGATCGATGGCCTGACTGCCATGATGATGTGCGTGGTGACCTTCGTGTCGCTGATGGTGCACATCTACACCATCGGCTACATGGAAGAAGACCCGGGCTACCAGCGCTTCTTCTCCTACATCTCGCTGTTCACCTTCTCGATGTTGATGCTCGTGATGAGCAACAACTTCCTGCAGCTGTTCTTCGGCTGGGAGGCGGTGGGCCTGGTGTCGTACCTGCTGATCGGCTTCTGGTTCAAGAAGAAGACGGCCATCTTCGCGAACATGAAGGCCTTCCTGGTCAACCGGGTCGGCGACTTCGGCTTCATCCTGGGCATCGGCCTGATCGTGGCCTACGCCGGCACGCTCAACTACGGCGAGGCCTTCGCCAAGGGCGCCGAACTGGCCGGCCTCAACTTCCCGCTGCCGCTGTGGGGCGGCGAGTGGATGCTGATCACGGTCATCTGCATCTGCCTGTTCATCGGCGCCATGGGCAAGAGCGCGCAGTTCCCGCTGCACGTGTGGCTGCCCGACTCGATGGAAGGCCCGACGCCGATCTCCGCGCTGATCCACGCCGCCACCATGGTGACGGCCGGCATCTTCATGGTGGC
>CAMLLU010000121.1 GCA_946480925.1 uncultured Rivibacter sp.
GCCTGGTTCTCGAAGATCGCCATCGCGGTGGCCATGCGCTTGAAGCCGAGCTTCAGGTAGAAGGGCTCGGTGCCTGGGTTGGCGTAGAGGATGATCTTCTTGTGTCCGGCTGAAAGCTCCACCAGCCGCTGCACGATGGCGCGGCCCAGGCCCTTGCCTTGTTGCGACGGGTGCACGGCCACGTCGCAGATGTAGGAGCAGTCCACGCCGTCGGCCAGTGCACGGCCGGCGCCCACCAACTGGCCTTGTGCGTCGCGCACGAAGCAGCGGAACATGCTGTGGCCGAAGGCCGTCTTCAGCGCGGCGGGCTTCTTGTCGCCCAGCGGGGCCACGCGGTAGAGCGTTGAGAGCTCGTCCCAGTCCATCGTCTGCAGCGAATCGCTCCAGGTGAGCGCATCAGCATCGGGGTGGGGCGTGCTCATGGGTTGGTGGGCCTCGCTATTTGGCGATGACTTCGCCGATCTCGACCTTCAGGCCCGAAGCGCCCAGGTCCACCGGGCCCACGGTGCCTTGCAGGTCGCCCGGCTGCGGCATGGCGTGGCCCGACTTCGAGATGCGCGCACCGACGATCACGCGCGGTGTGGACGAGAGCTTGGCGGCAGGCGACATGGCCAGGCTGTCGTCGAGCGTGAACTGCAGCGGCAGGTCGCGCACCTGCTTGCGCAAGATGGCCAGCGGCATGCGCGGCGCACCTTCGCCGGCGGCGCGGGCGAACACGAACACGGTGTCGTCGGGTGATGCCTTGGCGGCCAGTGGAGGTGCCAGGCTCACGGTGCCGGAGACACGGGCCGAGGCGGTGGCGGCCTTCTTGCCTGCATCGGCCTGGGGCTTGGTGGTGCTGCTGTTGCTGCTGGCGCTGTTGTTGCTGCTCCCATCGCCCAGGTTGCCGAGCTGCCGTGCCTGCGTCACGCCGTCGCGCAGCAGCGGTGCAAAGGGGTGGTCGGGCGGTGCGGCCTGCAGGGCCTTTTCCCAGGCGATGACGGCGGCGCCGTATTCCTTCTTGTTGAAGGCCACGGTGCCGGCCAGTGCCAGGGCCTTCAGGTGGTTGGGGTCGGCCTTCAGTGCGCGCATTACCAGGCCGGTGGGCTCGCCGTCGAGGCTGCCGTTCTTGGCGGCCAGCAGGTCGGCGTAGTCGGCCAGCAGGTCGGGGTTGTCGGGTTGTGCGGCGAGGGCCTTCTTGAAGGCGTCTTCGGCCTCGGCATTACGACCCAGCGATATGTATGACCGTGCAAGCAGGCTCCAGCCGGCCACGTCGTCGGGCTTTTCCTGCAGGTGCTTGGCCAGCTTGGCGAGCATGGCGTCGATCTGCTCGGGCGTTGGGGCCTGTTGCGCCTGGCGAGCCGACTCGGGGTTGAGCACGAGGTGCTCGGGTGCGCCCAGCCATGCATAGCCACCTGCGGTCACGGCCAGCATCGACACGGCCAGCGAAGCGAACAGGGCCTTCGAGGGGCGCGCACTAGCCGGCGCATCGGCGGCCTCGGCACGGCGCCACCACCACACGCGGCGCGTGAGCAGCGCCAGTGCCAGCACGCCCAGCAGCGTGGCCAGCAACACAAAGACAGTCATGAACTCGAACCTGGTTGTTGGGCGGCGACAGCGGCGCCCTTGTCTGTGGCCTGGCCGGTGGCTTCGTCAGCTGCGGCCTCGTCTTCTTCGTCGGGCTCGAAGGCGTCGTCGGAAAGCCGGGCGCGGCGGCGCAGCACGATCACGAGCGTGAGCACGCCGCCCGCCAGCAGCAGTGCGGGGCCGGCCCACAGCAGCGCCGTCGTGCTCTTCACCGGCGGGCGGTAGAGCACGAAGTCGCCGTAGCGGTCGGTCATGTACTTGAGCACTTCCTCGTTGGTGGCGCCACGCTGCAGCATCGCGCGGATCTCGCGGCGCAGGTCGTTGGCGAGGTCGGCGGAGGAGGCGGCAATGGTCTCGTTCTGGCACACCAGGCAGCGCAGCTCGCTGGTGATGGCGACGAGGCGCGCCTCGAGCACCGGGTCTTCGGCGGCGGGGACGGCTTCCTTCGCCGTCGCGATGGCCATGCCGCACAGCAGCGCGAGGGCGCCGCACCATGCGAGCAGCCGCTTGAATGGATCGAGCCTGGATGAAAGCATGTCAGTTGTCCATGGCGCAGTGGTGGCAACGGGACTCAGCAGCCTTCACCGCAGAGGCGCGGAGGGCGCAGAGGTTCGCGGAGAAATGCCGGTCTTCTCTGCGGTCCTCCGCGTCCGCTGCGTCTCGATGGTGAATGAATTGGGGTTTCACTTCAGTGCTCCATGACGCAGAGCGTCTTCCGCGACGCATGAACCTCTGCGCCGCGTCCAGCGGTCGCAGCCCAGCGGACGCCGCGGATCCGGCTTCGCCGGTCCGCTGGCGTCGCCCCCTTGAGGGGGTGCGGCGAGGCCGCTACGGGGGTGGTTCATTTCAGCCCTCTAGCTCCTTGAGCAGCGGCACGATGCGCTCGCGCACCACCTCGGGTGTGAGCGGCCCGATGTGCTTGAAGCGGATGACGCCGGCCTTGTCGATGACGAAGGTCTCGGGCGCGCCGTACACGCCGAAGTCGATGCCGAGGCGGCCGTCGTGGTCGAACAGCGAGGCGTCGTAGGGATTGCCGTGGCGGCTGAGCCAGGCCTGGCCGTTGGCCCGCGTGTCCTTGTAGTTCAGGCCAATCAGCGGCACCTGCTTGCCGCGTGCGTATTGCATGAGCACCGGGTGTTCGATCTGGCAGGCCGCGCACCACGAGGCCCACACGTTGAGCACCCACGGCTTGCCCAGCATGTCGGCACGCGCGAGGCTGCGGTTTTCGTCGTGCAGCAGCATGAGCTTGAACTCGGGCGCCGGCTTGCCGATGAGCGGCGAGGGCACTTCGCGCGGGTCGAGCTTCAGGCCC
The DNA here is from genome assembly GCA_946480925.1 of uncultured Rivibacter sp. The sequence goes on from CAMLLU010000121.1 coordinate 2,879, forward strand.
ACGGCCAGGAAGCCTGCCAGCGCAATGAACACGACGAGCGGGATGATGAACTTGAGCTTGCCTTTCATCACGCACCCGCTCCGATGGTGGCGCCGTCCAGCGTGGCGGCCTGGCGCTCGCGTGCACGCAGGCGGCGGTCGCTCGCGGCCAGCGCGCCGCCCAGGGCCATGATCACGCAGCCGCCCCAGATCCAGCTCACGAAGGGCTTGTAGTACACGCGCACGATCCACGCGTCGCCCTCGACCGCCTCGCCCAGCGACACGTAGAGGTCGCGCGCGACGCCGTTGTCGATGGCCGCTTCGGTCATGGGGTTCTGCTGCACGCGGTAGATGCGTTTTTCAGGGTGCATCTGCGTCACGGGCTTGCCGTTCTTCGACACGTCGATGAGGCCTTGCGCCGCGGTGTAGTTGGGGCCTTCGACCTGGCGCACGCCGCCGAAGGTGAAGGTGTAGCTGGCCACCGTGGTGGTGTCTCCAGGGGCCATCTTCACGTCGCGCTCCACTTCGTAGGTCTTCACCATGCTCACGCCCAGCGCGAACACGGCCACGCCCAGGTGCGCGAGCCACATGCCGCACATGGCACGCGGCACGAGCGAAAGGCGTGAAAGGCTGAAGCCCGAGGGGCCGCGCAGGCGCTCCAGCAGGTCTACCGTGATGGACGCGACGACCCAGTAAGCCATCAGGAAGCCCAGCGTGGCCATGGCCGTGATGTGCCCGGCCAGCCAGCCCGTCAGCAGCGCAGCCACCACCGTGGCGGCCGCGGCCCAGCGCAGGCGCGTGGCGAGGTCGGCCATGGAGGCTTCCTTCCAGCGCGCGATCTGGCCTATGCCCAACAGGAAGACCACCGGCACCATGAGCGGCACGAACACGGTTTCGAAGTAGGGCGGGCCCACGGAGATCTTGCCCAGGCCCAGCGCGTCGAGCGCCAGCGGGTACAGCGTGCCCAGCAGCACCGAGGCCGTGGCCACCACGAAGAGCACGTTGTTGCCCAGCAGCATGGACTCACGCGACACCATGCCGAAGCGGGCGCCCAGCCCCACCTTCGGCGCGCGCCACGCATACAGCGTGAGCGAGCTGCCCACCACCAGTACCAGGAAGGCCAGGATGAACAGGCCGCGCCGCGGGTCGGTGGCAAAGGCGTGCACCGAAGAGAGCACGCCCGAGCGCACGAGGAAGGTGCCCAGCAGCGACAGCGAAAACGCCAGGATGGCCAGCAGCACCGTCCACGACTTGAAGGCGCCGCGCTTTTCAGTGACGGCCAGCGAATGGATCAGCGCCGTGCCGCACAGCCACGGCATGAAGGAGGCGTTTTCCACCGGGTCCCAGAACCACCAGCCGCCCCAGCCCAGTTCGTAATAGGCCCACCAGCTGCCCAGCGCGATGCCGATGGTGAGGAAGCACCATGCGGCCGTGGTCCACGGCCGGGCCCAGCGCGCCCAGGTGGCGTCGAGCTGGCCGCCCAGCAGCGCGGCAATGGCGAAGGCAAAGGCCACCGAGAAGCCCACGTAGCCCATGTAAAGCATGGGCGGGTGGAACACCATGCCCGGGTCTTGCAGCAGCGGGTTCAGGTCGTTGCCGTCTGGCGGCACGGGGAACAGCCGCTCGAACGGGTTCGAGGTGATGAGCATGAAGAGCAGGAAGCCCACGCTCACCAGCCCCATCACGCCCAGCACGCGCGCCACCATGGCCTGGCTCAGGTGGCGGCTGAACTGCGCGGCGGCGAGCATCCAGGTGGACAGCATCAACACCCACAGCAGCAGCGAGCCCTCGTGGCCGCCCCACACGGCGGCGACGCGGTAGTGCAGCGGCAGCTCGCTGTTGGAGTTGGTGGCCACGTACTGCACCGAGAAGTCGTTGCGCACGAAGGCCGCGGTGAGCAAGGCGTAGGCCACCACCACCAGCACGAAGTGCGCTTGCGCGGCGGGGCGGGCCAGCGCCATCCAGTCGTGCCGGCCGCGTGCGGCGCCCATGACGGGCAGCGTGCCCAGCACCAGCGCCACAGCGAGCGCCAGCAGCAGTGCGATCTGGCCGAGTTCGGGGATCATGGCTTGCCCTCCATCACCACCGTGCCGGCGGCCTTCTTGTTGACGGCCTCGCCGTGCTTCAGCGCTTCGGCTGCCTCGGGCGGCATGTAGTTCTCGTCGTGCTTGGCCAGCACTTCGCGCGCGACGAACACGCCGTCGGGCCCGAGCTGGCCCTGGGCCACCACGCCTTTGCCTTCCTTGAAGAGGTCGGGGAGGATGCCGCTGTACTTCACCGGCACGGTGTGCGCCATGTCGGTGACCACGAAGCTCACGTCGACGCCGCTGCGCTTCACGCTGCCGGTTTCGACCATGCCGCCGATGCGGAAGGTGCGGTTGGTGGGCGCTTCTTTCGAAGCTATCTGCGAGGGCGAATAGAAGAACACGAGGTTGCTCTGGAAGGCATTGAGCACCAGCGCGGTGGCGGCGCCCACGGCCACCAGCACGCCGCCGATGATAGCCAGGCGTTTGCGGCGCGGCGTCATGAGCGGTTCTCCTCGAATGCGTCGCGTGCGTCTTCGAGGGCCTTGCGGCGGCGCTTGGCGGCCAGCACCGGCTCCGCGAGCATGAGCACCAGCGCGACGGCATACGAGCCCCACACGTACAGGCCGTAGCCGCCCATGTGGAAGAACTCCGATGCACTACCCCAATTCATGATGTCCTACCTCTTGTCTGTGCGAGCCAGCAGCTCGCGCACCCATTCGCTGCCCGCTTCGCGTTCCAGCACCTCGGCCCGCGCGCGTGAAAACGCGATGGCGAAGGTGTAGGCCCAGAACGAGAAGGTCATCAGCAGCATGGCGGTCAGCATGGTGCTGGCCATCTTGGGCGCGGCCGTCATGCTGATGGTGGCGCCCTGGTGGAGTGTGTTCCACCAGCGCACCGAGAAATAGATGATGGGGATGTTGACCACGCCCACGAGCGCGAGCAGGGCACCGGCCTTGTCGCCCCGGCGCAGGTCGTCGATGGAGGCGACCAGTGCGATGAAGCCGAGGTAGAGGAACAGCAGGATCAGCTCCGAGGTGAGCCGTGCGTCCCACACCCACCAGGTGCCCCAGGTAGGTTTGCCCCACAGCGCGCCGGTCCACAGCGCCACGAAGGTGAACATGGCGCCGGTGGGCGCGAGCGCACGCGCGAACATCGAGGCCATGCGGGCATTGAGCAGCCAGCCGATGGCGGCCCAGAAGGCCATGGCGAGGTAGACCACCATCGACATCCAGGCCGCCGGCACGTGGATGAAGATGATGCGGTACGAGTCGCCCTGGGTCGCGTCGGTGGGCGCCACGAAGAAGCCGATGTACAGGCCGGCCACGGCCAGCACCAGCGCTACAACCCAGCACCAGGGTTCCAGCGCGCGGGCCAGGCTATAGAAGCGCGACGGCGCGGCGAAGGTGGTCCAGCGCAGGCGAGGCGGCGTGCCTGCGCGTGCCGTGCCGGCCATCACCGGGCCTGGTTCAGGAGTCATCACGTCTGTCTCACTCCAGCGAAATTCTCAAGGCGGCTGCCGTGGCCGGTGGGGCCAGCAACACGCAGCCGATCAGCAGCGCGCCCAACAGCGAATAATGCCCCGAAGGCGAGAGCCCGCTTTCCACCGCGCCGGGAGCCCCTGCACCGAAGATCAGCGCCGGTATCGCCAGCGGCAGCACGATCAGCACGATGAGCATGCCCGCGCTGCGCAGCCCCAGCGTGAGCGCCGCACCCACGCCGCCCAGCAGGCTCAGCACCGGCGTGCCCAGCAGCAGCGTCACGAACAGTGCCAGCAGCGTGTCCGCATGCATGCCGAACAGCAGCCCGAAGAGCGGCGCGGCCACCAGCAGCGGCGCGCCGTTCACCGTCCAGTGCGCGCAGGCCTTGGCGGCGGCCACCACCACGGCGGATTCTCCCGAGAGCAGCAACTGCTCCAGCGAGCCGTCGGCATGGTCGGCCGCGTACAGCTGATTGACGGAGAGCATGGCCGCCAGCAGCGCGCACACCCACACCACCCCGGGGGCGATCTGCCTCAGCATCTCGGGCTCCGGGCCCACGCCCAACGGGAAGAGGCTGGCCGCCACCACGAAAAACGCCACCGGCAGCAGTGCCTCCACGCGCCGGCGCATCGCCAGGCGCAGGTCGCGCAGATAGATCGCCAGGAAAAAACGGGTCATTGCCGGGGCTGCTGCGGTGACTGTTGCTTCTGCTGGGCAGCGAGCTGGTCGAGGTGGAATTCGGTGGGCGCGAGCGTGTGTTCCAGTGGCAGGTGGCTGGTGAACAGCACGCTGCCGCCGCGCGACTGGTGATCCACCAGCAGCTGCGCAAGCCGCCCCGAGCCTTCGACGTCGAGCGCATCGAAAGGTTCGTCGAGCACCCACAGCCCCGGTTGGTCTTCGAGCGCCAGCCGCGCCAGGGCCACGCGGCGGTGCTGCCCTTGCGACAGCGTGCGCACCGGCACGCGACGGCGGCTCTTGAGGCCGAAGGTGTCGAGCGCCTGCTCGAGCCGGTCGGGCGTGACCTCGCGGCCATGGATGCGCGCCAGGAAGGCGAGCGATTCGGTGACCGTGAGGTCTTCTTTCAAGGCATTGGTGTGGCCGATGTAGACCAGCTCGCCGCGGTAGCGCTCGCTCCTGCGGATGGGCTCCCCGGCCCACAGCACGTCGCCCCGTTCGGGCCGCGCGAGGCCCGTCACCAGGCGCAGCAGGCTCGTCTTGCCGCTGCCGTTGCGGCCCCGCAGCCACACCAGCCGGCCCGCTGGCACCTCAAGCTCCACGCCTTCGAACAGCAGGCGGTCGCCGCGCCGGCAGGCAAGGTCGAGCAATTGCAAGGTCGGCAGAGCGGCCATCGTGAGGGGGCTGTGGGGTGGCCGCGAGTATAGGTTTGGCCCCTGTGAGGGGGCTTGCGCTTCGTCACCAGGAGAACGCGGCTCGACGGCGATACATCTTGACGCAACTTCCATGTGTCAAGAGGCTGAGCACGGTGCCGTCCTTGGACAATCGCGCGCAACTCCAATAAAGCCCGATACCGGGGAGGATCTCCATGCTGCTTCCGCCCATTGATGGCGCTACTGCACGCGCCGAGCTGGCCGCACTCGTGTCTGGCCTGCCCAGCCAGCACAAGCGCCTGCTGTCCATCGACACCCCACTGCCCGGCAACCCCTTCGTGGTGGAGCGCGTGCACGGCACCGAAGGCGTCAACACCCTGGGTTCCTTCGAGATCGACTGCCTGTCGGTCAACGCCCACCTCGACCTCACGCCACTGATCGGCGCCGAAGTCACGCTGCAGCTCACCCAGGCCGACGGCTCGCAGCGCCCCTGGCATGGCTACGTGATGGAGGCCTCTGAGTTGGGCAGCGACGGGGGCATGGCCCGTTGCCGCCTCACACTGCAGCCCTGGCCGGCCTTCCTGCAGCACACCCGCGACAGCTTCCTCTACCAGGACATGGACGTGCTGGAGATCGTGGCCGACCTGTTCCGCGACTACGACGAGGCGAACTGGCGTGCCGAGGTCACCGAGCCCCTGCCGCGCTTTGTCACCAAGACCCAATACAACGAGAGCGACT
>CAMLLU010000122.1 GCA_946480925.1 uncultured Rivibacter sp.
CCGCGTTGTACGAGCTGCTTTGTAGCTACTTCGGGCAAGATCCTGCCCACACTGACTAGAACCTCCTTCCGCGCAAAAGCACCACCAGCAAAAGGAAGGGAGCCCGAGGCTCCCTTCCTTACTTGGCGTCGCGGTGCGTCAGTCAGCAGTGGCCGGCTCGGCCTTCGGGCGATCGCTCTTGCGAGCGGGCTGGATGTCGAGCACCGCCTCGCCCTTGTCGTCCACATCCACCGTGAGTCGGCCACCGTCCACCAGACGACCGAACAACAGCTCGTCGGCCAGCGCACGACGGATCGTGTCCTGGATCAGGCGCTGCATCGGCCGCGCGCCCATCAGCGGATCGAAGCCCTTCTTGGCCAGGTGCTCGCGCAGGGCGTCGGTAAAGGTGACTTCCACCTTCTTCTCGGCCAGCTGGCTTTCGAGCTGCAGCAGGAACTTGTCCACCACGCGCAGGATGATCTCCTGGTCGAGCGGCTTGAAGCTCACGATCGCGTCGAGCCGGTTGCGGAACTCCGGCGTGAACAGGCGCTTGATGTCGGCCATTTCGTCGCCCGCTTCGCGGGCGTTGGTGAAGCCGATCGTCGCCTTGTTCATCGTCTCGGCCCCCGCGTTCGTGGTCATGATGATGATCACGTTGCGGAAATCGGCCTTGCGCCCGTTGTTGTCGGTCAGCGTGCCATGGTCCATCACCTGCAGCAGCACGTTGAAGACATCTGGATGCGCCTTCTCGATCTCGTCGAGCAGAAGCACCGCGTGCGGCTTCTTCGTGATGGCTTCGGTGAGGAGGCCGCCCTGGTCGAACCCGACGTATCCCGGAGGTGCACCAATGAGCCGGCTCACCGTGTGTCGCTCCATGTACTCGCTCATGTCGAAGCGAACGAGTTCGATGCCAAGGATGTAGGCCAGCTGCTTGGCGACCTCCGTCTTGCCCACGCCCGTGGGGCCGCTGAACAGGAACGAGCCGATCGGCTTGTCCGGCTTGCCTAGGCCCGAACGCGCCATCTTGATGGCTGCGGCCAGTGCGTCGATGGCGGCGTCTTGGCCGAAGACCACGCTCTTCAGATCGCGGTCCAGGCTCTTGAGCTTGGAGCGGTCATCGTTGCTCACACTTGCCGGAGGAATACGTGCGATCTTGGCCACGATGTCCTCGACCTCAGCGCGTGTGATGGTCTTCTTCTGCTTGCTCTTCGGCAAGATCCGCTGAGCAGCGCCGGCCTCATCGATCACGTCGATCGCCTTATCAGGCAAATGACGGTCGTTGATGAACTTGGCGGACAGCTCGGCAGCAGCCTGCAGCGCGTTGAGCGCGTACTTGACGCTGTGGTGCTCCTCGAAGCGCGACTTCAGGCCCTTGAGGATTTCCACCGTCTGCTCGACTGACGGCTCCACCACGTCGATCTTCTGGAAGCGGCGCGACAGCGCAGCGTCCTTCTCGAAGATGCCGCGGTACTCGCTGAACGTCGTGGCTCCGATGCACTTGAGCGTGCCCGAGCTCAACGCCGGCTTCAGCAGGTTGCTCGCATCAAGCGTACCGCCCGAAGCTGCGCCTGCGCCGATCAGCGTGTGGATCTCATCGATGAAGAGAATGGCACCCGGCTGGTCCTTCAGCTGCTTGAGCACGCCTTTCAAGCGCTGCTCGAAATCGCCGCGGTACTTGGTACCGGCCAGCAGCGCACCCATGTCGAGCGTGTAGACCGACGCATCGGTCAACACCTCCGGCACTTCGCCCTGGGTGATGCGCCAAGCCAAGCCCTCCGCGATGGCAGTCTTGCCGACGCCCGCCTCACCGACCAGCAGCGGGTTGTTCTTGCGACGGCGACACAGGATCTGGATTACCCGCTCGACCTCATGCTCGCGGCCGATCAGCGGATCGATCTTGCCGTCCTTCGCCATCTGGTTGAGGTTCTGCGTGAACTGCTCGAGCGGCGAGCCCTTGCCTTCCCCTTCTTCCTTCTCGCCTTCGGCACCGGCGCCGTCATTGGACTTCGCAGGCTCGGGCGGCTCGGACTTCTTGATCCCGTGAGCGATGAAATTCACCACGTCCAGCCGCGTCACGCCCTGCTGGTGCAGGTAGTACACCGCATGCGAATCCTTCTCGCCGAAGATGGCCACCAGCACGTTGGCGCCGGTCACTTCCTTCTTGCCACTGCCGGTGGACTGCACGTGCATGATGGCGCGCTGTATCACGCGCTGGAATCCCAGCGTGGGCTGGGTGTCCACCTCATCCGTGCCGCCGACCGTGGGCGTGTTTTCCTTGATGAACTGCGTCAGGCTCTTGCGAAGATCATCGATGTTCGCTGAGCAAGCGCGCAGAACTTCGGCTGCCGAGGGGTTGTCGAGCAACGCCAGCAGCAGATGCTCGACCGTGATGAATTCATGTCGCTGCTGACGCGCCTCGACGAACGCCATGTGCAGGCTGACTTCCAACTCTTGCGCAATCATGCGGCCTCCATAATGCACTGCAAAGGGTGCCCCGCCCTGCGTGCGGCGGTCAACACCATCTCGACCTTCGTTGCAGCGACGTCCTTTGTGTAGACGCCGCAAACGCCGCGACCTTCATGATGGATCTTCAGCATGATCTGGGTTGCGGTCGCTTCATCTCGCTGGAACAACTCCTGCAGCACCATCACGACGAATTCCATCGGCGTGTAGTCGTCATTGAGCATGACGACCTGATACAGCGCCGGTGGCTTGACGCGCTCGGTCTTCCGTTCGGCGACTACAGCACCTTGCCCCTCTTCACTGGGCGGCTGAACAACCGGCGGCTGTGGCGACTTTTCGGCGGGCATGAACTGATTCTATAGAGATGGGTGGCAAAGACACCTTGCCAAGATATTGCACCTAGTCGCAAGACCTCAAGGCCCAAAATGGATGTCTTGAGCGGTTTGTTTTTGCAGACAAACCGGCCTGACTCTCCTACCCCGTCACACCTATCAGCACTAGCTGTCGCCAGCTTGACAGCATCAAATGTGCCGCCGAGAATTATTTGCTTATCAGGGACAAGAGGAGAACAGAATGGCGCACGGAACGGTGAAATGGTTCAACGATGCCAAAGGCTTTGGCTTCATTGAACCAGAAGGTGGCGGCGAAGACGTCTTTGCTCACTTCTCAGCCATCCAGATGGAAGGTTTTCGCACCTTGAAGCAAGGCAGCAAAGTGAGCTTCGATCTGGTGCAGGGCCCAAAGGGCATGTTGGCGCAAAACATTCGCTCCGCAGATCCGCGGCCCGTAACGGCCTCCGTGCCAACGGCACCCCAGGAAGCCGCCTACGTACGCTGAGGGTCACTCAGCAGCAGTAAGAAAGCCCGCCGATTGGCGGGCTTTGTCTTTGCAGACCCGACATTGAAGTCAGGCCTGCAAATCCTTTTACATGTTGTCGATCATGACTTGGCCAAAGCCAGAACAGCTCACTTGCGTGGCACCTTCCAGCAGACGGGCAAAGTCGTAAGTCACCTTCTTCGAAAGAATGGCCTTTTCCATCGAGCTGATGATCAGGTCCGCAGCCTCGGCCCAGCCCATGTGGCGCAGCATCATTTCGGCAGAGAGGATTTCTGACCCGGGGTTCACATAGTCCTTGCCAGCGTACTTGGGCGCGGTGCCATGGGTAGCCTCGAACATGGCCACCGAATCCGAGAGGTTAGCGCCAGGGGCGATACCGATGCCGCCGACCTGAGCCGCCAGCGCGTCGGAGACGTAGTCGCCGTTGAGGTTGAGCGTCGCGATGACCGAGTACTCCGCCGGGCGCAGCAGGATCTGCTGCAGGAAGGCGTCGGCAATGGCGTCCTTGACGACGATTTCCTTGCCCGTCTTGGGGTTCTTGAACTTGCACCACGGGCCACCGTCGATCAGTTCAGCGCCAAATTCCTTCTGGGCCAGCGCATAGCCCCAGTCACGGAAGCCACCTTCGGTGAACTTCATGATGTTGCCCTTGTGCACCAGCGTCACTGAAGGCTTGTCGTTGTCGATCGCGTACTGGATGGCCTTGCGCACCAAGCGCTCAGTGCCTTCCTTGGAAACCGGCTTGACGCCGATGCCGGAAGTTTCGGGGAAGCGGATCTTCTTGACGCCGAATTCTTCCTGCAGGAACTTGATGAGCTTCTTGGCCTTGTCGCTCTGGGCTTCGAACTCGATGCCAGCGTAGATGTCTTCCGAGTTCTCACGGAAGATCACCATGTCGGTCTTTTCGGGCTCCTTCACTGGAGAAGGAACACCCTTGAACCAGCGCACCGGGCGCAGGCAGACGTACAGGTCGAGTTCCTGGCGCAACGCCACGTTCAGCGAACGGATGCCGCCGCCCACCGGCGTGGTCAGCGGGCCCTTGATCGACACGACATAGTCCTTGAGGACCGCCAGCGTTTCCTCGGGCAGCCACACATCGGGGCCATAGACCTTGGTCGACTTCTCGCCAGCGTAGATCTCCATCCAGTGGATCTTGCGCTTGCCGCCATAGCTCTTCTGCACGGCAGCGTCCACGACCTTGATCATCACCGGCGTGATGTCGAAGCCGGTACCGTCACCCTCGATGTAGGGAATGATGGGTTGGTCGGGCACATTGAGCGAGAAGTCCTTGTTGACGGTGATCTTCTGCCCGCCCTCGGGCACCTTGATGTGCTGGTACATGTGCACTTGACTCCGCTTGTGAGTGAGACTGGTGGTGAGTGAAAACGTAGCCGCTAGGGAAGCCGGTCTGAACAAAAGATTCTACGGCAGTGCCAAGGCCTGCCCGGGCTATCGCTATAGCAGCGAAAGGGGCGACTGCGCGCTTCGCGCCGCGATTCGTCAGCGCCCCCTCGAGGCAGTGCGTTAACCTTCGGCGACTACCAAGCCCCCCCCTGCCCATGAAGCACGCCATACCTCTTGCCGCCCTTTGCTGCGCCCTTTCGGCCGCCAACATCGCCCAGGCCCAGGAACAACAGAAACTCCCGTCGGTGCGCCTGAATTCCGGTATGTACAACATCAACGCTGAGCTGGCTCGCACGCCGCAACAGCGTGAGGTCGGCCTGATGGGCCGGCGCAGCATGGGTGCCAGCGAAGGAATGCTGTTCGTGTTTGAACAGCCAGGCGTCCAATGCTTCTGGATGAAGAACACGCTGCTTCCACTGTCCATTGCGTTCCTGGCCGACGACGGCACGGTGGTCAACGTTGCGGACATGAAACCGCAAAGTCTCGATTCGCATTGTTCGACCAAGCCGGTGCGCTTTGCGCTCGAGATGAACCAAGGCTGGTTCGACAAACGCGGCGTCAAGGCCGGGAGCAAGCTCGACGGCGAACCGTTCGTGCAGCGCTAGTACGCTGCCTTAGAGTGTCTTGGCAAGCACCCGGGCGCGCAGATCGTTCAGCGCTGCAATTGCCGCTTCACGCCCGGCCGCGATGGCACGTTTGCGAGCGCTGAAGTCGGCACTCGACACGCCCACGAGCTTGGGGCGCAACACGACATCGGCATCGCGCAGCTCGAAGTGGTTGATGCTGCGGCCCATGATTGCGAAAGTCTGCAACAGCAGGCGCATGGTGTCCGTCGTTGTGTTTCCTTCGGGCGCGGCCGAAATATCGACCGCAATCACGAATTCCGCGCCCATCTGCTTGGCAAAACGCACGGGTACTGGCGCAACCAGGCCGCCGTCCACGTATTCGCGCCCGTTGATCAGCACCGGTTGAAATACCGCCGGCACCGCACTCGACGCGCGCACGGCAAGGCCGGTATCGCCGCGCTGAAACAGTACCGGCTGTCCATTGCCCAGATCGGTCGCAACGATGCCAAGCGGCATCTTCATTTGCTCGATCAGCTTGCCGCCGGTCATCTTGCGCACGTAGCTGGCCAGCGCCTCACCGCGCAGCATGCCCCGGCCAGGAAACATCCAGTCGGTAATGGCCGACTCGTCCATGCTTTCGGCCAGTGACCCCATTTCCACGCCGCTCTTGCCGGAGGCGTACATCGCGGCCACAAGGCTGCCGGCTGATGTGCCGACCACAAGATCCGGACGCACCCCTTGCTCTTCGAGCACCTGAATCACGCCAATGTGAGCGAAACCGCGAGCGGCACCGCCGCCCAGTGCGAGGCCGATCCGCGGTGGCTTGGGCGGCACCTTGGGGATGACGACTGCCGGCGGCACAAGAGGTGGCTCGACAGGGATCACCGGCGGCGCGGACTGCGGCGGGGTCGTGTTGCAAGCGGCCAAGCCAAAGGCTGCCAAGCTGACGCCGCCAGCCAACAGGCTGCGACGGCCGAGATCAGGGGATGTCATACGGAAGCGGATTCTAGAGATCTGTTTTATATGCCAATGCCCCATAAGCACCAGCAAAATTTGTAGTTCGCATTTATATATGCCGTTTGTAGAGTGCAGCCTTCCGTCACTTTGCCGCCTCGCATCAACATCACATGGACTGGCTTGCCGTTGTTTCCGGGTTCGGGGTAGGCGCCATCGTGGGCATGACCGGCGTGGGTGGTGGCTCACTGATGACTCCCCTGCTGCTCAGCGTGTTCAAGCTGAATCCGGCAGTCGCCATCGGCACAGACCTGTGGTTCGCTGCCATCACGAAGATTTCGGGCTCGGTGGCCCATCATCGCCATGGCAACGTGGACTACCGTGTCACCGGTCTACTGCTCTTGGGCAGCATCCCGGCCTCGCTCGGCACCATCGGCTTGATGCACTACACCGGCATCACCAAGGGTTGGGCGAGTGCACTGACCCTGTCGCTCGGCATCGCCTTGCTGCTCACGGCCCTGACCGTGGCCTATCGCCAGGCGTGGTATGCCGTCGGCATGCGGCTGGAACGGTGGCTGCCCGACGAACGCAAGGGCTTCTTCACCGTGCTGTCGGGCCTCATTCTCGGCGTGCTGGTGTCGCTCAGTTCCATTGGCGCAGGGGCAATCGGCGCGACTCTGCTGCTCCTGCTGTACCCCCGCATGGAAACCCGCCGTTTGATCGGCACCGACATTGCGCACGCAGTGCCGCTCACGCTGGTGGCCGGTATTGGCCATGCCACACTGGGCCACGTGGACTGGAGCCTGCTGGTTGCACTGCTGATGGGGTCGATTCCCGGCATCTGGCTGGGTGCCCAGCTGACACGCAAACTACCTGAACGACTGGTGCGAGCGCTGCTGTGCGTGGCGCTCGTCACCGCTGGACTCAAGGTCATTCACTGATTCCCACGCCCGGCAGCCTCGACCGGGAGAACACAACATGTATCAGTACACCGATTTCGACAAGCATTTCGTCCGGCAACGCGCCGCGCAGTTTCGCGACCAGCTCGAGCGCAACATCGCGGGCACGCTGGGCGACGACGAGTTCCGCCCGCTGCGGCTGCAAAACGGCTGGTACATCCAGCGCCATGCGCCGATGCTTCGCATCGCCGTGCCATATGGCGAACTCTCGAGCCGGCAGCTGCGTCAACTCGCGCGCATTGCTCGCGAACACGACCGAGGTTACGGTCACTTCACCACCCGCCAGAACCTGCAGTTCAACTGGATTCCGTTGGTGAAGAGTGCCGACGTGATGGATCTCCTGGCCGAGGTCGACATGCATGGCATCCAGACCAGCGGCAACTGCATCCGCAACATCACGAGCGATGCGCTGGTGGGCGTGGCGGCCGACGAGATCGTCGATGCGCGGCCCTACTGCGAGATCCTGCGTCAGTGGTCCACGCTGCACCCGGAGTTCGCCTTCCTGCCGCGCAAGTTCAAGATCGCGGTGAACGGCGCTGCCGAAGATCGCGCGGCCATCGCTTGGCACGACATCGGCCTGCAGCTACTGAAGAATGACGCTGGCGAGGTGGGCTTCAAGGTGCTGGTGGGTGGCGGCATGGGCCGCACACCGATCCCCGGCACCGTGATCCGCGAGTTCCTGCCGTGGAACCAGATCCTGGTCTACATCGAGGCCATCGTGCGCGTCTACAACCGTTACGGCCGGCGCGACAACATGTACAAGGCGCGCATCAAGATCCTGGTCAAGGCCGAGGGCGAGCGTTTCATCAGGAAGGTCGAGGACGAATTCGCGGCCATCCTCGAGCGTGACGTCGATGGCGCCGCACACTTCATTCCGCAGCAGGAATTCGACCGCGTGGCCGCCGGCTTCGTGCTGCCTGCAGGCGTTGAACCGCGCGAATCTGCCGGCGACGGTGCTCCCGCCGATGCGCCGGCGGCCTATCGCAAGTGGCTGGAGCGCAATGTGCACGGCCACAAGATCGCCGGCTATCGCGCGGTAACGCTATCGCTCAAGCGCACTGGCCAAGCGCCGGGTGACACAACCGACGAGCAGATGGATCTGGCCGCCGGCTTGGCCGACAAGTACTCCAGCGGCGAGCTTCGCGTGTCGCACGACCAGAACCTGGTGCTGCCGTGGGTGCGCGAGTCCGACCTCCACGCACTGTGGCAGGAGGCCAAGGCCGCCAGCTTCGCCACGCCCAACATCGGCCTGCTCA
>CAMLLU010000123.1 GCA_946480925.1 uncultured Rivibacter sp.
AACGTCAATTGGGCCGAACGGCCCGATCAGATTGCTTCGGCCCAATTGCTGTGCTTGTGGTCATCTTGTCCTCCCACATCCCCTGGAACTCAAGGCGAACCCTCTTTGGGCCGATGCACTGGCAGCTTAGGCCGCCCGAATTTCCGCGGATGGAATCGTTTCACGACGTCCGAGCCCACCGGTGGCGATCATACGGAGGCCCCCACGCAGGCGTCATGGCCCCCTTCGGAGGGGCTCGAGCCGTCCGGCCCGGCGAGCGCAGCGGGCACGCCCCGTCGGCTGCTGGATCGCGTGCGCGATGCGATCCGCCTGCGGCACTATTCGGTCCGCACCGAGGACACCTATGTGGACTGGGCCCGCCGGTTCATCTTGTTCCACGGCAAGCGCCACCCGGAATCGACGGGGGCGGCCGACGTCGAGGCGTTCCTGACTCATCTGGCCATCGAGCGGGGTGTGGCGGCTGCCACGCAGAACCAGGCCAAGTCGGCGTTGCGGGCAGCAGTGGCCGGGTGAGTCCGAGGAGCCGGAGATGTCGACATTCGATCGAGCTGCGGACGTTCACGGGCGCGAGCCAACCCGTGAACGTCCGCAGCACGTTCCAGACCGGTCCGTGGCGGGGCGACTGACAGCACGCTGCCATGTCCGGAATGAGGCCTGACCTGTGAGTCCGAAGGGAGGGTTCGAAGGGCAGCATCACTGCGGAGCAGTCCTTCACGACCCGAAGTCGACACCGCAGTCCCACCCCTCAACACCTCGCCCCATTCATCAACCTCCTCAACCCCTCCTGGTCGAGGATGCGGATCTGTCGTTGCTTCACCTCCAGCAGCTTTTCGTCCTGGAAGCGCGAGAACGTGCGGCTCACGGTTTCTAGCTTCAGGCCCAGGTAGCTGCCGATCTCTTCGCGCGTCATGCGCAGTACGAGGGCTGAAGGTGAAAACCCGCGTGCCTGCAGGCGCTGCGTGAGGTTGAGCAAGAAGGCCGCGAGGCGCTCTTCGGCGCGCATGCTGCCCAGCAGCAGCATCACGCCGTGGTCGCGCACGATCTCGCGGCTCATGATCTTGTTGAACTGGCGCTGCAGGTCGTTGAACTCGCGGCTCAGTTCTTCGAGGCGGTCGTAGGGGATCACGCAGACCTGCGAGTCTTCCAGCGCCACCGCGTTGCAGCTGTGGCGGTCGTTGCTGATGCCGTCGAGCCCCAGCAGTTCGCCGGCCATCTGGAAGCCGGTCACCTGGTCGCGGCCGTCTTCGGAAGAGACGCAGGTCTTGAAGAAGCCGGTGCGCACCGCGTAGATGGACTGGAACTCGTCGCCCGCGCGAAACAGCAGGCTGCCGCGCGGCACGGTGCGGCGTTGCGCCACCATGTTGTCGAGCCGTTCCAGCTCGGCATCGGGCAGGCCGACCGGCAGGCACAGCTCGCGCAGGTTGCAGCTCGAGCAGGCCACCTTGAACGACGACGCACGGTGGCTGCTGCCGCTGCTGTGGTGAAGGGTGGCGCTGTCGCAGGGGGCCTCGGGCAGAGGAACGGGGGTCATCGAGTGCTCCAGTGGCGGCAGGCCGTGCATGACCTGCCTCAAGATGGCATCGATTCTTTCGCTGCCGGCAGGCATGGGGCTTGACCCACATCAAGCCGTTGCGGCGTTGAGCTGGGCACAGTCTCGGCATGACGCAAACTCGGCCCTCCACGACGAAGCACAACACATCGGCACCGCTCGACGAAGCGTTGCTGCGGCGTTTCGACGTGCCGGGGCCGCGCTACACCTCCTATCCCACGGCCGATCGTTTCGTCGAAGCCTTCGGGCCCGAGGACTACCGCCGCGTGCTGCAGCAGCGCGCGCAGGGCGCCACGGTGGGTGGGCGCACGCCCTTGTCGCTGTACGTGCACATACCGTTCTGCGAATCGGTGTGCTACTACTGCGCCTGCAACAAGGTGGTCACGCGCCACCACGAGCGTGCAGCCGAATACCTGGCCGCGCTCGAAGCCGAAATGGCGCTGCACGTGGCGGTGCTGGGGCGCGCCGAGCGCGTGTCACAGCTGCACCTGGGCGGCGGCACGCCCACCTTCCTGTCCGACGCCGAGCTGCAGCAGCTCATGGCGGCCATTCGCTGCCACTTCTCGCTGGCCCCGGGGGCAGAGACCTCCATCGAGGTGGATCCGCGCACGGTGAGCGAAGAGCGCCTGCGGTTACTCGCGCAGCTGGGCTTCAACCGCCTGAGCTTCGGCGTGCAGGACTTCGACCCGCAGGTGCAGAAGGCCGTGAACCGCGTGCAGCCTTATGAAAGCGTGCGGGCGCTGGTGGAGGCTTCGCGCCGCATCGGCTTCGAGTCGCTCAACGTCGACCTCATCTACGGCTTGCCCAAGCAGACGCCGGAGTCCTTTGCTCGCACGGTGGCGCAGGTGGGCGAGCTGCGACCCGACCGCATTGCGCTGTATGCCTATGCGCACCTGCCGCAGCGCTTCAAGCCGCAGCGCCGCATCGACGACCATGCGCTGCCCACGGGGGCGCAGCGCGTCGCGATGCTGCAGCAGGGCATGGCGGGTTTTCAGCAGCAGGGCTACGTCTACATCGGCATGGACCATTTCGCGCTGCCCAACGACACGCTGGCCGTGGCCAAGCGGCAGGGGCGGCTGCACCGCAATTTCCAGGGCTACAGCACGCAGCCCGACTGCGACCTCATCGGCCTGGGGGTTTCGGCCATCGGCCGCATGGGGGCCACCTACAGCCAGAACGCCAAGACGCTGCCGGAGTACTACGACGCGGTGCGCCAGGGCGAGCTGCCCATCGTGCGCGGGCTGGCCCTGAGCCGCGACGACCTGGTGCGGCGCGCGGTGATCATGGCGCTCATGTGCCAGGGGCGGGTGGAGTTCGAATCCATCGAGCTCGCGCACCTCATCGACATGCGGCAGTACTTCACCGCCGAGTTCGAGCAGCTGCAGCCGCTGGTGCAGCAGGGGCTGGTGGAGCTGGAGCCCGGCGCCATTCAGGTAACGCCGATGGGCTGGCATTTCGTGCGCGCGGTGGCCATGGTGTTCGACCGCTACCTGCAGGCCGACCGGCTGCGCGAGCGCTTCTCGCGAATCATCTGATGCACACATACACGCACACAAGCACACAAGCACGCACGTGGACTTCGCCCTCATCTTGAGCGCAGCCCTGCTGGGCCTGGCCGGTGCGCCGCATTGCGCTGCCATGTGCGGCGCGGCCAGCGCCGGCGTGGTGCGGGCCTGCGGGGCAGGGCACGCGCAGCAGGGCTGGGCGGCGTTCCTCTCGGGCCGCACGCTGGGCTACGCGGCGGGGGGCGCGGTGGCGGCCTCGGCGGTGTCTGCGCTCGCGGTGCTGGGTGAATCGGCTGGCGTGGTGCGCATGTTGTGGACGCTGCTGCACCTGGCCGCCTTCGGGCTGGGGCTGTGGCTGCTCGTTACCGGGCGCCAGCCGGCGTGGTTCAAGCAGCTGGGCCGCGCCCCGGTGGCGCCTGCGGCCGGTGGCTGGCAGCGCATGCAAGGGCCGTTGCGCGCTGGCGTGGCCGGGGCGGCGTGGCTGGCCTGGCCTTGCGGGCTGCTGCAGTCGGCGCTCGTGGTGGCGGCGCTGGCCAACACCGCGGCCGTGGGCGCGTTGGCAATGCTGTCGTTTTCAGCGACCTCGTCGTTGGGGCTGGTGGCGGTGCCCGTGCTGGCCTCGCGCCAGGTGGGAGGGCGGTTGAACCTGCTGCAGTCGCCGGTGTGGGCGGTGCGGCTGGCGGGGCTGGCGTTGGCCGCGGGCTCGGGCTGGGCGCTGGGGCACGGCCTGTGGCAGCGCGTTGCGGCGTTGTGCGGGCTTTGAAGGGGCGGGCCAGGCATGAATGATCCACGTCAACCAGCGGTCGCAGCCGGGTTGTCTCAGCACAAACAGGCAGAGCCAGGGGACTGCGACAGTGACTGCCCCGAAGGAGGGTTCGCCATGGACACCGCATCCACACTGACAGCATCCACACCGCCCACGTCCGCACTGCCGCTGCCGGCGCGGCACGCCAACAACGCCCAGCCCTCGCAAGAGGGCCGGTTCGAGCTGGCGGGCAGCAGTGCCTTCGAGGGCGCGTTGCAGGCCGCATTGCCACGGCGTGCGTTGCTGCCGGTGCAGGCGATCAAGGAACTGGCCGAGCTGGCGCGGCATCGCCGCTGCCAGGCGGGCGACGTGCTGGCGCGGCGTGGGCAGGTGGCCGGTGCGTGCTGGCTGCTGGGCAGTGGCAGCGTGGCGCTGGGCGTGCTGGGTGCGCAAGGCGTGCTCGCACACGTGCGCACCATGCAGCGACAGGGCTGGCTGGACCTTTCCAGCGTGCTGCTCGACGACACGCACGTCGAAGACGTGGTTTGCGAAACCACGGCCGAGCTGTGGCAGCTGCCCGCGGCGCCGCTGCGCGCCTGCTGTGCCCGCCACCCGGCGCTGATGAGCGCACTGGCCCTGTCACTGGCCAAGGGCGTGCAACAGCTCACGCTCGAAGCACGCGTGCTCATGACCAAGGACGTGCAGGCCCGCTGCGCCACCTGGCTGCTCGAGCATGCGCAGCCGAACATGCCGGTGGACGGCACGCCCACCGCGGGCGTGGCGCTCAACCAGCGCAAACGCTCGGTGGCCCTGCAGCTGGGCACCACGCCCGAGACCTTCTCGCGCGTGCTGTCGCAGCTGCGCAGCAAGGGACTCATCGAGGTGCAGGGCTACCGCATCACGCTGCTGGACCTCGCGGCGTTGCGCAAGGTTGCGGGGGTTTGACGGCCCGGGCTTCATGCAGCACTTCACGTGTTGCAGGGCCCGGTAAACCGCGCGCACGGGCTGTTTACCGACCGTTTACGCAGCGTTACCCAACGACATGGGCCATTGGCCGCCGGTTGTCAGCCGCTTTCTAAGCTCCTCTCATCGAACAGCCCACACCGTGAGAGGGATCCAGAAATGCTGAACATCGCTGAAACCACCGCCGCCCGTCGCCCGCTGCCGCAGGGCCAGGTTCCGGTGGCCGCCCCGATCGCCCGCCAGGCCGAGCCGCGCGTGGATGCGCCGCGTGCCGCCAACCGCATTGCCGAAACCCTGCAGCTGTTGCAACAGAAGGTCGCCATCACGCGCCGCGTGGTGCGCGCCGGCGACACCATCTACCAGGCCGGCGAGCACTTCGCGAGCCTGCACGTCATCAACTCCGGTTTCTTCAAGACTGTGAACCTGGCGGCCGACGGCCGCGAGCAGGTGGTGGGCCTGCACTTCAAGGGCGACTGGCTGGGCTTCGACGGCATTGCCGGCGGGCAGTACGGCTGCGATGCGGTGGCCATGGACACCGGCGAGGTGTGGACCATTCGCTATGACGCGCTGCTGGCGGCCTGCGCCCAGCACCCGGTGCTGCTGGGCGTGCTGCATCAGGCCATGAGCCTGGAAATCACGCGTGACCGCGACTCTCTGCTGTCGCTGTGCACGCTGTCGGCCGATGCACGAGTGGCCGACTTCCTGCGCTACTGGGCCGATTCGCTGGCGCAGCGCGGCCTGCGCACCGACCAGATCATGCTGCGCATGACCCGTGCCGAGATCGGCAACTACCTGGGCATGACGCTCGAAACCGTGAGCCGTGCGCTCACCAAGCTTGCGCGCGAAACGCTCATCGTCTTCACTGAAAAAGGCCGCCGCGAAGTGCACATTCCCGACGTGCATGCACTGCGTGCCTACGTGCAGCGCAGCCTGGTGCGCAGCGGCGACGTGCCGGCCATGCCGGCCCCCGTGCTGCAGTGAGCCGCTTCAGCGGCCGGGGCCCAGCACGCGGGCCATGGCGCGGGCGAGTTCTTCACGCGTGAAGGGCTTGCGAAGCAGCTCCCACGGCGAGGCGTCTTCGGCGTCGAGCAGTTCCGACGAATAGCCCGACATCAGCAGCACCGCGAGTTGCGGCATGTGCTGCCTGGCATGCTCGGCCAGGGCCGTGCCGCGCATGCCGGCGCCCAGCGCGATGTCGGTGATCAGCAGGTCGTAGCGGCTGTCGGCCGCCAGCGTGGCGAGCGCCAGTTCGGCCGTGGGCTGCGCGCTGACCTCGCAGCCCATCACGTTCAGGAAGGTGGTGACCACGCTGCGCACCTCGGGCTCGTCTTC
This sequence comes from uncultured Rivibacter sp., assembly GCA_946480925.1. The sequence goes on from CAMLLU010000123.1 coordinate 6,095, forward strand.
GACCAGCAGCACGCGCAGGCCGGCCGGCACTGCACCCGGCCGCGGCGTGGCGTGGGCACCTTCTTCACCGGGTTCGAGGTGCCGCGGCAGGTAGAGCGTCACGCGGGTGCCCTGGCCGAGCGTGCTGTCGAGGTACACCGCGCCGCGCGACTGCTTGGCAAAACCATACACGGTGCTCAGCCCGAGGCCGGTGCCGCGCCCGGCTTCCTTGGTGGTGAAGAAGGGCTCGAAGGCGCGTTCCTTCACGGCCTCTGGCATGCCGGTGCCGGTGTCGGCGATCGAGATCTCCACGTAGCCCTGCGGCGTGTGCTCGGGCAGCTCGGCCAGCAACGGGGCGGGCAGGTGGGTGCACTGCTGCGCGTGGAAGCGCAGCTCGCCGCCTTCGCGCATGGCGTCGCGCGAGTTGATGGCCACGTTGAGCAGGGCCGATTCGAGCTGGCCCGCATCGGCCACGCAGGGCGGGCAGCCGGCCGACACGTCGACCGCGATGCGGATGCGCTGGTCGAGCGTGCGCCGCAGCATGTCGGCCAGCGACTCCACCAATGCCGGCACGTTCACCCGCGTGGGCTGCAGCACCTGGCGGCGCGAAAAGGCGAGCAACTTGCCGGTCAGCTCGGCCGCGCGCTTGCTGGCCCGCATGGCCGAGCCCACCAGTTGCGGCGCGAAGCCGTCGCCCGCCACCGAGGGCAGGTCTTCCAGCACCTGCAGGTTGCCCTGGATGACGGTGAGCAGGTTGTTGAAATCGTGCGCAATGCCGCCGGTGAGCTGGCCGACGCTTTCGAGGCGCTGGGCGTGGTTGAGCGCCTCTTCGTTCTGCACGCGCTGCAGGCTGGCCGCGAGCAGGTTCGACAGCGACTGCAGGAAGCTCACCTCGTCGTCACCGAAACGCTGCGCCTGCTTCGAGCGCACGGTGAGCGCGCCCACGGTTTCGCCGCGGTCCGACAGCGGAACGGCCAGTGCGCTCACGAGGCCGGCCTGCAGGTAGGCCGGCGGCACGTTGAAGCGCCGCTCGCTCGCGTAGTCAGGCACCAGCAGCGGCGCGCCGTTGGCCACCACGAAGCCGGGCGGCGTGTCCACCCGGTTCGGCACGCGTGTGCCTTCGCCTTCGCCGGGCACCAGGCCCACGCCGCTGGCCACGCGAAATTCGAGCCGGTTGGGCTCGAGCAGGAACACCACCGAGGCATCGGCCTGCAAGGCTTCCACGGCCACCCGCGGAATCTGCTGCAGCAGCTGCTGCGGGTCGCGCGTGTCGACCGCCATGCGGCCGACCTTGGCCACGTAGTCGCTGTAGCGAGCCCGCTTGAGCGCTTCTTTCACGCGCGGGTACTCGCCGATGTCGCGAATGGCGGCCACGACGTAGGGCAGGCCTTCGCCCTGGAGCGGGCTCAGCGCGATCTCGACCATCACCTCGCTGCCGTCCTTGCGGCGCGCCACCAGCTCCATCTGCGTGCCCATGGGGCGAGGGCGCGGGTTGCGGGCGTAGCCTTCGCGGTAGGCCGCATGCCGCGGGCGAATGCTGTCGGGCACCAGCGCGTCCACCGGCAGGCCGACGAGTTCGTCGACGCCGTAGCCCAGCAGGCGGGCCGCGGAGGGATTGGCCAGCACGATGGTGCCCGCCTCGTTGACCAGCAGCAGCGCGTCGGGGTACGCCGTAAACAGCGAGCGGTAGACCGATTGCTCGTTGACGGCCAGTGATTGCGGCATTACGTCACCGTGACGGTGGGTACGAAAAGGTAGCCGGCACCACGCACCGACTTGATGATCTGCGGCTCGTCGGCGTTGTCGTCGAGCTTCTTGCGCAGGCGGCCCACCAGCACGTCGATGGTCCGGTCGAACGGGCCGGCCTCGCGGCCGCGCGTCTGCTCGAGCAGGAAGTCGCGCGACAGCACGCGGCCCGGGTGGCGTGCGAACACGTGCAGCAGGTCGAACTCGCCGGTGGTGAGCGTCACTTCGGTGCCGTTGGTATCGAGCAGGCGGCGCGCGGCGGTGTCGAGCTCCCAGCCCGCGAAACGCAGGCGGGTGCGGTCGTTGCCCGCTGCGGCGGGGGCCGCTACTGGTGCAGCCGGTGCGGGTTGTGGCGCAGCGGGCGCCATGCGGCGCAGCACGGCCTTGATGCGTGCCAGCAGCTCGCGCAGGTCGAACGGCTTGGTCACGTAGTCGTCGGCGCCGATCTCCAGGCCGACCACCTTGTCGATCGAGTCGCCGCGGCCGGTCACGATGACGAGGCCGCAATGCCAGTG
>CAMLLU010000124.1 GCA_946480925.1 uncultured Rivibacter sp.
ACGCCAGCAGGCGCGCCCACGACAGCCGCCGGCCCCACCCGCTCGAAGTGATGCTGGATCGCCGGTGGAATGAACCGCGTCAGCGATGCATAGACATGCCGGTCGCCGTAGGCGCCCTGCTGCGTTACGTAGTAGCGCTGCGGCACCATCAGGTGCAGTTGCTCTTTCGCGCGTGTCATGCCCACGTACAGCAGCCGTCGCTCTTCCTCGATCGACGGCGCCGAGCCGGTGATGATGTCGCACGGGATGCAGCCGTCCACCGTGTTGAGGATGGAGACCGAGCGCCATTCCTGGCCCTTGGACGAATGCAGCGTCGAGAGGATCAGATAGTCATCGTCGCGATGCGCCGCGCCGGCCTCGTCGCTGCTGGCCGCCGGCGGATCGAGTGCCAGCTCGGTCACGAAGTGTTCGCGCGAGCGATAGCCCGCGGCGATCTGCACCAGCTGCCGCAGGTCGGCCACGCGCACCGCCGCATCGTCGGCCGCCCGCTCCAGCAACGGTACGTACCACTGCAGCACGTCCTCCAGCTCCGAGGGCCAGCCGCCCTGCCCGCCTGCCATGCGGCCGAACAGTTCGGCAAAACATTGCACGGATTCGCGGGCGGCGGCCGGCGCCTCGAAGGCACGCAAGGCCTCGGCCCCATTGGCCGCCCCGGCCAGTGCCTGCACCAGCCGGCGTGCCGTGGCCGGCCCCACGCCAGGCATCAGCTTGGCAACCCGGAACGCCGCCACCTCGTTGCGCGGGTTGCCCACCCAGCGCAACACGGCCAGCACATCCTTGATGTGCGTGGACTCCAGGAACTTGAGCCCGCCGAACTTCACGAATGGGATGTTCCTGCGCACCAGCTCCATCTCGAGCATCGCGCTGTGGTGGGCGGTGCGGAAGAGCACGGCCTGGTGCTTGAGCAGCATGCCGGCCTCTCGCTGCGCCAGCACGCGGTCGGCCACCCAGCGGGCCTGCGCCTGCTCGTCCTCCACCGTCACCAGCAAGGGCTTGCAGGACGACTCGCGATCGGTCCACAGCTGCTTGGCATGCCGCTCGGCGGCCAGCGCGATGACGGCATTCGAGGCCTCGAGGATCGGCCGGGCCGAGCGGTAGTTGCGCTCCAGCGTCACGCGCACTGCCGGCGTGCCGAACTGGTTGTCGAAGTCGAGGATGTTGCGCACCTCGGCGGCGCGGAACGAGTAGATCGCCTGCGCGTCGTCGCCCACCGCCACCACGCCCCGGCCGTCGGGTTTGAGCCGCCGAAGGATCGTGGCCTGCAGCCGGTTGGTGTCCTGGTACTCGTCGACCAGCACGTGGTCGAACCGGTTGCCGACCTCGGCCGCCAGCGCGGGGTCTTCGAGCATGAGGCTCCACGACAGCAGCAGGTCGTCGAAGTCGAGCAGCTGCTGGTCCTGCTTGGCTTGCGCATAGGCGCCGAACAGCGTCTTCAGCTCGTCGATCCAGTCGAGGCACCACGGGTAGTGGTCCTGCACCACCGCCGCCAGCTCGCTGTCGCTGTTGACGACCCGGGAATACAGCCCCAGGCAGGTGCCCTTGGTCGGGAAGCGCTTCTTCGTCTTCGAGAAGCCGAGCTGGTCTCGCACGACGTCGAGCAGGTCCTCGGCATCGCCGCGGTCGAGCACGGTGAAGCTGTCGGACAGCCCCAGCCGCGGCGCATACAGGCGCAACAACCGCGCCGCCACCGAGTGGAAGGTGCCGGCCCATTCCAGATGCGGCCGCTGGCCCGACGGCAGCCCCAGCGATGCCTGCAGCAAGGCACCGGCGCGCTGCGTCATCTCGAGCGCGGCCCGCCGCGAAAACGTGAGCAGCAAGATGCGCTGAGGGTCGGTGCCGGCCAGCACCAGGCGGGCGACACGCGTGGCCAGCGTCTTGGTCTTGCCGCTGCCGGCGCCGGCGATCACCAGCAGCGGCGCCGCAGAACGCGCGTCGCCGTCCAGCCCGTGCTCGACCGCGGCACGCTGCTGTTCGTTGAGCGAGGCGAGCACGTCGACCCGCGAAGAAGACCAGGCATCGGGAACAGGAGCGACGGCAGGCGGCAGCATGGCCGGTACTGTATACGCGTACAGGCGGGTGCCTGGCGGCCAGGATGCGCACCTTTCCTCGAGATCCTGCAGCCGCAGGGCCCCACGGGCACGGCCTTGGCCTCTTCCTTCAGGCCTCGAACACTGCCGCGTTCTTTGCGCCGCCCCACGGTACCTACGACGCCGCGGCGACCTGCGCAATTCAGCTATCGCCAGCAAAGGCGAGCGTCGTGCTCGACGTGCACACGAAGAGCTGCAGTGGTCATCATTGCGCCAACGAGGCGAATCGCCGTATTAGCTGTGCCAGCGAATCTATCCCGAGTTTGGCAAATAGATTGGCGCGATGGGTCTCTACCGTACGCGGTGAGAGTGTCAAGGCACGACCGATCTCCTTGTTGGTCAGCCCCTCGACAATGAGGCCAAGCACCTCGCGCTCGCGGGGCGACAACTGCGCATAGCACTCCCGCGCCTGCTGGTCGGCCTGCTGCCGCTCGCGGGAGCACACATGCTGGCGGACGGCACTTTGCAGGGCCTCGATCAACACTTCGTCGTCAACAGGCTTCTCCAGAAACTCGGCTGCGCCGGCTTTGAAGGCACGACGACACATCTCCACGGTACCGTGGCCGGTCAACAGGATGACCGGATGATCCACACCCCTGGCCAACAGTTGTTCCAGTACGGCCAGTCCACCGATGACGGGCATGCGCACGTCAAGGACGATGGCGCCTATGCTCGCCCGATCAAACTCCGCGATGAACACCTGAGGGTCGGGCCAGGCCTGCACACGCAACCCCACAGTGCTGATGAGCAGGCCAAGGCTGTCGCGGACTGCGGCATCGTCGTCCACCAAGTGAATCAGCGGAGATAGCGAAGACCCGTTATCGATCATGGTTCGACGATGCGCAGGACAGAGTCAGAACGAACTCGGCTCCCCGCTCGGCTGACGGCGCCTGGGGCGCCAAAGTCAACCGAGCCCCCATGGCCTGCGCCAAGCTTTCGCATAGCGTCAAGCCAAGACCGAGCCCACCCTGCCGCGTGCTGTAGAACGGTTCGAACAGGCGCCGGCGCGCCTCTGGCGCCACCCCAGAACCGTGATCGCGTATTGACATGGTCGCCTGCCCGTCTTCCACCGACGTCATGGCAATGATCAAGCGGCGCTCGCCAGGAGGCACCTGCTCCAGGGCCTGGAGAGCGTTCATCAGCAAGTTGTGGATGATCTGCTGCAAGGACACAGGTTCCGCGAGCACCAGCGGCAGCCTTGGGTCGGCGGAAACCGAGGTCGCGATTCGGCGCTCCGTCAGATCTGGCTCGAGCAGACGCAGCACGTCCTGTGTGGCGGCGGTAAGTGACAACGGTTGGAGATCGGCCGCCAAGTCCGGGCGTTCCACTAAGCGGCGCAAACGGCCCACCACCGCCGAAGTACGGTGGGCCTGCTCCACGGCGCGGACCATGGCGGTCTGGGCAGCTTCGAGTTCGGGCGGGTCTTCGGTCAGCAGACGTTTTGCTGCCTGCGTGCTGGACAGCAGTGCCGTCAGCGGCTGGTTCAGTTCGTGCGCCATGCCAGCAGCCAGTTCGCCCAGTGCATTGAGGCGTGCAACCTGCCCCAGGCGCAGCAGTTCCTCTGCTCTCCTTCGCGATGAACGTTGTCGCCACCAGGCAAGTCCGCCAGCCCACACTCCCCCCGTAAGTGCGCACCAGGCCAGGATGGCAAGCCAAGGCAACTCGTGTAGTTCAACCGTGCGTTCTGCCACCACATCCAGCGGCTGACTCGGCACCATCAGCCGTTTGTGAAAATCGTAGGTCCACCCCATGCCGGCTTGCGCGAGGCGCCCCGGTTGCACAACGAAGGCAGCGCCACCCAGTTCCAGTGTGACGCGCACCGGGCTGGACGCTATGTCCATGGGCCACTCGTCGTATGGCACGGTAGCCCGCAAGTCGATCAGCAGCGCGTAGCTCGCCGGGCTGCCCGCCATCACCAAGTAATAACGGCCTGCATGCAGATCGGCCAATGCCATCTCCGGTCGGCCCGTCTTTCGCGAAGCAGCCTCCGCGGCTGCCAGCTGAGCATCCAGCGGGGCGGGCCACGTTCCGACTGCTGTGCGCTGCAGGACGGACAAGATCTGCGGGTAAACCGATGCGAGACGCGTCACGGGAGCGACCGGTGTACCAACAGCGTTCCCGGCTCTGCCATCAACGGCTGGCGGTTGCAACAGGACCAGCGTGGCGATCACCGCGTCGTACTGAACCACCCGTTGACTGATCCTGCGGTGTGCGATCCGCCCGTCAGTCTCGAAGCTGGTGCGCAATTGTTCCAGGCGTGCGTGGGCAAGGAATCCAGCTCCTACGCAGGCCACCAGTGCCCACACAAGCAGCGCAGCCACATTGAGTCTTCCGAAATAACTGCGTCCAACTCTGATCATGGGGCGGGATTCTGGGCCCAACGGCAGTCGCTATCCGTTGCGTAGTTGTACGGAGGCGCGCGCGTAGCCGAACGAATGGGCGAGAAGGGGCTCCTTTTTCTACAGTCTCCAGACGGCACCACAACGGGTGGTGCCGAACCAGAAACCGTAGAAGGTTATTACCGGAAAACACATGCAGCATCCCCTTGTCAAAGCCGCCCTCGCCCTGTCGCTGATCGCCGGCGGTTCCGCGCACGCCCAAGGCGTGCGCGACCAGAAGGACATTTCGCTGGACCTCGCGACGCAGATTGCCGCTCAGGCCGTGGCCACCTGTACCACCAACGGCTATGCCGTGAGTGCCACGGTAGTGGACCGTGCAGGGACCGTGCGCGCTGTTCAGCGCGCCGACAACAGCGGCCCTCATACGATCGACTCCAGCCGACTGAAGGCGTACACCGCAGTTTCGGCCAGGGAGAGCACGCTGACGATGATGGAGCGTGCGCAGAGGAACCCCGCAGCCGCGAACCTCGCGCACATTCCCGGCTTCCTGCTGCTGGGGGGGGGCGTGCCCGTCAAGGTGGGCAACGACGTCATCGGCGCCGTGGGCGTAGGTGGAGCCCCCGGCGGCCAACTGGACGAGCAGTGCGCGTTGGCAGGCATTGCCAAGGTGCAAAGCCAGCTGAAGTAGCACTACGGAAATATGCCCTCAGCCCACCGAGGGCCCACTGCACTCCCCGCAACGGCCGCTTCAGCCTTGTGAAGCGCCTTGCGGGAGCTGCGCGGTGGCCTTCATGCAGGACGCCGGTATCTCGCCATGATTGGTGGGACGGGGTATGCAGCTTTGCCAACATCAAAGAGAACGCAATGAACGCGAAGGCCATCATCGCAATCGCCGCAGCAACTCTCACACTGCAGGTGCTGCGGTCGCCCAAAGTGCCAACGGCAATACCGGCGAGCAACAACTTACTCGATCCGACGTGATCGCCAATTTGGAGATCTATATCCAGTCCGGTCTGCGTGATCTGGGCATGTTGGCGAGGTAGTGCGCCTTGGTCTGGTTGCGACTGCATGACGACCAAATTGACCGCGGGCGCGCCGATCGACGCCGCGGCGTGCCGCAATTGATGACCAAGCTGCCGTCGTGCAGGTGCAGGTCATGCGCCGCTGGCCCGCTCGCCTTTCGTCGATGCAACTTCTAAAACACCCACGAGGGAGAAACACTTCAGCAAAGCACCGCGGTTTCAATCGCCTCCGTCCACAGCGCTTTGAGCGCATGGAAAATGGCCCGCGTTCGAGCGGCCTCGAGAGGATGCAATGCAGCCCCCACAAGAACCACAAGCACTGCGGCCGCGCCCAAGCCGGCGCCGACTGTGGCTGGGCAGCCTGGCGGCTGTCATCGCGCTGGCCGGCCTGGGTGGCCTGACCTGGTATCTCACGCACCGGCCGGCGCAACCCACGGTTGGCAGTGCTGCCGGACCAGGCCCCGGCGGGCCCGGTGGCCCTGGCGGAGGATTCGGCGGCCGCGGCGCACCGGCCACCACGGTGGGTGTGGCGCCCGCCGAGGCGATCGACATCCCCGTCACCCTCGAAGCGCTGGGCACCGTCACCCCTTCGGCCACCGTGACGGTGCAGCCGCAGGTCTCGGGCGTGCTCAAGCAGGTGCTGTTTCGCGAGGGGCAGATGATCAAGGCCGGCCAGGTGCTCGCCGTCATCGACCCGCGCCCCTTCGAACTGGCGCTGATGCAGGCCCAGGGTCAACGCCTGCGCGACGAAGCGCAGCTCGACAACGCCAAGCTCACGCTGGAACGCTACCGCACGCTGCTGCAGCAGGACTCCATCGCCCGGCAGGACGTCGACACCCAGGCCGCTCTTGTCAAGCAGCTCGAAGGCACGGTGGTGACCGATCGTGCCGCCGAGGGCACGGCGCGCCTCAACCTCGCCTACACGCGCATCACCGCACCGGTGAGCGGCCGGCTGGGCCTGCGCGTGGTGGACGTGGGCAACCTCGTGTCGCAAAGCGATACGGGCGGCATCGCGGTGATCACGCAGCTCGCGCCCATCGACGTGGAATTCGCCGTGCCGCAGGACCGCGTGCCCGAGATCGAGCAGGCCATCGCGCAAGGCGCCACGCTGCCGGCCACCGTGCTCGACCGCACGCGCACCACGGTGCTCGACACCGGCAGCTTTGCCAGCCTCAACAACCAGGTCGACACGCAAACGGGTACCGTGCGTGCCAAGGCGCGCTTCACCAACGCGAAGAGCACCCTCTTCCCCAGCCAGTTCGTCAACGTGCGGCTCACGCTGCAGACGATCAAGGGCGCGGTGGCGGTGCCGGTCACCGCCTTGCGCCACGGCACCGACGGCGACTTCGTGTTCGTGCTGAACGAAGACCGCACGGTGACGCAGCGCGCGGTGGTGCGTGGCCAGGCCACGGTCGACAAGGTGCAGATCACCAGCGGGTTGAAGCTGGGCGAACGCGTGATCACCGAAGGTGGCGACCGACTGAAGGACGGCGCGCGCGTGCAGCTGCCGGGCGACCGGCCACAGGCGCCGGGGCAGCGTGCCAGCGGGCCGGGCGGGCACCGGGCGTCGGACGCAGCCCGCGGTGAGCGCAGGCGGAGGGCGAGCGAAGCCGCCGGCTCGTGAACAGCATGAGCCCGTCGCGCCCCTTCATCCTGCGGCCCGTGGCCACCTCGCTGCTCATGCTGGCGATCGTGCTGGCCGGCCTGGTGGGCTTTCGCTTCCTGCCGCTTTCCGCGCTGCCGCAGGTGGACTACCCCACCATCCAGGTGCAGACGCTCTACCCCGGCGGCAGCCCGGAGGTGATGAGCCAGACGGTCACCGCGCCCCTCGAAAAGCAGTTCGGCCAGATGTCGGGCCTGCAGCGCATGAGTTCCACCAGCGCGGCGGGCGTGTCGGTCATCACGCTGCAGTTCGACCTGGACCTCGCGCTCGACGTGGCCGAGCAGGAGGTGCAGGCCGCCATCAACGCCGGCGGCTCGCTGCTGCCGGCCGACCTGCCGGCCCCGCCCGTGTATGCCAAGGTCAACCCGGCCGATGCGCCGGTGCTCACGCTGGCCATCACCTCCGACGCGCTGCCGCTCACGCAGGTGCAGAACCTCGTGAACACGCGGCTGGCACAGAAGATCTCGCAGGTCTCGGGCGTGGGCCTGGTCACGCTTTCGGGCGGGCAGCGGCCGGCGGTGCGCATCCAGGCCGACACGCAGTCGCTGGCCTCCTACGGCATTGCCATCGACACGGTGCGCGGCGCCATCACAGCGGCCAACGCCAACACCGCCAAGGGCAGCTTCGAAGGGCCCACGCGCTCTTACACCATCAACTCCAACGACCAGCTGCTCACTGCCGAGGAGTACCGCAACCTCATCGTCGCGTGGCGCAACGGCGCGCCGGTGCGGCTGTCTGAAGTGGCGCAGGTGGTGGACAGCGCCGAGAACGTGAAGCTCGGTGCCTGGGCCGGCACCAAGCCCGCGATCATCCTGAACGTGCAGCGCCAGCCGGGCGCCAACGTGATCCAGACGGTCGACGCCATCAAGCACCGCCTGCCCGAGCTGCAGGCCGGCCTGCCGGCCGCCGTGCAGGTGGACGTGCTGTCCGACCGCACCGCCGGCATTCGCGCCTCGGTCAAGCACGTCGAGATCGAGCTCGCACTGGCGGTGGTGATGGTGGTGCTGGTGATCTTCGCCTTCCTGCACAGCCTGCGGGCCACGGTCATCGCGAGCCTGGCGGTGCCCATCTCGCTCATCGGCACCTGCGGCGCGATGTACCTGCTGGGCTACAGCCTCAACAACCTGAGCCTCATGGCGCTCACCATCGCGACCGGCTTCGTGGT
>CAMLLU010000125.1 GCA_946480925.1 uncultured Rivibacter sp.
CGGCCACGGTTTCGTCAGGCCTTCTTTACAACTTCGTCGCCGGCACGCCAGCTCGCGCACGTGCATTCGCGAAAACTGCGAAATCTGACACAGGTCTGCGGCGGCCGCAGGGCGGCAGGCAGACTATCTTGCGGGGCCGAAGCGGGCGTGCCGATCGAGCAGCCCGCCAGCGTAGCCCGGAGAAGGAAGCGACGACATGCCGAACAAGCGAGCCGGTGCGGCCATTGCCATGGCCGCATGGCGAGGGGCCGCCATTGCACTGGTGGTGCTTGCCGCTGCCGGCGCACGGGCCGGTGAACAAGCCGACCGTGCGGTGGCCGCGGTGCGCCAGCTGGTGGCCAGCGGCGAGATCAAGCCCGATGCGGTGCTCAGGGTGCGCGCCAAGCAAGGCAACCTGGTGTCGCTGCTCGGGCGCGACTTCGAGCTGCAGAAGGAATGGGAAAAGCGCACCGGCGTGCTCATCGACGCCAGCGTGATGCCGCAGCTCGATTCGCTGGAGTTCATTCGCAACTCCACCAACATCGACCTCACCATCGCCCGCAACCACGAGTACCCCGACCTCGTGCACGGCCAGTTCATCGAGGACCTGACGCCGCTGCTGGCACGCTTCGGGTTCTCGCTGCCCGACGACTCGCAAAGCGGCTACATGCTGGTGCGACACCAGGCCTACTTCGGCGACCGCGTGGTGGCCATTCCGGCCGACATGGACATCGCGCTGCTGTTCGTGCGCCGCGACCTGCTCGAAGACCCGGTGAACCGCGCGAAGTACCGCGAGAAATACGGCCGCGAGCTCGAGGTGCCGCGCACCTGGGCCGAATACCAGCGCCAGGTCGAATTCTTCAGCCGGCCGGCCGATGGCTTCTGGGGCGCGGCCGAGCCGCGCGAGAAGCTCACCGGCTGGATGTACTGGCTGCCGCGGTATCTCTCGGCCGCGGCGCCGAACCAGTGGCTGTTCGACGATCGCATGCGCCCGCTCATCGACTCCGAAGCCGGCGTGGCCGCCACCAGGAGCTACGTGGCTACCGTGCCCCACGCGCCGCCGCAGGCCCTCGAAGGCGGCAAGGACTACAGCTACACGCTGCCGTTCTTCATTCGCGGCCAGGCCTATGCCACCGTGCTCACCGTGGCCACTGCCAAGATCTCGGGCCGGGAAGACTCGGCCATCAAGGGCAAGTTCATCGCCGCGCCGATGCCCGGGCAGCAGGTGGGCGGGCAGCTGGTGCGGCGCACGCACTTCATGTACGGCAACAACCTCGTGGTGCCTGCGAGTGCGCCCAACAAGCAGCTGGGCTTCCTGTTCGCGATGTGGCTCACCGATCCCGACAACGCCTCGCGGTCGGTGGTGGCCAACGGCATTGCAGACCCTTACCGCTACAACAGCCTGCGCGACGAGAAGGTGCGCGCGCTGTACCAGCCGCACACGCTCAGCGTGCTGCAGCGCGAGCTGGCCTACACCGCCCCGTCGGGCATCGGCCTGCCCGGCGACAGCGAATACCTGGGAGCGCTGAGCCACAACATCTGGCTGGCAGCGCGCGGCGACCTGAGTCCCAAGCAGGCCATGGCCAAGACGGCACGCGAGTGGGAGGCCATCACCGACCGCTACGGTCGCGCCAGCCAGGCCGTGCACTGGCGCGCGTTCAAGAAGCTCTACCCGACAGTGGTGGACGCGGCCGATTGAGTTGCAACGAAGACGACGGCAGAAGACTCCCATGACCTCGCCCCGCCGCCTCACGCTGCGCACCCGGCTCGCCCTCAGTCTTGCCGGTGTGGGGCTGCTGGTGGCCGCCTTGCTGCTGGTGGGCAACCACGTGCTGCACCAGGCGGCCAGCCAGCAGGAGGCGGTGCTCACCGCGCAGGTCAGGCCGCTGGCGCGCATCAGCCGGCTGCAGTCGCAGATCAGCCGCATCCGCGTGCTCGAGGTCGAGCTGCCGCGGCTGACCGACCTGTTCGCGGTGGCCGACCAGCTGGAGCTGCTCGACGCCGAGCAGCGCAGCTTTGACCGTGAGCTGGGTGAATTCACCGGTGAGCTGCGCGTGCAGCGGCCGGCCGAAGCTGCCGTGCTCGACGAGCGTTGGCACCGCTACCAGGTCGAGCTCGACGTGCTGCGCCGGCATGCGCGCGTGATGGACTTGCCCGCCGTGCAGCGCCTGTCCACCTTCGAGTCCGCCGCGCGCTTCAAGGCCGTTTCGTACACGCTCCGGCAACTGGCCGAAAGCACCGAGGCGCAGGCTGCCGCGGCCTTCGGGCAGGCGAGCCAGCAGCAGGGCCGCCAGCGCCTCATGTTCATGGGCACTTCCGCTTTCGGCCTGCTGGTGCTGGGCTTGTGGATCGGGCTGCTGGCGCGTTCGGTGTCGGGCCGCGTGTCGCGCCTGCGCGATGCTGCCACGCGCGTGGCCGAAGGCCAGGGCGAGCAGCCCGTGCCGGTGTCCGGCAACGACGAGCTGGCCGACCTGGGCCTGGCCTTCAACACCATGCAGGCCAAGGTGTCCGCACGCGAGAAGGCGCTGCGCGCGGCGCACGACGAGCTCGACGCCCGCGTGGCGCAGCGCACCGAAGAGCTGCACCTGGCCAACGCGCAGCTGATGCGCGAGATCGAGGAGCGCCGCCGCGCCGAACGCCGGTTGGCCCACCAGGCCCAATACGACAGCCTCACCGACCTGCCCAACCGCATGCTGGCGATGGACCGGCTCTCGCAGGCCATGCTGGCCGCGCAACGCGGCGGCCACCACGTGGTGCTGATCTTCCTGGACCTGGACGACTTCAAGAAGGTCAACGACACGCTGGGCCACCCGGTCGGCGACACGCTGCTGGTGCAGGCCGCCGCGCGCCTGCGCCACGCGGTGCGTGCCGAAGACACCGTGGCGCGCCACGGTGGCGACGAATTCCTCGTGATCCTCGGCGGGCTCAAGCAACCAGAAGACGCCGAGGCCATCGCCGAAAAGATCCTGCACGCCTTCGAGCCCTCGTTTTCGGTGGGTGACAACGACGTCGTGGTGACGCCCAGCCTGGGCCTCGCGGTCTACCCCGAAGACGGGCAAGACCCCAGCCTGCTGCTGCGCAACGCCGACCTCGCGATGTACGACGCCAAGGAAGCGGGCCGCAACACCTACCGCTACTTCAACCAGCAGGTGCACGACAGCTCGGTGCAGCGGCTGGCACTCGAACACAGCCTGCGCAACGCCTGCTCGCGCGAAGAGTTCGAACTCGTCTACCAGCCGCTGGTCAGCGCGGCCGGCGGCCACGTGGTGGGCGCCGAGGCGCTGCTGCGCTGGCGCAGCCCCGAGCACGGCTACGTCTTGCCGGACCACTTCATTTCGGTGGCCGAACACACAGGCCTCATCGTCGATATCGGCGAGTGGGTGCTGCGCACCGCCTGCAAGCAACTGCGCGCCTGGCAGGACGCCGGCTGGGGCGGCCTGCGCATGGCGGTCAACGTGTCGCCCCGGCAGTTCCGCGGCGACCGGCTGCTGGCCTCGGTGGGCGAATGCCTGGCCATGCACCGGTTCCCCAGCGGCGGGCTGCAGGTCGAGGTGACCGAGGGCTTGCTGATCCGCAACCAGCCCGAAGTGCACGACACGCTGGTGTCGCTCAGCCAGCTGGGCGTGCGCCTGGCGATGGACGACTTCGGCACCGGCTACTCGTCGCTGTCGTACCTGAAGCGCTTCCCGTTCGACGCCATCAAGATCGACCGCAGCTTCGTGCGCGACGTGGCGTCCGACCCCGACGACCGCGCCCTCGTCATCGCCGCCATCCGCATGGGCAAGGGCCTGGGGCTGTCGGTGGTGGCCGAAGGCGTGGAAACCGAGCAGCAGCGTGCCTTCCTGGCCGAACAGGGGTGCGACGTGCTGCAGGGCTATCTGTTCGGAGCGCCCCTGGTGGCGCAGGCGTTCGAGGAACGGTGGCTGCGCAAGGCCAGGGCCTTGCCGCTCAGTGCACGTACAACGGCCTGAGCGGCTCGAAGAAGATCGCTTCCAGCGCGAAGTCGATCTGCTTCACGTAGCTCATGCTGGCCATGGCGTCGAGCTTCTGCCGGCGCTCGAGCAGCTCTTCGTCTTCAATGCGCGAACGCTGGCTTCATCGGCTCGAAGAAGATCTCCTCGAGCGGGAAGTCGATCCTTTTCAGGCAGCTCATGCTCGCCGTGGCTTCCAGCTTGGCCTGCCGGTCGAGCAGGTCGTGGAAGGTGCGCTGCACGCCGTCGATGCCTTTGGGCATGTTCTGGCCCGTCAGGAAGTCCGACAGCTTGGACTCGGTGCCCAGTGCGCGTGGCTTGATGTGCAGGAAGCGCGTGCCGGTGCTCGCGGTGTGGCAGCCGTTGCAGCTGGCCAGCGAGAACTGGTGCTGAGCCTCGGGGTTCGCAATGCCGGAGGCCCACCACGCAAAGCCTGCGCCCAGGTCGACGTGCCCCCCACGGAATGGGCTGCCCGGGGGGTACTGCAGCGGCACCTCGTGCGTGCCGTTGAGGATCGCGGCCTCGTTGTCGTTGATGAAATCGCGGAGGGTGGCGCTGCCCAGCAGCGATCGGTCGGGTGTCTGGGTATTGGTGCCGTGTTGCAGCCAGCCGGCGGCGGCCCCCGTGGTCTGCAACTTCGATTCGCGCAGCTGCCAGAAGATGTCCACCGGCATGTCGGCCAGCGCGAACTCGTTGGTGCGCACCTGGTTGATCGCGCTGCGATTGGGCCATTGGGCCAGGTTCGCATTGCGCAGCGTGAACTGGTCGGTGATGGCCTGCAGCGCCGCGTTGTAGGCCGGTGAGCCCAGCACCAGCGTGCCGAGGGTGCGCCATTGCTGCGCCCAGTTGCGCACTTCGAAGCAGCTGTTCTTGCGAATGCCGTACTCGAAGATCACGGTGAAGTCCATGGCCTGCGGCGTGATGGGGCTGGTGACGATGCCGCCGCAGTTGAGCGCGCCGAACACGAGGCGCGCCTCGCCAGCGTCGCCCGAGCCGTAGAGCGTGTTGCCGCGCAGGTCCTGCCGGTTCACGATGGCCAGCAGGCGGAAGGGCGCGCGAGCCAGGTCGAGCTTGCCGTCGGGCAGCCGGGGCCAGCTGTCGAGCAGGCGTTGCGCGCCCAAGGCGCGCTTCGGCACGTTGAAGCCGTTGATCGACAGGTTGCTCTTCCACTGGTTGAGCCAGGCCTCGGCCAGGTCGGACGGGTGGATGCCGGTGACCGGCTGGTTGGCGATCTCGGTCATGAGCTTGCCGAAGGTCCACACGCCCATCTGCGTGCCGTTGCCGCTGCAGGCGTCGTAGGTGCGCAGCTGGTCTTCGACGACCAGCGTGCTGGTGATCATGAGCTCGCGTGCCGGGTCCACCACGAAAGGTACGCCGGCCATCTTGTCGATCACGCTCGCCGTGCCGGCCGCCAGCGTGGTCATGCGCAAAGGCGCGGGCGCTTCGTAGCGGCGCAGCTCCCGCGCGTTGAACATCGGCAGCGTGCGGTACTTCGAGGCCAGCTCGAGGCGGCGTTGCTGCATGCGGCTGAACTGCTCGCTGTTCACCTGCACGACGGCGGCGTAGAGGCCGTCGCCGGCGCGCGTGTCGGGCGCAATGCCATCGTCGCGCAGCTGCGTGGGGCCGGGGCCTCCTTGAATGACCACCGGCGTCTTGCTGCGCTTGTCGACGAACTGCATGCGCACGATGGCGTTGCCGGCCAACGTGGGCCTCGGCAGCAGCTCGATGCTCGCGGAGGCCACCTGCGGCGGGGCCTTGGCGAGGGCCGGGTCGAACTTCAGCTCGGCGGCTGCGGGTGGTGTGACGGTGAGCAGCGCGACGGCGGCGCAGGCGAAGGGCAAGGTGTCGGCAAGGCGCCGGCAGGACGGACGGTACATGGCAAGGGCCTCCCTGGTGGATCGGGTACCAGCAGCAGCTGGGGTACTCGTGACCCAGGCCAGTCTAGGCAGCCGTTCCTTGTTTTGCCTCCAGGAAGTTAGGGGTCACCGCGCAGTTGAGGGGGAGAGGCTTGCGCTGAAGGCCCGCAGCTGCGAGGCGCAGGCGCACGCGCACGCTGGCGCACGCCCGGCAGCGGCCTCAGTGCGCGAAGGCAGGCTTGAGCGGCTCGAAGAAGATCTCTTCGAGTGGGAAGTCGGCTTTCTTCAGGCAGCTCATGCTGGCGGTGGCGTCGAGCTTCATCTGCCGGTCTTCCAGTTCGTGGAAGGTGCGCATGACGCCGTCGATGCTCTTCGGCATGTTCAAACCGGTCAGGAAGTCCGACAGTTGCGAAGGGGCGCCAAGGGCACGCGGCTTGATGTGCAGGAAGCCGGTGCCCGTGTCGCGCGTGTGGCAGCCGCTGCAGGTGGCAAGAGAAAAGCGGTGCTGCGCCTCAGGGTTCACCACGCCGGCATGTCCATAGGTGAAGCCCGCGCCCACGTCCACGTGGCCGCCCCGGAAGGGGCTGCCTGCCGGGTATTCCAGGGTCACGTCGTGCGTGCCGTCGAGGATGGCGGTTTCATGGCCGTTGATGAAGTCACGCAGCGTGGTGGTGTTGTTCAGTGATCGGTCGGGCGTCTGCGCGATGGTGCCGTGCAACAGCCGGCCGGCGGTACGGCCGGTGGAGCGCAGCTGCGACTCGCGCAGTTGCCAGAAGATGTCCACCGGCATGTCGGCCAGTGGGAACTCGTTGGTGCGCACCTGGTTGATGGCACTGCGGTTGGGGAGTTGCATGGGGTTCGCGTCGCGCAGCGTGAACTGGTCGGTGATGCCTTGCAACGCCGCGTTGTAGGCCGGCGAGCCCAGCACCAGCGTGCCGAGGTCGCGCCACTGCTGGGCCCAGTCACGCACTTCGAAGCAGCTGTTCTTGCGGACGCCGTATTCGAAGATCACGGTGAAGGCCATGGCCTGCGGCGTGATGGGGCTGGTGACGATGCCGCCGCAGTTGAGTGCGCCGAACACGAGGCGGGCCTCGCCGGCGTCGCCCGAGCTGTAGAGCGCGTTGCCGCGCAGGTCCTGCCGGTTCACGATGGCCAGCAGGCGGAAGGGCGCGCGAGCCAGGTCGAGCTTGCCGTCGGGCAGCCGGGGCCAGCTGTCGAGCAGGCGTTGCGCGCCCATGGCTCGCTGGGGCACGGTGAATCCGTTGATCAGCAGGTTGCTCTTCCACTGGTTGATCCACATCTCGGTGAAGTCGGCCGGGTGGATGCCGGTGGCGGGCTCGTTGGCGATCTCGGTCATCAGCTTGCCGAAGGTCCACGCACCCATCTGTGTGCCGTTGCCGCTGCAGGCGTCGTAGGTGCGCAGCGGGTCTTCAACCACGAGCGTGCTGGTGATCATGAGCTCGCGGGGCCAGTCCACCACGAAAGGCACGCCCTTGAACTTGTCGAGGACGTGCGGCACGCCCGGCTGCAGCTTGACGTTGCGTGACGGATCGAAGGCCTCATGGCGCAGCAGCTCGCGGTGGCCACCGAACACCGGCAGCGTGCGGTACTTGGAGGCGAGTTCGAGGCGGCGTTGTTGCACGCGGCTGAACTGCTCGGCATTCACCTGCACGAAGGCGGCGTAGCTGCCGTCACCGGCGCGCGTGTCGGGCGCGATGCCGTCGTCGCGCAGTTGCGTGGGACCCAGGCCTCCCTGAATGG
Organism: uncultured Rivibacter sp.; assembly: GCA_946480925.1. Next base: position 7,568 of record CAMLLU010000125.1, read on the forward strand.
CCACCGGCGTCTTGCTGCGCTTGTCGGCGAACTGGATGCGCACGACGGCATTGCCGGCTTCCGTGGGCTTGGCCAGCAGCTCGATGCTGGCGTTGGCCACCCGCGGCGGGGCCTTGGCATGGGCCGGGTCGAACTGCAATTCGGCGGCATCGGCCGGCGGTGGTGCGAGTGCAAGCAGCACGAAGGCCGCGCAGGCCAGCAGCGCGGTGAACGCCACGGTGAACGCGACACGCAGGCAGTACGGGTGAATCATGGCTCGGCCCCTTGTGGTGCTGGTGCACGCGCACGGCGCGCGTTCCAGGCTTGAAAACCAGTCTAGGCAGCCGGTGCGGCCTTTGCCTCCAACGAGCTAGGGGGCAGCACGAGAGTTAGGGGGCACGCATCCCCCTAGAGTGCGTGTCTTCAGCGTTGCCCTAAAGCGCAATTCCAGGACGTGGCAGCAGATTGCCCGAAAACTTTCGGGAGTCCCAGGTCTTCCAGGCTGTCGGTCCGCGCGAG
>CAMLLU010000126.1 GCA_946480925.1 uncultured Rivibacter sp.
GGGGCTTCCAGGCGCTTGGCCAGCGTGGAGAGCACCAGCGTCAGCACCAGGTAGATCGCCGAGATCGCGAGGTAGGGCTCCCAGTAGCGCGCATACGCGCCCGCCACGGTGCGCGCGGCCAGCGCCAACTCGGCCAGGCCGATGGCCGAAACCAGCGACGAGTCCTTGATCAGCGTGACGCCTTCGTTCACCAGGGCCGGCACCATGCGGCGAAAGGCCTGCGGCAGCACGATGAAGCGCATGCTCTGCCCGTGCGTGAGGCCCAGGCTGTAGGCCGCCTGCGTCTGCCCGAGGTGGATCGACAGGATGCCGGCGCGGAAGATCTCGGAGATGTAGGCGCCTGCGTTGAGCGTGAGCGCCAGAGCCCCAGAGAAGAACGCGCCGTGCGACTGGCGGAATTCGCGTGCCGCCTCGCCGCTGACCAGCAGCCCGTGGTCCGGGTGGATCAGCGTGGGCATCAGCGCGAAGTGCACCAGCAGGATCTGCACGAACAGCGGCGTGCCGCGGAAGAAGGCCACGTAGCCGCGCGTGATCACGCGCAGCGTCTTGAGGCCCCAGTCCACCGCCGCGGACTTCGGCCGCGGCGCGTCACGCGAGCTGCTGATGAGCCCGAGTCCCACGCCCAGCAACAGCCCGCAGCCAATGGCCACCAGCGTGAGCTTCACCGTCATCCACAGGCCCTCGACGAACAGGGGCATGTAGCCTGACAGGATCTCCCAGCGCAGATCCATCGTGACGACTCTCCGCTCTTACTTCGAGGCAGCCGAAGCAGCGGCTTCGGCCGGCTTGGCGCCGAAGTACTTGGCGTAGATCTGGTCGTAGGTGCCGTCGGCCTTGATGTCGGCCAGGCCCTTGTTCAGCTTCTCGAGCAGCTCGGTGTTGCCCTTCTTGACGGCCAGGCCGTACTGCTCGGGCACGAAGCCCTTGTCGCTCACCGTCTTGAAGCCGGCGGCGGCGTTGTTGTTCACGTAGTTGATGACCACGCCGTTGTCGGCCACCACGGCATCCACGCCGCCCGACTCGAGCTCCTTCAGGGCCATCGGGGTCGACTCGAAGCGCTTGACGTTGGTGCTGTTCTTGCCTTGCAGCTTGGTTACCACTTCGTCACCGGTGGTGCCGGTCTGCACGCCGACCTTGAGCTTCTTCAGGTCGTCGAACTTGCCGACCTTCGAGTTCTTCTTCACGGCGATGAGCTGCTGCGCGTCGAAGTAGGGGGTCGAGAAGTCCATCGTCTGCTTGCGCTCGTCGGTGATGGTGATGGCCGACACCAGCAGGTCGCGGTCGCCTTGCTGCAGCGTGTTGAAGATGCCTTCCCACGGCGTGTTGACGAACTTCACTTCGAGGCCGGCCTTCTGGGCCACGGCGGTCACCACGTCGATGTCGAAGCCGACGATCTCGCCTTTTTCGTTCTGCGATTCGAAGGGAGCGTAGGCGGCGTCGGTGCCCACCACGAGCACCTTGGCGGGAGCCGGGGTCGGAGCGGGTGCGGAAGCCACGGTCGGAGCCGAGGCGGGAGCGGCGGTTTCGCTGCCTTGCTTGCTGCAGGCGGCGAGCACGAAGCCGGCGCACAGCAGGCCGGCCGTCTTCAGGAACTTGCGAGTGTTCATCAAGGTTGTCATGGTGTGTTTCTTCCTGGGTGGTGAGGGAAGTCGCTCTTGGTGAAACGGCCGCATTCTGTGCGGCCGATTTGGCTTGCGGAGTGTAAGCGTTGCAAAACTCACGCCTGCCGCGGGGAGCCTGGGGTTTGTTCGCCTTCGAGGAAGGCGATTTCTGCTTCGGTGAAGCCCGCAGACAGCCGCGCGCTGCGGTTGAACGGTGGCTTCAGGCGTGGGGCTTCGTAATGCTGCACGAGCACGCCGTAGTGCGCCACCGGGTCCAGGTCTTCGCGTTCGCACAACCAGCGGTACCAGTGGTTGCCGATGGCCACGTGGCCCACCTCGTCGCGCAGGATGACGTCGAGGATCTCGACGGCGCGGGGGTCGCCGGCCTTCGAGAGCTTGGCCTGGATGAGCGGCGTGGCATCGAGCCCGCGTGCCTCCAGCGTGCGCGGCACGAGCGCCATGCGCGCCACGATGTCGTCGCGTGTCTTCTCGGTCATGGCCCACAGGCCGTCGTGGGCATCGAAGTCGCCGTAGTCGTGACCGAGCGTTTGCAGGTGCTCGCGCAGCAGCGTGAAGTGGTAGGCCTCCTCGCGCGCCACGCGCAGCCAGTCGAGATAGAAGGGTTCTGGCATGCCGGCAAAGCGCCACACGGCGTCGAGCGCGAGGTTGATCGCGTTGAACTCGATGTGCGCAATGGCATGCAGCAGCGCCGCACGGCCGGGCAGGGTGTAGGGCGAGCGTTGCGGCACCGAGCCCGGCGGCACCAGCTGCGGGCGGGCAGGCCGCCCGGGCAGACCGCTTGCTGCAGCGAGGGCGAGCCCCGGCATCAACTCGAGCGTGCCACGCGCCTCCCACAGCGTCTGCACCGCGGTCACTTTCGCGGTGGGCTCTGCCACGCAGAGGGCTTGCAGGGCGTGTGCTCTCAGGTCCATCTCTAGAATTCTAGGTTTTGCAGTTCACCGGACTAGCCATGGCGCTGTATCAACTCGGGGACGACGTGCCCCGCCTCCACGAAACGGCCTGGGTGGCCGACAGCGCGCAGGTCATCGGCCGCGTGGAGCTGGCCGAAAACGCCAGCATCTGGTTCGGCACCGTGGTCCGCGGTGACAACGAGCTCATCCGCATCGGCCGCAACAGCAACGTGCAGGACAACTCGACGCTGCACACCGACGCCGGCATTCCCTTGACCATCGGCGACAACGTGACGGTGGGCCACCAGGTCATGCTGCACGGCTGCGAGATCGGCGACGGCTCGCTCATCGGCATCGGCGCCGTGGTGCTCAACGGCGCGAAGATCGGCCGCAATTGCCTGGTAGGTGCGGGTTCGCTGGTGACCGAAGGCAAGGAGTTCCCGGACAACAGCATGATCCTCGGTTCGCCGGCCAAGGTGGTGCGCACGTTGACGCCGCAGCAGGTCGCCCTCTTTCAGCGCGGCGCCCCGCACTACATCGAAAACGCGCAGCGTTATCGCGCACAACTCAAGAAGATCGCCTGATGTCGGAACTGCACAAATTCCTGTTCGAAGGCCTGCCGGTGCGCGGCATGCTGGTGCGGCTCACCGACGCGTGGGTCGAGGTCCTGAAGCGCCGCGAGGCAGCGGGCGGCTTCCCGCAGCCGGTGCGTGAGCTGATCGGCCAGATGGCCGCGGCCGGCGCGCTGATGCAATCGAACATCAAGTTCAACGGCGCCCTGGTTCTGCAGGTGTTCGGCGACGGCCCGGTGAAGCTGGCGGTGGCCGAGGTGCAGCCCGACCTCGCGTTGCGCGCCACCGCCAAGGTGGTGGGCGAGGTGCCGGCCGATGCACGGCTCGAAGCCATGCTCAACGTGCACGGCAAGGGCCGCTGCGTGATCACGCTCGACCCGAAAGACAAGCTGCCCGGCCAGCAGCCCTACCAGGGCGTCGTGCCGCTGCACGGCGACCACCGCGAGCCGCTGCAGCACCTGAGCGAGGTGCTCGAGCACTACATGCTGCAGTCCGAGCAGCTCGACACGAGGCTCGTGCTCGCGGCCAACGACAAGGTGGCCGCGGGCCTGCTGATCCAGCGCCTGCCCGTGGAAGGCGAAGGCAACCTGGCGGGCCAGCGGAACGAGGACGAGATCGGCCTGAGCGAAGGCTTCAACCGCATCGCGCACCTGGCCGCCACGCTCACGAGCGAAGAGCTGCTCACGCTGGACGCCGACACCATCTTGCGCCGCCTGTTCTGGGAAGAGCAGGTGCGCCGCTTCGAGCCGCTGACGCCGCGGTTCGCCTGTACGTGCTCGCGTGATCGTGTGGGCGGCATGCTCAAGAGCCTGGGCCGTGAAGAGGTGGACAGCATCGTGGCCGAGCGGGGCGAGGTCGAGATCGGCTGCGACTTCTGCGGCAACCACTACCACTTCGACGCAGTGGACGTCGGCGAGCTGTTCACGCCGCAACGCGACCAGCCGCCGGCGTCGAAGGTCGTGCACTGAGCCTCGTTCTTTCCGCTTCCCCTTTCCCCGCTCAAGTACGACCTCATGAGTCCATGGATCTCGCCGCGCCGCGTGCGCGGCCTGGTGGCCGGCTTGTGCCTGTTGGTGCCCGCAGCTTCTTCGTGGTCGCAGGCCGCGCCTGCGGCGGCCGCATCACCTGCTGCGCGCCGCCCCGTCGAGCACTTCGCGCGGGTGCCGCAGCTGTCGCGGGTGGTGTTGTCGCCCGACGGAAAGCAGATCGCCGCGCTGCTGAACCAGGACGATCGCACCGTGCTCATCACGCGGGCCGTGCCGGGCGGCAACCCGCGCGGCGTGCTGGAAACCGACAACCGGAAGTTCCACTTCAACTGGATCCGCTGGGTCAGCAGCGAGCGCCTGCTGGTGAGCTTTCGCTACGCGGCACGGCGTGACTTCGTGGGCACGGTGGAGACCCGGCTGGTTTCGGTGAAGGCCGACGGCGGCGGGCTCATCAACCTGGTGCAGAACCGGCCGCAGCTGGGCAGCATCTCGAGCTCCGTGCGGGCGCAGCAGATCCAGGACCGGGTCATCGACTGGCTGCCCGGCGATGGGCGCCATGTGCTGCTGCAGCTCAACGAACCGGACCGGCCGCTGCCCGGCGTCTACAAGGTGAACGTGGAGACCGGGGCCAACCAGATGGTGAAAGCGCCCGAGCGCGACGTCTACTGGTGGCTCACCGACGCGCAGCACCGAGTGCGCGTGGGCATTCGCTGGGTCGACGGAGGCAGCGGCTACGAGATCATCGGCAGCGACCCCGATGGCCGCAACTGGCGCAAGCTGTGGGCTTTCGAGGGGCAGGAAGATGCCGTGTGGCCGCTGGGCTTCGGGCTCGACCCGCAAGAGCTCTACGTGCGCGCCGATCACGAAGGTCGCATGGCGGTGTTCTCCGTGCGCCTCGATGCGCCTGGGCTGCCCAGGACGCTGCGGCTTTCTCACCCGCGCCACGACCTCGAGGGCGAGCTGCTGCGGGCGCCCCGCACCGGCGAAGTGATGGGCCTGCTGACCGATGCGTCGGAGTCCGCCGACGGCGAGGCGCGCAGCGAATGGTGGAACGACGAATGGCGCAAGCAGATGCTGGCGGTCGACCAGGCGCTGCCCGGCCGCAGCAACCGCCTGCTCGGCCTCACCGATGACGAGGAAAGCTACCTCGTCTATTCCAGCGGCAACCGCCAGCCGGGCGAGTTCTATGCGGGCAACCGCGAAACCGGCCATCTTGCCCTGCTCGGCCGTGCCTACCCCGAGCTCGCGAATGCGCAACTGGTGGGCAAGCAGGCCGTCACCATCAAGGCCCGCGACGGGCTGGCGCTGAGCGCCTACCTCACGCTGCCCAAGGGGCGCCCGCCGGTTGCTGCCAGCGGGCAACCGCTGCCCTTCGTGCTGCTGCCGCACGGCGGCCCGCACAGCCGTGACGACATCGACTTCGACGCATGGACGGAATTCCTGGCCGACCGCGGCTACGCCGTGCTGCAGGTCAACTTCCGCGGCTCCAGCGGCTACGGCCACGAGTTCAAGCTCGCGGGCCTGAAGCGCTGGGGCCTGGAGATGCAGGACGACCTGACCGATGCCGTGCACTGGGCCGTGGCACAGGGCGTGGCCGACCCGAAGCGCGTGTGCATCGTGGGCGGCAGCTACGGCGGCTACGCGGCGCTGATGGGCGTGGCGAAAACGCCCGAGCTCTACCGCTGCGCGGTGAGCTTCGCCGGCGTGTCGGACTTGCCGGACCTCATCGACTTCAAGAGCGACTACATCGGCGGGCGCGAGGCGGCCGAACGCATGATCGGCCGCTTGTGGGCCGACAGGGCGCAGTTGCGCGCCACGTCGCCGGCACGCAATGCCGAGGGCATTCGCGCACCGGTGCTGCTGGTGCACGGCACGGTGGACCGCGTGGTGCCCGTGGACCAGAGCGAGACGATGGCCAAGGCTCTGCGCCGCGCCGGCAAGCCGTACCAATACATCGAGCTCGACGGCGGTGATCATCACCTCACTCGGCACAGCCACCGCATGGCGTTCTTCCGGGCGCTGGAGAGCTTTCTCGACGAGCACCTCCAGCCTGTATCGGCCGATGCCGCAGCGCCGGGTGTGCCGGTCACGGCGCAATAGGCGAACGGCTTGCACCTCGCCTGAGGCTGATTGACGAAAGGCGAAAGGCTAGGAGCGGCTGGCCGCGCGAGACAGGTGCTCGCACTCGGCCACCAGGCATTCGGCGCAGCGCGGGCGCCAGCGCCGGCCTTGCTCGGGCGGCTCCGATTCGGCTGCGGCCTGCAAGGCCAGGCCCCCGCCGCGCAAGGCCTGCAGCGCGGCCTTGGTGCGCGCATCGGCTGTGCCGTACACCACGCCGTAGGGCTGCGACACCGAGGCCAGGGCCTGGCGGATGAGCTGGTCCACCGGCTCGCGCACGTGCTCTCCATCACGAATGAAGCCGTCGGCCTGCCAGGGCAGGTCCAGCGCGGTGAGCAGCGTGGCGTGGCACAGGCGCTGGTGCGCAGCCAGTGCTTCGGCATACAGCGACCGGTCTTCGAAGATGAGGTCGCTGTAGACAGCGATCATCACGGCGCTGGTGTCGGCCACCACGATGTCGTGCGCGCGTGCCGCTGCTTCGATGCGGCGTGTCTGCTCGACGGCGATGGCTGCCTGCTCGTCGACCCGTGGTGTGCGGCCTGCGCGGTCGCAGAACTCGCGCAGGTATTCGGTCACCACGACGGCGTCGTGTCCGAGGGCACGCAGCTCCAGCGTCAGCGCATGGGCCAGCGTCGTCTTGCCGGTGCTTTCGGCACCGAGGATGGCGATGACCTTGCCGGTTTTCATGCGTGTTGCCCGGCCTGCCGCGACCAGGTGCGCCAGCCCACCACGGCCATCGCGGCGAACACTGCGTAGAGCACGACCGTGAGCCACAGGCCCTTGTAGGCGAAGAGCCCGACGCCCACGACGTTGACCGCTACCCAGGCCGGCCAGTTCTCGACGTACTTGCGGCCGAGCAGGAACTGCCCGAGCAGGCTGCCGGCCGTGGGAAAGGCGTCCCAGTAGGGCACGTCGGTGTCGGTGTAGTGGTCGAGGAACCAGCCCATCGCAGGCCATAGCGCAGCCATGCCCAGCAGCACGAGCCCGCGGTGCTTGCCGTCGAGCCAACGCACGTGCAATGCCTGGCCATCGGCCTGCTTGCCGCGCAGCCACTGCCACCAGCCCCACAGCGCCACCACGGCAAAGAAGATCTGCAGCGAGGCGTCGCCATACAGCCTGGCCTCCCAGAACACGAGCCAGTAGAGCACCGAGCTGGCGATCGCCAGCGGCCAGGCCAGCGGGTTGACGCGCCAGTTGCACACCACCATCCACACACCGAGCACGGCGCCGGCGAGTTCGGCCCAGCTGGCCGTGGCCGGGCCGACTGCGAAGGCGGGGGAATTCAGGAGGGCGACGAAGGTGTCCATGACGCGGCACGCTCGCCGTGAAGTACTGGAGGACTGCGCGCCTCAGCGTTTGGGCGCGATCTGTACGTAGATCTCGTCGGGCTTGACCATGCCCAGCTCGAAGCGCGCTTTCTCCTCGACCATCTCGAGGCCTTCCTTCAGGTCGCGCACTTCGGCGGCCAACTGCTCGTTGCGTTGGCGGGCCAGTTCGTTCTTGTCCTGTTGGGCGGCCAGCTCGGACTGCAGCACCATCACGCGCGGCACCCCGCCCTTGCCGAACCACAGCTCGACATGGACGAGGGCCAGCAAGACCACGAGGGCCAGCGTGACGAGGCGCATGCAGTCCGGCGGCCTTTCCGGTCAGCGCAGGTTGTAGAACGCCGAACGGCCGGGGTAGACGGCGATGTCGCCCAGGTCTTCCTCGATGCGCAGCAGCTGGTTGTACT
>CAMLLU010000127.1 GCA_946480925.1 uncultured Rivibacter sp.
CGCGTCGAGCAGGCGGCAATAGCGTTCGATCCAGCGGGTCATGTCGTCTCCGTTCGTTGTGGCCGCCGGCGGCTTCATTGAGCTCGCGCAAGCGATGCTCAAATAATGTACGAACTAGTTAGTTTTTCGATGCGGGTAAACCCGCGCGACGCATGAAACCGCGCTATCGGGCTACTTGCGCACGTAGCGAACGACCATGTCGATGATCGCGTCGCGGCGCGCCACGATGGCCGCCGGCGAATCGAGGTCGCGCTTGAAGATGAGCGAGAACGTGTGCCGGTTCGACACGTTGAAGAAGCACAGCGCGCTGATGGACATGTGCAGGTCCACCGGGTCGATGTGCGAGCGGAACACGCCGGCTTCCACGCCGCGGCGGTACACGTCATGCACGGCGTTGATGGCCGGCACGTTGAGCTGCTGGATGGTCTTGGACTGCGCCAGGAATTCGCCGCGGTGGATGTTCTCGGTCATCACAAGGCGAATGAAGTCGGGGTTGGCCAACTGGTAGTCACAGGTGAAGCCGACCAGCTTGCGCAGGGCGTCTTCGGGCGGGAGGTCTTCGAGGTGCAGCTCGGCTTCGATGGCGCGGATGCGCCGGTAGGCCTCCTCGAGTACCGCGATGTACAGCCCCTCCTTGCTGCCGAAGTAGTAATAGATCATGCGCTTGCTGGTGCGCGTGGAGGCAGCGATCTCGTCGATGCGTGCGCCGCTCAGGCCCTTGCTCGCGAATTCCTCGGTGGCCACCTCGAGGATGTTCTGCATCGTGCGGTCGGGGTCGTTGGTGCGCGGCACCGCGGCGGCGGCGCGCTCCTTCGTGGCAGCAGGTGCCCGGCGGGCGCGGACAGGGGCATCGGGCTTCATGAGGCCATTTTGTACCAGCTCGTACATTGCCGGCGCTCGCCGGCGCGGCGCGGTCAGAACGCGATGCGGGCCCGGCCCACCATGCCCACGCGCAGCATGCGCTCGAAGCCTTCGACGATCACCGCGTTCATGCCGAAGGTGATGGCGCCATCGAGCCGCGAGTCGGCGCGGTAGGTCGCCAACGTGTCGCCGGGCTCGAAGCCTTGTTCGCCGGTGTCGGGGTTCACGCTCGGGATGGTGCAGCGTGCGCAGGGCTTCACCAGCTTCAGGCACACCGGGCCTTCACCGGTGTCGAACATGATCTCGTCGAGAAAGTCTTCACCGTGCGCGTCGAGCCCGTCGAGCACGAGGTTGGGCCGGAAGCGCTGCATCGTCACCGGCGGTACGTCGCGCGCCGCGAGGCGCTGGTTGAGATCGTCGAGCGCGGCCACTGATGCCACGAGGACCGGATAGCCGTCGGAGAACGCGTTCTCGGCCTCGATGTCACCGGTCCACTGGCGGCTCGACAGCCGCTTCTGCTCGGGGTCGAAGCGCACCATGCGCAGCTTGCGGCCGGTGAAGTCGCTGAACCACTGCGCGGCGAGGTCGCCCATGTCGTAGGCGGCCACCTCGTCCTTCCACACGCGCACGTGCGTTGGCGACTCCACGGTATCGAGCGCGATGTGCAGCGCCAGCATGCCGGGCGCGCGCAGCACCATGTCGGTGTGGCGCAGCTCGGGCCGCACCAGCGCAAGCTTCTGCAGTTCGCGCTGCGTGACGAACGCGCCGGCCTCGTCCACCAGCATCCAGGCGCGGTCGAACTCGAAGCCGGTTTCGATGAGCAGCACCTCGGGCACCGAAATGCCGGCACAGGACTTCACCGGGTGAACGTGCAGGGACGCCACCCGCACTTCGACGTCATCGCTCACTTGAACAGCCCCTTCAGCTTTTCCTTGAGTTTCTCTTTGGCCTCGTCCTGCGGTGAGCTGGCAGCGCCGGCCGCGCCGCTGGCACCGGTGGCCGGCGGCTTCAGGCCCAGCTTCTCGCCGAGCTTTTCCTTCAGCTTTTCTTCGGCGCGGTTCTTCAGCGTGGCTTCGGCCGCCCCCACGGCCACCTGCGACCACTGGATCCGCCAATCCACCGCGTCGAGCGGGCCGCTCAGGTGCACGGGAATCGTGAGGCCTTTCAGCGTCGCAAGCTCCGCGCCGTCTTGCCCCTTGCTCGTGCCCACCACGGTGGCACGCGCCACGTAGTCGATGCGGTTGCGCCCGAGGTCGATGCTGCCGGCGCCGCCTGCGCGCAGCAGCGGGCTCTTGGCATCGAGGTCGTTGCTGCGCGCCACGCCGTCGGCGATCTGGAAGCTCATGCCGAGCTCGGAGAAGTCGGTTTTTTCGGTTTGCTGCGCCTTCTGCATCTCGTCCTTCTGCAGGCCGAGGGCCACCTTGGCCTGGCGCAGCGACTTGGCGAGGTTGATGCCGCGCACCGCCCCGTCGCGCAACTGCATCGCGGCCGTGCCCGCAAGGCGCGACTTCATCTCGCCCACGGTCTTGCCGGCGGTGTCCAGGTCCACCGTCACGCGGCCGGTGCCTTCGAGCTTTTCGTACTGCGCTACGTCCTCGAGCAGGGCGTTGATGTTCACGCCCTGGGCCGTGCCCTGCACGGTGACGCGGCTGGCGCGTGCGTCGGCCAGCGCCTTCAAGTCGAAGCGGCCGCCCCAGGCATCGGCCGCGAGCTGCGGCACGCGCAACATGCCGTTCTCCAGCGAGGCTTCGATGCGTGCATCGGCCAGGCGGTATTGCTTGACGGCCAGCTGACCAGCCTGCACGCTGAAGCGACCGTTCAGCGAACGCAGCGGCGAAAGGTCGATCGGCGTGTCGGCCGGCTGCGCGGCCAGTGGTGCCGACGCGGCACCCGGCTTGGCACCCACCGCCTGTGGCAGCAGCTGGTTGAGGTCGAGCGCCTTGAAGCGCGCATCGGCCTGCACGTTCGGCACGTCACCGGCCAGGTTGGCGCTGCCCTGGGTCGTGAATTCGTTGTTGTTGATGTGGCCGGCCAACTTCCACAGCGCGTTGCGCGCTCCGGCCTGCGCGCGCCCGGTGACGCTGATCTTCAGCGGTTGCAGCGCCGGGTCTTGCGCGGTGCTTTGCAGGTCCAGTCCCTCGACGGCCAGCTCGCCCGCTGCCGGCTTGACGCGCAGCTCGGCGCGCGCCCGGCCGGCCAGCTTGCGTGGGCCGCTGGCACCGTCGAACTCGAACTGCACGCCCGGCAGCCGCAGCTCGTCGAAGCTGCCGGTGGGCGCTTGCGAGCTGAAGCGGCCTTTCACCGTGGTGGCGCCGCTCATCGAGAACTCGCCCTGCAAAGCGCTGCCCTTGAGGTTGTCGCCCTGCACACCGAGTTGCGGCCAGTCGAGCTTCAGCGCCACCGGCTCGCCGCTGGCACGCTGGCCGGTCAGCTGCAGCTTCAGGGCATCGAGCGTGATCACCTTGCCGGCGGGCTGGTAGTCGAAACGCTGGATCGACGCGCTGCTGTCCTTCAGGCGCAGCCCGGCGGTCTGCACCGCGGCGAGCTTCACGTCGAGCTTTTCCGCATGCAGCGCACCGCTCGCCCCGTCGTAGGCCGCGGCGCCGGTGATCTGCGCGTCGAGCCCGCTGGCCGACGGCACTTCACCCTTGAGCGCGAGCTTGATGTCGCGTGCCTTGGCAGAGTGCGTGCCGAGATCGGGCGTGAGCTTGAGAGAACCGTCCAGCGCACCGGCCACGCGCGGCTGCTTCATCGCCAGCTTGGCCGCCAGTTCGACGTGGGACTCGACGCCGTTGGCCAGTCGGCCGGTCTTGAGCTTGTCGATCACCAGCTCGCCGTCGAGCCCGGCCTTCGCGTCGCGTACGTTGGCGCGCAGCCGCTCGAAGTCCACACCGCCCACGTCGAACTGCAGCGGCTCGCCGGCAGGCTGCGCTGGTTTGTCGGCCGGCTGGTCCTTGCTGCCGCTGTCGAGCAGGTCGTCGATGTTGCTGCGGCCTTGTGCGTCACGTTCGTAGACCAGCCGCACGCCCTTGGCCTGTACGCGGTCGATCACCAACTGCTTGCGCAGCAGCGGCAGCAGGCTGACCGACAGCGTGGCTTCGTCGAAAGCGGCGAATTCCTTGGGGTTGGCGTGTTCGCTCAACGACACCTTGGCAAGCTTCACGCCCAGGCGCGGAAACACCGACAGTTCGATTGGCGCACCGATCGCCAGCGTGCGCTGCTTGTTCTCGCGCATCCAGTCGATCAGCAGGCCCTGGTAGCGATTGGGGTCGAAGGTGGCGACGAGGTAGGCGGCGGTGGCGCCTAGCAGCACGAGCAGCACGCCGAGCCCGATGAGCACACGGCGGATCCAGATCTTCATTGCGTCTTGGGTACTTGAGGCAGAGAACGGTGGATGTGCCATTGTGCTTCACGCTCCTGCCGGCAGAGTCGCTGCCTACAATGCCTTGGTGACCAAACGATTCGACGTCTGCGTTCAAGGTGCGGGTGCGGTGGGCAGGGCCCTCGCACTGGCCTTGTCGCGCCAGGGTTTCAGCGTGGCGCTGGTGCAGGCCCCACAGCCGACGGCTCAACGTGAAGACGTGCGGGCCTACGCGCTGAACGCCGGCTCCATTGCGCTGCTCGCCGAACTCAAGGTGTGGGACTCGCTGCCGGCGCACGGCGCCGCCACCCCGGTGCTGGACATGCGCATCGAAGGCGACGCGCGTGGCCGCCTCGAGTTTTCGGCCTGGGAACAGCGCGTGCGCGAGCTGGCCTGGATCGTCGATGCCGCCGCGCTCGAACACGAACTCACCACCGCCTTGCGGTTCGCGCCGCACGTGAGCCTGGTCGGCGAGCCGGTACCGGCCGCGCTGCTGGCGGTGTGCGAAGGCAAGGCATCGGCCACGCGCGAGGCGCTGGGGGCCGGTTTCGAACAACATGCCTACGGGCAGACCGCGGTGGCTGCGCGCCTGGTGTGCGAGCGCGATCACATGGGCATGGCCTGGCAATGGTTCCGCTCGCCCGACGTGCTGGCCCTGCTGCCTTTCGACCGGCCCGAAGCCGGCCGTTCGTTCGGCCTGGTGTGGTCGGTACCCGCCGCGCGTGCGGACGAACTGCTGGCGCTCGACGAGGCAGCCTTCAACGCGGCTCTGAACGAGGCCACCGGCCAGGCGCCCGGTGTGGCGCCCGGCGCGTTGCGGCTGGCCTCGCAGCGCGCCGCCTGGCCGCTTTCGGTCGGCCGCGCGTTGCGCTGGTGCGGCCCCGGCTGGGTGCTGCTGGGCGACGCGGCCCACGTGGTGCACCCGCTGGCCGGCCAGGGGCTGAACCTCGGCCTGGGCGACGTGGCGGCGCTGGCGCGCGTGCTGGCCGAGCGCCAGCGCGAAGAGCCGTGGCGCGCCCTGGGTGACGAAAAGTTGCTGTCGCGTTACGTGCGCGAACGCGCGTCGCCCACCTGGGCCATGGCACAGCTCACCGACGGTTTGCTGCATTTGTTTGCACAGCCCGGCCTGCCGCTGCGGGAACTCCGCAACAATGGGCTGACTCTGGTTCATCATCTGAAGCCGCTCAAGCGCTGGCTGGCCGGCCAGGCCTTCAGGTAACGGCGCGCCTCAGCGCCAGCTTCCCTTCCTTTCACCTCAGGATTCCCCATGAACCGCCGACTTGCCGCCGTGGCCCTGGCCACTCTCACGTTCGCTGCCTCGGCGCTGGCCGACGAAGTCGCCATCCGCAAGAACCTCGCTTCGCGCTATCCCGACGTGAAGATCGACGAGGTGAACAAGACGCCCGTTGCCGGCCTGTACGAGTTGCGCATGGGCACCGAGGTGATCTACAGCGACGCCGAGGGCGACTTCCTGGTGCAGGGCAACATCATCGACACCAAGTCGCGCAAGAACCTCACCGAAGAGCGCGTCAACAAGCTCTCCGCCATCGCCTTCGACAGCCTGCCGCTGGCCGACGCCATCGTGTGGAAGAACGGCAAGGGCACGCGCAAGATCGCCGTGTTCGCCGATCCGAACTGCGGCTATTGCAAGCGCTTCGAACGCGACCTCACGAACGTGAAGGACGTGACGGTCTACACCTTCCTGATCCCCATCCTCGGCGGCGACTCGCCGCAGAAGGCGCAGGCCATCTGGTGCTCGAAAGACCGCACCACCGCCTGGCGCAGCTGGATGCTCGAAGGCACGCAGCCGCCCAAGCTGCTGGGCAAGTGCGACTCGCCGGTGGACCGCAACCTGGCGATCGCGCAGAAGCACCGCATCAACGGCACGCCGGCCATCATCTTCGAAGACGGCACGCGCGTGCCGGGTGCCCTGCCGGCGGCCGAGGTCGAAAAGCAGCTGGTGGCTGCGGCCAACGCCAAGAAGTAAGCCGCAGGCGTTCAGCGCAGCGGCACGAGCCGCCACCATTCGGTGCGCATCACGCGCGGCTGCGCCTCGTTGGCCTCTTCCACCCAGCCCAGCAGCAGGCCGGCCGGCGTGTCGGCCTCGCATCGGGCCTGCGCCAGCATGGCCTCGCGGCTGCGGCTGACCACGAAGCGCGCATCGCCCTGCCAATTCAGGTGCTGGCTCAGCGCCGCCAGCATCTGGCTGGGCTGGCTCTGCAGGAAGCCGAAGGGCATCGGCAGGCCGTTGCAGCATTGCTCGATGCTGCTGCGGGTGGCGTCTTGCGGGCCGTACACGCTGGCCACGCGCAGCGCCGCACCCATGGGCAGTGTGGCTTCGCCGGCCGCGTCGAGGCATTGCCGCGCGCCATACAAGGCGAGCTCGGCCCAGGAGCCGATGCGGCGCGGCCGCTGACCCAGGCGGGCGGCCAGGGCATCGCGCCAGCCCGGTTCGGGCGGTTCCGCCACGAAGTGGGCGACGGTGAGCCACGAGGGCTGCGTCATGCCGGGCTCCCGCAGTCTTCGAGCACCAGTGCGGCATGGCCGCCACCAAAGCCGAGGATGTTGGCGAGCAGGAATCGCGCGCGAGTCGGCATCTCCGAGGCCAGCGTGACGCCGAGCGCGGGGTCGAAGGCATAGGCGTCGGTGCGCGGCCACACATTCGCTTCAGCGCATGCAGTGAGCAGCGCCAGTTCGGCCGCGCCCGAGGCGCCCAGCGTGTGGCCGATGGCGGCCTTGAACGACACCAGCGGCGGCAGCGCGGTGCCGAACACGCGGCGCAGCCCGTCGATTTCAGTAGCGTCGTTGCCCGGGCTGCCCGAGGCCTGCAGCTTGACGAGGCCGATCTGTGAAGGCTCAAGGCCGCTGTGCTGCAGCGCCTGCCGGCACATCGCCTCGACGGCTTGCGCGACGGCCCCCGCGGGGTCGCGCCCATCTACCACGTTGGCACCGCCGGCCACGCGCCAGCGCGTCCCGGCGCGAGCTGTCGACAGGTGCAGCGCTGCCACCGCCTCGCCCAGCACCAGCCCGCTGCGCGCGGCGCCCAGCGGCTGTGCCGCCTCGGCCGACAGCAGTTGCATCGCGCCGAAGCCGGCCACGGTGAGCCGGTTGGCGAGTTCCAGCCCGAGCACCAGCGCATCGTCGGCCTCGCCGGCGCGCAGCCATGCAGCCGCGCTCAGCATGGCGTTGTGGGCCGACGTGCAGGCGGTGGACACGGTGAACACCGGGCCCTGCCAGTCGAGCCAGCAGGCCAGCGTCTCGGCGAAGCTGTGAAAGTCGCGCTCGAAGTCGCCGTCGTGCTCGCGCGCGCCCACGTCCACCGACGAGGACGCCACGAACAGCGGGCCGCGGCGCGACGAGCGGGCCAGTGCGCCGCTCTTGCACGCCACGCGCAGCACGATGCGGCGTGCTCGGTCCATCCAGCTGGCGCCTTCGTCGGCCATCGCGAAATACGGCCAGCCGAAGCCTCCGGGTACTTCGACGCGGGCAGGTGCCGCACCGCCTTGCTGCAAGGCGGCTACCGCGCCGGCGGTGTCGGGCCCGAGTGCGCAAGCCAGGCCGCGCCCGGCGAGCCAGACCTCGTTCACAGGGCGCCATCCGTGCCGTGCACGCCGGTACTCGCTTCCGGAGCGGCACGGCGGGTCATGACGACACCCCGCTCGCCGAGTACGGCGATCGACCCTCCG
>CAMLLU010000128.1 GCA_946480925.1 uncultured Rivibacter sp.
GCCGCTGGCCGGATTCACGACGATCTTGTTACTCCCCGCTGCGCTGCCGCCTGACTAGAGTCTTCCCAACGGCGCCGCTTTCGCGGGCCCCGGCAACCAAGGAAGGAAGCACCATGAACCGCAAGACCAGCAGCCACACCACAGAAGCCCCCGTGCGGGCGGCAGAGATCGTGCGTGAATACGGCCCCTTCAACGGCGCAGAGCGCGTGCACGGCGTCACCCACGACGGGCAGCGCGTGTGGGCCGCCACCGGCGCGCAGATGGTGGCCTTCGACCCCGCCAGCGGTGAAACCACCCGCCCGCTGGAGCACGCATGCGATGCCGGCACCGCCTTCGACGGCAAGCACCTCTACCAGATCGCCGAAGCGCGCATCGACAAGATCGACCCGGCCACCGGCGCCGTGCTCGCCTCCATTCCAGCACCCGGCCACGGTGCCGACTCGGGCCTGGCCTGGGCCGAAGGCAGCCTGTGGGTGGGCCAATACCGCGACCGCAAGATCCACCAGATCGACCCGCAGACCGGGCGCGTGCTGCGCACCATCGAGTCGAACCGCTTCGTCACCGGCGTCACCTGGGTCGAGGGCGAGCTGTGGCACGGCACCTGGGAAGGCGACGAGAGCGAGCTGCGCCGCATCGACCCGGCCGACGGCACCGTACTCGAGCGCCTGGCCATGCCCCAGGGCACGGGCGTGAGCGGGCTCGAGTCCGACGGGGCCGCGCTCTTCTATTGCGGTGGCGGCGGCAGCGGCAAGGTCCGCGCCGTGCGGCGCCCGGCCACCACGCGCACCACTTCCTGACCTTGCCTCTTCGGCCTTCGCGCCGAACCCGCTGCACGGCACCGGCCGCCCGAGCGCGGCGCGGGCCGGTGCGCCCACGCCCTTTCAACGGGCCTTCAAGAACGGCTCATCGAGCCAGGAGCAAGCAGATGAACACCATCACCGAACCCACCTTCATCGAGCACCGCGTGGTCTCGCGCGATCGCTGGCTGGCCGAGCGGCAGGCCCTGCTGGCACGCGAGAAGGAACTCACCCGCATGAGCGACGCACTCGCCCGCGAACGCCGGGCGCTGCCGTGGCTGCGCATCGACAAGCCCTACGTCTTCGACACGCCCGAGGGGCCGCGCCAACTGTCGGAGCTGTTCGAGGGCCGGCGCCAGCTGATGGTGCAGCACTTCATGTTCGCGCCGGGTTGGGAACAAGGCTGCAAGAGCTGCTCCTTCATGGCCGACCACCACGAAGGCGCGCGACTGCACCTGGCCCAGCGCGACGTGACGCTGCTGGCCGTCTCGCGCGCACCGCTGGCCGACATCGAGCGCTTCCGCCGCCGCATGGGCTGGCAGTTCCGCTGGGTGTCTTCATACGGCACCGACTTCAACCACGATTTCGGCGTGCATTTCACGCCCGAAGAAATGGCGCGCGGCGAGGTGGCCTACAACTACGAGGTGCAGCCCTTCCCGCACGAAGAAGCGCCCGGCATCAGCGTGTTCTGGCGCGACGACGCAGGTGACGTGTACCTCGCGTATTCGACCTACGGCCGAGGCGTGGAAGTGATGATGGGCACCTATCACCTGCTCGACCTCACGCCCAAGGGCCGCGACGAAGACTCGCTGGCCTACGGCATGGAATGGGTGCGCCACCACGACCGCTATGAGCAACAACCGCAACAACAACAGCCGCAGCAGCCGGCCGCTGTGGCACAGGCGACAGCGCATGCCTGCTGCTCCACGTCGCACACCTGAGGCGCAAGCAGCAGCACGACGACAAGCGAGCCGGCAATGAACAGCCTCTGGCCGTGGATCGCCGTGGCGGCGCTCGGCGCACTGCACGGCCTCAACCCGGCCAGCGGCTGGATCGGGGCCGCAGCCTGTGGCGTGCGATCACAAGACGGGGGCCAGGCGCTGCGCGCACTGTGGCCGCTCGCCGCAGGGCACCTGGCTTCGGTGGTGCTGGTTGCCGGCACGCTGGCACTCGGCCTGAACCTGCCTCGCGGGCTGCTGCAGTGGCTGGCAGGCGGAGTGCTGGTCGTGTTGGTGGTGCTTCACTGCGCACGGCACACGCCACCGCGCACCGCACCTGCAACCGACACGGGGCTGGCGCTCTGGTCGTTCATCGCTTCCACCTCACATGGTGCGGGGCTGATGCTGGTACCTGCCCTGACCCCGCTGTGCCTGAGCGAAGGCCCGGCCCGCGAGATCACGGCCTCGGGCTCACTGCCCCTCGGGCTTGCCGCCATCGGCGTTCACATGGCCGCCATGCTCGCGGTCAGTGGCGTGCTGGCATCAGGGGCGTGCTGGGTGGTTGATGCTGTGGCGAAGTCGTGCGCGTTCCGCATGAATGGTGGAGTTATCGATCGCCTGGGCCACACAGCTCGGATCGACCCCGCCCTGCCCATCACTTCCCACTGCGCATCTCCTGCTCAGCCGAGCTGCTCGGCAAGCGCGACCATGATGCCCTCGGGCCCGCGGATGTAGGCGAGGCGGTACGTGCCCTCGTACTGCATCTCGCCAATGAGCTCGGCCCCGTGGGCACGCATGCGTGCCAAGACAGCATCGATGTCATCGACGGCGAACATGATGCGACGGATTCCCAGAGCGTTCATCGGTGCGTCCACAGGACCAAACCTGACCGCATCGGGCGTGTGGAACTTGTCCAGCTCAATGCCCTGTCCATCGGGGGTCCGCATCATCGCGAGAGTGGCGCGGACGTTCTCGAGCCCGATCAGCCGTCCGATCAACGGACCTTCGACTGTCGTTTCGCCTTCGAGCCTGAGGCCCAGCTCGATGAAGAACGCCTTGGTGGCTTCAAGGTCGTCGACAACGATAAGCACGTTGTCCATGCGTTTGAGCGCCATGCCCTTCCTTCCTCAATTCACTGCTGGCGCCCTGCCGCACAGGGCGTACTCCAGCTGCTCCATTGCACGCCGGGCGTTGAGCGCTAGGCCCGGCGTCACGCGTTCAGTCCAGGAACTCCCAGGTGTCCGCACCATCGAAGCGCCGCACCTGCACTGACTCCAGGATCTTTGGGTCGAAGTTGCGCAGGTTCACACCGTGGCGAGCACCCGGCTCGGGCTTCAGCGGTTCCCAGTGCGTCACGCAGCCGCACGTGGCGCAGCGCACGGTCCTGAGTGTCTTGTCGCCCTGGATGTACTCCTGCGTATGCTCCGGATGACCGGTAATTCGAACGGTGCCGAACTCGTAGTAGGCCCACACGCCTGCCAATCGCCGGCAGATCGAACAGTTGCAGCTCGTGGCCTTCTCCGGCATCGATGGCAGCTCGATGGTGACTTCGCCACAGTGGCAGGTTCCTACAAGCATGAAGTGCTCCCGTGAATGACACGGCGTACCGTGTTACGACCTTCGTCCATGACACCTGACGCTGGTTCAATGATGGCGCATCGTGCCGGCATTCGTCCACCGTGCCGCGCTTGCGTTCTTCGAGGCACTCAGCCTCTTCCCAGCGTGAGCGCCATCCGCTCCGAACGCCCCTGCAGCAACTCCGCCTCTCCCGGCACGTCGATCACGTGGACGTGCCACTCGCGAAGGACCTGGCCGTCGTACGCCACCTCGCGATAAATGCCGCCGTACCGGGTGCTGATCTCGTAAGCCAGGAACGGCTGGGCTTCCTCTGTGACGAAGCGGCACAGGATGCCGTCGACGAAGTTGTGAAGTTCGATGGCTTCCTCGCTGTAGAAGGCCGCCGGGTCGATGCCGATCTGGACGGACCTGTGGTCGCGATCCGCCATCAGTTGACGAAGGGCCGCAGCGAACGGCAGGCCCTCGGGCATCGGCGAGTCGGTGGTGATGCCGTCACGCGAGATCTGCCTGGGCCCCTTTGCGGCGGCCGGCTCGGGGACCGTGCTCTCCGCCTCCGCTGGCGGCCTGCGCCAGGACGTGACGGCCAACGCCGCGAACAAAGCACCCATAGCCGACCAAAGCAAGGCGACACCGTGTGGGCCAAGGTGGGCGTATGCCAATGCGTCGACCCAGGAGAGCTTTCCTGTGAACGGCGGGTGCGGTGGTTTGAGCCAACACGAAAGACCAAGCGTGCCGGAGCCGAGCGCCAGAAACGCGTACGTCTGCCACTCCTCGACGGCCAGCAGGCCCGAGCCCTGCGACGCGGGCTTCACGGGGCGCCGCCGGTCCCAGACGATGAACGCCCACAGTGCAAGCAATGAGCCGATGAGGATGAGCACTGGCATGACGGTCCGCGCGGGCTACGCGTTGGCTCCCGTGAATGTGACGCGGCCGATCCAGTTGCGCTTGCGCCGTGCCAGGCGATCCTGCTCGGCCTCGTCATCGAAGGTCGTCGAGGCTCGCTTCAGCAATGCGCTGTCGACTCCCTCGAACGTGTTGACGTTGACGACGGCATAGGTGGCTCCGCCGATCTCGCTGGTGACCACCGGCACGGCGCCGCACCGGGCGCAGACGTGGAAATCAGCCGTCTTCGTGCCGAAGGCATAGCGCGACCGAAGCGCCTCGTCCTGGATCGACACGGTGAGCTCGCCCGCGGGGCACGATGTCCAGACGCCGCCGTGCTTGATGCAGAAGGTGCACGTGCAGGCACGCGCCGGGATCTCGCCGGGCTCAGGGAGCCAACGCAGCTGGAAGCTGATGTTCCCGCAATGACAACGTCCGGAGATGAGCATGGAAACACTCCTTGAGCAGACGCCGGATGATATGCAGCGACCGAGTCACCCTGACGCCCCGCCCTGCACCGACTCGACCAGCGCCTTGGCCGCCGCCCGCGCCGAGCGCGCGAAGGCATTGACCAGCGCCGATTCCTTCAACGCCTCGGCACAGCCGATCACGTAGCGATGCCGGATCGGCGCCTGCAGCGGCCGCAGCACCAGCGGCTTGTAAGTGAACTGCGCCGCAAGCAGCGCGGGCAGCACGGAGACGCCCAACCCCTGCGCAACGAAGGCGCACACCGCTGCCGCCGAATGCGTGTCGACGCGCACGACCGGTGTGCGCGACACGGTGCGCAGCAGTGCCTGAAGATCGCTGCGCCAGGTGGTGTCGCGCCCCAGCAGCACGAGTGGCTCGCGGCTCAGCGCGTCGACGGACACGCTGTCGGCGCGGCCGAGCCGGTGGCCTTCGGGCAGCACGCAGACGGTGCCGCATTCGATGAGCGGCAGCGCGGCGATGCCGGGGTGCGACAGCGGCTGCTTCAACAGGCCCACGTCGACCTGGCGCCTGGCCACCATCGCCGCGATGGCTTCGTAGCTGCCCATCTCGACCGCATAGCGCAGCTGCTGCCGTGTGCGCGCCAGGTCTGCCACGATGCGCGGCACGAGCGCTTCGCCAAACGCGAATGGAGCCGCCAGCCGCAGCACGCCGCTGTCGCGCCCGCGCATGCGGCGCGCCAGGTTCAGCACGCGCTCGATGCTTTCGAAGGCGAACAGCGCCTCGTCGTACAGCGCGGCTGCATCGGCAGTCGGCCGCAGCTTGCCGCCGCCGCGGATGAACAGCTCCAGGCCCAGCTCGGCTTCCATCTGGCTCAGGTGGCGGCTCACGGCCGGCTGCGACATCTGCAGCAGGCGCGCCGCCGCCGTGGCCGAGCCAGAGTCCATCACGGCGCGAAAAACCTCGAGCTGCCTGAAGTCCATTGGCGATGACCTGCGGTTATGGGCCCATGCGCGCCGTGAAACGGCTTGCAGCGGCGAAGACGTGACCACAAGAATTCTGTGGTCCCACGGGCACTCTTCGTCAACTCAGCGAGAACCATCATGCGACTGCGATTTCTCTTCGTCGTGCTGCCCCTGGCCCTGCTGGCCGGCGCGGCGCACGCCGCCTACCCCGAGCGGCCGGTGAAGATCATCGTGCCCTTCTCGGCCGGTGCCGCTGCCGACGCCGTGATCCGACCGATCGCCGCCCGCCTCTCGCAGGCCTGGGGCCAGCAGGTGCTGGTGGAAAACCGGGCCGGCCTCACCGCGGGCGCGCAGGCCGCGGCCACCGCGCCGGCCGACGGCTACACGCTGCTGTTCGGCGCGGCCTCCACGATGGTGACCACGCCCATCACCGCGCCCAAGCTCACCTACGACGTGCAGCGTGACTTCGCGCCGATCACGCGCCTGGTCACGCTGCCGCCGGTGCTCACGGTGAACCCGGCGCTGGGCATCAAGTCGCTCAGCGAGCTGGTCGCACTGGCGAAGGCCAAGCCGGGGGTGCTGAACTACGCCTCCAGCGGCATGGGCGCGCCCAACCACCTGGGCATGGAATACCTGCTCTCGCTCACCGGTGGCGACATGGTGCACGTGCCCTACAAGGGCGCCGCGCCGGCGGTGGTCGACCTCGTGGGCAACCAGGTGCAGACGGGCTTCAACGCCCTGCCGAGCGTGCTGCCGCACATTCGCTCGGGCCGGCTGGTGGCGCTGGCAGTGGGCAGCCAGCGGCGCACGGCGCTGCTGCCCGACGTGCCCTCGGTGGCCGAAACGGTGCCGGGCTTCGAGTACATCGCGTGGTATGGCCTCTTCGCGCCCACGGGCACGCCCGCCGCGGTGCTGGAGAAGGTTCGCGCCGACGTCATGCAGGTGCTGCGCGCCCCGGAGATCGAGCGGCTGCTGCGTGCCGAGGGCAGCGAGCCCGCACCGAGCAGCGGTGCCGAGCTGGCGCAGCTCATCAAGCACGAGACGGGGCTGTGGCTGCGCATCATGAAGCAGCGCAACATCAAGCTCGACTGAGCGGCGGTGCGAACCATGGCCGTGCCACCCCTGCTGCCCTTTCACGTAAGCGCCGAAGCGGCCGTCGGCCGCTCGCCGCTGGTCTTCGATTCGCCGCACAGCTGGCCGCACTGGCCGCCTGAGGCACCGCGGCCCATCGCACCCGCCGAGGCGCTGCGCACGAGCTGCGATGCCTGGGTCGACGAGATCTGGACCGCCGCTGCCGACGGCGCAGCACCGCTGCTCGCCGCACGCTTTCACCGCGCCTACATCGACGCGAACCGCGCCCGCGACGACATCGACCCCGAGCTGCTTGCCGCCCCCTGGCCGCAGCCGCTGAACCCAGGCGACAAGTCGCGGCGCGGCTTCGGGCTGCTGCGGCGGCTCGCGCTGCCGGGCGTTCCCATGTACGACCGGCCGCTCGCGCCGCAGGAGGTGCTGCACCGCATACACCACTGCTACGACCCCTACCACGCGCGGCTCGCCGAGCTGATTGCCGCCGCCAACGCACGCCACGGCCGCACGCTGCACATCGATTGCCACTCGATGAAGTCGGTGGGCAACGCGATGAACGAGGACTGCGGTCGCCCACGGCCCGACATCGTGGTGAGCGACCTCGAAGGGCGCAGCGCAGACGCGGCCCTCGTGCGCTGGATCGCCGCTGCGCTCGCGCAGCTCGGCTACGAGGTGCGCATCAACGACCCCTACCGCGGCGGCGAACTGATCCGTCGCCATGCCGAGCCCGCGCGCGGGCGGCACAGCGTGCAGATCGAGATCAACCGCGCGCTCTACATGGACGAGCCGCGCCACGAGCGCACGCCCGGTCATGCGCAGCTGGTGGCGAACCTGAAGGTCTTCGTCGCACGGCTGCGCCACGAGCTCACTGCACGCACGCCTTGCAACGACTGCTGAAAGAGACTTTCAAGGCCCCGGTGGAATAGGCCGGGCACCGGCCCGGCCGCTGCGGCGTTGGCCGCTCAGCTCAG
>CAMLLU010000129.1 GCA_946480925.1 uncultured Rivibacter sp.
AGCAGCGTGGCCACTTCGCCGGCGGCGATGTTGAAGTCGATGCCGAAGAGCACCTGGCTGGTGCCGTAGGCGGTCTCCAGGCCCTTCACTTCGAGAACGTCCGTCACGCGAGTTCCTCCTCGCCCAGGTAGGCCTTCTTCACCTCGGGGTGCTCGCGGATCTCCTGCACCGTGCCGGTGGCGATGACGCGGCCGGAGACCAGCGTGGACACACGGTCGGCCAGGCGGAACACCGCGTCCATGTCGTGCTCCACCAGCAGCACGGTGAGTTCGCTGCGCAGGCTCTGCAGCAACGCCACCATCGCTTCCGATTCTTCAGGCCCCATGCCGGCCATGGGCTCGTCGAGCAGCAACAGTTTCGGCCGGGTGGCCACGGCCAGGCCCACTTCGAGCTGGCGTTGCTCGCCGTGCGCCAGGGCGCCGGCCTGCGCATGAAGGAGGCCTGCGAGGCCCACGCGTTGGGCAATGGCTGCGGCCTCGTCGTAGCGTTCGCGCTCGGCGCGTGCGCGAGCCCAGAAGCGAAAGCTGCTGCCCGAGCGCGCCTGCACCGCAAGCGCCAGGTTGTCGAGCACGCTCATGCGCTTGAAGATGCTGGTGATCTGGTACGAGCGCGTGAGGCCTCGCAGCACGCGCTCATGCATCGGCAGGCGGGTCACGTCCTGGCCATCGAACAATATGCGGCCTGCATCGGGTGCCAGCGCGCCGGAGATCTGGTGGATCAGCGTGGTCTTGCCCGCGCCGTTGGGGCCGATGAGCGCATGCACCTCGCCATGGCGTACGTCGAAGCGGGCATGGTCGGTGGCGGTAAGGCCGCCGAAGCGCTTCACCAGCCCGTCGATCTGCAGCAAGGCGGTCATGACGCGCGGCTCCTGCTGAACAGGCCCATCAGGCCCTTGGGTGCCACCAGCACCACGAGCAGCAGCACGGCGCCCACGCCGAACTGCCAGTGGATCGTGTAGCCCAACGCGATCTCCTCGAGCAGCAACAGAACCACGGCGCCGATGAAGCCGCCGTACAGGTGCCCCACCCCGCCCAGGATGACCATCACCATCAGCGCGCCGCTCTGGCTCCAGTGCATGAGCGACGGGCTCACGATGCCGCTCTGGTTGGCCACCAGCGCACCGGCCAGGCCGGCCAGCGCACCGGCAACGGCAAACGCGGCGAGCTTGTAGCGATAAACCGGAAAGCCGATGGCCGCCATGCGCGTTTCGTTCTCGCGCACGCCTTGCAGCACGTGGCCGAAGCGCGCGTTGAGCAGCCGCTGTACGAACACGAAGGCCACCACCAGCAGGAACAGCACCACGTAGTAGAAGTTGGTGTCGTCGGCCAGGTTGATGCCGAGCTTCGAGCGCATGGGCAGACTCAGGCCGTCTTCACCGCCGTAGTCGCGCAGCGAGATCATCACGTAGTACAGCATCTGCGCGAAGGCCAGCGTGATCATGATGAAGTACACGCCGCGGGTGCGCAGGCTGATCGCCCCGATGACGAACGCGAACAGCCCGCCCATCGCCACCGCCAGCGGCCAGGCCACCCAGGCCGAGCTCACGCCATGGTGCATGAGGATGCCCACCGTGTAGGCGCCGATGCCGACGAAGGCCGCATGCCCGAAGCTCACCAGCCCGCCGAAACCGAGGATGAGGTTCAGGCTGGTGGCCGCCAGCGCAAAGATGAGGATGCGGCTGGCCAGGCCGATGTAGAAGGTTTCGTCCAGCGCCTGTGCCACCGGCGGCACGGCCACCAGCACCGCCAGCAGCACCAGCGCCCAGCGCCAGTGCAGCGGGTGGTCGAGCAGGCCGGCGGGTGGCAGCCCCCTCTCCCCCAGGGAGAGGGTTGGGGTGAGGGCTTGGGCGCTGCCCTCACCCCGGCCCTCTCCCGGCGGGAGAGGGAGCATTGCGGGGGTCTTTGCGTTCACGCGGTTCAACCTCTCGCCGGGAACAGGCCTTGTGGCTTCCAGAAGAGCACCACGGCCATCAACACGTAGATCAGGATGGAGGCGAGCGCCGGGCCTGCGCCGGAAGCTGTCGAAGGGCCGAGCAGGTCGCCCAGCGCCACCGGCACGAAGGTGCGGCCCACGGTGTCGACCACGCCCACCAGCAGCGAGCCCATCAACGCGCCGCGGATCGAGCCGATGCCGCCGATCACGATCACCACGAAGGCAAGGATGAGGATGCTTTCGCCCATGCCCACCTGCACCGCCACCAGCGGCCCGAGCAGTCCGCCGGCCAGCGCACACAACGCCGCGCCCACGCCGAACACCAGCGTGAAAAGCCGACGCACGTTCGAGCCCATGGCGAGTGCCATCTCGCGGTTGGAGGCGCCCGCCCTCACCTGCATGCCGACCCGCGTGCGGGTGATGAGGAAGTACAGGCCGACGGCCACCGCGAGGCCCACGCCGATGATGACCAGCCGGAAAGCCGGGTAGTCGAAGCCCTCCCACAGCGTGGCCGGACCCGACAACGCCGCCGGCGGGTTGAGCAGGATGGGCTGCGAGCCCCAGATCATGCGCACCGCCTCGTTGCACATCAGCAGGATGGCGAAGGTGCCCAGCACCTGCGACAGGTGGTCGCGCTGGTAGAGCCTGCGCAGCACCGTGACCTCCAGCGCCATGCCGAAGACCGCGGTGCCGGCGATGCCTGCGCCCAACCCGATGAGGAACGACCCCGACGCCTGGGCCGCCGCCGCGGTGAGGTAGGCCCCCACCATGTAGAGCGAGCCGTGCGCGAGGTTGATCATGTCCATGATGCCGAACACGAGCGTGAGTCCCGCGGCGAGCAGGAAGAGCATGAGGCCGAACTGCAGGCCGTTGAGCCCCTGTTCGAGAAAGAGGACGGTGTTCATGTCTTCGGTTTCATGGAACGGTCCCTTCGCGAGCGTCCGGCAACACGACCCCAGCGGACGCCGCGGATCCGGCTTCGCCGGTCCGCCAGCGGCTCCCCTCGAGGGGGAGCGCCGAAGGCGCTACGGAGGTGGTCACATCTTGCAGGCGGAGGCGTAGGCGTCTGCATGATTCTTGAACACCGTGCCCATGGTGCGGTTGGTCACGCGGCCCTGCGGGTCCTTGGTGACGAGGCGCAGGTAGTAGTCCTGCACCGGGTACTGGTTGGTGTTGAACTTGAAGGCCCCGCGCACCGACTTGAAGTTGGCAGCCTTCAGCGCCTTGCGCACGGTGGCCTTGTCTTCGAGCTTGCCTTTCACGTCGCGCACGGCGGCGTCCATGAGCATGGCGGCGTCGTAGCCCTGCGAGGCATAGAGCGAAGGCAGGCGGTTGTATTCCTTCTGGAAGTCTTCGACGAAGCGCTTGTTCTGCGGGTTGTCGAGGTCGTGCGCCCACTGCGAGGTGTTGAACATGCCGAGCATCGGCTCGCCCACTGCGCGGATCACGTCTTCGTCGGCCGAGAAGCCGGGGCCGTACAGCGTGGCGTCCTTCGAAAGACCGGAAGCCACGTACTGCTTGATGAAGTTGATGCCCATGCCGCCGGGCAGGAAGATGTACATCGCATCGGGCTTGGCGGCACGCACCTGCGCGAGCTCGGGCGCGTAGTCGAGCTGGCCGAGCTTGGTGTAGATCTCCTGCACCACCTCGCCCTTGTAGAAGCGCTTGAAGCCGGCCAACGCATCCTTGCCCGCCGGGTAGTTGGGCGCCAGCAGCGCCACCTTCTGCTTGCCTTGGCGGGTGACGGTGGCGCCCACCGCCTCGTGCAGGTTGTCGTTCTGCCAGGCCACGTTGAAGAAGTACGGGTTGCACTGCTCGCCCGCGTATTGCGACGGGCCGGCGTTGGCGCTGATGTAGAAGGTCTTCGACTCGAAGATGGGCTGGCCCACGGCCAGCATCACGTTGGAGAACACCACGCCGGTCATGAAGTCGACCTTGTCGCGCTTGATGAGGCGGTCGGTGGTCTGCTTGGCCGCATCGGGGCTTTGCTGGTCGTCCACCACGATCACCTCGGCCGGCAGGCCGCCCAGCTTGCCGCCGGTGTGCTTGAGCGCGAGGTTGAAGCCGTCGCGGATGTCGATGCCCAGCCCGGCGCCGGGGCCCGACAGCGTGCTCAGCATGCCGACCTTCACTTTGTCTGCGGCCATGGCCGTGCTCGCAAGGCAGGCGGCGGCCACGGTCGCGAAGGCGAGGTGAACGAAACGCATCTCGGTGTCTCCTTGGTTCTTGGTGCCGGTCGATAGAGAAAAGAGAGAAAGAGATCAGGCGTCGCGCAGCCTGAAGCGCTGGAGTTTGCCAGTGGCCGTGCGCGGCAACTCGCTGCGGAACTCGATCGCGCGTGGGTACTTGTACGGAGCGATGGTCTGCTTGACGAAGTCCTGCAGCGTGCGAACCATCGCGTCGCCCGGCGGGTAGCCCGAACGCAGCACGACGTAGGCCTTGACGATCTGGCCCCGCTCCGCATCGTGCACGCCGATCACCGCGCACTCGGCCACCGCTTCGTGCAGCAGCAGCGCCTCTTCCACCTCCGGCGCGCCGATGTTGTAGCCGGCCGAGACGATCATGTCGTCGGTGCGCGACTGGAAATGGAAGTAGCCGTCGGCATCCTGCGTGTAGGCGTCGCCGGTGTAGTTCCAGCCGTTCTTCACGTACTTGGCCTGGCGCTCGTCGGCCAGGTAGCGGCAACCCGTGGGCCCCTTCACCGCCAGCTTGCCGATGGTGCCCGGGGGTACGGGCTCACCGTTGTCGTCCATCACACGGGCGCGGTAGCCGGGCACCACGGTGCCGGTGGCGCCGGGGCGGGCATGCGCCTCGTCGGCCGAGATGAAGATGTGCAGCATCTCGGTGGCGCCGATGCCGTCGATCATCTCGATGCCGGTGTGCTGTTTCCACAAGGCGCGCGTACCGGCCGGCAGCGCCTCGCCGGCCGAAATGCACTTGCGCAGCGAGCCCCCCAGTGGCGCGCTGATGCGGCGCTTCTCGGCCTCTTCGGCCATGGCGCGATAGGAGGTGGGCGCGGTGAACAGCACCGTGGCCTTGAACTGCGGAATGGCCTCCAGCAGCGCGGGCGGGCCGGCCTTTTCGACCAGCACCGTGGACGCGCCGATGCTCATGGGAAACAGCACCAGCCCGCCCAGCCCGAAGGTGAAGGCCAGCGGCGGGCTGCCGATGAAGACGTCGTCAGGGCCTGCCTTGAGCGTGTGCTTCGGCCAGCACGCGCACACGGCCATCACGTCGCGGTGGAAGTGCATGGTGCCCTTGGGCGCACCGGTGGTTCCCGACGTGAAGGCGATGAGGCAGGTGTCGTCGGCGGCGGTGTCCACGTTCCGGAACGTGGCGGCCTGGTGCTGCATGGCCGCCTCGAGGCCCTTCGCGGTGGCGTCGTTGAAGCACCGGACCTCGCGCAGCACCGGCAACCGGGCCTGCGCGGTGAGCAGCCCGTCGGCCAGCGCGGCATCGCACAGCGCATGGCTCACCTGGGCTTTCTCGATGATCTGCGCGAGTTCCTTGGCGCGCAGCAGCGGCATGGTCGCCACCGCGATGCCGCCGGCCTTCATGACGGCGAACCAGCAGGCCACCAGCATGGGGTTGTTGGGCGCGCGCAGCAGCACACGGTTGCCCGGCACGAGGCCCATCTCGTGCACCAGCACGTTGGCGATGCGATTGGCCTTGTCCTGCAGGCCGGCGTACGTCCAGCGCTGGCCACCCGGCGCCTGCAGGCAGGTGCGGCCGCCCTGCCCCTGCGCGACCAAACGGTCGAGCAGTTCGCTCGCGCAGTTCAGCCGCCCGGGAAACTCCAGCTCGGGCAGCTCGAACAGGTAGTCGGGCTGCTGTTCGGCCGGCGGCAGGTTGTCGCGGGCAAAGGTGTCGAGATGGGCTGTGTACGTCATGCGGGCCTCACTGGGCTTGATGCAACTTCAACAACTCGCGCGCGATGATGAGCTGCTGCACTTCGGTGGCGCCTTCGTAGATGCGCAGCGCGCGGATCTCGCGGTACAGGCGCTCCACCGGCTGCTCGCTCACCACACCCAGGCCGCCCCACATCTGCACCGCCGCATCGATGACCTGCTGCGCGCCCTCGGTGGCGGCCATCTTGGCCATGGCGGCTTCCTGGGTGACGGCGTGGCCCTGGTCGCGCATCCACGCGGCGCGGTACGTGAGCAGCGCCGCGCTGTCGATGGTGGTGGCCATCTGCGCCAGCTTGGCCTGCGTGAGCTGGAAGTCGGCCAGGGTCTGGTTGAACATCTTGCGGGTGGTGGCGCGGTACAGCGCCTCGTCCAGTGCGCGGCGGGCGAAGCCCAGCGACGCGGCGGCCACCGAGGTGCGAAACACGTCGAGCGTGCGCATCGCCACCTTGAAACCTTCACCGGCCGCACCTACGCGTTGCGAGGCCGGGATGCAGCAGTTCGTGAAACGCAGCCGAGCCAGCGGGTGCGGTGCGATCACGTCGATGCGCTCGGCGATCTCGAAGCCCGGCGTGCCGGCGTCGACGATGAAAGCCGAGATGCCGCGCGAGCCCGGCGCCTCGCCGGTGCGGGCGAACACGACGTAGAAGTCGGCGATGCCGCCGTTGGAGATCCAGGTCTTCTCGCCGTCGAGCACGTAGTGGTCGCCCTCGGCGCGGGCTGCGCAGGCGAGCGCGGCCACGTCGGAGCCGGCCTGCGGCTCGGACAAGGCAAACGCCGAAATGGCCTCGCCGCGCGCCACGCGTGGCAGGTAGCGCTCCTGTTGCGCCGGCGTGCCCTGCAGGCTGATGGCGCCCGAACCCAGGCCCTGCATCGCGAAGGCGAAGTCGGCCAGGCCCGAATGGCGTGCCAGCGTCTCGCGAATGAGGCAGATGGCACGGGTGTCGATGCGCTCGCCCACCGCATGCTTCAGCCAGCCGCCCTGCCCCAGTGCACGCACCAGCGCCTGGCACTCGGCATCGACGTCGTGGCCGTGCGCTTGCGAGATGTGCTGAGCGGCCCAGGCGTCGAGTGCACGGGCCAGCTCGCGATGCCGGTCATCGAAGAACGGCCAGTCCAGGTAGCGGGTATCAGCCATCTCAGTTGTCCGTGGCACCCTGGAGGCACCGCTCAGGCGTGAAACGGGACTCAACAGCCTTCACCGCGGAGGCGCAGAGGACCCAGAGATTCGCGGAGAAATACACGTGCACGTCCTCTCTGCGGCCCTCCGCGTTCTCCGCGACTCCGCGGTGAATGAATTTGGTTGCCATTTCAGTTCCCCTCGAAGCGCGGCTTCTGTTTGGCCACGAAGGCGTTGTAGGCCCGCGTGAAGTCTTCGGTCAGCATGCAGATGG
>CAMLLU010000130.1 GCA_946480925.1 uncultured Rivibacter sp.
CGCATCGAAACATTCAGCTCGTCGGCGATCACCTTGTTGAGCTTGCCGGCGGCCACGCGCAGCATCACGGCGTGCTCGCGCTCGGTGAGGCTGTCGAGCCGCGCGCGCGCCTCGGCGGCCTGTGCATCGACCTCGTGCATCGCAGCCTCCACGGCGAGCGCCTGTTCGATGCGGTCGGCCAGCGCGTTGTCGCTGTAAGGCTTTTCCAGAAAATCGAAGGCGCCTTTCTTCAAGGCTTCCACCGCCATCGGGATGTCGCCGTGGCCGGTGAGGAAGAGCACCGGGTTGCGCACGCCGCGCGCCACCAGCTCGTCGTGCACGCGCAGGCCCGACAAGGGCTCCATGCGCACGTCGAGCACGATCACGCCGCGCAGCGGCTGGGGGGCCTGCTCCAGCGCGGCCAGGAAGGCCGAACCGTCGCGGAACGCCTGTACGGTGAGCCCGCGCGATGCGAGCAGGAACGACAGCGCATCCAGCACCGGTTCCTCGTCGTCGACGAGATAGACGATGTGCGGTTGAACTGCGGCAGCGGCTTGCGTCATGAAAGCTCTTCCTCGTCGTTGGACTCCTGCGCTGCCGCCAGGTCGGCCGGCAGCGTGAGGGAGAAGCGGGCGCCGCCCTCGGG
This sequence comes from uncultured Rivibacter sp., assembly GCA_946480925.1. The sequence goes on from CAMLLU010000130.1 coordinate 626, forward strand.
AGACTCGCCCGCGTCGAAAGCGCCGTGGTGCGCTTCGATGATGGATCGGCAGATGGCCAGGCCCATGCCCATGCCTTCGGCCTTGGTGGAGTAGAAGGGCGCGCACAGCGCCTCGACGCCGCGCCCGCCCAGGCCGGGGCCGTTGTCGCACACGTCGATGCGCGCGAAGTGCTCGTCGGCGCTGCGCGAGGTGCTCACCTCGATGCGGCGTTCGCCTTCGTGTTCGCGCTCGGCCAGCGCGTCGCCGGCGTTGCGCACGAGGTTGATCACCACCTGCTCGAGCAGCACGCCGTCGGCCACGATGGGTGCGAGCGCCTCGTCGAGCCGCAGCGTGAGTTGCACGCCCTGGCGGTGCAGCTCGCGCTGGAGCAGCTGCACCGCGCCGCGCACCACTGCGTTGACGTTGCAGCATTCCAGCCGCGGCTCGCGCCGCGTGAGGAACTCTCGGATGCGCTGCACGATGGCGCCCGCGTGGGCAGCCTGCTCGCCCAGGCGCTGCAGCGCACGCAGCACCACCGGGTCGGGGTCGGGCCGGCGGCGCAGCGAGTTCAGCACGCCGGCGTTGTAGCTGGCGATGGCGGTGAGAGGCTGGTTGAGTTCGTGTGCCAGCGTGGAGGCCACCTCGCCCAGCATCGTGAGGCGCGCGTGGTGAGCCAGCGTCTCGACCTGGCGGCGCTCGCGCTCTTCGAGCCGCTTGCGCTCGGTGATGTCGAGGATGGAGCCCATCCAGCCGATCTGCCGGCCGTGCGCATCGACCAGCGGCGCCTCGAAGATCATCACGTCGATGCGCTGCCCGTCACGCCGGCACCACACGGCCTCGTAGCCTTCGCGCGGCGCGTTGCCGGCCATGTTGCGCAGGTGGCGCTCCATCGTCGCTTCCAGCGTGTCGGGCGGCCAGTAGGGCATGGGCGGCATCAGGCCGACCAGCTGTTCCGGCGCCCAGCCCACCATGTCGGCCAGCGTGCGGTTCACGTAGACCAGCCGGCCTTCGAGATCGCGCGCGCGCAGGCCCACGGTCAACGAGTCTTCCATCGCGCTGCGCCAGGCGGCTTCGGTGCGCCAGGCCTCTTCGGCGTGCGACAGGTCGCGCACCTGCTTGCGCAGCATCAACGTGCTCAGCACGATCAGCACGGAGAAGCCCGAGATCAACGCCATCGGCAGCGTTCGGTGCCATGGCCGCACCATGTCGCGGGCGATGAGCTCGAGGTAAACATCGTCCAGCGCCGGTGCGAGCGTGATGCGGTAGGACTCGCGGCCTTCGGGCTGCGGGCCTTCGGCCGTGGTGGCGATCACGTCGCCCACGCCGTCGACCAGCCGCACGTCGTACTTGCGTGCCAGCCACCACGGCACGCCCTGGCGCAGCATGTCGCCGGGCGAATAGCGCAGCACCAGCAGGCCGCCGCTGGCCAGCGGTGCGCTCAGGTGTGCCGAAAGCCCGGTGGAAGGCGCCGCGCGGGCGGGTTGTTGTGCATGGGCTTCGGTGGGCGGCTCGGGCGGTTCGGGCGGTTCGGGCGAGCCGGGCCATTGCGCCAGCAGCCGGTTCGCGGCGTCCAGCCAGGTGACGCCGATCCATGAATGCTGCAGGCCCTGCAGCACCTCGGGCTGCGTGCCGATGGCCGACGGCGGCACGTGCCGCAGGTCGATGCGATGGGCCAGGTCCTTCAGGCGCCGCCGCTCCGTTTCGATGCGGGCTTCCAGCTGTGCTTGCAACGTGAGCGCATCGGAGATCAGCTCCTGCCGCTGCTCTTCGTGCTCGGCCTGTTCGCGCTGGCGCAGCCACAGCAGCACCGCCGCCACCAGCAGCGCCGACAGCACGAGCGGCAGCAGCCACAAGCCGCGCCGGCGCGCGGGCGGCACGTGCGAATGTGGCGAGAGCAGGGCGGGCGAGGGCACCGGTTGCGGCATGGCCGCGAGTCTAGGTGCGCGGATGCGGCGGTTTGTCGGCGTGGCGAGGGAATGTGGAACTCCACAACTGTCGCGCGCCGCGGCCGCTGCAGAGAATCCGCCGCAACCACTCTTCCATGACAAGGAGACATGCAGTGACCTCTCCCTTCCGCCCCATCACCCGCCGCGGCATGCTGGCCGCCACCGCGCTGGCCGTGGCCGCGCCCTCGGTGTTTGCGCAGACGAGCCCCATCGTCATCCGCTTCAGCCACGTGGTGGCGCCCGACACGCCCAAGGGCCAGGGCGCGCAGCGCTTCAAGGAGCTGGTGGAAGAGCGCAGCAAGGGCAGGATCAAGGTCGAGGTCTACCCGAACAGCCAGCTCTACAAGGACAAGGAAGAGCTCGAGGCGCTGCAGCTGGGCTCGGTGCAGATGCTCGCACCCTCGCTCGCGAAGTTCGGCCCGCTGGGCGTGAAGGAGTTCGAGGTCTTCGACCTGCCCTTCCTCTTCAAGGACGAAGCGGCCTTCCGCGCCGTGACGGGCGGCCCGGTGGGCGCGAACCTCTTCTCGAAGCTGGAGCCCAAGGGCATCAAGGGCCTAGCCTACTGGGACAACGGCTTCCACATCATGAGCGCCAACAAGCCGCTGCACCACGTGGCCGACTTCAAGGGCCTGAAGATGCGCATCCAGAGCTCCAAGGTGCTCGATGCGCAGATGCGCGCGCTCGGCGCCATCCCGCAGGTCATGGCCTTCTCGGAGCTCTACCAGGGCCTGCAGTCCGGCGTGGTGGACGGCACCGAAGGCGTGCCCTCGAACTTCTACACCCAGAAGATCTACGAGGTGCAGAAGCACATGACGCTCTCCAACCACGGGCACCTGGCCTATGCGGTGATCGTCAACAAGAAGTTCTGGGATGGCCTGCCCGCCGATGCACGCAAGATCGTCGAGTCGGCCATCCAGGACGCCACGGCCTATGCCAACCAGCAGGCCGCCAGCGACAACGCCCAGGCGCTCGAGAAGATCAAGGCCAGCGGCAAGACCACCATCTACACGCTCGCGCCGCAGGAGCGCGCCGAGTGGGTGAAGGCCCTCATGCCGGTGCACAAGGACATGCAGGCCCGCATCGGCAAGGACACCATCGACGCCGTCTACAAGGCTGCCGGCTTCAACGCCTCGCTGTAAGCGCGGGCGCTTCTTCTTCCCTTCACCACACTGCTCGCGCGGCGCTTCGGCGCCGCGTGCAGGAGCGCTCATGCTCAATCGAATCCTCGACCACCTGGAGGAGTGGCTCATCGCCTTCCTCATCGGTGCGGCGACCCTTCTGATCTTCGTCGCGGTGCTGCACCGCTTCCTCTCCGGCATGCCCGTGATCCAGGACTATGCGATCCGCATCGACCTGTCATGGGCACAGGAGCTGTGCACCTACATGTTCGTGTGGATGGCCAAGTTCGGCGCGGCCTACGGCGTGCGCCACGGCACGCACGTGGGCGTGGACGTGCTGGTGCGCAAGCTGCCGAAGGACAAGGCCAAGTGGCTGGTCCTCTTCGGCCTGCTGGCCGGTGCGTTGTTCACCGCGGTGATCGGCACGCTGGGCGCCGGCTTCGTGTGGGAGAACGGCTTCCACCATGCCTTCATGCACACGCTGCTGGGCCAGGAGGTGGACGTGCCGGAAGGCCCCACCTCGCCCGACCTGGAAGTGCCCACCTGGATCGTCTACTCGTGCGTGCCGCTGGGTTCGTACCTCATGTGCTTCCGCTTCCTGCAGGTGGCCTGGGGCTTCGTACGCCGAGGCGAGTTGCCGCACCAGGGCCACGGCCATGTCGAAGGCCTGGACGACGAGTCGGCAGACGAGGCGGCCGGCAAGGGGCCGGTTGCTGGAGCGGGCCTCGCGGGCGAAGGAGCACGAGCATGAGCCGCCGGGCCGACCCCAAGGCGAATAGCGGAGTGCGCAGCACGGAGGTTGCCCAATGAACGCCGCCATCATCTTCGGCCTGCTGGTGGTGCTCATGCTCACCGGCATGCCCATCTCCATCGCGCTGGGCCTCACCGTCCTCACCTTCTTCTTCACGCTCACGCAGGTGCCCATCGAGGCCGTGGCGCTGAAGCTGTTCACCGGCATCGACAAGTTCGAGATCATGGCGATCCCGTTCTTCATATTGGCCGGCAACTTCCTCACGCACGGCGGCGTGGCGAAGCGGATGATCAACTTCACCACCTCGATGATCGGCCACTGGTATGGCGGCATGGGCCTGGCCGGCGTGCTGGCCTGCGCGCTGTTCGCGGCGATCTCGGGCTCGTCGGTGGCCACCGTGGTGGCGGTGGGCTCGATCATGCTGCCGGCAATGGTGAAGCAGGGCTACCCGAAGAACTTCGGCGCTGGCGTCATCACCACCTCCGGCGCATTGGGCATCCTGTTCCCGCCGTCGGTGAACCTCGTGATCTATTCGATCGCCACCTCGGGCATGAACGCCACCGGCCCCAACGGCGAATCGGTGGGCTCGGCCTCGGTGGGGCAGCTCTTCCTGGCCGGCGTGGTGCCGGGGCTCGTGCTGTCGTTCCTGCTGGGCTTCACCACCTGGTGGCGCGCCCGCAAGTTCGACTACCCGCGCATGCCGAAGGCCACCTGGGCCGAGCGCTGGCGCGCCTTCCGCGAAAGCATGTGGGGCCTCCTGCTCATCGTGGTGGTGATCGGTGGCATCTACTCGGGCTACTTCACGCCCACCGAGGCAGCGGCCGTGGCGGCGGTGTACGCCTTCGTCATATCGGTGTTCGTCTACAAGGACCTGAAGCTCAAGGACGTGCCGAAGTCGCTGCTCAACGCGGCGGCCATGAGCTCTATGCTGCTCTACATCATCACGAACGCGGTGCTGTTCTCGTTCCTCATGACGTCCGAGCAGATCCCGCAGGCCATGGCCGCGTGGATGACGAGCCAGGGCTTCGGGCTGGTGGTGTTCCTGCTGCTGGTCAATGTCATCCTGCTGGCGGCCGGCAACTTCATGGACCCCGCGGCCATCGTGCTGATCATGGCGCCCATCCTCTTCCCCATGGCGGTGAAGTTGGGTGTGGACCCGGTGCACTTCGGCATCCTGATGGCGGTGAACATGGAGGTGGGCCTGTGCCACCCGCCGGTGGGCCTCAATCTCTACGTGGCCTCAGGCATCACGAAGATGGGCATCACCGAGCTCACCGTGGCGGTGTGGCCCTGGCTGCTCACGATGGTCGGCTTCCTGCTCGTGGTGAGCTACTGGCCCACGCTGTCGCTGTGGCTGCCGCACGCGGTGCTGCGCTGAGCCGAGGCCTGCGTTGCCTCGCGTTCACACGCGCCGCGTCGTCTCGCGAACGATGAGTTCCAGCGGAGGCACCTCCACCGGCTCCACCTGCTGGCCCAGCATGTAGAGCAGCGCGCGCGCGGCGAACAGGCCGATCTCGTAGATGGGCTGGCGCACCGTGGTGAGCGGCGGCGTCACGTAGGCCGAGGCGGGCAGGTCGTCCACGCCGACGATGGACACGTCGTCGGGCACGCGGATGCCGCGGCGGTACAGCGCCATGCGGGCGCCGTAGCTCATCTGGTCGTTGGCGGCGAACACCGCGGTGAAAGGCGTGCCGCTGTCGAGCAGGCGGTTCATCGCGAGCAGGCCGCCGCTTTCAAGAAAGTCGCCCTGCGTCACCAATGCAGGGTCGGGCTTCATGTTGGCCTCTTCGCAGGCCCGGTGGTAGCCGGCCAGACGATCCACGGCGTCGGCATGGTCGCGCGGGCCGGCAATGTGCGCGATGCGGCGATGGCCCAGCGACAGCAGGTGGCGCGTGGCGATGTAGCCGGCTTCGGTCTGGTCGAGCCAGGTGGCCACGAGGTTGTGGCCTTGCAGCTTGCGCCCGGTCACGACGATGGGTTGATGACGCGCGAACTCGACGATCTGCGCATCGGCCAGGTGGCCGGTGAGGATCACCAGGCCGTCGATGCGGCGAGACATCAGGATGCGGATGCGCTGTGCTTCTTCCGCCGCGTTCCAGTGGCCGCTCACGATGATGGGCGCGTAGCCGCTGTCCGCCAGGCCTTCTTCGATGCCGCGCATCGCGCGCGTGAAGAAGGGGCTTTCGATGTCCTGCGCCAGGATGCCCACGGTCATGGTGGTGCCCATCTTCAGGCTGCGGGCCGACAGGTTGGGGCGGAAGTCCAGCTTGCGGATCGCTTCTTCCACCGCGGCGCGCTTGCTGTCGGCCACACGGGCCGTGCCGTTGAGGATGCGCGACACCGTGCTGGCCGACACGCCGGCCGCACGGGCCACGTCGATCACGGTGGTGGGGGCTGCGGGTGCTTCCGGTGCAACGACGGGGGCAGGCGCAAGGCGTGAACGGGAGCGGGAAGCGGGCACGCTGTTTCTCTGGGCTGGAGTGCGGGAATGGCGGCGATTGCGACAACGATTTCATTTTGCGGCAGCAAGGCATACGGCTTTGGTCTCCCCCGTTCGGGGGGATGCGGCACTTGGGTACTTCGATCGAGGGGACCGCCGATGCCGCACTGGTAAGCTCGCCCGCCACGCAA
>CAMLLU010000131.1 GCA_946480925.1 uncultured Rivibacter sp.
GCCGCGTGAACGTGAAGGCACAAAAAAACGGCGCCCGAAGGCGCCGTGAACTGACCACTGGAGGGGCCGGTCAGGGGGTAACAGTGAACAGCGTCGTTGCATCCGCTGCACTGAGATCGATGTCTGCCGTCTGCGTCGGCTTGCCGGGCACCAGGGCCTCGAGCGTGTACTTGGCCGCCATGGCGGTGTCAGCCGTGAACGTGGGCAGCGCGGGCGCTGCGACGTAGCTGCCCGTTTGCGGTGCGGAGGCCGGCAGCGCATAGCTGAAGGCGCCCGTGGCCGCATCGGTGGGGCGTGCCACCACTTCGACGGCCGGGCCGCCGGTGAGCTTTTGCAACGCACGCACCAGCGCATCGGGGATGGTGCTGCCGCCACCGGTGAAGAGCACCGTGCCGCTGGCCGTGCGCATGGTGCTCACGGGTGGGTCGAGCCGCGCCGTTTCGCTGCCGATGGTGGTGCGGGCGGTGTCGGTGACCGGCACGCCTTTGATCACGCTCGTCGCACGGCCGTCGGCGGTGAGCACGAGGTCGTAGCTGCCCACCGGCACCGGCGACAGCACGAACTTGCCGGTGGCGTCGGGCATGGTCGCCTTCACCACCACGCCGGTCTGCTGCACCGACACGGCAGTGCTGCCATTGGCCAGCGCCGGGGCCACGTAGCCTTGCACCGCATTGCCCGCGGCGGCGAACACGGGAATCGCGCTCAGCACCGGCTTGAGGTTGTAGCGGCCGGAATTGCCGCGCTTGACGACCGACTTGCAGGCGTCGAAGTCGAGCACCAGGTCGGCCACCTGGGTGGGCGCCACGGTGAAGTTGGTCTTGATCTTCAGGCCGCTTTGCTGGGCGCTCGGCGTATCGAGCGCCACTTCGGCGGCACCGGTGGGTACTACGCTGTTGGCCATGGGCGCCGTAGCCGAGTTGTCGGCCAGCACCAGTCGCACCTGCGTGTACTGGCCGGCCGGCAGCGTGGTGCTGCCCAGGTCCTCGAGCACGCCGTTGGTGAGCGACAGCAGGTCCACGCGGCGCGGCTGGGCGAGCACCAGCTCATGCCAGCCGCCGTCGCTGTCGGCCGCCGTGTCGCTTTGATGCACTCGCACGCGGTCCACTGTCACGTAGACGGCGTCGTAGCCGCAGGCGGGCGCGTCGGTCAACGAGACGCGCAAGGTGCCTTGCGGCGTTTCGTTGTTGCCGCCGCCGCCGCAGGCGGCCACCAGCATGCTGGTGGCCAGCGCCGCGGTCCATGACGCCATGCGAGATGTGCGGGGAAAGGTGGCTTGGTCCATGTCTCGCTCACATGTTGGTTCTGATTGATGGGAAGTTATCCCATTTCATTGGCCGACACAAAGGCCACCTCGTGAACGCATGTAACAAACGCCGGCTCCTGCGCACGGCGCGCAGTGGCCGTTGCGTAGTCGGCAGGGGGGATCAGCGGCCGCGCAGCAGCGGCTGGAAGTGCTGTGCCACCGGCAGCCGCTCGTTGCGGCCGCGCAGGTTCACCACCATGTCGCTGTCGCCCAGGCGCGACACGCCGGCAATGTGGCGTTGGTTGACGATCACCGAGCGGTGGATCTGCATGAAGACTTCGGGGTCGAGCTCGGCCAGCAGGTCTTTGAGCGGCTGGCGGATCAGGTCTTCGCCGCCCAGGTGCACGGCCCGCGTGTAGCGCGCATCGGCCTCGAAATACACCACGTCCTGCACCGGGATCAGCTTGGCCTCGCGGCCCAGGCTGGCCTGCACCATGTCGAGCGGGGCCGGCTTGCGTACTTGGCCGATCAGCCGGTCGAGCAGGCCCTGCAGGTCGGCCGGCGACTCTTGCAGCTGGGCCTGCACGCGTTCCACCACCGGCGCCAGCCGTTCATCGTCGACCGGCTTCTGCACGAAGTTCACCGAGCCGGCTTCGAACGCCGCCAGCGCATGGTCGCCCGGCGCCGCGACGAACACCACGTGAGCGCGGCCGGCGATGCGGCGTGCCACGTCGATGCCGGTGAAGCCGGGCATGCGCACGTCGAGGAAGCACACGTCGGGCATGTGTTCGAGGAAGGCGTCCCAGGCATCGGCGCCGTTCTGCACCTCGGCCACCACCTGCAGCTGCGGCCAGCAACGCGACAGGGCGTCGATGAGCTGGGCTCTCGGGGCTTCTTCGTCGTCCGCCACCAGGGCGGTCGTGGAGGCGCTCGTTGAACGGGCGTGCATGGGGTGAGGTGCTGAGAGACGCGGTGCGATTGCCGCGTCCCCATTGTGGGGGATGCCTGTTGCCACGCACCTGCTAAGCCTTACAGGCGGCGGACCCTCATTTCGGGGGATGTGTCGGCTTGTATTCCACCCGCCTTCAGAGCGCCAGCGGCATGCCGCTCACGAAGGCGCGCAGCTCGCCGGGCTCGAAGCGCGACCACGCTTCATCACGCGTCAACGGCTCGGTCACGATGACGGCCACGCGGTCGGAAGGCGTGGTCACGTCGGCGAAGTCGACGGTCAGGTCTTCGTCTTGCAGTTGCGCGTGGCTGAACGGGTGCTGGCGCACCAGCCAATGCAGGTTCGTCGAGCAGTGCGCCCACAGCGCCTGCCCGTTGCTGAGCATGAAGTTGAAGCTGCCGTGCGCAGCCACCGGCGGCACCAGCTCGCGCAGCGTCTGCGTCAGCGCCTCGACGGTGGGCACCGATGCGTGGTTCTTGGCCAGCTCCTGCAGCAGCCAGCAGAAGGCGCGTTCGCTGTCGGTGTCGCCCACCGGGCGGAAGGCCGCGTGCAGCTTGGGCGCAAAGCCCTTGAGGTCGCCGTTGTGCGCGAACACCCAATAGCGGCCCCACAGCTCGCGCACGAAAGGGTGGCAGTTTTCCAGCCCCACCCGGCCCTGCGTGGCCTTGCGGATGTGGGCGATGACGTTCTCGCTGCGAATGGGGTAGCGCTTCACCAGCTCGGCCACCGGCGAGTCGGTGGCGGGTTGGTCATCGACGAACAGGCGTACGCCCTTGCCTTCGAAGAACGCGATGCCGAAGCCGTCCTTGTGTTCGACGGAGCGGGTGGCAAAACCGGTGAAGCTGAACATCACGTCGGTGGGCGTGTTGCAGTTCATGCCGAGCAGCTGGCACATGGTGGAAGCAGGCTTGCGAACGAGGTGATGAAGTCTGACGCGCTGCCAGCTTAACGCGTGCCAGACTGGCCAGAGCGCACGGAAAGAGGAGTTGGCATGGCTTCGCTGTTCGAACTCGTCTCGCGACGCCTGGGGCTCGCCTGGAAGCCCAACCTGCGCAGCGCAGAGCCGCGTGCCGCGCGGGCCTATCGCTGCCAGTGCGGCCGGCCGGTCTTCTTTCGCAACAGCCAGTGCCTGGCCTGCGGCACGCAGCTGGGCTACGTGGTCGAGCGTGCGCAGCTGTCGCCTTTGCAGCCGGCCGAGTCGCCTTCCACGCAGCGGCTGCCCGACGAGGGCGAAGCCGTTGCAGCGATGGGCCCGTGGCGCGTGCACGAAAAGGCGCAGCAACGTGGCGACCCACAGGAGCTGTACTGGCGCTGCGGCAACTTCGGCAACGCGGCCGGCTGCAACTGGCTGGTGCCGGTCGAGCCCGATGGCCAGCATGCGCCGCTGTGCGTGGCGTGCCGGCTCAACCGCACGATCCCTGACCTGAGCGATGCAAGCAACCGCGAAGCCTGGAGCCGCATCGAGCTGGCCAAGCGGCGGCTGGTGTCGCAGCTGCTGGCATTGAAGCTGCCGGTGGTGTCGGGCGTGGAAGGAGCGCCCGGCGCAGATCCGGGCAAGGGGCTGGTGTTCGACTTCCTGCGCCCGCTGCCCGACGCACCGGTGATGACGGGCCATGCGAGCGGCGTGATCACGCTCAACATCGAAGAGGCCGACGATGCCACGCGTGAGCGCATTCGCGCGCAGATGCACGAGCCCTATCGCACGCTGCTCGGGCACTTGCGGCACGAGGTGGGCCACTACTACTGGGACAGGCTCGTCAACGACACGAAGTGGCTCGAGCCGTTTCGCACGCTGTTCGGCGACGAGCAGGCCGACTACGCGGCCGCCCTCAAGCACCACTACGACAACGGCCCTGCACCCGACTGGGCCCAGCGCTGCGTGAGTGCCTACGCCAGCGTGCACCCGTGGGAAGACTGGGCCGAGACCTGGGCGCACTACCTGCACATGGTCGACACGGTGGACACCGCCTTGAGCTTCGGCATCGATGCCGAAGACGTGGAGATCGACGCCGAGCCGTTCGGCAAGGCAGACCTGTGGGATGCCACGGCTGCCGAAGCGACGGAATTCCTCGGCTTCCTCAACGCCTGGGTGGAGCTGACCGCGGTGCTCAACGAGCTGTCACGCGCGATGGGTCAGCACGACTTCCATCCCTTCGTGCTGCCGCGGCCCGCCGTCGCGAAGCTGCAGTTCATCCACACCGTGGTGAACGAAGCAGGCGAGGGGGCGTCACCTGCGGTCGAACAGTAGCCGCAACACACCACTCACCGATGCCACGTCGCTCGGCACGTGCGTTTCGGCCAGCACACCTTCCATGCGCCTCAAGCGCTGCGGGCTGCGCTTGGCGCTCCACACCACCAGATCGGCGAGCCACGGATATTTGTTGACGCGGTTGGCGCGGTCGTAGATGGCAAAACGCGGGCGCAGCGCGGTGAGGCGGGCTTCGTAGTCGGCGCGGATGGCGGCGTCTGCCTGCACCTGCGCTTGGCCGGCCAGCAGTGCCTCGGCCGCATGCAGGCCGGTCTCCATGGCCTTGCCGATGCCTTCGCCAGTGAAGGCATAGGTGCTGCCTGCTGCCTCGCCGGTGACGAGGACGCCCGGTTTCGACCACAGCGCGCCGTCGAGCGAAAAGCGCAGCGGCGCACCCTTCAGCTCGCCCAGCGGCTGGCCGCCTGCCATCAGCTCGCGGGCCGGGGCGTAGCACTGCGTGAAGGCCGCGAACACGTCCCGCAGGTTCACGTCGCGCATCTCGTAGCGGCCATCGGCCTTCCTGACGTGGCTGGGGGCCACGCCGACGCCGATGTTGAACACGCCGCCGGGCGCCGGGAAGATCCAGCCGTAGCCCGGCTTGAGGCTGTGGTGCCACACCACTTCGAGCGCCTTGACGCGCCCGACCATCGCATCGTTCTTCACGTAGCCGCGTAGCGCCATGCCGCTGGGCGTGCGACGCGTGCACAGGCCGGTGGCTTGCAGCGCCTGTGGCGAAGCGCCGGTGGCCAGCACCACCCAGCGGGCCTGCACCTCGTGCGTGGCGCCGCTCATCTGCAACCGCGCGCCCGCCACGCGGCCGCCCTCTTCGAGCGCGGATTCGAAGCGCGCTGGCGTCACGAGCCGGGCGCCAGCTGCCACCGCTGCGCGGCAGAGGATGTGATCGAGCTCGCGCCGCGGCAGCACCGCCAGCGTGCCGGCCACGTCGAGCCGGCCGCCGCGCGGGCCGATGCAGGCCACGTGCGCGGCGCGCTGGGCGCTGGCCATCACCTCGTCGAACACGCCGAGGCGGCGCAGCGCCGCGTGCGCATCAGGAATCAACCCGTCGCCGCAGACCTTCTCGCGCGGGAAGTCGTGCTGGTCGACCAGCACCACGTCGATGCCGGCGCGCGCCAGCGTCAAGGCCGTGGCGCTGCCGGCCGGGCCCGCGCCGATCACCAGGACCTCGCAGCGCGACGGCGGCTGTGCCAGGGAGGGGATGGTGGCCAGAGCTTTCTGCGCAGTCATGGCGCGGGATTTTCGCTGGCTTGGGTAGCCGGCCTCATTGCGCGTCCTCCGTGCTGCGCGCTTCGGCATTCGCCTTGGGATCGGCCCGTGGGCTCATGCGCCAAGCGGCCAGCATGGCCAGCGCCGTGACCAAGGCCACCAGCGCGAAGGTTTCGTGGAATGCCCGCGTGGCGTTGCTGGCATGTACCTGCAGCCGCCACTCGAGCACGATGCCGGTGGCGCTCACGCCCACGGCACCGCCCAGCTGGCGCACGAAGTTGATGGTGCTCGACGCCTGCGAGATCAGCTCATGTGGCAGCCCACGCATCGCGCCGAGGTTGAGCGAAGGCAGGATCAGCCCGAGCCCGACGCGCCCCACGATGGCCCAGACGGTGATGAGCACCAGCGCCGTGCCCGGTGCCACGCTCACCATCAGCAGGAACGACAGCGCGAGCAGCAGCAGGCCCGCGCTCACCTGCCGGTTCACCGGCCAGCGGTCGGCCAGCCGCCCGGCCAGCGGAATGGTGCCGGCCAGCACCAGGCCTGCCGGCAGCAGCACCGCGCCGGCCTGCGAAGGCGGCAGCGAGAGGCCGATCTGCATGAACACCGGCACCAGGTAGGTGGAGCCGAACAGCGCCATGCCGTAGATGAACGCGACCCAGCTGCCCATCGCGAACGGGCGGTGGCGGAACAGCGCCAACTGCACCAGCGGGTGCGCCGTGCGCCGCTGCCGCCACAGGAAGGCGGCCATCGCCGCAACCGCCACGGACAACAGCACGGCGCCAGTGAGCGGCGTGCTGCCATGCAGCTCGACCAGGCCGTTGAGCAGCGCAAGGATGGCCAGCGTGACGAGCGCGAAGCCGGGCACATCGAGCGGCGGCGCGTCGCGGCCGGCCGGCTGGTCGCCCGGCCCGGTGGTGGCGAGGTAGCGTCGCGCCAGCACGAACGCGACCACGCAGAACGGCACCACGACGAAGAAGATCGAGCGCCAGCCGAACCACTCGACCAGCACGCCGCCGATGCTGGGGCCGAGCGCCGGTGCCAGCACGACGCCGAAGCCGAAGATGCCCATCGCGCGGCCCTGCTCGTGCGACTGGAAGGCCCGCATGATGATGATCCCGGGGATGGGCTGCAGCACGCCGGCCGCCAGCCCTTCGGCCACGCGCATCGCGAGCACCAGCTCGTACACGTTCGACAGGCCGCCTGCCATGCCGCCCGCCATGAGCAGCAGCACCGCGCCGCGGTAGGTGCGCCGGTAGCCGAAGCGCGCCAGCAGCCAGGGCGTGAGCAGCATGGCCAGCGTCATCGCGGCCATGAAACCGGCCGAAAGCCACTGCGCCCTTTCCTGCCCCAGCGTGAAATGGCGGCTCATGTCGGGCACGG
>CAMLLU010000132.1 GCA_946480925.1 uncultured Rivibacter sp.
GCCGAAAGCCGCACCGAGCTGGCGGTGATGGCGTTGCGCCAGCGCCGCGTGAGCTAGCTGACAGGCTGTTGAAAAACCAATGCATTCACCGCAGAGGCGCAGAGGGCGCGGAGAACCGCAGAGGGAAAGCCCGTGTTTCTCTGCGAACCTCTGCGTCCTCCGCGCCTCCGCGGTGAAGAATTTCAACAGCCTGCTAACCAACGACAGACAGACCATGACCATCACCGTCACGCGCGACGTTTCCGCGCGAATGAAACACACCGTTGCCATCGGCACGCACGCCATCGTCGTCGACGAGCCCGTGACCAACGGTGGAGACGACCTGGGCCCGACCGCGCACGACCTCTACGACAGTGCCCTGGGCACCTGCAAGGCGATGACGCTGCTGTGGTACGCGCGGCGCAAGGAGATCCCGCTGGAAGACATTCACGTGAGCGTGGAGCGCGACGACAGCGAGGAAAGGCAGGGGCGCTATCGGCTGAAGGTGGTGCTGGACCTGTGCGGGCCACTGAGCGAAGCGCAGCGGCAGGAATTGCTGCGCGTGGCCGAGAAGTGCCCGGTGCATCGGTTGATGACGCAGGTGACGACGGAGATCACGACGCAGCTGACGGCTTAGCGCCCGGTGCGCTCGATGAATGCGCCCATCAGCGCGGCGCATTCAGCGGCATGGGTCTCCAGCAGGAAGTGCGGCCCATCGAGGACGTGCGCTTCCATGCGGGGCAGCGCCTGCATCCACGACAGCGTCTCGGCCAGCTCGAAGAAGACGTCGTGCCGCCCCCACAGCATGAGCGCAGGTGGCTGCCGGTTCTTGAGGTAGTCGGCGATCTCGCCGAACCGGGCGACGTGGTTGCGGTAGTCGAGCACCAGTGCACGGTGCATCTCGAGCCGGCCCGGTAGGGACATGACCCGCCAGTCCTCTTCCCACAGCCGAGGGTCGATGCGTTCGGCAATGTCTTGCGGCACGCCGCCGACGTACTGGTCGCGCGTGCCTTCGAGCGTGAGATGCGCGGTTGCCTCGGCCTGGTGCTGCGGTGTCGGGTCGGCCCAGTAGGCTCGCGTCGCCGCCCATTGCGGCCCCATGCCGCTCTCGTGGGCGTTGGCGTTCTGCACGATGAGGCCGCGCACCCGCTGTGGCGCACGCGTGGCGAGGTGCAGTGCGACTGCGGCGCCATAGTCATGGAGATAGAGGTGGAAAGAATCGACTCCGAGTTGCTCGAGCAGGCGGTCGATCACATCTGCGAAGCGTGAGAACGAGGGCCGATCGACCGGCTCGGAGGCGCCGAAGCCCGGAAGGTCCGGGGCGATCACGAAGCAGTGCCGGGCGAGCGGGCCGATCACGTTGCGAAACGTTGCCCACGAACTCGGCAGGCCGTGGATCAACAGCAGCGGGGGCTTGTGTCGATCGCCCGCCACGCGGGCCACCAGCTCCTTGCCTTCGATCTTGAACGTCAACAGTTCCGGCTTCTTCATCGCGCTGGGCCTCCGATGCTGCTGGAGCGGTGAGCGTAGTCCGCCGCGCAAACCACGATCCGCTCAGGGGGTGATGCGGCACGCCGCGGCCGCCGTGAACAAATCCCGCATCGAGCCACGGCCGGGGCAAAAACTGACCGAGGTCAAGAGCTTCGTCGCGCCACCGCCAAGACATTCACTTCAGGACGGAGCCCCGCACGCGGTGATGCCCGTCCGGAGGAGACGGGCAAATGCGAAGAGTTATGGCAACCCTGTGTGTGGCCTGGGCTGCGGTGTCGGCCGCCTGGGCGCAAGACATCGTGATCGGCCAGTCGGTGGCCCTGAGCGGGCCCAACGCCGACATCGGGCGCGATATGCGCGACGGCGCGCTTGCCGTGTTTGCCAAGGTCAACGCCAGCAATGCGTTGCCCGGCGGGCGGCACGTGAAGCTCGTCACGCTGGACAACGCCAACAGCCGCGAGCGTGCGCTGCAGAACACGCAGCAGCTGCTCAACGAGCATGGCGCACAAGTATTGTTCGGCTACAACTCTGCCACGAACAGCGTGGATGCCTTGCCGCTGGCCGCGCGCAGCAACGTGCTGTTCTTCTCGCCGTTCAGCGGGTCGGCCGTGCTGCGCAGTCATCCGAACGTCTTCACCATTCGCGCGTCGTATCGCGACGAGGCGCTGAAGATCATCGAAGCGAAGCGCAGCGTCGGCAGTGAAAAGGCCGTGGTCGTGCACTACGACGACGAGGTGGGCCGCAGCAACTACGAGGCCGTGGCTTCGGCCTACGTCGAAGCCGGTGCCGCCAAGCCGCCGGGCGTGGCCGTGAAGCGCGGCGCGCAGCTCGATGCCGCGTCGTTCGACGCGGTGCTGAAGAGCGCGCCGCACTACGTGCTCGTGACGACGCAGTACGGCGTCGTGCGCGACCTGCTGAAGGTGGCCACCGACCGCAACACGCCCATGTCGGTGGCGGCGCTGTCGTTCGTCAACCCGGACGAGCTGGCCGAGTCGGTGGGGCCGCTGGCGCGCGGCACCATGGTGTCGCAGGTGATCCCTTCGCCGCGAGCGTCGAACCAGGTGTCGCTGCCCATCGTGAAGGACTGCGCCGCGGCGTTGCTGGCGCTCAACGGCGCGAAGCTGAACTACACGTCGCTGGAGTCCTGCATCGCGGCACACGCGCTCGTGGCGGCGCTCAAGAAGGCCGGGCCGCAGCCCACGCGCGAAGGCATCCTGCAGGCGATGGGGGCGGTGGGGCGCATCGACCTCGGCGGCTATGCGATGCAGTTCTCGCTGGCGCAGCACCAGGGCAGCGGCTGGGTGGAGCTGACGATGCTGTCGCGGGGGAATCAGTTCGTGAAGTAGCGGCTGCGTGAAGCAGCGGCTCCTAGAACGCCTGGTCGTCGATCACGCTTTTCACCGTCTGCAGCGCTTCCCGCAGTGCCCCCAGCTCGACGGAACCGAGCGCCAGCCGCAGTGCATGCGGCACGTGAGCGGTGGTCGCGAACGGTTCAGCCGTCGAAACCGAAATCCGTGCAGACAGCAATGCCTTGGCCACCCTGTCGGCTCGAACCTCTTCGGGCAGCGCGAGCCACAGGAAGTAAGAGGCCGGGTGGCGGACATGTCGAAGCCCGGCAAGCACTTCCGCGGCGACGGCCTGACGGTGCATCGCATCTTCGCGCTTTTCCTGTTCGAGCCGTGCCACGGTGCCGTCGTCGAGCCAGCCGCAGGCCAGGGCCGTCATCACGGCAGGCGTGTTCCAGGTCGTGGCGCGGATGGCCCGTTCGATCTTCGGTATCCACGCGCTGGGCGCCGCGACGAAGCCCACGCGCAAGCCGGTGGCCACGCTTTTCGACAGCCCCGAGACGTAGACCGTCGTTTCGGGCGCCAGTGCTGACAAGGGCGGTGGTGGCGAGGCGTCGAGGAAGGCATAGGCCGCGTCTTCGATGAGCAGCAAGCCGTGCCTGCGCGCGATGGCCACCAGCTGCCGGCGCCGGCTTGCGCTCATTACCCACCCGAGTGGGTTGTGAAGCGTTGGCATCAAGTAGGCCGCACGCACACGCCGGCGTTTGCACAGGGCCTCCAGCGCATCGAGGTCGGGCCCTGCACCAGCTGCCGGCAGCGGCGCCAGTTCGAGCCGCTGTGCCTCTGCCAGCAGCTTGAAGCCCGGGTACGTGAGGGCATCGACGGCGACCACGTCGCCGGGCTTGAGCAGTGCCATGGCCGTGGTGGCCAGCCCGTGCTGCGCGCCGCTCACGATGGCCACCTGCTGCGCCTTCACCGCCAGCCCGCGGCTGGCGAGGTGGCGTGCCACCGCGGCCCGCTGGGCCTCGCGGCCACCGTGCGGCTGGTAGCGCAGCAGCGCTTCCAGGTCTCCGTCTCCACTGGCGGCCAGTTGGCGCAGCGCCGCTCGCAGCAGGCCGGCCTGGCCGGGCAGCGACGGGTAGTTGAAGCTCAGGTCCGCAACGTCTGCGGCGGCGGCGTACTGGTCGATACCCAGGTTGCGAGGCAACAAGGTTTCGCGAACGAAGGTGCCGCGGCCCGTTTCGCCGCTCACGAGGCCCATCGCCTCGAGCTCCGCATACACGCGGCTTGCGGTCACGAGAGCGAGGCCTTCGCGGGCAGCCAACTCACGGTGCGTGGGCAGGCGAGTGCCGGACGCCAGGCGACCGGAGCGGATGTCATCCGCGAGCGTGTCGACCAGCGTCTTGTAGCGAGCCTGAGCCATGCGTCAGCGTATCCATGACAATTTTTTGATTGTATTGAGCGGCTTTCCTACCATACGCATGCGCCAGGCACTTGCTGCCGCCAAACCGGAGACGCGCCATGCACATCGCCATCGTCACCTTCGAAGGCTTCAACGAGCTCGATTCACTCATCGCACTGGGCATCCTCAACCGCATCAGGAAGCCGGGCTGGCGCGTGTCCATCGCCAGCCCCAGCGCACACGTGCGGTCCATGAACGGCGTGGTGCTCGAGGCGCAGGCCACGTTGCAAGAAGCCTGCATGGCCGATGCCGTGATCGTGGGCAGCGGCAGCCAGACGCGCAACGTGGTCGCAGATGACGCCCTGATGGCACAGCTGCAGTTCGACCCCCGCAGGCAACTGCTGGGGGCTCAATGCTCCGGCACGCTCGTGCTGGCGAAGCTGGGGCTGCTCAGCGGCGTGCCGGCCTGCACGGACTTGATCACGAAGCCCTGGGTCGAAGAGTCGGGCGTCGGCGTGCTGAACCAGCCGTTCGTTGCCAAGGGCAGCGTGGCCACTGCTGGCGGCTGCCTTGCATCGCAGTACCTCGCCGCCTGGGTGATCGCGCGGCTGGAAGGCACAGAGGCGGCGAGGAGTGCGATGCACTACGTCGCGCCAGTGGGGGAGAAGGAGGCGTATGTCGAGCGTGCAATGCGCAACATCGAGCCCTTCCTGGAGGGCAATCTCGTGGCGGCGTGAGTCTTGCCGGGCCTGCCCGGCCCCGTCGCAGTGGGCTCACGAGGGCCCGGCGATTGAAGCGGACTTGCGAAACGCGGCAGGCGGTCGGCCGAGCAGCCGCTGGAAGGAGCGCCGCATGCGCTCGGTGCTCCCGAAGCCGCACTCGTCTGCGATGCGCTGCACCGAAGGGCTGCCTCCTTCCAGCGCGGCACGCGCCGCTTCCACCCGCAGGCGCTCGACGGTCTGCGCGGGTGTGGCTCCGGTCTCGGCGCGGAAGCTGCGCGCAAAGTGGCGCGGGCTCATGTGGACACGTGCAGCCAGTTCCTCCACGCGATGGTCGTGTTGGAGATGGCACCTCACGTGATCGAGCAACTCGCCGAAGCGGCCTTCCGGGCGCTGCAAATCCAGCAGCGGCGAGAACTGCGATTGCCCGCCCGGGCGCCGCCGCTCCACCACCAGCTGGCGCGCCGCTTCGCGGGCCACCTCTTCGCCATGGTCATGGGCTACCAGCGCCAGGCAAAGGTCGATGCCGGCCGTCATTCCGGCGCTGGTCCAGACTTCAGGCAGGCGCCGTGAGCGGCCGCGGACCGCGGGCTCGTGCACGTAGATGCGATCGGGCTGCAGGCGCACCGCCGGAAAGTCGCTTTCGAACTGGCGGCTGCGGGACCAGTGCGTCGTGGCGGTGCGATGGTCGAGCAGGCCCGCGGCCGCGAGCACGAGGCTGCCACTGCAGATGCTTGCCACCCGTGCACCTGCCTCGCCGGCACGCTGCAGCCAACCGATGAGCCGCGCGTCGCGGCACGCCGCATCGACACCGTCTCCGCCGATCACCATCACCAGGTCCACGTCACTCAGCCGGCGCGGCAGCGCCTGCACCGGCCAGGCGACCCCCGCCGAACTGGGCACCGTGGGCCGCCTGCCTGCCACCAGGCGCCAGGTGTAGCTGCCCGGTCTCGCCAACCGTGCGACCTCGAAGACGGCCATCGGGCCAGCCAGGTCGAGTTGCTGGAAGCCGGGGAAGAGCACGAAAGCAATGCGGCACGCCATGCCGCGACTATGCCGCGGATCAACGCCAGGCGCCATGGCAGAAAAGGTGGGAACTGCGTCATGGCTGCCAGTGCATCCATCGGGCAAGCTGCGAGCCTTCTGAATCAGCGCATGGCATGGAGGCCACACCAGCATGAACGTCGGCATCGTGACTTTCGACGAGATGGAACTGCTCGACATGGCAGGGCCGTACGAGGTCTTCACCACCGCGGCGCGCGTGCATGCGCGCAGCCAGCCGCAGGGAGCAACGCCGCTGTTCACGGTGTTCACCATCGCGCGCCACGCGGCTGCGGTGCGGGCACGCGCCGGCCTGCGCATGCAGCCAGACCACGTGTTGCACGATCACCCGCCGCTGGACTGCGCCGTCGTGCCCGGCGGCGTGGTCGACGCAGAGCTCGGTCGGGCGGACCTGATGGCGTGGATCTCAGCCCAGGCGCGCACGGCGCGCATCCTCGCGTCGGTGTGCACCGGCTCGCTGCTGCTTGCGCAAGCCGGCGTGCTCGACGGCCTGGAGGCCACGACGCACTGGGAAGACGTGGAAGCACTTCGCGCCCTGCGACCAGGCCTGCACGTGCGTGAAGACGTGCGCTGGGTCGACACGGGCGCCATCGTCACGTCGGCCGGCATTTCGGCGGGTATCGACATGAGCCTGCATCTGGTGGAGCGCCTGCACAGCCGCGAGCTCGCGCTGCGCACCGCACGGCAGATGGAGTTCGACTGGACGCCCGCGTCGTGAGACATCCAGTGTCAACCTGTACTTTCCGGGCCGCCGCGCCGGGCCGCCCCAAGCAAGGCCCGACCCTCGCGGAGGGTCGATCGCCGTACCCGGCGAGCGGGGTGTCGTCATCCCCACGGGCCGCCGCGCCGGGCCGCCCCAAGCAAGGCCCGACCCTCGCGGAGGGTCGATCGCCGTACCCGGCGAGCGGGGTGTCGTCATCCCCCCGGGCCGCCGCGCCGGGCCGTCCCAA
>CAMLLU010000133.1 GCA_946480925.1 uncultured Rivibacter sp.
ACAGCGACCGCCAGCTGCGTGTGCAGCTGAAGACCACCCAGCACGAAACCCAGCTCAACCTGGGGCACCTGGTGCACCAGGCCGACAACCACCGCGGCAGCTTCCGCGGGCTGGGCTTCGAGCTGCGCACCGATGCGTGGGGCGCCGTCAGAGCCACCGGCGGCATCCTCATCAGCAGCTACGGCACCCAGGAGGGCGAACCGAGCGGCGACAACGTGGCAGCGCTGGCCTTGGCGCAGCAGGCCCAAAGCCTGGCCGAAGCCTTCAGCCGCGCGGCCGGCACCCACCAGACGGCCCGGCTGGCGGCGCTGGTGGGCATCCGGCCGGGGGACACGGCACCGCTGAAGGCGATGCACCAGGCCCTGAACCACCAGGAGCCGGCCGGGGACACGCAGGTGCCGCACAGCGGCGAGCCGATCATCGCGATCGCGGCCAAGGCCGGCCTTGCAATAGCCGCCGGGCAGCACCTCCAGTTCAGCAACGGGCAGGCCATCCACCTGGGCAGTGGGCAGGACACCAGCGTGGCCAGCGGCGGGGCGCTGCGGGTGCACACCGGGCAGGCGCTCACGATGCTGGGTGGGGCCGTGCAGGCCGGCAGCCAAGCCGCCGGCAGCGGGCTGGGCTTCATTGCCGCGCAGGGCGACGTGGTGATGCAGGCCCAGAGCGACACGCTGGAGATCGCAGCAGCCCTGCAGCTGGTGCTGGGCAGTGCAGCCGGCAAGATCGACTTCGCCAGCGCCAAGAAGATCACCCTGGCCACCACCGGCGGGGCCAGCCTCACCATCGATGCGCAGGGCATCCGGCCGCATTGCCCGGGCAAGATCACTGTGCGGGCGGCCACCAAGAGCATGCAGGGGCCGGCAACGGTGGAGACACCACCTCCCGACCTGCCGAAGTCGGACTTCTGCCTGCCGTGTTTCATGCGCGCCGTGCGCAGCGGCTCAGCCCTGGTGCCCGCATGAGCGAGTGCACTTCGTTTGCGCTGTTCGATGCGGCAGCGCTCAACACGCAGGAGCGCCAGGCCCTGCGGGCGGTGCCCGATGCCGTGTGGGCCTACGCCAACCAGTCCGACGAACAGGCCGCCGACATGGGGCCGGTATGGGTGCCGCTCGACCAGGAGGCCGAAGCCCTGGTCACCCGCCTGTGGGCCGACGAAGCGCGGGCCTGGGCGGCATCGTGCGGCGAGGCTGAGGGTGACTACCAGGCGCTGAGCCACCAGCTGCGCGGCCTGCGCTACGTGCACACGCACGATGGCCAGCGCTACTTCTTTCGCTTCGCAGACACACGCTGCCTGACCGCCATGGCCGCGGCGCTGGCCGCCGACCGGAAAGAGCACCTCACCGGGCCCATCACGCATTGGCGGTACATGGGGCGCGACGGCCGGCCCGCGGCACTGCGGTCAAGAGCGAGCGGCATCCAGCCGGGGCTTCGCCGCCTGCGGGCCGAAGAACTGAGCGCCCTGCTGGAGGCCACCTGGCCCGACCAACTGCTCGCCAGCGCCGCAGACGAAGCCCCATCGGCCGTGGCCGCTGCGCCCATGGCACAGCGCCATGCGTGGGCGTGTGAGCTTTGTGCCTTGTTCAAGGCGCATCACGTGGAGGCCTACCCGGTGCAGCTGGAAGCCATGCTCTGCGTGCTGCGCACCCGCGGCGCGGCCGTTCAAGAGCCGGCGTTTGCGCGTGTGCTGCAACAGGCACAGCAGCAGGGGGCGCCGGAGCTGCTGGCGGCGTATCCGGCGTCTGTAGAAGAGGTGGGGCGATGATGGTGGGGGCACGCCTTGTTGTGGCACTGCTGCTGGCCGCCGCACTCATGGCTTGCGCATCTGGCAAGGATGAGGGCATCGGCACCGGCATCACTGGCATCGACCACCTGGCCGATCACCTGGCCGATCACCTGAGCGTGCAGAACTTCTGGGTCGATGGGTACAACGCGGCGCAGGCGGGCAAGGGTGGAAGCACGGTGTGCTGCGCGACGTTGCCGCGCAAGTGGCGGCCGGGGTTGAAGGTCAACATCAAGTGGAACGTGACCAACTGGCGCGAGCGCACTTCGCAGTCGTTCGAGCGAGACGTGATGGTCGAGCCTTACGAAGAAGTCGGCCAGCTGTGGGTGCACTTTCTGGCTGACGGTAGTGTTCGTGTCGTCACGGCAATCAATGGGCCTCTCAGTCCCAACTATGCGGGGCCGCGTGATCCGATTCCTCCAAAACGTCCGTGGACCGACTATCCATGGCCAAGCGATAGCAAATGAACGCCTTTAACCAGCACATCCCGCCGAGGACTTTTAGAGGTCGCATCGCCCGATGGCTGGCACGCCTCATGTCCGTCTCTCTGTTGGCCACCACGCTCATGGCCTGCGCGGCCGGCAAGGACGAGGGCATCGGCACCGGCATCACCGGCATCGACCACTTGGCCGACCACCTGAGCGTGCAGAACTTCTGGGTCGATGGGTACAACGCGGCGCAGGCGGGCAAGGGTGGGCGCACGGTGTGCTGCGCGACGTTGCCGCGCAAGTGGCGGCCGGGGCTGAAAGTGCAAGTACGTTGGGAGGTCGTCAATTGGCGAGACAGCAAAGGTGCTTGCTACATACGCGACGTACCGGTAGAGCCGTATGAGGAAGTCGGCCAACTGTGGGTGCACTTCCTGTCGGACGGCGGTGTTCGTGTGGTCAGTTCCATCGATGGGCCTCGCAGCCCTAGCTACCCTGGCCCACGCGACCTGATACCCCCCAAACATCCGTGGGACCAATACCCTCCTCCCAAGGAAGACTCTGACTGTCACCGCCGCGCGGAGCTGAACAAATGAACGCCTTCAACCACCACCACATCCCGTCGAGCACCTTTGGCGGCCGTATCGTCCGATGGCTGGCTCGCCTTGTTGTGGCTCTGCCGTTGACCACCACACTCATGGCCTGCGCGTCTGGCAAGGACGAGGGCATCGGCACGGGCATCACCGGCATCGACCACTTGCCTGACCATCTGAGCGTGCAGAACTTCTGGGTCAATGGCTACCGGGCGGCGCAGGCAGGCAAGGGAGGCAGCAACGTATGCTGCGCAACGCTGCCACGGAAGTGGCGGTCGGAACTGAAGGTGCAAATACGCTGGTCTGTGGCTGATTGGCAGGCGGGTACATGGACCTGCTATGTGCGTGAAGTGCCAGTTGAACCGTATGAGGAAGTCGGCCAGCTGTGGGTGCATTTCCTGTCAGATGGCAGCGTTCGTGTGGTCAGTTCTATCGAGGGGCCTCGCAGCCCTACCTACCCCGGGCCGCGCGACCTGATACCGCCTAAACATCCGTGGGACCAATACTCACCACCACCTGCAGACCTCGACTGTCATCGCCGTGCAGAGTTGAACAAATGAACGCCTTCAACCACCATCGCATCCCGCCGAGCGCTTTTGGTGGCCGTATCGTCCGATGGCTGGCACGCCTTGTGTCGGCCTCTCTGCTGACCACCGCGCTCATGGCCTGCGCCGCCGGCAAAGAAGAAGGCATAGGCACCGGTATCACCGGCATCGACCACCTGGCTGATCACCTGAGCGTGCAGAACTTCTGGGTCGATGGCTACAACGCAGCGCAGGCGGGCAAGGGCGGGCGGACGGTGTGCTGCGCGACGCTGCCGCGCAAGTGGCGGCCCGGGTTGAAAGTCAACATCAAGTGGAACGTGACCAACTGGCGCGAGCGCACTTCGCAGTCGTTCGAGCGAGATGTGATGGTCGAGCCTTACGAAGAAGTCGGCCAACTGTGGGTGCACTTTCTGGCTGATGGTGGTGTCCGTGTAGTTACGTCAATTGATGGCCCTCGCAGTCCCAACTATCCGGGGCCGCGTGACCCGATTCCTCCTAAGCATCCATGGACTGACTATCCGTGGCCGAGTGACAGCAAATGAGTGATCCGAACAACACTTCCATTCCGGCTCATCCCCTTGGTCAGACGCCCGGTGTTCGGGCCGCATATCTGTGGCGTGCTCCTGCCGTGCAGAAGTGCGAAACCGTGCTGCACGTTGGCGTGTTCTTCGACGGTACGGGCAACAACATGGAGAAGGACAAACCGGTTTGGAAGGACAGCAATGTCGCCAGGTTGTTCCGGTCGTATCCCGACGAACCGTATATGGGGTACTACCCGGCATATGTCCCAGGGGTCGGCACGCGCTTTCCGGAGATTGGAGAAGAAGAGCCGCTCTCCAGTGGCGCCGGCTTCGGTGCGGGCGGTGACGGGCGCATCAACTTCGGCCTGCTGCACGTCATCAATTCGATCCATCGGTCCGTGTCGCCCAGCGACCGGCCGTATGCGCCGCCGGACACCGTGAAAGCCCTGTGCCGCAACGGGCGCAGGACAAGAACATCTGCAGGGCGTGGCGGAGAAACACGGCTGTCGCCGCTGGCAACGGTGGCAGACGAGTCGGCGCTGCGCCGCGTGGGCATGGACGAGCGGGGCGGCCTGCTGCTGGACAACGCCGCGCAGGCTCCTCAGCGCGCTGCATTCTTTAGGCGTGCCTGCACGCGCATCGCGCAGCAGATCGCCCAAATTGACAAACCCAAGCCCATCGAGCTCTTCATCGACGTGTTCGGCTTTTCACGCGGCGCAACCGAAGCCCGCACCTTCTGCAACTGGCTGCTCGAAATGTTCGAGGGCGACACGCTGTGCGGCGTGCCGGCCAGCATTCGCTTCCTCGGCCTGTTCGACACCGTGGCCTCGGTGGGGCTGCCAGCTTCGGCGGGCAGTCCGTTCGACGGCCATGCGTCGTGGGCCGACACGCCTTACCTGCGCATCGCGCCGCAGGTGAAGAACTGCGTGCACTTCGTGGCCATGCACGAAAACCGTGGTTCGTTCCCTTCCGAACTGGTGCGCCGCGAGGGGGTGCTGCCGGCGAATTGCCAGGAGTTCATGTTCCCCGGCATGCACTCAGACGTGGGCGGCGGTTACGGCCCTGGCGACCAGGGCCGAGGGCCAGGCAAGAAGGACGAGGAAAAACTGTCGCAATTGCCGCTGCAGGTGATGTACGACGCGGCCAAAGTGGCGAAGGTACCGCTCGAAAAAGCACTGGCCCGAGACGGCGCCTACGACCCCTTCAAGATCGCCCCCAACGTCCGCCAAGCCTTCGAAACCTTCATGTCTGCCCGCCAGAAAAGCCAGCCGGTGCGCGAGTGGCTGGTCGAGTACCTGGCGTGGCGCTATCAGGTTCGCCACCACTACAACAGCCTGCCGTGGCACGCACGCGCCACCAACGAAGACAAGGCGAACCTGCAAGGTGCCAACCAGCGCCTGCTCGACGACGTGGACGCGTTGAGGGGCCTGGAGCAGACGGCCGGCCGCAGTCTCGACCCCGACAGCCCCGAAGGCCGCGAACAGGCGCGCCAGCGGGCCCGGGTGCGATCGCTCGAGCGTGAAGCGGCCGAGGTGTATGCGCGCGTGAAGGCAGCGCCGCCCACCGACGCCGCCACGGCCGCGTTGTTCGCGGACTTCGTGCACGACTCCTATGCCGGCTTCCGCCCCTTCGACCAGCTCAAGCTCTGGGGCTGGGACCCGGTGCCGGGCTCATGGGAAGGCGAAGGGTATCTGCGCTGGCGCCGCCGCTATGAGGGCACGGACGAGCGGTTCACGCGGAACACCGAGCCTCGCCTTGAAGCGATGCCAGCCTAGTGGAGGGTTCGATGGTGCATGACCTTGGATGCGCATGAAGAACGACACAAACCTGTCGCGCAGCACCAAGCACGCGAGCCTCTATTGCATCTACAGGGTCTGCGATGCGCAGGGGCACAGTTCGTGCGGTGGGCGGTGAGCATCAAGCGGCAAGGGCTCAGGCCCAGCAGGCATTTCAGCGCCGCCCGGTTTGGAAACGAAAAGGCCGTTTTGCGCGCTGCGCAGGCTTGGCGCGATGAGGTGCTTTCGTTGTTGCCGCCCATGACACGCCGGCAGCTGCGCGCCGTGGTGCGCAAATCGAATACGAGCGGCGTGCCCGGGGGGGGGGCGCATCAGTCGCGGCACTTCTGCCAGTTGGGTTGCAGGGGTGGAGCTGCCTTGCAGGCGCAAGTGCACGAAGTACTTCGCGGTGTCGAAGTACGGCGAAGAGGCGCTCGCCAGCGAGCCATCGATGCACGCCTGGCGATGTTGCAAGAACTGCAGGACGAGTTCGTGGTCGGCCTGCCGGCTGTTGCCCGCGCCATGGAGCAGGCCCTTTGGCGCCGCAGAGCAACTCAACGGTGGCGTCTTGCATTTGGCTTGGGACTCCGCCGCAGCGCAGTTGCAGGTGGAACGCCTACGGCAGCTCGGTTGTTACGTCAGCAGCCCAATCGACCCATGGTTCAGCGATACGAGTTCGCCTCTACCGGGCCCGTCTGGGCTGCGACCGTGACGTTGGCTGACGGGCGTCGCACGGTTCGCCGGTTCAAGGTTTCCAGGTACGGCGAAAGAGACGCCAGGCGTCTTGCCGAGGAGGCGCTTCAAGAACTCCTTCGCGAGTTCAAGGGGCCGTAACCGCCCGCCCCGCTCACACCGGGGCAGTTCGCGTTTCCAGCCAGCGCAAGGCATCGCCGCTGACGTGCGGTGACAGGCGTCGGCGCACCTCGGCGTGGTAGGCGTTGAGCCAGTCGATCTCGTCTCGCCGCAGCAGCGAAAGCTCGATGCAGCGTGTGTCGATGGGGCACAGCGTGAGCGTCTCGAAGGCGAGGAACTCGCCGAACTCCGTGGCGCCCGAGGGCACGTTGAGCACCAGGTTCTCGATGCGCACGCCCCATTGCCCCGGGCGGTACAGCCCAGGCTCGATGGAGGTGATCATGCCCGGCTCCATGGCCATGTTCGCGTCGGGCAGGG
>CAMLLU010000134.1 GCA_946480925.1 uncultured Rivibacter sp.
AGCATCACTTCGAGCGGGTGGGGCCGGCGGCTGTCGTGGGCGCGCCTGCTGGCGTACCGGCTGGGCCGCACGTGGACGTGCTGTCGCGCATGCGGGGGCGCTGGGGCTGACCCGGG
Organism: uncultured Rivibacter sp.; assembly: GCA_946480925.1. The sequence goes on from CAMLLU010000134.1 coordinate 117, forward strand.
CTGCAGGTGTTTGCAGCTTGAGTGGCGGGATGGCTGGCCCGGTGCTTGTTTCAGCTCAGTTCGAGCGCACGGGCCAGCACGGGTAGCGGCAGGTTGCCGGCGCGCAGCACCGCGTCATTGAAGCCGGCATCGCTGCCGCCTGCAGCACCTCGGCGTTCGCGCCATTGCCGGCGCAGGAGCAGCAGGCCTCGTGGGGTGCTTCTGCCAGCCACTGCGCGAGCAGCACGTCGAGCTGCCGCTGCAGCGCCGGCGAAGGCGCGGCTGCCCGCGGCGCAGTGCAGGCCGCAAGCGCGGCAGCGGCGCAGGCTGCACCGCTGCCGCGCAGCCACAGCCGCCTTGAAAGGAGGAGGTGACGGTGGTCCATGGCGGCATGTTGATTCATGACCCGCGATGCCAAAATGAACAGGAACTCATGGGTTTCATAGGGGGGCCACCATGCCTCGAAACGCACAGATGACCCTCGGCCAGCTGGAGCTCTTCGTCGCGCTGGTCGAAGCCGGCGGCTTCTCGGCGGCGGGCGCAAGGCTGGGTGTCGGCCAGTCGTCGGTCAGCCACACCGTCAAGGCGCCGGAGCAGGCGCTCGGCACCTCGCTGTTCGATCGCCGGCAGTCGCCTCCGGTGCTCACCGCCGGCGCGCGCCGCCTGTTGCCCCATGCGCGTGCCATGCTGTCCGCCGCCGAAGCCATCCGGCAGGAAGTGCAGGCAGAGAAGGGGCTGAAGGCGGGCCTGCTGCGCATCGGCTCCTTCGGGCCGAGCTCGTCGCTGCGGCTGCTGCCGCAACTGCTGCGCGCCTTCGCCTTGCGATACCCCCGCGTGGAGGTGAGGGTGGAAGAGGAAGCCGACGGCGTCATCGCGCAATGGCTGGTGGATCGCCGCATAGAGCTCGGCTTCGTCACGCTGCCCGAGGAGCGCTTCGACACCGTGCACCTGGCCAGCGACGAATACGTGGCCGTGCTGCCCGAGCGCCACCCGCTGGCGGCCCAGGAGGCGGTACGCCCCCGGCAGCTTCATCGCCAGCCCTTCATCGCGAGTTCGGCCGGTTGCGGTGACGAGATCGCCGGCCTCTTGGCGCGTGCCGGAGCGGAACCGCTGGAGCTGTTCAGGCTGCCTCAGGTGCTGTCGGTGCTGGGGCTGGTGCAGCAGGGCCTGGGGGTCTCGGTGTCGGTGCGGCTCGCACTGCCCGATGCTTGGCCCGGGGTGGTGTACCGCCCCTTCCAGCCGGCCGCGCCACGGCACGTCGCGCTGGCCATGCTGGACCGGACCGCGCTCTCGCCTGGCGCGAGGGCGTTCGTCGAGATGGCGCAGTCGGCAGGCATGCCGCCGCCCCTATGATCGGCCCATGGTCACGCTCGCTCAACTTCTTGCCTTCACACTCGCCGCGGTTCTGATCACCGCCACACCAGGCCCCGACAACCTCATGGTGCTGGGCATGGGCATGGCCAAAGGACGGCGGCAAGGCATCGCATTCGGACTGGGCTGCGCACTCGGCTGCCTCAGTCACACGGTGCTCGCCGTGATGGGCGTGAGCGCGATCGTGGCTGCGTCGCCCTTGGCTTTCACCATACTCAAGTGGATCGGTGGGGCCTACCTGATCTGGTTGGGGGTGAACGCGCTTCGAAGCGCCGGCACAGGCGCAAAGGTCACCAGCACCGGGCCTGCAGAGGCATCGCTTCGTGAGCTGTTCCTCAAAGGCATGTTTGCGAACGCCATCAATCCCAAGGTGGTGCTGTTCTTCCTGTCGTTCCTGCCGCAGTTCGTCGTGCCAGCCCAGGGCGATATCGGCGTGCAGCTCGGCATCCTGGGAATCGTGTTCACAGTGCAGGCGGCTGTTCTCTTCGGCCTGCTGGCCTACTTTGCCGGCACCATCGGCGCCTGGCTGAATCGCAGGCCTCGTGCCGGCGCGTGGCTCGACCGAATCGCCGGTGCCGTGTTTGTCGGGCTCGGCATTCGGATGGTTTACGGCCGATAGGCCTGACCGACCTCGAAGAGACGCTGGAGGCACCAGAAGCAACTCTTCAAAAACCCACCTCGCGTTGCCACAGCGTCCATATCCACCGCAATCCCTGCATCACTGGAGAGCGGTGCTCACCTCGCAGTGACACCATGCCGATGACTTCCGAAGGCGGTGCTGCCTTGAGGTCGCAGTCTTCCAGCCGCACACGAAACACCGGCTGCAGCGGCACCAGGCGGCCGTCCTGCAGCCGCTGAGACGGCACGGGGCCGCCGTAGACGCTGGCGACGGCGCTCTGGTCGAGCTGGCTCAGCTGCACGGCATCGACGATGGTCTTGCTGCAGCTCACGCTCGTGCGCTCGGGTGAGTCCGGCACGAACACGCCCATGCTGCCGGTGCTCAGGCGTTGCAAGTCGGCTTCGTCGACGAAAGCCTCGACTCTCGCCCCATTGGGGCCCACCACCTGCAGCAGCTTTTCCCCGGGAGCCACCCATGAGCCGCTGGTCACGTCTTCCGAGGCTTCGACCACGGTGCCGTCGAAGGGCATGGTGAAGGCCAGGCGTTGCACTTCGCGCTGCAGGCCTTCGACTTCTTCGCGTGCGGCTTCCCAGCGCTTGCGCAGGGCGGGGCCGGCTTCCATGAGCTTGGCGTCGAAGGGTTGCTGGGAAACCTGCCATTGGAGTTGCTGTTCACGCGCGCGTGCCACTTCCAGCCGTGCATTCAGCTCGGGGGACTGCAGTTGCACGAGCGGTTCGCCTTGCCGCAGCGGCTGCCCCACGCGCGGCAGCGGGCCGAGGGTTTGCGCGGCATAGGGCGCATAAAGGCCCTGTGCCTGCGCGGCGCCCAGCATGGCCGGCGCCCGCACGGTGGCCTGCCAGGGCCACAGCAGTACCAGGGCCAGTGCACCCAATGCCATGGCCAGCCGGCGCGTGGCGCGGTTCCAGCGGAACGACTCGCGGCGCGCGAGCCATGCCTTCAGCTCGCGGGCCACCGGCATGGCGATGAACCAGCCCAGCTCCACGGCCATGAGCAGCAGGCCCAGTGCCTTGAAGAAGAGGTGGTAGACGAGCAGCGCGATGCCGACGAAGAGCACGAGCCGGTAGAGCCAGGTGGCGTAGGCAAAAGCGATGAGGAAGCGCTCGCGCGTGCGAGGAAAGTGCTCGGGCGGCGCGTCGCCCCAGCCGAACAGGCGCTCGCGCAGCCACCAGCGGCCGAGCGCGAACGAGCGTTCGTGCAGGTTGGGCAGGTTCAGTGCGTCCGAGAGCAGGAAGTAGCCGTCGAAGCGCATGAACGGGCTGGCGTTGATGGCCAGCGTGAGCACCCAGGTGGTGGTGGCCAGCAGGAAGGCCGCGGCGCGCACGGGGCCCCATTCGGGTGTTTCAGGCAGCAGGGCCCAGGCGAGCGTGGCCAACGCCGCGAGCGCCATCTCGCTCAGCATGCCGGCCGCGCCGATGGCCAGGCGCTGGCGGCGCGAGGCCAGCTTCCAGGCTTCGTTGGTGTCGGTGTAGAGCACGGGCCACAGCACCAGGAAGGCGACGCCCATGGTGGGCACCCGGCAGCCGTAGCGCTGCGCGGTGAAGGCGTGTCCGAGTTCGTGCAGCACCTTGGCGAAGCTCAGCGCCAATGCAATGGACAGCGCGCCGCTCCAGCTGGCATAGGCCGCGAAGGTGTGCGTGAACTCGTCCCAGCGGCGCGAGGCCAGCGCCAGGCCCAGCACCGCCGCCGACGCCACCGCGGCCCAGAAGGCCGGGTGGTAGGCCCAGCGGACGCAAGGCGCCATGCGCTGCAGCCACGGCATGGGGCGCACCAGCGGCAGGCGGAAGAAGAGGTAGTTCTTGAGCAGCCACCTGGCCATGCCGAGCCGCGTGGCCGCGGCGGCGCGCTGCAGGCGCTCGGTGTCTTGCGCGCCGTGCGCCTGCAGCAGGTGGTTGTGCGCCAGCATGCGCAGCAGGCCTTGCATGTCGGCCTCGCCCAGGCGCAGCGTGGTTTCGCGCTGCACCGCGTCCAGCACCTTGCGCACGCTGCCGAGCGACCAGCGCGAGAGCACTTCGAAGGCGGCCCAGCGCAGCTCGTAGAAGCGGTTGGCGGCGGGGTCGTGCAGCGTCCAGGTGGGCGAGCCGTCCGGCGCGGCGGGGCCGGCATGCAGGGCGAGGTCTTGCCGCAGCGGCGGCAGGGCGTCGGAATTCAGCACGCTACCAACCCAGCCACTGCCTCGCCGCGACCAGCGGCCGTCGCAACACCACGTAGGCCAGCGGCGCCCACGGGCCGCGCACGCGGGCGGTGCCGAGCTGGCCGATGCGCGGCGGTGCCTGGCCGGGCAGGAACTCGGCCTTGATCCGGTAGGCCAGAAAGCCCTCGGGCGTGGGCTCGGCCCGGTAGGCCACGCTGATGACGCGCGCTTCGAATGAGGCCAGCGGCGAGCCTTGCGGGTACAGCGTGAGCACGTCGCCGGGCGCCACTTCGATGTGGTCGGCCGCGCTCAGGTGGGCGGCGAGTTCCACCTTGGCGGGGTCGGCCACCACGAGGATGCGCTCGCCCACGGCCACGGCCTTGCCCAGCCAGTCGTTCACGTCGGCGAACACGGCAATGCCGTCTCGTTCGGCCTTGACCTGCACGCGTTCGAGCTGGCCGGAGGTGTAGTCGAGCTCGACCAGCTTTTCCTGCAGCTCGCCGCGGCGCAGGGCGACTTCGGCGCGGTTCTTGTCGCTGGTGACCGCGGCCTGGGCCGACTGGCGGAACTCTTCCTGTGCGGTGTCGTAGGCCTTGCGAGCCACTTCGTAGCGGGTGCGCAGGGCGGTGGTGTCGAGGCTGAACAGTGGCTCGCCGGCCTTGACGGGCTGGTTGGGCCGCACGTCGAAGCGTTCGATCACGCCGTCGAGCGGGGCGCGCACGAGCAGGGGTTCCTTCGGCACCACCTCGGCACCCGCCAGCACCGTCACGCGCACGGGCACGAGGCACAGCACCGCGGCGCCCAGCAGCAGCCTGCGCCTGGCCCGGGCGGTGCGCAACCAGCCGATCGCGCGGTCGAAGCCGCGCTGCCGTGGGCGAAAGCCCGCGAGGGCATGGCCGTACACGTCGGCCAGCTCCTTGAGCAGGGCGACTTCGGCGTCGCTCCAAGGTTCGTCGCGCGTGAGCAGCAAGGCGCCGTCGGGGGCAGCGCCGCGTTGCAGCGGCAGCCACAGCGCGTGGGCGGGCAGCCAGTGGCTCCACTCTTCCTGCAGCGTGGCGGGCAGTTCGGCCACGTTCAGCTCGCCGGCAGGGGCTGTGGTCTTGACGAGGTGGCGGCACACCTTGCCCAGCCACTGGATGTAAGGCGCACCAGGGTCAGGCTGCGGCAGGCCGGACACCGTGGCCACGCGCGGCAGGCCGAGCTCGGCCCACAGCGCGGCCTGCCGGTAGGGCAACAGCTGCAGCGTTTCATTGACCGCCACGAAGCCGAGCTCGGCCAGGCTGCCCGCAGCCCGCGCCCGGCGGCCGAGTTGCAGCAGCGTGAGCAGTGGGTGAACCGAGGCGTCGGACTTCATCGGCTCACTTGCGCTGCGGGTACACCGCCCAGCCGCTCATGCCCGGCAGCAGTGCGGGGTGCTGCCCGTCGATCACGCCCACCACCGGCAGCGTCTGGCTCACCGGGTCGATCTGCGCCCCCAGGCGCAGCACCTTGGCAGGAAAGCTCTTGCCCAGTTCTTCGACCTCCACCGTGAAGGGCACGCCGGGCTTGAGCCAGGCCAGCCACTTGGACGGCACGATCATCTGCACTTCGAGCTGGCCTGTTTCCAGGATGTCGAGCAGCGGCGTGCCGGACGACACGTACTGGTGGGCGGCCACGTGCCGCCTGGCCACGCGGCCGCTGAAAGGCGCGGCGATGCCGCAGCGGCTCACCACGGTGCGCGCGGTGCTGGCTTCGGCCTGCGCCTCCTTCAGCCGTGCCTGGGCCTGCTCGACCTCGAACCTGCCGATGGAATTGAGCTCGGCCAGCCGCTGGTTGGAATGCACCAGCGCCTGAGCGGCCTCGATGCTGGCCTCGGCCTTGCGCAGTTGCGACTGGTACAGCGAGCAGTCGAAGCCCACCAGCAGCTGCCCGGCGCGGAACGAATCACCCTCGCGCAGCGACAGCATGGCAATGCGCGCGGCCACCTCGCTGGAGATGGTGACGGCGTTGCGCGAGGTGAGCTGCGTGCGGATGCGGCCCTCCTTGTCGGCGAGCTGGGTGGGGCCGGCCGTCGTGGCCATCCGGGGGGCTGCCGCAGGCGCGGCCGCGGCGGTGCCGCATGCCACGGCCAGTACGAGCGCTCCCAGTGCACTGGCAGGGGCTGCGGTTTCCGTCCGCGTCCGGGGCGAGGGTCTCCGGGGTCTTGGAAGCCCCAAGGGCTTGAAGAAGCCCGATGGCCTCAAGACCCCGCTCCCGGGTTGACGGTTTTCGCCCATGACTGCTCCGACGCCTTCACCGCCTCGCCCAGCGTCTTGACGTCGTGCCCCGTCACCGAATCGGGCAGCGGGTCGAGCCCGAGCGTGGCGATCATCTGGCCATACGCCCCCTGCA
>CAMLLU010000135.1 GCA_946480925.1 uncultured Rivibacter sp.
GGTGAGCATGTCCTGCGTCAGCACCGACACGGCCTGCGGCACCTGCGACAGCGGCATGTCGTGCAGCGTGGCCATGTCGCTGTCCGATATGGTGAAACCGTTTTCAGGTTTGTCGAAACCGAGATCCGCCTTGGCCTGGATGACCACCCTCTGCAGCTCCACCGGAGGGGATGTGCTGGCCTCTTGATGATCCGGCACCTGCGCATCGGCTGTAGCGGCTGCTTCGTGTGGTGCCTCGGGGGCCGCCGCCGGCGCCTCCGCCTGGGCCACGCGTTGCAAGGTGACGATGCCTTCGGGGGCGATGTCGGCCGCGAGGTCGCTGCTGCGCAGCGCGGCCTCGAGCGCCTGGCTCAGTGTGTAGCGCCCACGCAGCGGCATGGCGCGCTGGCCTTCGACGAGGCTGGGCTGGAAGGAAATGATCACGCTGTAGCGCCGCCCGATCTCGATCAGCGCGCTGGCCATCGGGCCGCTGGCCACCTCCAGGTCCAGCGTGTCTGTCAGCCGGTCCGTCGAGGCGTGCGCATGGATCGTCTGCGCCAGCAGGGCCAACAGAGCCAGCCGGACGATCAGGCCGCTCGACCAGCCGCTGCCAAGGGCCTTCGTGGCTCCGTGCCTTGCCCACCTCTGGCGTGGGCTGAGGAAGTTGAAGGCGGCTCGGCGTTTCTTTGAACGTTGTGTCTCCACGGCCTGCCTCGACGTCTCTTGCTGTATGGGTCCGCGGTCAATGTAGTGGCCGGCCTGCGCACGAAGCTTGTGGCCACCCTGATGAATTCATGACGGCTCGATGCGCCGCGGGTAACGCCTGCTTCGCGGTGGCGGCCGCGGCTTCGCCTGCCGGCAGGTGGAGTGGTCTGCTTGCATTCACGATGAGCCGCATGCGCCTTCGCGTGATGCGGGCGCCACTTTCGTGAAGCGACATGGTGCAAAAGGAAGCAAGCGGTTCGGCAGGCGGGGCGACCAGGGCGCTCCTGGTCACGCGCGAGCTCGCGCCCGGAGAAATCGAGTGGGCAGACATCGCCACGTCTGCCGAGGAAGGCCTGCGGCTGTGGCGCCAGCGGCGGCACACGCACGTCGTGGCCGACTTCGGGCGGCTGCCCTGCGGCACCACGGGCACGCAGTTGGCGCGGCACCTGCAGGCCGAGGACCCGTCGGTGCTGCTGTTCCTGCTGTCGAGCCAGGTGCACCCCACGCAAGCCCTCTGGGCGCGCCGCAACGGCGCCTTTGCGGTGGTGCCGCGTTCGCGCGAATCCATTGCCGCATGCCTGTCGGGCTGGACGCTGCAGGCCTGCACCAGCGCCCGGGCAAACGGCCGGCCGCTCGACGAAGCCATGCAGGCGGCCCGCCGCAGCCTCGTTTCCGCGTTGCTGTCGGTGGGGCGCATGAACCCGGAAACGCTGTCGATCGTGGAGAACGCGCTGACCGCGCTGCAAGGCGGCGGCTGGCGGGCAGCGCGCGAAGCACCGAGCGGGCTGGCGCACACCATCGCGCGGCGCATGCTGCCGCGAGAGCTGCGTGCGAGCCTGCTGCCGTGGATGGTGGCCGCCGAACGCCCGGCTGCCCGCCCGTTGTGGCACTGAGCCTTCGAGCTGTTGCTGCCCATCGAGCGCGTGCACCAGACGTCAGCGGTCAGCCGGCGTGCATCAATGCACGAAGCGGCCGCCGGTGCCGATCATCGTCATCTCGACGAAGTGAGTGCCGTTGTGACTGTCGGGTGAGAACGAGATGCGCAGGCCGCCGGCATCCCAGCTGCTCATCGTCTCCAGCGCGGCAACCAGCTTGGCGCGCGTGAGCTCAGGCCCGGCGCGGCGCAGGCCTTCGACCAGCGTCTTGGCGGCCAGGAAGCCTTCCATCGCGCCGAAGGCCAGGCGCACTTCGCCGGCCTTCTGCATGGCCTTGTTGAACTCGCGCTGCAGCGGCGTGGCCTCGCCCCACGGGAAGGGCACGATCTCCGAGACGATGACGCCCACGCCGGCATTGCCCAGTTCGTCGGCCAGCGCGCGGCCGCCCACGTACGACATGCTCACGAACTGCCCGCCGTAGCCCGCGCGCCGCATTTCCTTGATGAGCGCCGCGGCCGAGCTGTACGTGCTGATCAGCACCACGGCGCCCGGCTTGGCGGCCAGCAGGGTCTTGGCGGCTGCGGCCACGTCGGTGCTGTGCCGCTCGATCGGGGCCGTCGCGTGGACCTTGGCGCCACGCTTGGCCTCTGCCTTGTTCACTGCTTCGAGGCCGGCCTGGCCGTAGGCATCGCTCTGGTGGAAGACCGCGATGTCCTTGATGCCGGTGATGGTGAGCTGGTCGACGATGTATTCGGCTTCGTCCTGGTAGCTGGCGCGCACGTTGAACACGTTGCGATTCAGCGGACGGCGGAAGGCTTCGGCCCCGGAAGCCGGTGCGAAGAACGGCACCTGCGCGGCATTGACGATGGGCAATGCCGCCATCGAGGTCGTCGTGCCGACGTAGCCGAACAACGCGACGACGCGGCCGTCTTCCAGCAGCTCGGCGGTGTTCTTGGCCGTCATGTTGGGATCGTAGGCATCGTCCTTGGCACGCAGCTCGATCTTGCGGCCATGCACGCCGCCGCTTTCATTCACCGACTGGAAATAGACACGCGCGCCGCGGTTGAAGTCCACGCCCAGCTGTGCCGAAGGGCCGGTGAACGGAGCGGACTGGCCGATCACGATGGTGTCGCCGACGGCTCTGTCCTTGGCCAGGGCGGCATGTGGGGCCGCAATGAACAGGGCCGTGCAGAAGAATAGTGAGTGAAGCTGCAGACGCATGAGGTGTATCTCAATCGAGGATCAGAGGTTTTCAACGCGGGCCGATGGCGTACTCCGCATCGATCGTTTGACGATCATCAAAGATGCCGCCGGGCTCCGCATGACTATCGAGTGACCGATTTCTTGCGATTGCGACGCCTCGGGAAAAAGCGTGGCGTTTTCAACGGGCATGCAGAACGGCTGCCGCGTGAAATCCGTCGCCATTTCCGTACAACCATCGTGGTGTTTCGCAAAGGCGCTGCACGCTTCGCATGCCGTGCATGGCCGGCGCCAGCGCTCGGTCATGCTGCCTGCTGCAACTTCGTGTTCCCTTCGCGCAGCAGGAACTCACCATGACCACCCCCAAGGGCTGGCGCACGCTCGTCAAGTTGAAGGAGCGTCGCCTGGGCCAACTCGACGAAGCACTCAACGCGTGCCGGCTGCAGCTGCGTGAACAAGTTGACAACCTCTCGAAGCTGCTGGAACAGGAGGCACATTGCCGTGCCGAAGAAGAAGCACAGCGCGCCAAGCTGGTCGGCATGGCCTCCGGTACGCAGGGCTTTCGCGCAAGCGACGTCGTCACCCTGCAGCACCTGTTGTCCGAAGCCGAACAGATGACCGTGGGCGCGGGCAAGCGCGTGCGGCAAGGCGAGCAGCAGGTCGAGGCCGCGCGCCAGCAGCTCAGCGCCGCGCAGATGGCGCGCCAGCGCGGCGAGAACCAGCTCGAGAACTGCAAGCAGCGGCTGGAAGCCGCGTTGAAGGCCATCCAGGCCGAGCAGGACGACCAGCAGGACGAAGAGGCCGAAGAGGCTTCCGTCGCACGCATGCTCGCCGCGCAGCGCAGTGCGGCCACGCAGGCCGCGGGGGCTTGCTGACATGGCAGTCGCAGGCGATCCGCTCGCAGGCACCGAGGCGCTGATCCACCTCGGCGAATCGGCCAAGAGCCTGCTCACGCTGCTGGCACTGTGCAGCCTGCGCGCCTACGTGACGATGCTGGTGCTGCCGGTCACCAACGACCAGGTGCTGCAAGGCGTCGTGCGCAACGGCATTGCGCTCACCATCGGCATCTTCATCGCGGCGGGGCAGCCGCTGCACGTGGTCGACAACGTGCCCACGATCACGCTGCTGGCGATGATCGCGAAGGAAGGCCTCATCGGCCTGCTGCTGGGCTACGCGGTCTCCACCGTCTTCTGGATCGCCGAAGGCGTGGGCGTGATGATCGACAACCAGGCCGGCTACAACAACGTGCAGCAGACCAACCCGCTGAGCGGGGAGCAGAGCACGCCGGTGGGCAACCTGCTGTCGCAGCTGGCCATCTGCGGCTTCTACCTGCTGGGCGGAATGATCGTGCTCGTGGGGCTGCTGTTCGAGTCGTTCCACTGGTGGCCGCTGGACAAGCTGATGCCCGAGTGGTCGCAACTGCTCGAGCGTTTCCTGCAGGTGCAGGTGTCGAACTACATGCAGGCGGTGGTCAAGATCTCGAGCGCGGTGGTGATGGTGCTGCTGCTCATCGACGTGGGCATCGGCCTCATCGCCAAGACGGCCGACAAGCTCGAGCCCAACAACCTCGGGCAACCCATCAAGGGCGCGGTCGCCATGCTCATGCTGGTGATGCTGGTGGCCGTGTTCTTCGAGCAGGTGAAGCCGCAGCTGGCGCTGCAGTCGATGGCCCACGACCTTGCCGCGTGGCTCAAGCCACCGTCGCGCTGAACAGGCCTTCGTCGCGCCGTCAACAAAAAGTCAGCTCGTGGTCATGACCGCGGGCCTCGTGAGGCCGCATCCTGTGCATGCACGTCGACTGTGTCGACTGCTTGCAACGCCGGGCCCCAACGCAGTTCCTGCGGCTGTTCTCCTCTCCCTTTCAAGGGGCCCGTCTTTCAACCCCGGAGCCAAGCTCCGGGGTTTTCTTTTTGTTGCATTGCTTCGCTGTCCAGTCGAAAGCTGCGCATCTCCCTACAGATTTCATCGATGAGGGTCATAGCCTTGTAGCTATCCGCAAAGGAGGCTACTTGATGGAACGAGCCACCGCTGCAGTCGCAAACAAGCGAGTTGCTACTGTTGCGCTGCCGCCGCTGACGCCGGCACAAATCGACTTTCTTTCGCAGCTGGCCACACACCTGGGCTTGCCGCCGGCGCAAGGCGTTGAACTCGCTGCGCCGCGCCTGTTCTCGGGGCCGGCCGGCTTCATGTGCCGGCTGCAGCTGATGGACGGCAAGCCGGCCGTGCGCACAGAAACGCTGCTGCCGCTTTCCAGCGCGGAAGTGGCGGACACGGCTGCGCAGCACGTTCTCGACGTGCAGTCCCTGGTGCTGGCCGAACTCGGCTGGTACCTGGGCACGTCGCCCGAGGGGCTGCTGCAGCTCGAATCGCTCGCGTGGATCGACAACGCGCAGGACGTGGCCACGGCGCTGGACCTTGCCGGCGGCGTTGGCACGGTGATGCTGCAGGCGCTCATCCAGGGCGAGGCTGCCGTGGGCACGGCGCTGCCCACCCTCCACTGAAACCGCCGCATGGCTTCGCTTGTGCTGATGGTGCTTCGCATGCGGCCCTTGCCGGTGCGTCGCAAGAGTTGATGCTCCCAACCATCAGCGTTACCAGATGAACGGAGAAGATCGAAATGCCACCTGTCGCTCACGTGAATGCTGAGCGCGCTTCGCCAGCGCCAACGGCACGCCGTGCCGAGCGTGGTGCCTTGCTGCTCAAGCCGCACACGATGCTTTACCCACCCATCGTGCCCGGCGATGAAGGCGTGCCCACCGAAAACCTGCGGGAGCTCAACGCCGGCATGGGCACCATCTGGAAGCCCGCCAACGGCGTGCTCGACGGCAGCGACTCGCTGCTGACCATGCGCTACTTCAGCATCCAGGCGCTGCAGTTGCGGCTGGGGCAGCTGATGCAGGGCCGCGGCGTGCTGTACAGCCCCGAGATCAACCTGTTCCTCAAGGGGCGGTTCGATCACGCCTACGTCGATGCCCCCACCTACCGTGGCCTGGCCGACAGCGCCGCCGAGGTGCTGGGCGATCCGCTGGCGCAGCCGCTGTTCTTCGACGTGCGGCGCCAGCAGCTGGTGATCGACACGTCGCGCTGCTTCAGCGCCGATTCGCCGCAGGCCACGCCCGCTGCCGTTCGGGGCGTGGTGGTGATGACCGAATCGCCGCGCTTCAAGGAGTTCATCGAGCGCAACCGTTGCGGGCTGGGGGCGGATGCGTCGAACGCGCAGGTGGTGTTGGCCGGCAATACCCTGCAGGACTCGGCACGCTGCGTGACGCGCTACGTGCTCAAGGAGCCTGCGCTGCAACTCACGCCACCTTCCGAGCACCTGGCGCGCGACGTCGGTGCCCGGGTCGTGGCCCGTGCGCTGCTCACCGGCTCCGCCGGCGAGATGCAAGCCACCGTCGCGGCGTTTGCGGCGCGGTGGAAACAGGGGCTGCCTGCCACGTCGCAAGGCTGAACCACCACTTCAACGTACCGGAAGCGCACCCCTACAAGGGAGCCTTTAACGACTGCACATAGCAGTCTTCAAACAGGAGTCACCATGAGCATCAACAACATCAAGTCGACCCCCGTGCTCGACGGTCTGATCGCCAAGACCGATGCGGAGATTGGCAAGCTTCAAACAGAGATCGACAAGAAAGGTCCTACGCAAGCACCCGCTGGGACACCAGACGTGACGCTGCGGACTTCCGGATCCAATGACATGGCGCCGCAACAGCGCAGCAGCC
>CAMLLU010000136.1 GCA_946480925.1 uncultured Rivibacter sp.
GGCGTCAGCAACAACGGGTAGTACGCCGACTCGTCGGATGCGAAGGACACCTGCAGGAGGATCTGCCCCAGGTTGTTGAGCACCATGCCTGCCGGATTGATGCGGACCGTTGCGCCAAACGAGTCCTGCAGGTAGGTGCCCAGATCGATGGCCTGGCCGTTCTCGTAGAAGAAGATGTGGCTGACGTGCTGGCCTCCTGGCTCGCGCATCCATGACCATGCCAGCACCTGGCCGCGATCGTTGATGTGGATGGCGCTGCTTTGAGCGCTGTCGTCACCCCCCAGCAGCGGATGGAGGTCCTGCATGCGACCGTCGCTGTACAGGTACGCATGGCCGAAGTCGTTCGACACGCGCGGATCGGGCGCTGAATCGCCCACGGCTTCGCCGCGTTCATTGAGATCCGATGAAAGAGTCCGCCCTCCGCCGAGCGTGCCCAGGTCCCTCATCACGCCGTTTTCCCACAGGAAGGCATGGCTCTCGAAAGGGGAGGTGTACGCATCGCCCAGCACCTGGCCACGGTCGTTGTTGTCGGCCGCCGTGCTGTAGGAACCGCCCAGCGTGCCCAGATCGGTCATGACGCCGTGCTGGTACACGAAGGCATGTGTCGGCCCGAAGCTGTTGTCTGCGTCGCGCGGCAGGTTGCTGTGGCCGACGACCTGGCCGGCATTGTTGATGTTCATTCCCACGGTGTATTCGCCGCCAAGGTGCCCCACGTCGATGTAGCGGCCATTGGGCTGGACGAGTGAGGTGTGGTAGGGCTGGTACAGGCCAGGAGGTGTCCGGTAGTTGAGGACCACCTGGCCGGCATCGTTGAAGGCGCCCACGTGTGCACCGCTGTGTTGCGGCATTTCGTTGGGGGCCACCAGCGCGGTCCAGCTGCCATTGCGGTAGATGTAGGGGCGTGGATCCCCATCGGAGCCGATACGTGTCCCGATGATTTCACCGCGGGCGTTCATTCGGCTGGCCAATGCCGGGTCACCGGGGCGGCCGAACAGCTCGACGCGGCCATTGGTGTCGAAGAAAAAGCCCTGGTTCAAGCCACTGCCGGGCACGAGGTAGTTGCCCACCACACGGCCCGAATCATCGAGGTGGCCCGCATCGACCAGCCGACCCTCAGGCGCCCGTATGAACCGTGCGTCCCAGGCGAACTGCTGGGCATGCACACCACTTGCGGCACACAGGCCGCCCGTCAGCAGCAACTTGCACAAGCTATGGCGCATGGCGGCCTCCCTGTTGCGATACCCATCGCGACACCATCGAACCACTGTAGGCGTCGAAACCAGGGATGTTGTAAGTTGCAATGCCCTCTTACAGGTTTGCCGAGGTCGATGCATGTGCCGGCCTTCGTGTACTGTGTGCAGGCACACCACCGCTGGAACCGCCGTCCCTCATGTGCCTCGTCAGCTTGCGAACCGTTGCCCTCGTTTCGTCGGTCGCTCTGGCCGCGCCTGCCGCCTATGCCCAGGTCTACAAGTGGGTCGACGGGCAAGGGAAGGTCCACTACGGTGACACCCCACCCGAAGGGCAGAAGAACAAGCCGAAGCCGCTCGAGCTGCTCGACGACCGGCCGACCGGTGCCCAGGCCAGCGAAGCTCAAGTGCGGTTGAAGCGGTATCAGGGCGAACTTCAGAAGAAGCCGCCCGCAGCCTCTGCCCCGGTGGCATCTCCGGCCACCGTCTTCAAGCCCGTAGAGCCTACGCGACCCGCCAGCTGCAGCGAGCAATGGCAGCAGTACGACGAGGCGTACGCCTGCTTCAACCCCTATCGCAACGCGAACGGTTCGGTGAAGGCCGAAGGGTTCAGGAACTGCCCTGAAGTGAAGGTTCCGGAATGCCCGAATCCAGGGGCGGTGGTTCCGTGGAACTGATTGCTCGCCCGCGTGGGGCGAGAGGGCCGCTCCCATGAGCGACGCTCTCGCTTGGTCAGCCCACCCAGCCTTGATGGGCATGCGTTCGAGGCCGTAAGAAACTTCGCCGGTCGGGGACTACCTGGGAAGAAACAACGCCCAGCAGCCGACCACCCATGCTTGATACACCTTCGACTTCCGGCCTCGGCGATCGCGGCCGCCAGGACGCGTTGTACCGGCAAACCGTGTGCCAATACGGCCCCGACATCGCCCGCTTCGTCGCCGGCTATGAACGCGACGAGGCCCGGCGCCAGGAACTGCTGCAGGACGTCCACGTGGCGCTGTGGCAGAGCTTCGCGGGCTTCCGCGGGCAGTGCGGGCTGCGCACCTGGGTGTACCGCGTCGCCCACAACGTGGGCGCTTCCCACATAGAACGAGCCCGCAAGGTGGCAGAGCGCGGCTACCTCGGCCTCGACGATGCCGCAGCCGAAGCCGTCATCGGCGATGACACGGGCATCGCATCGGCAGAACGCCGCATCGACCTGCAGCGCATCTACGCGCTGATCCACCGCCTCAAGCCTGCGGACCGCGAGGTGATGCTGCTCTACCTGGAGGACCTCGACGCGGCTGCCATCGGCGAGGTCACCGGCCTGTCCGCCCGCAACGTCGCGACCAAAGTGCACCGCATCAAGGCGGTGCTCGCCCAGCAACTCCGCGTTCAGGAGCCCCAGCGATGAATCGTCCCTACGACCCTCTGCAACCCCACGACCCCACGCCCGACGATGCGGACGACCTGAAGCGCCTGTGGCGCTCGCAGCCTGCACCGGCGGCCGACTTCACCATCGATGACGTGCGCCGCACTGCCAGTCGCTTTCAACGCACCGTCGCCCTCCGCAATGCCGGCGAATATCTCGGGTGCGGTCTTGTCGTGCTCATCTTCGCGTACTACGCGGTCACGCTCCCATACCCGCTGATGCGGGCGGGCAGCGTGCTCTTCGTCGTCGGTGCGCTCGTCGTCGCGTGGCAGATGCATGCCAGGGCATCGACCCAACCGAAGCCAGAGGACCGCGGCGAGCACGCCTGGATCGACTACCAGCGCCGCCAGCTCGAGCGGCAGCGCGACGCGCTGCGCTCGGTGGCCTTCTGGTACCTCGGTCCCTTTGTGCCGGGCACCGTCGTCTTCCGCTGGGGTATCGAGACCGAACTCGGCGCCGGCACGCCATTCGCTCAAGGGTTTGTCGCCAACCTTGCCATCGCCGCCTTCTTCGTGGCCGTGATCCTCGTCAACCGTTTCGCCTCTCACAAACTGCAGCAGCGCATCGAGCGGCTGAACGAGGAGGCCCGCTGAGGTGGGCCGCCAGCTCTCAGCGCGAAGGCGTCAGCCCACCGCTGCACAGGGAGTCGGTGAACAGGGCCGGCAGCGTGCCTGGCGCCGGCAAGGCGAAGGGCATGCGCTTCGCGTCGGCCTGCATCGAAGCGACGACCTTGCCTTGGCTGCCCTCGACACGGATCTTCTTTTCGGTCGCGACCGCGCCGCGCTTGGTGCGACAGTCGATGAGCCAGTTCGCTTCCGAAAGATCGACCTTTTCGCCGCTGGGCATCTCGGCCCCGCCCAGGTAGTACAGGCGAACGTGGGCCTTCAGGTACGGCCCCAGCGCCTCGATGCTGGCCGAGTCGAAGTAGAGGGCGTCGCGTTCGTTTTCGAGATAGTGGATCCAGTGCCGCTTGGGCGAGGTATCACCCAAGCCTTGCAACTCGAGCTGGCACACCGAGATCACGAAGCGCTTCCAGTTGCCGGCTTGTGCCGTGGCAAAGGCCGGCGACTCAGAAGTGCCGGAGGCCATTTTTCTCAGGACCTGTTGATTGGTGCCTACGAATCGCAGCTCCATCGTGGCCGACTCGTGCCGGTCGCAGTCCACAGCGGTCAGTGTTTCGACGTAAGCGTAGGTTTGCCCGTCCTCCAGGTGACCGGGCTCCGACAGAACGGCACGCGTCTCGATGGTGGCACGCGGGCTCCCCGGCTCGCGGTGATAGGAGGCTGCGTCGTACTGCAGCTTGCCTGCCTTGCCGATCGAGTAGTCGCGCCAATCCGCCGCCAAGGCCGCGGGGGTGAATGCCGCCCATATGAGCGTGTGCAAGAACGTCTTTGAATTCATGACGACTCCCTGTTTGCCGGGCGCCAGTGTTGACCCGCCGGCAATGACCTACGCCGACAAGGGCCAACACGCCGTTGCGCGTCGCAGGGAGAGCAGTTTCGCGTGCAGCACCGGGGCCTGCAATTCGTCTTCCTCACAGACAGGCCATGCCGTTGCCACGACGTTTCGTCACTTCCGGTGGTGCTTCCACGAGTCGCCCTCCGTACAGTGGAGCCTTCAATAAACGACAGGGAGAAAAGTCGATGGATCTCTTGATCGAGGCCCGCAGCCTGAGCGTGCGGCATGGGCACAAGACGGCGCTGGAGCGGATCGACCTCATGGTCCCCCCAGGGCGCATCGTGGGGCTGGTCGGGCACAACGGTGCGGGAAAGACCTCGCTGCTCAAGGCCCTGGTGGGCCTGTTGCCGGTGGAGGGCAGCTTGCAGGTCTTGGGATTGCACCCACACAGGCAGCGTGTGCGGCTGCTGGAATCGCTTTGCTACATCCCCGACGTGGCGATCCTGCCGCGTTGGGCACGCGTGGAGCAGTTGATTGCGTTGATGACGGGGCTGCAGCCGCGTTTCTCGGCCGAGCGCGCACGCGAGCTGTTGCGCCGCACCAGCGTCAGCCTCTCGCAACCGGTGGAGCGACTCTCGAAGGGAATGGTGGCGCAGGTGCATCTCGCGCTCATCGCCGCGATAGATGCCAGGCTCATGCTCCTGGACGAGCCCACTTTTGGGCCTCGACATGCCCTCGCGCAAGGCGTTCTATGCCATGTTGGCCGGCGAGTGGTGCGACGGCCAGCGCAGCGTCGTCGTGGCGACGCACGAGCTGGAGCAGATCGAGCCGGTGGCTTCCGACGTGGTGATCCTCAACGAAGGGCGCGTCACGCTCAGCACCCCGCTGTCGCAGGAGCCGCACGAGCAGCACGCCGCAGGCACAAGACGCAAGCGCCCGACGCTGGCGGAGCTGTTTGCCGCGCTCACGCGCACGCCCGAAGTCCTGCCGTTGGGAGGCTGAGCCATGCACACCCGTTTTCAGACACTGATGCTGCGCGAGTGGATGCAGTACAGGGCAGGCTGGCTATGGCTGACGCTCGGCGGCGCGGCACTGACATTCGCCCTCGAGTTGCAACGCCCCTGGACCGCACAGCCCAACAGCCTCGTGCTGATGAGCACGTCGGGGGCGATCACGCTGACGGCGATGATCTTCTGGCTTGCCGTACCGGTGCAGGCGCTCGGGCTTGCCAGGCGTGACGAAAACGATCGGTCGGTCGAGTTCTGGATGACCTTGCCGGTGGGCCACTGGGCGAGTGTGGGTGCGATGCTGCTGATGCATCTGTTCCTGATGCCGCTGGCCGCGCTTGGCTCGGCCTACCTCTGCGGCACGGGCATCGGCCCGATCCTCGTGCTGGCCAAGCATGGTCCCGCAGCCCTGCTGGACGTTGCGTGGCTGCAAGCGAGCGCCGCCAACGCGGCGCTCTTCGCACGCATGGTGGTGAGCCTGCTGCTGGGAATCTTGTGGCTGATGCCCTTGGTGCTGGTCGCCATGGTGGCCAGTGCCTGGCTCAAGCGCTGGGGACTGCCTCTTCTTGCCGCGGCCTTGGCCGTCGCCCCCGTGCTCGGCGGCGGCCTCAGGGAACAGACCAGCCCCGTGATGAAGTTTCTCGGACGCCTGCTCATGCAGTCGCAGTCGCGCATCTCCGACGCAGGTTTGATCGAGGCGGGCAGTGGCGACCTGGCCACGTGGTGGATCACACCGCAGCAGGTGGCCTGGGAGACGTGGCGCGGGCTCGAAAGGCAGCCATGGAGCGTGCTGGGTCTGTGCCTTGTGGTGAGCGCCGCCTGCTACGCGTTGCTCGTCGCGCATCGGGGGCGCAAGCGCTGAGGGCACGCATCGTCATCAATGCGCTCCCTGGTGACGCCGTCATCCGTAAGGCGATTCAGAGCGGCGCGGCCCGACGTATCGACCGCCGCAATCGGAGTTCTTGTCGGTGGCTACTCGGAGGGCTGCGCGCCCGTAGCGACGGCGTCGCTCTCCAAATCCTGATGCTGCTCGAGCGCCTTGCAAGATGGGGCGCAGACCGCTTGGCTCTTGCCCAGCAGGCGTCTGTATTGCAGAGCCGCGACCGGCCGGTGCTTGCCACAGAGGTAGCAGGACTTTGACGCGGTGACGTGGGGGCCGGCTCGCCCGAATGGTGAGCCTGCCACCTTGGTGCGGTATCTCAGCCCGTCGTCGTTGAGGGAGTCCTTCTTTTCGTCTTTCGCCATTCAATGTCGCTGAACTCGGAGGCTCCCTTTGGGAGGCCACCGTGGCTCAATTGGTCCTTTGTGCAGAGCCTACAAGGAGCGACACGCACACCCTGACCAAGCGACGACCGGCTCCTTGCGCCAAATGGACGACTAACAAAGCGAAACAAATCCGACTCCGGTTGAGGGCCGGTTTGCGCCCCTTTGCCGCTCACTTGGCCCC
>CAMLLU010000137.1 GCA_946480925.1 uncultured Rivibacter sp.
TCACGCTCACCGACGTGGGCGTGCGCCTGGGCCTGCTGCACCGCGGCTTCGTGGCGTGGTGCGCGCGGGTGTACCTGCGCGTGGCCGGCGCCACCGGACGCTATTGAAATGAACTCCCAATTCATTCACCACAGAGGCGCAGAGGACGCGGAGGGCCGCAGAGAAGACCTGTACTTCTCCGCGAGTCTCTGCGTCTCCGCGGTGAAGGCTGTTGAATCCTGTTTCATGCGCCTGCGGTGCTGCCAAGACGCCGTGGCCAATTGAGATGCCTGAAACCGACCTCGTGGTCGAACGGCCGCAAGGCCTCTACTGCCCGGCGGGCGACTTCTACGTCGATCCCTGGCAGCCGGTGTCGCGTGCCGTGATCACCCATGCGCATGCCGACCATGCACGCGCCGGCCACGAGCACTACCTCGCCTCGGCCCAGGGCGAAGGCGTGCTGCGCGTCCGCCTGGGCGAAGACATCACGCTGCAGACGCTACCCTGGGGCGAAGCCATCGAACACAACGGCGTGCGCATCAGCCTGCACCCGGCCGGCCACGTGCTCGGCTCGGCGCAGGTGCGGCTCGAACATGCCGGCCGCGTGTGGGTGGTGTCGGGCGACTACAAGCTAGAGATCGACTCGACCTGCACGCCCTTCGAGCCGGTGCGCTGCGACTGCTTCATCACCGAATCCACCTTCGGCCTGCCCATCTACCGCTGGCCGCCGCAGAGCGAGGTGTTCGCCGACATCGACGCCTGGTGGCGCGCCAACGCGGCCGCGGGCCGGCCCAGCCTGCTGATGGGCTACAGCTTCGGCAAGGCGCAGCGCATCCTGGCCGGCGTGGACGCGAGCATCGGCCCCATCGTCGTGCACGGCGCGGTCGAGCCGCTGAACCGCGCCTACCGCGAAGCCGGCGTCGCGCTGCCGCCCACGCAGCTGGTCAGCGAAGCCACCGACAAGGCGCTTTTCAAGACGGCCCTCGTGCTCGCGCCGCCCAGCGTGCACGGCAGCCCGTGGGCACGCCGCTTCGCCGACGGCAGCGACGCCTTCGCCAGCGGCTGGATGCGCCTGCGCGGTGCGCGCCGCCGACGCGGCGTGGACCGCGGCTTCGTGCTCAGCGACCATGCCGACTGGCCGGGGCTCATGCAGGCCATTCGCCACAGCGGTGCCGAGCGCGTGATCGTCACCCATGGTTACGAAGCGGTGATGGTGCGCTGGCTGCAGCAACAAGGCCTGCAGGCCAACGCCTTTCGCACTGAATACGGCGACGAGGCGCTGGAAACGGCCCCTGCCGAAGAGCCCGCCGGCGACGCACCGACCTCCACCTGAGCATGTGATTTCATGCCAGCCCGGCGCGGACCCGCGTGGTTGCTGGCTTTGCGGGTGTTGTGGAGTTCCGCTACGAAACTTCCACAACAGGAACAACCCGCTTTGCGGCATAGATTGCGAGCCCTCCGTCACCCCCTCAGGAGCCGCTCCATGTCTGCCGCCGTCGCCCTCGCCGATCACGCCCCACCTCAAAAACGCCCGCTCTACCGCAGCCTGTACGTCCAGGTGCTGGTGGCCATCGCCATCGGCATTGCGCTCGGGCATTTCGCGCCCACGCTGGGTGAGGCGATGAAGCCGCTGGGCGACGGCTTCATCCGGCTCATCAAGATGATCATCGCGCCCATCATCTTCTGCACCGTGGTGCTGGGCATCGCCGGCATGGAAAGCATGAAGAAGGTCGGCAAGACCGGCGGCATGGCGCTGCTGTACTTCGAGATCATGAGCACGGTCGCGCTCGTCATCGGTC
Organism: uncultured Rivibacter sp.; assembly: GCA_946480925.1. The sequence continues at coordinate 1,779 of CAMLLU010000137.1, forward strand.
TCGTGGTCGTGAACCTGCTGCAGCCCGGCGCGGGCATGCACGTCGACCCGCATTCGCTCGACGCCAAGAGCGTGGCCGCCTACACCGGCCCGGGCAAGATGGCCAGCACGTCGGACTTCCTGCTCAACGTCATCCCCACCAGCGTGGTCGATGCCTTCGCCAAGGGCGACATCCTGCAGGTGCTGCTGTTCTCGGTGCTGTTCGGCTTCGCGCTGCAGCACTTCGGCGGCAAGCACAACATCGTCTACACCGTGATCGAGAAGGTCTCGCAGGTGCTGTTCGCCATCGTGGGCATCATCATGAAGGTCGCCCCCATCGGCGCCTTCGGTGCCATGGCCTTCACCATCGGCAAGTACGGGCTCGACAGCCTCGTGTCGCTGGCCCACCTGATGTTCGGCTTCTACGTCACCTGCCTGCTGTTCGTCTTCGTGGTGCTCGGCGCGGTGGCGCGGCTGCACGGCTTTTCGATCTGGAAGTTCGTGCGCTTCATTCGCGAGGAGCTGCTCATCGTGCTGGGCACCTCGTCCAGCGAAAGCGTGCTGCCCAAGATGATGAACAAGCTCGAGCACGCCGGCGCGCACAAGTCGGTGGTGGGGCTCGTCGTCCCCACCGGCTATTCGTTCAACCTCGACGGCACCTCGATCTACCTCACCATGGCCGCGGTGTTCATCGCGCAGGCCACCGATACGCCGATGACGCTGGTGCAGCAGCTCACGCTGCTGGCCGTGCTGCTGCTCACCAGCAAGGGCGCCGCGGGCGTCACCGGCAGCGGCTTCATCGTGCTGGCGGCCACGCTCTCGGCCGTGGGCGGCGTGCCGGTGGCCGGTGTGGCGCTCATCCTCGGTGTCGACCGCTTCATGAGCGAAGCGCGTGCCCTGACCAACCTGGTGGGCAACGGCGTGGCCACCCTGGTGGTGGCCAAGTGGTGCGGCCAGCTCGACGAGCAGCGCCTGCACGACGTGCTGCACGACCGGCCCGTGGCCGAGCTGCAGCAGGCCGAAGCCGAGGTCGAGGCCGAGCGGCCGCTGCCCGCTGCTGCGCAGGCGCAGTAGCAGCGAGGCGCCGGGGGGGAGGGCGGCACAATGGCCGTGTCCGTCCACCACAGGGGGATCCTCTTTGGCTCACGACTTGCTTCGCGCCGCCACCCGCGGCCTCGCCCTGGCGGCCATGGCCGCCGCGCTGTCGGCGCCGCTTCCAGGCCTCGCCGCCGACGCCCCGGCCTCTTCCGCTGCTGCGAGTGCCCCCGCGGCCTCTTCCTACAAGGGCCTGGGCGTGGGCTCCGTGCCGCCCGAGGTGCTGGCGCGCTTCAAGCCCGCTGCCTTGCCGGAGGCGATCTCGCAGCGCATCCAGTCGCTGCTCGACCTGCGCGCACCCGGGGCCGGCATGTTGTCGCCCGACGGGAAGCGCCTGTTCTTCACGTGGCGCGTCACCGGGGTCGACCAGGTGTGGCGCCTCGATGGCCCCGCCAGCTTCCCGCAGCAGCTCACCGGTGGTGAAGACCGCACCACGCTGCAGGCCGTGTCGCCCGACGGCCGCTGGATCGCGATGGAGCGCGACCGCAAGGGCGAAGAGAACCCGGGCGTCTACCTGCAAGGCGCCGAGGGCGGGCCGCTGCGCACCGTGCAGCACAAGCGTGGCGTGCAGACCGAGTTCCAGGGCTTCTCGCGCGACGGCCGCTCGCTGTACTACGTGGCCAACGACGTGCGGCCCGATTCCTATGCGCTGTACCGCCACGACATCGCCAGCGGCCGCAACGAGCGGCTGCTCGACGAACGGGGCTTCTGGCGCGTGGGCGAAGTGGGGCCCGGCGGCAAGCTGCTCATGGTCAAGCTGCCCAGCTCGCAGGCGCGCGAGTGGTTCCTGTTCGACGCTGCGACGCGCCAGCTCTCGCCGATCGTCGGCCAGGGCGAAACCGAAATCTACGACGTGGCCTTCGGCGCGCGTGACGGCGAATACTTCGTGGCCACGCCCAAGCTCACCGGCTTGAACCGCCTGTACCGCCTGCGCCCCGGCAGCGAGCTGCAGCCGCTGGAGGCCGGCAGCTCGGCGCAGTGGGAGGTCGAAAGCTTCAAGCTCGACGAAACCCGTGAACGCCTGTACGTCTCCATCAACGAAGCGGGTTACACGCGCTCGAAGGCTTATGACGCGCGCAGCGGCAAGCCGCTCGTCCTGCCGTGGCCCAAGGGCGCCGAGCACGAACTCGTCGGCAACACCACGCCCAATGGCCGCTGGCTCGTGCTGAGCGTGGCCATGCCCGACCGCCCGCGCGAAAGCCTCGTGTGGGACTGGCAGACGCGCCGGCTCACACGCTGGGTCGTGCCCTCGGTGCCCGAGCTCGACAGCAAGGGCTTCGTGGCCGCCACGCTCGAGAGCTACCCCGCGCGCGGCGGTACGCAGATCCCGATGTTCGTGCGCCGCAGCGCGCAATGCGCGGCAGCGGCCACGCCATGCCCGGTGATCGTGCACTTCCACGGCGGCCCCGAGGCGCAGACGCGGCCCGGCTTCTCGCCCATCTGGCAGTTCTTCGTCGAAGCCGGCTTCGTGGTGGCCGAGCCCAACGTGCGCGGCTCGTCGGGCTACGGCAAGGCCTGGCTCGATGCCGACAACGGCCCGAAGCGCCTGCAGGTCATCACCGACATCGAAGACGCCGCGCTGCACATCCGCAAGACGTGGGCGAAGGGCGGTGCGGCGCCGAAGATCGGCGTGTACGGCGGCAGCTACGGCGGCTATTCGGTGCTCTATGCGATGACGCGCTTCGCCGGTGCCTACGACGCGGGCGTGTCCAACGTCGGCATCGCGAACCTGCTCACCTTCCTGGAGAACACCGCGCCTTATCGCCGCGCGCTGCGCGCCAGCGAATACGGTGACCCGGTGAAGGACCGCGACGCGCTCATACAGCTTTCGCCCACCACCCACGTGGCGCAGCTGAAGGCGCCGCTGCTCATCATCCAGGGTGCCAACGACCCACGCGTGCCGGTGGGTGAGTCGCTGCTCATGCACGAGGCCGCGGCTTCGCGCGGCGTGCCGGTGGAGTTGATGATCTTTGCCGACGAAGGCCACGGTGCCTCCACCCGCGGCAACCAGGCGCTGCAGTTCGGGCATGCGCTGCGCTTCTTCCAGCAGCACCTGCAGGGCGGCAACACGTCGCTGGCCACCACGCGCAGCGAAGCGCGGTGAGGTCGGCGGTGCGGCCGCGTCACCGGTGCCGCAGCAGGGGTTCTTGCATGGCCGCCCGGCAGACATTGCTTGCAAGGGGATGATGGGCAGGCCATGAGCGCAGCGCTTGCCGCAGCCGCCAAACGGCTGGCCACCTCCTACGCACCCGGCGTGTGGGTCGGTGCCGTGCGCCGCGCCTTCGAGGCCGGCGCGCACGGCCACCACCCGGCGCACTACCTCGTCGCGTTGTGGGAGCCGCTGCCGCCCGGGCAGCCCTTGCTGCCTCGCTGGCCTGCGGTGGCCGCCATCGCGTCGCCCGATGCGAATGCGGCCCTGCTCGAACTCGTGCGCCACTTGCCCGCAGGTGCCCGCGCATGGCTGAGCGACACGGTGGTCGACTGGGCGCTCGTGGCCGAGATCGTGCTGCGCAGCGACACCAACCTGCAGCCGCACCATCGCACGGGGCTGTCGGCCTTCATCGAACGCTGCCGCGAGGCCGATGCAGCCCGCATCACGCAGGAATACACCGATCGCGAACCCGGCTTCGAGCGCTTTCGCGAAGGCCTGCTGCGGCCCAAAGGCGACCGCTGAACCCGGCAATGGATGGTCACGCTGCGTGACCAGGCGCCTGGCCGTCTAGGGAGTGAAGACGCGTAGCGTGCTCGGTAGCATCCCAACCCTTGACGGCGATCCAAGGGAGAAAGAAGCCATGGCGACTTATGAACACGAACGGGCCAAGCCGACCCATCCGCATTGCCAGCGCGCGGCGGTGTCGCTGCGCTTCACCGGGATGACTTCGTGGCCGCGCTGCGAGAAGAGCTGGGCGACGAAAGGCATTGCTACGTTTCGCTGTCGGTCTACTACTGATGAACTGATGAGTCTCATGCACCGCAAACTTTCCGCTGTCGCAGCCATGCTGGCCGCAGTTGCCTTGCTGAGCCTGGCGGGCTTCGTGACGATCACACAGCTGATCGAAGCCTACGGCGATGGGCCACCCTACTACGGCATGACGACCAACATGGATAAATGGGACAGCCCTTTGCCCTTTCTGCTCATGCTGGATGTCCCGGTGCTGTTGATCGTGTTCGCCCTGGTCCGTTTTGCGCGGCGGCGCGGTCACCGGTAGGACGAACGCCGCGCCGGCGGGCTGCCGCGAGTCCCCCTGGACACGCCCATTTCCCGAGTGCCTCAGCAACGCGGCAGATGAAACGCTTTTCACACCTCTACACCGAGCTCGACGCCACCACCTCCACCAACGACAAGGTGGCGGCACTGCAGCGCTACTTCGCGACGGCCGAGCCGCGAGACGCTGCATGGGCCGTGTACTTCCTCGCCGGCGGCAAGCCGCGGCAGGTGCTGCCCACCTCGCAATTGCGCGTGCTCGCCTGCCAGGCTGCCGGCATCGACGACTGGCTGTTCGAAGAGAGCTACCAGGCCGTGGGCGACCTCGCCG
>CAMLLU010000138.1 GCA_946480925.1 uncultured Rivibacter sp.
GCGCCGCCCACCGCGGTGAGCTGCTGGTCTTTCACCGTGTAGTGGAAGACGCCGAAGGCCACGCGGGCGCGGCTGTCGAACAGGTCGGCCTTGATGCCGGCCTCGATGGAGGTGTTGGTTTCCGGCTCGGCGATGGACTGGCCGTTGAACTGCGCGGCGCCCTGCACGCTGGCCGCGCGGAAGCCGTTGGCCACGCGGGCGTACAGGTTCACGTCGGGGCTGAGCGTGTAGGTGCCGCTCATGTCCCAGCTGGCCTTGCTCTTCGAGAGGCTGGCGCTCGTGGGGCCGGCCGCCTGGAGTTGCTCGAACGTGGCGGGCGCGCCGAAGCCGGGGCTGAAGTAGTCCTCGACCGCGAAGTCCTTCTTGTCGTAGGTGTAGCGCAGGCCGCTGCGCAGTTTCAGCGCGGGCGTGGCGGCATAGGTGAGCGCGCCGAACACGGCGTAGGCGGTGTTCTTCTGGCGCGAGCGCTCGTAGGCGTTCTGCACGCCGCCGCTGGTGGAGTCGTAGCCGAAGCTCTCCATCTTGAAGTCTTCGTTGAAGTAGTACAGGCCTGCCTGCCAGCCCAGCGGGGCGCTGGTGTTCGACTCCAGGCGCAGCTCCTGCGTGAACTGGTAGTGCTTCGGAATGCCGTCGGCCGTTTCCACCTGGAACGGAATGGTGCCCGGGCCCGAGGGCGTGCCGCCGTCGATGTCGCCTCGGCTGAAGGCGTCCACCGTCTCCCATGCGGTGATGGAGTACAGCGACACGTCGCCCAGCCCCCAGCGCAGCCGTGCGTTGGCGCCCTTGCTGGTGAGCGTGGATTCGTTCCTGCCGTCGATGGAGATCTTGCGCTCGTCGAAGCCGGCGACGAGGTCGTTGGTGCCGGGCTGGATGATGTTGGCGCGGAACAGCCGCGCCGAGCCGCTGAAGTCGCGTGCGTGCACGTTGAACAGCGCGCTGAAGTCCTTGTGCGGCTGGAACAGCACCTGCGCGCGCACCGCGGCATCGCGGTAGCCCTCGAGGTCTTGCGTGGGGCCGGCGTCGTTGGTGTTCTCGACCCAGTCGTCGCGGCGTTGCACCAGCGTCGAGACGCGCAGCGCCCAGTCTTCGGCCATGGGCGCATTCACCGCGCCTTCGAAGTTGGTGGTGCCGAAGGTGCCGTACGAAAGGCTGCCGTAGCCTTCGAACTTGTTGAGCCTGGGTTTGGCCGAGTCGAACTTCACCACGCCGCCGGGCGTGTTGCGGCCGAAGAGCGTGCCTTGCGGGCCGCGCAGCACTTCCACCTGCTCGAGGTCGAACACCGGGAAGCCCTTGAGGATGGGGTTTTCCTGCACCACGTCGTCATAGACGAGCGACACGGGCTGCGAGGCGTTGAGGCGGAAGTCGGTGTTGCCGTAGCCGCGGATGTAGAAGCGCGGGAAGGCGCGGCCGAACGACGACTCGATGTTGAGGCTGGGCACGCGGCCCGAGAGGAAGCGCACGTCTTCGCCGCCGGAATTGAGCACGTCGAGCTTCTCGCCGCTCAAGGTGCTCACTGACACCGGCACGTCCTTGATGTTCTCTGCGCGCCGCTCGGCGGTCACCGTCACGGTGCCGAGCTTGGCAGGCGAGGACGATTCGGCGGGTTGGGGCTCCGACTGCGCCAAGGCGGTGCCTTGCACGAGCGCGAGTGCGATCGCTGCTGCAAGAGGGTGCAAGGCTGGAGTGCGGTGAGACATGGGGCTCCTCAGGTTTGTGGTGGGGGAGCCCGTCTGCAATGCCTGTGCCACCTACTTCGGCACACCGTCCTTCCAGAGCTCCCACCGCGCCACGATGTCGCGCACCAGCGGGCCGCCGGCGATCACGAGGTTCTTCGTGGCCGGTACGAAGCCGCCGGTCGCACCACTGGTGGAGGCCATGAGAGAGGCATGGGCCGTCTGCCCCGGATAGGGGCGGTCGAAGTTGGAGGCGGTGCGCAGCACGGCCAGGCGCTTCACGTCGGCACGCCCTGCGGCGGTGGCGCGGGCCAGCGCGTTGTAGGTGGCGTTGTCTTCCTGCTGCGTGGTGCAGTAGGTGGCTTGGCCGTCGCTCAGCAGCTTGGCCCATTCGGTGGCGTGCTGGCCGAGCTTGTGGCCGTGGAACCAGGTGTCACCGGCCATCGTGTCGCACTGTGTCACGCGCGGCGGCTGGTTGGCCGGGGCGTGGCGGTAGTGCTGGCGATAGGCCTGGGCCTCCTTGCTGTCTTCGAGCTTGACGTTGCGGCTCAGCTGCAGTGCCTGCTGCAGCAAGGCCTCGTCGAGCTGGAAGGCTTCGGTGCGGTAGTCGAACTTGGGTTTTTCGCCCGGGCCCTTGGTCATGATGCCGAAGTAGCCGCTCTTCCAGCCGGGCGGCATTTCGCGTGCGTCGATCTCGTGCGCGATGCCGAAGTCGATGAGCCAGCGCGCCCAGGCGGCGGTGCCCAGCGTGCCGTGCGTGGGGTCGATGCCGGCGATGCCGCTCACCAGCACGTAGGCCTGGCGCAGGTCGAAGCGCGGGTCGAGCGCAACGGCGAGCGTGGAGGAGGCTGCGTTGGTGTGACCCATGCCGGTGGTGAGCAGGCACACGTCGTCGGTGTTGCACTTGAGCGCGGGGTAGTCCTCGCTCAGGCCCGGCACGGGGATCTCCTGCGTGAGCGAAAACGGCTCGACCCAGGGCGCGGCCTCGGGGCCGAACATCGTGACGATGAGCACCTTGAGGGCGCGTGGCTTCGGGGCAGGCTTTTCATTTTCAGCGGTCTGCGCGCAGGCACTGCCGGCAAGCAGCGCGACCAGGCTGAAGGCGAGGGCGGCGATGTGGTGTGCGGGCTTCATGGCTGTTGCGTTTCGGTGTTGTGCGGTTTTTTCTGCGGTTGCTTTTTCCAGGCTTCCAGGAAGGCGAGCGTGACGGCCGAGGCGTTGGCTTCGGCCAGGCCGCTGCCGAAGAACGCGCCGACGTCTTGCGTGTGGTCGCCGCCGGCCAGGTCGGACAGGCTGCGAAAGCCGATGTAGGGCACGCGGTTCGCGTAGGCCACGTGGCCGAGCGCGGCGGTTTCCATGTCCACGGCTTCGGCCTGCAGCGTTTCGAACACGTAGCGGCGGTACTGCGGGTTGGCCAGGAAGGCCGTGCCCGAAATGCCACGCCCGCCCACCACGAGCTGCGGCGTGGTGCTCACGCACAGGCTGGGGTTCTTGGGGCCGCAGCGCTGCAGCGTGGGCGACAGCGAGCGCGCCACGGCCAGCATCTGCGGGTCGGCCTGGTAGTCGAAGCGGAACTCGCCCTGCGGCGCATTGCCGCTGTGCATCACGAAGTTCTCTCGCATGAAAAGGCCGGTGGACACGGGCCCCGACGGCGTGTCGACGCGGTAGTCGGGCAGGGGCTTGCCGCTGGCGTCGAGCGCGAGCTTCAAGCCCAGGCAGCTCACGTCGGTGGCGGCGCCGCAGGGCGCGGGCACGTTGCCGTCGGCGTTCCAGTACACCTCCATCGGCATCACCCAGCTGGCGGGCACGAGCACGTCGCCCACGTGGCGCGCCGGGTTCACGCCGCCGGCGATGCCGCTCATCACCAGCCGCTCGAGGGAGAAGTGGTCGAGCATGAGCTGCGTGACCATGGTGGCGTTGATCATGCTCACGCCCGACAGCACGATCACCACGCGGTTGCCGCGCAGCATGCCGGTGGTGAAGCGGTTGCCGTTGATGCTGTGGGTGCGCTTGCCCGTGGTCTGCGCCACCAGGATGTCGGCTTCGGCGCCGAAGGCCGAGACGATGCCGATGCGGGGCGTGCAGTCGGTGAGGCAGCGTTGGTGTGGCGGCGTGGCGCCGGCCTGCGCGGTGGTGGTTGCGAGCGCCAGCAGCAGCCAGCAGGCGGCATGGCCGAGCACACGCCGCAAAGCGTGATCGAAGGGCATGGGTGCCTCCCCTTTCTTCGTTGGTGGTGAGTCGAGCTGTTTGCCGCAGGCAATAGCCATGCCTGTTGTGCCAGAAGCAGAAAGTTCCAGCGACTAGGGACATATCCCGATAGGGCCGTGCTGCGGGCAGGCTGCCCGAAAAAGCGGCAGCCGCATGCTGTGACCGCTCAATAACGCGCGCGCGTGAGCAAGCCTGGTGCCCCTTGCGGAGGTGGTCTCGTTTGGTTACCAACTGCCGCCGCGACGGCGTTGTCCTTGGTTGTGAAGCCGGGGCGCTTCGGGCATCTTGCCCGCCGGCCCGCAAACCCCGCGGGCCGAACTCAATCTTCACAAGCGGAGGACACATGACGCTGAAGATCGTGGCCCGACCCCGGGTCAAGCAAGTAGTGGGCGCCGCCTTGCTAGGCGGCTTTTTTGCGGGTGTTGCGGTGGCCGGTACCTCGGCCGAACGCGCGCTGCAGCAACAACAAGCACCCGGTTTTGCCGGCGCTGCCGCAGCAGCCCCCAGGGAAGGGCTGACCGACCGACTCATCGTGAAGTACCGCGACGGCTCCACGCTTGCGACCACACAAGGCGGCCCGGGCGCAGCAACCGCGGCCGCGGCCCAGCAGCAGCGCCTGCGCGCGCTGCAGGCAGCGGGGCAGCGTTTCAACACACAGCTTTCGCGGGTGCGCAGCACCGCGCAGAACGCCGAGGTGCTGAAGCTCGACCGCAGCATGACGGACAGCGAGGCAGCGGCCCTGGCCCGCGAGATCGCCGCCAGCGACGCCTCGGTGGAATACGCCGAGCCCGACCGCATCATGAAGCCGATGCTGGTGCCCAACGACACGCAGTACGGCCAGCAGTGGCACTACTTCGAAGCCACCGGCGGCCTGAACCTGCCGGCCGCCTGGGACAAGTCCACCGGCAGCAGCGTGGTGGTGGCAGTGATCGACACGGGGTACCGCCCGCACGCCGACCTGGCCGCCAACATCGTGGCCGGCTACGACTTCATCACCAGCACCACGGTCTCCAACGACGGCAATGGCCGCGACAGCGACGCCAGCGACCCTGGCGACGCGGTGCAGGCCGGCGAATGCGGCAGCGGCCAGCCGACGCAGGACGAGTCGAGCAGCTGGCACGGCACGCACGTGGCCGGCACCATCGCGGCCGTCACCAACAACGGCACCGGCGTGGCGGGCGTGGCCTTCGGCGCCAAGGTGCAGCCGCTGCGCGTGCTGGGCAAGTGCGGTGGCTACACCTCCGACATCGCCGACGCGATCATCTGGGCCTCGGGCGGCAGCGTCTCCGGCGTGCCGGCCAATGCCACGCCGGCGCGGGTGATCAACCTGTCGCTGGGCGGTGGCGGCGCTTGTGACACGACGACGCAGAACGCCGTCAACTCCGCGCGCTCGCGCAACACCGTGGTGGTGGTGGCCGCCGGCAACAGCAACGCCAACGCGGCCAACTACTCGCCGGCGAGCTGCTCGGGCGTCGTCACCGTGGCGGCCACCAACCGCAGCGGCGGGCGTGCCTACTACTCCAACTTCGGTGCCGTGGTGGAAGTGGCGGCCCCGGGCGGTGACGTGCGCAGCAGCGCCACGAACGGCATCCTCTCCACGCTCAACAACGGGCAGACCGCGCCGGGCAGCGACACCTACGCCTGGTACCAGGGCACCTCGATGGCCACGCCGCACGTGGCTGGTGTCGTGGCGCTGATGTTGTCGAAGAACTCCACACTCACGCCCGACGAAGTGCTCACGCGGCTGCAGCAGAGCTCACGCGCCTTTCCGGCGACGTGCAGCCAGTGCGGCAGCGGCATCGTGGATGCTTCGGCGGCGGTGGATGCGGCAGGTGGCGGTGGAGGCAACCCGGGCGGTGGCACGGTGGCCGAGACCGAGTCGAACAACACGACGGGCACGGCCCAGGTGATTGCCAATGCCAACACGACGGTGAACGGCACGATCGGCTCGACGAGCGACACGGACTACTTCCGCGTGACGTTGCCGGCCGGGCGCACGCTGGCTGCCACGCTTACGCCCAACAGTGCCAGCGACTACGACCTGTACCTCTACAACTCGAGCGGCACGCAGGTGGCGCGCAGCATTCTCGGCACGGGGGCGGTGGACACGATCAACTACTCGAATGGTGGGGCTTCGAGCGTCACGCTGTATGTGCGGGTGAGGTATTACAGCGGGCGGAC
>CAMLLU010000139.1 GCA_946480925.1 uncultured Rivibacter sp.
GCCTCACCGAACGGACCTCGTGGTTCCGTATCCAATGGGGCATCTCGTGGGACGGGTGGTGGAGCGACTTCAGGAGGGCGAAAGAAATATGGTTCTGGCAAATGCCGTGAAGGTCGCGCTAGCTGCACTTGCTGGCGCAGCCCTGCTCGGGGCGGTCAGCTACTACGCGTTGGCGCTGTTCGCCCGCTGGTACGGCCCGCGCTATATCCACTCGGACTCGGACATAAACGATGTGTATCTGCCGATGCTCATCGTCCAGTTGGTGCTGCCCCTTGTGGGGGCATACCTTGGGTACCGTTGGGCGCGCAGGAGGAAGTCAGGCGGCGCATGAGGATCGCCTGGCTTGCTGGTGGCAACCACTCGGCGTGAAGACACTGGAGGCACGCTGACACATGGCTGTCAACGCCGGCTGTGATGCTCGTGCGCCATCAACCACTCGCTCACACCACGACGATGAAACGCCGCGACCTCCTCTTGAGCCAGGGCCTTTGGGTCGGTGCTGCCGGCTTTGGCCTGCCGCGCATCCTGCGGGCCCAGCAAGCCCCGGCCGTGATCACGCGTGACGGTGCGCGCCCGCAGCTGCCTCACGGCGTGCAAAGCGGCGACGTCACCGACGACAGTGCCATCGTGTGGGCGCGCGGCGACCGGCCTTCACGCATGTGGGTGGAGTGGTCCACGCGCGAGAACTTCGCCGACGCGCAGCGCGTGCGCGGGCCCTACCTGCTGCCCGAGAGCGACTACACCGGCCGCATCGACCTCACCGACCTGCCGCGCGGCCAGCACATCCACTACCGCGTCGTGCTGCAGGACTTGAGCAACGAGCGTGTGCTGTCCGAGCCGGTGAGCGGGCACCTGCGCCTGGCGCCCGGCGGGCAGGGCCACCGCTTCGGTTCACGCGACGTGCGCTTCGTGTGGAGCGGCGACACGGCCGGCCAGGGCTGGGGCATCAACACGGCCTGGGGCGGCATGAAGATCTACGAGCAGATGCGCACCGAGCAGCCCGACTTCTTCCTGCACTGCGGCGACACCATCTACGCCGACGGGCCCATCCAGGCCGCCGTGCAGCTGAAGGACGGCAGCGTGTGGAGCAACGTGGTCACCGAAGAGGTGAGCAAGGTGGCCGAGACGTTGAACGAGTTCCGCGGCCGCTATCGCTACAACCTCATGGACACCAACGTGCAGCGCTTCGCGCGCGAGGTGCCGCAGATCTGGCAGTGGGACGACCACGAGGTCACCAACAACTGGTCCGACAGCAAGGACCTGTCGGCCGATGCGCGCTACACCGAAAAGAACATCCCGCTGCTCACCGGCCGCGCGACCCGTGCCTTCCTCGAATACGCGCCGTTGCGCCACACCGGCAATGTGGAGAGCGAGCGTGTGTACCGCCACATCCCGTACGGCCCGCTGCTCGACGTGTTCGTGATCGACATGCGCAGCTACCGCGGCCCCAACACGCACAACACGCAGGCCACCGAAGGGCCGGAAACCGCCTTCCTCGGCCGCGAGCAGATCGCCTGGTTGCTCGAAGGGCTGAAGCGCTCGAAGGCCACGTGGAAGGTCATCGCCTCCGACATGCCCATCGGCCTGCACGTGCCCGACGGCAAGGACGCCCAAGGTCGCGCACGCTGGGAGGCGGTGGCCAATGGCGAGAACGGCCCGGCTTCCGGCCGTGAACTCGAGATCGCGCGGCTGCTGTCGGCCATCAAGCGCGCCCGCATCAAGAACGTCGTGTGGCTCACGGCCGACGTGCACTACACCGCCGCGCACTACTACGACCCCAGCAAGGCGGCCTACAGCGATTTCGACCCGTTCTGGGAATTCGTGTCGGGCCCGCTGAACGCCGGCAGCTTCGGCCCCAATGCGGCGGACGGCACCTTCGGTCTGCAGGTGGTCTACCAGAAGGCTCCACCCGAAGCGAACACGCCGCCTTCCGCCGGCTTCCAGTTCTTCGGCCAGGTGGACATCGACTCACGCAGCCGCGTGATGAACGTGGCGCTGAAGGATCTCAACGGCGCCACGCTGTTCAGCAAGACGCTCATTCCCGAGAGGGGATGAGCCCGATCCATTCACCGCAGAGACACGGAGAGCGCGGAGGACCGCAGAGAACACCCTCGGGTTGCTCCGCGACTCTCCACACCTCTGCGCTTCTGTGGTGAAGGATGTTCAGGCTTTCAATGTGAAAGCGCACGCAGCAGTTGCTGCTTGTTCATGCTCGAGCGGCCCTTGATGCCGCGCTGGCGCGCTTCGTTGTAGAGCTGCTCGAAGGTGCGGCCGCCTTCGCCGCTGTGCGAGCGCTTGCCGCCGCGGTGGCCGGGGGAAACGTCTTTCACCGATGAGCGGCTGGCGGTCTTCGACTCGCCGTGCTGTGCACGCTCCTTGTTGACCGTGCGGGCCGCGATCTCTTCGGCGAGGTCTTCGCTCTTGCCGCGCGACTTCAGGCCTTGCTTGATGTGCTTGTACTGCCGTTCACGCTTGGCACTCCAGGCGGACTGAGGCATGGTGATCTCCTTTCGCTGCTGAGAGACCGGCCACGACCCGAAAGCCGCGGCCGTCAACGAAAGGGCAGCAAGCCCTGTGCCTGTGTCGTGCCTTGCGTGCCGCGATGGCTCAGCCCATCAGGTCCACCTGCCGCTCGATCACGCGCGACACCAGCCCGTACGCGATGGCCTCTTCGGCGCTCAGCCAGAAGTCGCGTTCCATGTCGGCCAGCACCTTCTCGTAGCTCTGGCCCGTTTCGCGAGCCGTGATGCGGGCGATGCGTTCGCGCGTCTTGATGATCTCGCGGGCATGGATGGCAATGTCGGTCTGCTGGCCGCCAGTGGCCCCTGCGGGCTGGTGGATCATGAAGCGGGTGTTGGGCAGGCACACACGCCGTTCCTTCGGCGCTGCGAGGTACACGTGGGTGCCGGCGCTGGCCACCCAGCCGGTGCCGATGGTGGTGACCGGCGCGCTGATGAAGCGGATCATGTCGTGGATCGCATCGCCCGATTCGACATGCCCGCCCGGTGACGAGACCAGCACGTGGATCGGCGCGTCGGACTCCTGCGCCAGCGCGATCAGCCGCTCGCAGGTGGCACGCGCGAGCTTGTCGTTGATCTCGCCGAACACCATGACGAAGCGCGACTTGAAGGTCAGCTTGTCGGTGATGCTGTCGGCCTTGACGATGAGTTCCTGGCTGGGAGCGGCTTCGCTCATGGGTTTTTCCTCCTGTGTGGGCCAAAGGCTGCGGGCGACTCTGCCACAAAGCCGCGGGCTGCGTCGTGCACCGGTCTCGGCCTTTGCGGGCGAAAAAAAACCGCAGCACAGCTGCGGTTTTGCCGGTGGCAAGCGAAACGCGCTTACAGCGGGCGGATGTTCGCCGCCTGCGGGCCCTTGGGGCCTTGTTTCACTTCGAATTCGACGCGCTGGTTTTCCACCAGAGTCTTGAATCCGTTGCCTTGGATGTCGCGGAAGTGAGCGAAGAGATCTTCGCCGCCGCCGTCGCGCGCGATGAACCCGTAGCCCTTCGCGTCGTTGAACCATTTCACGATGCCGGTTTCAGCGCTCATGTCACGTTGTCCTTTGTGTGTTGAACCAAGAAAAACCCGCGCACGGCACAGCGCTGCACGCGAGGCAGTACGACTCAAGAAACGTGACTCGGGGATTTCGAGCGGAACGTGCACCCGCTTGCGGCGCGGTACACAACGAGCGACAGACCTCAGGGCGACGGTCTTGGGTGAACTACGGCGCGCATTGTAGGCGCGAGCCCCCAGCGGGTTTCGCATATCCCTTCGTGCGCTTTGTCACGTCAACCGGCAATGCTTGCCCAAATGGGCAGGGTAAACCCTCAATGTCTTCCTAGAATCCCGCGCCAGGGCGGCCACCAGCCGCCTCTTTTTCGAGGGGGCGAGATAGCGCTGCCTCGGCACCCTGAAACCATCGAACGAAGGACGTTGTCGGGAGAACAGGATGAGAAATACGCAGCAGCAGAAACACCCGCTCGAAGGCGCCCGCGCCACGCTGTGCACCCTGCTGGGAGCCGCCGCGCTGTGGCTGGGGGCCGGCAGTGCCCACGCCGACGTGGTGGTGGGCCAGGTGGCGCCCTTCACCGGCCCCCAGGCCGTGACCGGCAAGGCCATGCATGCCGGAGCCAAGCTGTACTTCGACGCGGTGAACGCCAGCGGCGGCGTGCGCGGCCAGCGTATCCGTCTCGTCACCCGCGACGACGCCCAGAAGCCCGACGAGACCGTGCGCCTCACGCATGAGCTGATCGCGCAGGAGCAGCCGGTCGCGCTGGTCGGCACCGTGGGCACCACCAACCTCGAAGCGCTGGCGCGCGATGGCGTGCTGGTCAAGCAGCGCGTGTCGATGGTGGGTGCCGTCTCGGGCGCCGCGACCGTGGCGCAGGCCGACGGCATGCACGTGGTGAAGGCGAGCTACCACGACGAGATCGGCCGCCTGTTCCAGCAGCTGTCCGGCCTGGGCATCCAGCGCGTGGGCCTCGTCTTCCAGGACGACGGCCTCGGCAAGGACGTGGTGACCGGTGCCGAAGCCGCGGCCAAGCGCTACGGCGTGACGCTGGTGGCGCGCTCGAGCTACGCGCGCAACACCGTGGCGGTGGAAAAGGCCGTGGCCGACATGCTCAAGGCCAGCCCGCAGGTGATCTTCCTGGGCGCGACCACGGCAGCGGCGGTGCAGTTCGTGAAGCAATACGGTGAAGCCGGTGGACCGGCCATCATGTACGGCATGTCCATCATCGACACCGATGCATTGCTCAAGACGCTGGGCCGCGAGCGCGCCCGGGGTTACGCCTTCTCGGTGGTGCTGCCGCTGGTGGGCGAGACCAACCGCGCGGTGGTGCGCGAATACCTGCAGCTGCGCCAGGCCTCGAAAGACCCGGACCTATCGGCCCGCTCGATCGAGGGCTTCATCGCTGCCAAGGCGTTGGTCAAGGCCATGGAGCGTGCCAGCGCACTGACGGCGCCTGCCGTGACCGCCGCGCTCGAAAAAGGCGGCCTGGACGTGGGTGGCTACGCGCTCGACTTCAGCCAGGCCGGGCGCACGGGTTCGCGTTACGTGGACTTCGCGATGATCGGCGAGGGCGGCAAGATCGTGCAGTGAGTGGTGGGGGCACCCGGCCGGCAAGTACGCCGGCCACCCTGCGGGAGGGGGCGAGGCCTTGCTTGGGGCGGTCCGGCGCGTCGGCCCGGGCGGACGACGAGTGACGCCCCGCGTCACCTCTGTAACGACGGTGCGAGAGCCGGTGTAAACAGCGTGGCGTTTGCACCTTTCTTGGAGCCCTTACACCTCACGTACTTGTAGTCTCATCGGCGGTCTCTACATTGGACCGCGATGAAGTACCCCTCCAACTGGCCCCGCTGGGCCCTCTACGTGGCCGGTTCGCTGGCCTCGCTCCTGGTTCTGGCTGCTGCGGTGGCGTTCGAATACCGCGGCACGCTGCCTTCTTCCGAAGGAAAGACGGCGCTGGCGCGGCAGTTCGAAGCCGAGCCGCGTGCCTGGCTCGACCACCCGCGCGACGTTTCCGAGTTCGAGCGCACGCTGCGCGCGGGGCAGGCTGCCGCGGTGGGCGTGGACGGCCAGCACGTGCTGGTGACCACGCGCGACGGGCAACGCTTCAGCACCGAGCTGCTGTCGAGCACGCGCGAGGGCATGCATGGCCGCCTCGAGGCGCTGAGCCGCGAGCAGGGCTTTGCACTCACGCAGGTGAAGGTGGATGCCCGCACCACGCAGCAGAAGGTGCTGGCCAGCGTCGGCGTGGTGATGGAGCGGCTGATGGCCTTGATCACGCTGGCGGCCACGGTTCTGATCGGCGTGTACCTGGTGCGCCAGACCGGCGGCATGGGCGGTGGTGCAAAGGCCAGGCTGGCCGAGAAGCCCGACACAGGCTTCGACGACGTGATCGGCTCCACGGAAGCCAAGGCCGCGCTGCAGCAGGTCACGGCCTTCATGCGCAACCCCGACAAGTACC
>CAMLLU010000140.1 GCA_946480925.1 uncultured Rivibacter sp.
CGCGATGGAGCTGGCCAAGAACGACTACCAGAAGCTGCTGCCCACCTTCATCATGACCCACATGCCGCTGGTGATGCAGATTCTGTTCTTCGGCGCGCTGCTGTCGGCCATCAAGAGCACCTCGTCGGCCACGCTGCTGGCGCCCTCGACGAGCTTCGTCGAAAACATCCTGCGCAACCTCTACCCGAACATGAACGATCGCCGGCGCCTGCTGTCCATGCGCATCACGATCTTCCTGTTCGCGGTGATGGTGCTCGTATACGCCATCGCGATGAAGGGCACATCGATCTACGACCTGGTGTCTTCGGCCTACCAGGTCACGCTGGTGGGGGCCTTCGTGCCGCTGCTGATGGGCCTGTACTGGAAGCGCGCCACCACGCAGGGCGCGGTGCTGTCCATCATCCTGGGCATCGTGACCTGGCTCCTGTTCTTCCCGCAGGTCACCTCCTGGGGCGAAGAATTCCCGGGCCAGTTGGCCGGGCTGATCGCGGCGTTCGTCGGCATGTTTGCCGGATCCTTGCTGCCGCAGTTCGTCCCCAACCACCATACCCGGGCCCCGCACCTGGCCTGAGCGCCTCCTTTCGCTGTCGGGCCGCGTGACTTCCTGCGCGCCGCTTGAAACGGCGCGCGGCGGCCCCCACGTGGCGCTCCACCTATAATTTCGCGTTTTAAATCAAGGGCTTAGCCATGCCGATCTACGCTTACCGCTGTGAGTCTTGCGGCCACGCGAAGGACGTGCTGCAGAAGATCTCGGACCCCGTGCTGACTGTCTGCCCCTCGTGCAACGCCGAGACCTTCAGGAAGCAGCTCACCGCTGCAGGATTCCAGCTCAAGGGTTCAGGCTGGTATGCGACCGATTTCCGCAACGGCAGCTCCGGTGGTTCTACCGGCAGCAACACGGCCAACAGCGATACGTCCGACAGCAAGCCGGTCGAAGCGCCGGCAGCGGCCTCCGCCACTAGCACCGACACCGGCGGCTCGTCTTCGGCTGGTGCCACCACGGCCTGCGGCGGTTCCTGCGCCTGCCACTGAGGGCACTGCCCGCCCACAAGGATTCCAGTGAAGAAATACATCATCGCCGGCCTGCTGGTCTGGTTGCCGCTGGCGATCACCGTCTGGGTCCTGAGTTGGGTTCTCGGCCTGGCCGACGGCGTGTTCGACGGTTTCCTGCGCGTGATGCAGGCCGTGCTGCCGGCCACGGCTTCGCCGGCACTCGAAAGGCTGCAGCGCGTGCCCGGGCTGGGCGCGGTGCTGGTGATACTGGGCATGCTGCTGACGGGCATGTTCGTCACCAACATGTTCGGCCAGTGGTGGCTGGTGCGCTGGAACCGGCTGCTCAACAACATCCCCATCGTCAAGTCGGTCTACAGCTCGGTCAAGCAGGTGTCCGACACGCTGTTCTCCAGCAGCGGGCAGGCGTTTCGCGAAGCGGTGCTGGTGCAGTACCCGCGCAACGGCTCGTGGACCATCGCCTTCGTCACTGGTCGCCCAGGGGGGGAGGTGGCAAACTACCTGCACGCCGAGGACTTCCTCAGCCTCTACGTCCCCACAACGCCCAACCCCACGTCCGGCTTCTTCCTCATGGTTCCGCGCGCCGATGTCATCAAGCTCGACATGAGCGTGGACGAAGCCCTGAAGTACATCATCTCGATGGGCGTGGTGGCTCCTCGTTACGAGCCGGCAACAGCGGTGCTGGAACCGGTGGCCGCGCAGGCCGACGGCCGAAATCTCGGGGGCTGAACGCCTGGCAAGCGTTCAGTCCTGAGGGCTTGCGACACAGCTCCCGACGCGCCGCACATCACACGAACGACCGCCCGGCCTGCCTCCCACGCTCTAAGCCGGCCAATCAAAAGAATCCTGGAGTGACCCCAATGCGAACCACCTACTGCGGCCTCGTCAGCGAAGCGCTGATGGGCGAAACCGTGACCCTCATGGGCTGGGCCCACCGCCGCCGCGACCATGGCGGCGTGATCTTCATCGACCTGCGCGACCGCGAAGGCCTGGTGCAGATCGTCTGCGACCCCGACCGCCCCGACATGTTCAAGACGGCCGAGGGTGTGCGCAACGAGTTCGTGCTCAAGGTGGTCGGCAAGGTGCGCCCGCGCCCGGCCGGCACCGAAAACGCCAACCTCACCAGCGGCAAGATCGAAGTGCTGTGCCACGAGCTCGAAGTGCTCAACGCCAGCGTGACGCCGCCGTTCCAGCTCGACGACGAGAACCTCTCCGAAACCACGCGCCTCACGCACCGCGTGCTGGACCTGCGCCGCGCCTACATGCAGAAGAACCTCATGCTGCGCTACCGCGTGGCCATGGAGGTGCGCAAGTTCCTCGACGCCAACGGTTTCATCGACATCGAGACGCCGATGCTCACCAAGAGCACGCCCGAAGGCGCGCGCGACTACCTCGTGCCCAGCCGCGTGCACGACGGCGAGTTCTTCGCGCTGCCGCAGTCGCCCCAGCTCTTCAAGCAGTTGCTCATGGTGGCCGGCTTCGACCGCTACTACCAGATCACCAAGTGCTTCCGCGACGAGGACCTGCGCGCCGACCGCCAGCCCGAGTTCACGCAGATCGATATCGAGACCAGCTTCCTCGGTGAAGAAGAGATCCGCGGCCTCACCGAGGGCATGATCCGCACGGTGTTCCGCAACGTGATGGGTGTCGAGCTGCCCGGCTACCCGGTGATGAAGTACACCGACGCCATGCACAAGTACGGCTCCGACAAGCCGGACCTGCGCGTCAAGCTCGAGTTCACCGAACTGACCGACGTGATGAAGGACGTCGACTTCAAGGTGTTCTCGACGCCGGCCACCATGAAGGGCGGCCGCGTGGCCGCGCTGCGCGTGCCCGGCGGCGGCGAGATGAGCCGCGGCGAGATCGACGGCTACACCGAATTCGTCAAGATCTACGGCGCCAAGGGCCTGGCCTGGATCAAGGTCAATGACGTGGCCAAGGGTCGCGAAGGCCTGCAAAGCCCCATCGTCAAGAACCTGCACGATGCGGCCATCGCCGAGATCCTGGCGCGCACTGGTGCTTGCAACGGCGACCTCATCTTCTTCGGTGCCGACAAGGCCAAGGTCGTCAACGACGCGCTGGGCGCCCTGCGCGTGAAGGTGGGCCACAGCGAGTTCGGCAAGGCCAACGGCCTGTTCGAAGACAAGTGGGCGCCGCTGTGGGTGGTGGACTTCCCGATGTTCGAATACGACGAGGGCGAAGGCCGCTGGAACGCCGTGCACCACCCGTTCACTGCGCCGAAGGACGGTCACGAGGACCTCATGGACACCGCACCCGACCAGTGCGTCGCCAAGGCCTACGACATGGTGCTCAACGGCTGGGAACTCGGCGGCGGCTCGGTGCGTATCCACCGCGCCGAAGTACAGAGCAAGGTGTTCTCGGCGCTGAAGATCGGCCCCGAGGAAGCCCAGCTGAAGTTCGGCTTCCTGCTCGACGCGCTGCAGTACGGCGCGCCCCCGCACGGCGGCCTGGCCTTCGGCCTCGACCGCCTGGTCACGCTCATGACGAAGGCCGAGTCCATCCGTGACGTGATCGCCTTTCCCAAGACGCAGCGCGCCCAGTGCCTGCTCACGCACGCGCCCAGCCCGGTGGACGAGAAGCAGCTTCGCGAGCTGCACATCCGCTTGCGCAATCCCCAACCGGTGGGGGACGCTGGCTGATCGAATCTGCCTGCGGCGCTGGCATCATCCGCCGGCGCTCGCTGCCTCTGCCGAAAGGGCTGCCGAGTGCAGCCTTTTTTCTCGGGAGAGGAATCATGCACACGCGTCACCTTGTCGTTCCGGTCGTTGCCTTGCTGGTCGCCGTGCTGCAGGCCGGCTGCGGCGAAAAGAAGACCGAGCTGGGCGAGGGCGGCTCGGTGGTCTCGGGCTCCGCGGGCCCCGCCGGCGCGCAGGCCGCCTCGAAAGACCTGGTGCGCTGCGAGGCGCCCGTGGCCACGCTGGCGCTGGCCGAAAACCCCAACGGCTACACCATGACCAACAGCTACCAGCTGCCCGCCTCGCCTGTGCCGCTGGTCAAGCTGATCGCGCAGCAAAGCGGCTGCTTTCGCGTGGTGGATCGCGCGGCAGGCCTGCGCAGCACCATCCAGGAGCAGGAGCTCAAGGAGTCCGGCGTGTTGCGCAAGCAGGGCAACACGGTGGCCAAGGGCAAGGGCTACGAAGCGCAGTACACGCTGGTGCCCAGCCTCACCTTCAGCGAGCAGGACGCCGGCCGCGGGCTGGGCGGCGTGATCGCGATGATCCCGGTGCTGCGCGACATCGCGGGCCTGGCCGGCATGGTGGAGCAGGTCAAGTTCAAGGAAGCGCAGGTCGCGCTGCTGCTCACCGACAACGAAACCACCGAGCAGCTCGCCGCGGCCACCGGCTCGGCCAAGACCACCGACCTCGGCGTGGGCGGCCTCGTGCTCGGCAAGCTGGGCGGTGCCGGCGGCGTGGGCTGGAGCAACACCAACGAAGGCAAGGTCATCGCAGCGGCCTTCTTCGATGCGCACAACAAGCTCGTCACTCAGGTGCGCCAGCTCGCCGCCAAGGATCTGCCGCCGGCGGTGGCGGTGAAGCCGTGATGCGTTGACCCCGGGGATCGTTGGCCACAATGGCCATACCATGCGCCCTCCCAAGATCCCCGAATCCGTGCTGGTGGTGATCCACACCGCCCAACTCGACGTGCTGCTCATCGAGCGTGCCGACAAGCCCGGCTACTGGCAAAGCGTCACCGGCTCGAAAGACCGCATCGACGAGCCGCTGGTCGAAACCGCGGTGCGCGAAGTGTTCGAGGAAACCGGCATCCGCATCGGCAGCGCCGAGGTGCCGATGGCCAATCTGCGCGACTGGCACTTGTCCAACGTCTACGAGATCTACCCGGTGTGGCGCCACCGCTATGCCGAGGGCGTGACCCACAACACCGAGCATGTGTTCGGCCTTCGCGTCCCGCGCGACACAGCCGTCGTGCTGGCCCCGCGGGAGCATCTGCAGCACGTGTGGCTGCCATACCGCGAGGCAGCCGACCGGTGCTTCTCGCCGTCGAATGCCGAGGCCGTGCTGCAGCTGCCCAACTTCCTGTCGTCCGACAGCTGAGTCCGGCAGGAATCGGCGAAGATTCGAAGGCCATGAATCCCCTCCATTCATCGCTGCTGCCGCCCTCGGACCACACCTCCACGCTGCTGCGCGTGGCCACCTACAACATCCACAAGGGCGTGCGCGGCGTCGGGCCGGGCAAGCGGCTGGAGATCCACAACCTCGGGCTCGGCGTCGAGGCGCTGGATGCGGACCTCGTGTTCCTGCAGGAAGTGCGCAGCTACCACCACCGTGATGCGCGGCAGTTCGACCGCACATCGTTCGGCTGGCCGAAGGTGGGGCAGGCCGAGTTCCTGGCGCCCGAAGGCTACGAGGTGGCCTACCGCACCAACGCCTTCACGCGTGGTGGCGAACACGGCAACGCGCTGCTGTCGCGCTGGCCGGTGGGCGACATTGGGCACTACGACGTGTCCGACCACCGCTTCGAGCAGCGCGGCCTGCTGCACGTGCCGGTGCAGTGGCACGGCGTCGAGATCCACGCGATCGTCTGCCACTTCGGCCTCATCCATTCGAGCCGCGTGCGCCAGGCCGACCGGCTGTCGGCCTACATCAAGGCCAACGTGCCCAAGCGCGCACCGCTCATCGTCGCCGGCGACTTCAACGACTGGGGCGAGAAGCTCGACGGGTCGATGAAGCTGAGCGGCCTGCACCGGGCTACCGCGCCCGATGGGCGCCGCCCGCTGACCTACCCGTCGCGCGTGCCGGTGTTTTCGCTCGACCGCGTGTACACGCGGGGGCTGCGTTGCGTTTCCACCTTCGTGCCGCGCGGCAATAGCTGGGCACGCATGTCCGACCACCTGCCGCTGGTGGCCGAGCTCGATCTCGCATGAGACGTCCAGCGTCAACCTGTACGACCCTC
>CAMLLU010000141.1 GCA_946480925.1 uncultured Rivibacter sp.
GGCTATGCCACACAGGTCTTCCATGCACCGCTCATCAACGGCGTGCCAGGCCTGCAACTGGCCGCCATCTGCAGCCGCGACACGGCCCGCGTGACCACCGAGTGGCCGCAGGTCGAAGCGCTGCCCACGCCCGAGGCCCTGTTCGCGCGCAGCGACATCGACCTCGTAGTCGTGCCCACGCCCAACGACACCCACTACCCGCTCGCGCGCGCCGCACTGCTGGCCGGAAAGCACGTGGTGGTAGACAAGCCCTTCACGCTCGACCTCGCACAGGCGCGCGACCTCATCGCACTGGCATCGCAGCAACAGCGCGTGCTGTCGGTGTTCCACAACCGCCGATGGGATTGCGACTTCCTCGCGCTGCGCGAAGTGCTGGCCAGCGGCGTGCTGGGCCGCGTGGTGGAGGTGCACTCGCACTTCGACCGCTACCGCCCGCTCGTGAAAGACCGTTGGCGCGAGGCCGGTGGCCCGGGCAGCGGCTTGTGGTTCGACCTGGGCCCGCACCTCGTGGATCAGGCCCTGCAGCTGTTCGGCTGGCCCGACGGCCTGCACCTGGACTTGGCCCGCCTGCGCGACGATGCGAAAGCCGACGACTGCTTCGCTGCCACGCTGCGCTACGGCGATACCTTGCGCGTGCGCCTGCATGCCAGCGCACTCACCGGCCAGCCGGCCCCGCGCTGGGCGGTGCATGGCACGCGCGGCAGCTTCGTGAAGCACGGGCTCGACCCTCAGGAAGACGCCATGAAGACCGGTGCACGCCCGCTGCTGGCTGGTGTGGCCAGTGCAGGCAACTGGGGCATCGACCCCAGGCCCGGCACGCTCATGCTGTATGCCGACCCCATGCAGCCCGGTGAGGCGAAGCCGGCGCCCAACCCGCGCGGCAACTACCTCGACTACTACGCCGCGGTGCGTGACGCCGTGCGTGAAGGCTCGCCCAACCCCGTGCCGGCGCAAGAGGCGGCACGCGTGATGGCCCTCATCGAGGCAGGCTTCACCAGCGCGAAAGGCCGATGCGAAGTGACGCCGCAGCAACCGTAGTGCCCAAAACAGCACTGCGAAACAGCTTGTTGCCTTGATGGCAGCGCGCGCTTACGCTCTGCCCTTCAAAAAGAACTGCCTGGAGGGCAGCGAAATGCTGATGAAGTTCTTCAAATGGCTGCTGGTCGCCGTGCTGGTGCTGGCCGCCGGACTGGTGGGGGGCGGCTACTTCCTGTCGTCCAAGTTCAAGGTCACGCGCAGCACCGTCATCAACGCGCCGGCAGAGCGCGTCTACGGTTTCGTGGCCAGCCCGCGTGCGTGGAAGCAATGGTCGGCGTGGAACCAGCGCGACCCGAAGATGCGCATCGAATATTCGGGGCCTGAGCAAGGCACCGGCTCCAAGTGGAGCTGGAAGAGCGAAAGCCAGGGCGACGGCACCATGACGCTCACACAGGCCGAGCCGTCGAAGCTGGTGGCCTTCGACCTCTACTTCCCCGATTTCGGCACCACGTCGAAAGGCGTGCTGACCTTCGAGGCCCAGGGCCCCAGCACCACGAACGTGACCTGGAGCATGGAAGGCGACATGGGCTCGAACCCGCTGTACCGCTGGTTCGCGCTGAGCGCCGACAGCATGGTGGGCAACGATTTCGAAGCCGGCCTCGCCGGGCTGAAGACGCTGGCCGAAAAGCCTTGACGCCCCGCGCCTGAGCCCCGCGCGGCTCAAGCGCCCTCCGTTGCACGCGGTAACGGAACCAGCCATCGACATGCTCAATGAGGGCCAATGAAGAAAAGCATTGGCGCCCTCGCGCGGGCTTGTCGATGCTATGCCTCCTTCACGAACAACAAAGATCAAGGAGGATGCTTGACCCTGCGTGAACTCCGCTACCTGGTCGCCATTGCCGACCACCGCCACTTCGGCCGCGCCGCCGAAGCCTGTTGCGTCACCCAACCCACACTGAGCGCCCAGCTGCGCAAGCTCGAGGCCTACCTGGGCATGACGCTGATCGACCGCAGCGGCAAGCAGCCGCTGCCCACCCCCATCGGCGAGCAGATCGTCGAGCGCGCACGCCGCCTGCTCGAGCAGGCCGACGAGATCCTGCAGCTCACGCGCCAGCGGCGCGGCCCGCTGCAAGGCGCGCTCAACGTCGGCGTGATCCCCACGCTCGCGCCCTACTACCTGCCCTGGCTGCTGCCGCACCTGGCGAGCCGCTATCCGCGGCTGCACGTGGTCGTGCTCGAAGAGACGACGCGGCGGCTCGAAGAGAAGCTCAACGACAACCTCATCGACGCCGCCTTCCTCGCCCTGCCTGCGTTCTCGCGGCCAGACGTGGTGGAGCACCCGCTGTTCGACGAGCCCTTCTTCGTGGCCTGCCCGGCCGATCACGCAGCCGGCGAAGACGCCGATGCGCCACTCGACACGCAGCGGCTTTCAGGCCTCAAGCTCCTGCTGCTCACCGAAGGCCACTGCCTGCGCGGCCAGGCACTCGCGGCCTGCGGGCAAAGCGAAGCCGAACACGACAGCACCGCCGACTGCCGCGCCACCAGCCTCGAGACGCTGCGCCATCTGGTAGCCGCCGGGCTGGGCTACACGATGCTGCCGGCGCTCGCCGCGCGTTCACTGTCGGGCGGCCCGCTGGTCATCCGGCCGCTCGCCTCCAGCGAATCGCGCCGCATCGGGCTGGTGTGGCGCGCAGGCCACCCCAAGAGTGCCGAATTGCGGCGCCTGGCCACGAGCCTGGAAGAGGCCCTGCCGCCGGGCGTGCAGCCGGTGGGCCACACCATCGCCGCGAGCACCATCGACGTTGTCAATGGGTTGGCGAGAAGGTCTCAACTTCACGCGCAAGGGATCCCTACCTAAGCTGAGCCACCACAACTCAGCTCAAGGAGATCCCTGCGTGAACAGCACCTTCCATCACCGCGCGACGAAGACGCTCGTCGGCGCCGCCACCCTGTTCGGCTTGTCGGCCGTGGCCCTGGCCCAGGGCATGACGCAAGGCCTGACGCGCAACAACGGCGCGCCGGTGGGCGACAACCAGAACTCGCAGACCGCGGGCCCGAACGGCCCGGTGCTGCTGCAGGACGTGCAGCTCATCCAGAAGCTGCAGAGCTTCGACCGCGAGCGCATCCCGGAGCGCGTGGTGCATGCACGCGGCACCGGTGCGCACGGCGAGTTCGTCGCCACGGCCGACCTGGTGAACGTGACACGCGCGAAGGTGTTCACGCCCGGCACGAAGACGCCGGTCTTCGTGCGCTTTTCCACCGTGATCCACGGCACCCACTCGCCCGAGACGCTGCGCGACCCGCGCGGCTTCGCCACCAAGTTCTACACCGCCGAAGGCAACTGGGACCTCGTGGGCAACAACCTGCCGGTGTTCTTCATTCGCGATGCGATCAAGTTCCCCGACATGGTCCACAGCCTCAAGCCCAGCCCCGACACCAACCTGCAGGACCCGAACCGCTTCTTCGACTTCTTCTCGCACGTACCCGAGGCCACACACATGCTCACGCGCGTGTATTCGGACTACGGCACGCCGGCCAGCTACCGCACGATGGACGGCAACAGCGTGCACGCCTACAAGTTCGTCAACGCGCAGGGCGGCGTCACCTACGTGAAGTTCCACTGGAAGAGCCTGCAGGGCGAAAAGAACCTCACGGCCAAGGAAGCCTCGGCGGTGCAAGGCAAGAGCTTCAACCACGCCACCGAAGACCTCATCGAGGCCATCAACAAGGGCAACCACCCGAAGTGGGACTTGTACGTGCAGCTGCTCAAGCCCGAGCAGCTCGACGGTTTCGACTTCAACCCGCTCGACGCGACGAAGGTGTGGCCGGGCGTGCCGGAGCAGAAGGTCGGCACGATGACGCTCAACCGCAACCCGGCCAACGTGTTCCAGGAAACCGAGCAGTCGGCCTTTGCGCCGGGCAACCTGGTGCCGGGCATCGAGCCGTCCGAAGACCGCCTGCTGCAGGGCCGCGTGTTCAGCTACAACGACACACAGCTCTACCGCGTGGGCACCAACGTCTTCCAGCTGCCGATCAACGCGCCCAAGGTGGCCGTGAACAACAACAACCAGGACGGCGCGGCCAACGGCGGTGCCCGCAACGGCAAGGTGAACTACGAGCCTTCGCGCCTGGCGCCCAAGCCGCAGGACGCCGCGCTGCGCTACAGCGCCCTGCCGCTGGCGGGCGGCACGCAGCAGGCCCGCATCGCCAAGACGCTCAACTTCCGCCAGGCGGGCGAGTTCTATCGCTCGCTGTCGAAGCAGGAGCAAGGCAACCTGGTGTCCAACCTCGCCGGTGACCTGGGCCAGGTGAAGGACGACACGGCGAAATACACGATGCTGTCGTTCTTCTACAAGGCCGACAGCCAGTACGGTGCGGCGCTGGCCAGGGCCGTGAACGCCGACGCCGCGCGCGTGCAGCAGCAGGCCGCAGCGCTGAGCGAGTAAGCGCAAGCCGCGAGGAGCCCGTGCCATGCAACGACACATGAAGCGCGCCCTCGTGGCGCTGACCCTCGCGGCCGGCGCCGCCTGCGGCGCGCATGCGCAACAGGCGGCACCGCAAGCCCCGCCGGCAGCCGCCATCGAGAGCTTGCAGCAGCGCCTGCAGGACTACTACTTCGACGCCGCGCGGCGCGGCGACACGGCGATGCTCAAGGAGTTCATCGACGCGCGCTACGACCTCGAGACGCGTGACGCGAAGGGCTACACGGCGCTCATCCTTTCGGCCTACCACGGCCACGAGCACGCGGTGCGTCAGCTCATCGACGCCGGTGCCAACCCCTGCGCGGCAGACAACCGCGGCAACACCGCGCTGATGGGCGCCATCTTCAAGGGCGAGCTCACCGTCATGCGCATGCTGATGAAAGCCGAGTGCGACCCGAACCACCGCAACGGCGCGGGCCAGACCCCGGCGATGTATGCGGCCTTGTTCGGCCGCGTCGAAGTGCTCAAGGGGCTGGCCGCACAAGGCGCCGACCTGCGCGCTACCGACTCAGCTGGCAACAGCGCGCAAAGCCTCTTGCAAAACCAGCAAGACCTGCAAGACCAGGCCGGCGACACCGCGCCCTCGCGGCAACCCGCCGCCGCAAAGCGCTGAACCGGCACGCCCGCCTGCGAGTCAGGCGGGCGTACCCGCTCAAGACGGCACGGCCTGCTCCGCCCTTGCTTGCGCCCCCGCCAGGCGTTGCAACGCCTGGCCGTCTTCGCGGAACACATGCACGGCTTCAGGCGGAAAGCGCAGCATCACCGCGTCGCCTTCATCGAAGCCTTCGTCGGCCACCTTGGCGATCAGCGGCGCATCGCCATCGCCGCGCCGCGCATACACGTAGCCGTGCTCGCCCAGGTGCTCCACGTGGCTCACGCGCATCGGCCACCCGGCGGCCGCACCCGAGGCTGATGCGGTCGCCCCGCGCCGCTGCACGTCGATGTGCTCGGGCCGGATGCCGAGCGTGACCTTCTGCCCGGGCCGCAACGAGCCACCGTCCACGCGCGCCGCCTGCAGCTGGCCGCCGCAGTCCACCAGCGCGCCGTTCGCGTCGGCCTCGACCACCACACCGTCGATGAAGTTCATCGACGGCGAGCCGATGAAGCCGGCCACGAAGCGGTTGGCCGGGCGGTGGTAGAGCTCCAGCGGCGAACCCACCTGCGCGATGCTCGGCTCGCCACGCGCACCGGCGCCCGGGCGCAGCAGCACGATCTTGTCGGCCAGCGTCATGGCCTCCACCTGGTCGTGCGTCACGTAGATCATGCTGGCCGAGCCGATCTGCCGGTGCAGCCTGGCGATCTCGAC
>CAMLLU010000142.1 GCA_946480925.1 uncultured Rivibacter sp.
TCAGTGTGGGCAGGATCTTGCCCGAAGTAGCTACAAAGCAGCTCGTACAACGCGGGGTGTGC
Source organism: uncultured Rivibacter sp. (assembly GCA_946480925.1). The sequence continues at coordinate 63 of CAMLLU010000142.1, forward strand.
AGCAAGCAGTCCTTGGGGTGCAACAAAGAAGGCCTCGGCAGCGACCGGAAAGAACTCGTCGAGGCCTTCTGCACCATATGGATCGAGGAACGTTTCGAAACCTCGATCCACGTCTTCGCGCAGCCGTTCGTATTCGCCGCTGAGGATGTCCAGCCACCGCTTGTGTTGGGCGCGCGAAGGCAGCGGCGGAATGCCGTCGGCCAAGCCATCACGCATATCGAGCACGTGCACGAACTCGTGGATGACGACGTTGTAGCCGGCCTCGGCGGATGCGCCGGCCTCGGCGACGTCACGCCACGACAGCATGATGGGGCCGCCTTCCATGGCTTCGCCGGACAACACTTCGTCGTAGTCGTGCACGACTCCCGCTTCGTCGATTGCCTGGCGCCGGGCTACTACTTCGTCGGAGTGCATCACGATGCCGACAAAGCCGTCGTAGCTCTCCAGTCCGAGCTTGAGGATGGGCAGGCAGGCTTGCGCGGCGACGGCCACTGCCATCTCGTCGGTCACGACAAGTCCACTCGCTCCCCAGAACTCCTTCTCGGCGAGAAACAGCGTGGACAACCGGCGCAGCTCGGTGAGGTCGGCCTCATCGCGCTGGCGGAGGAACGGATAGCGCTCCAGCGTGGCGAGCCACAATTCGTCGGGTATTGCTCGCTGGTTCAGCAAGCGTGCTTCGCGCTTGCGGCGCCACCAGGCACCGATCATGATGACGCAAGGCCAGCGATAGAAATGCGCTCGATGCCGCGCTGGGTCAGTCGCAGCACGTCACCACGGCGATGCGGGCCATCGAGATCCCAGTCGCTCAGCACCCAGCGCTCATAGCCAGGTGCGAGCACATCATGCGTTGGGCGGTGCGTGTGGCCATGCACCAGCACCGGCGTGCCGGCGGCTTGCATCCACCGAAGCATGGCTGCGACGTCCAGGTCGCCATAGCCCTCTACATCGTGGCCGTGCTGACGACGTTGTTCGCTGGCTTCACGAATCTGCCGAGCGAGCAAGCGGCGTTCAGGTAGCGGTTTGGCCAGCACCGCTTGCTGCCATGCCGGCTGCCGGACCTGGGAACGAAAGCGCTGGTAGTCCAGGTCGTCCAGGCAAAGTGCGTCGCCATGGGTCAGCAAGATACGCTGTCCGAAAGCGCTCAGCACGGTCGGATCGGGAAGGGCGGCTATTCCACAGCTGTCGAGCAGGTCTGCTCCGACAAGGAAGTCGCGATTGCCCACCATGAAGCCCAGCGTTCGAACCTGGGCAGCCTCGGCAAGCAGTTGAGCGCAGTGCTGCTCGAAGCCTTCGAAACGGGCATCGTCGCCCACCCAGGCTTCGAAAAGGTCACCGAGGATGAACACTGCGTCTGCTTCGGTCTTGCGCAAGTGCCCCGCGAACGTTTCGAACGTGTGCGGTGTCGATTCCTGCAGATGCAAGTCCGACAGAACGTCGATGCACTGCCAGCTTGGCGGGGCCTCGAACTGTGCGAACTGCGGCAACTCCAGGGGAGCGCCGTTGGTCGAACATGAAGTCGAAGCCGCCACCATCCGTGAACTCAGGCCTCGACGGCCTTGGTGATCACCACGTCTTCGAGCGGTACGTCGTCATGGAAGCCGCTGCGGCCGGTGCGGACCTTTTCGATCTGGTCGACGATCTCGCTGCCACCCACGACCCTGCCGAAGACCGCGTAGCCCCAGCCCTGCGGGCTTTCAGACTTGAAGTTAAGGAATTCGTTGTTGGCCGTGTTGATGAAGAACTGCGCCGTAGCGGAATGCGGCGCGTTCGTACGCGCCATTGCCAGCGTGTACTTGTCGTTCTTGAGTCCGTTGTTCGCCTCGTTTTCGATCGCGGCATCGGTCGGCTTTTGTTTCAGGCCGGGTTCAAAGCCGCCACCCTGGATCATGAAGCCCTTGATCACGCGGTGGAACACCGTGCCGTCGTAATGACCCTTGCGCACGTAGCTCAGGAAGTTTTCGACCGACTTCGGCGCCTTGGCGTCGTCGAGCTCAAGGCGGATCACACCAATGTTGGTGTGCAGTTCGACAGACTTGCTCATTTCATTTCTCCAGGGTTGCTTTCTTGATGACCACGGGCTCGGCCGGCACGTTCTGATGCGGTCCGCGGTTGCTGGTGGCAACCGCCTTGATCTTGTCGACCACCTCCATGCCCTGGACGACCTTTCCGAACACTGCGTAGCCATTGCCGTCGCGTGAGTTGGGCTGGTCGAGGAAGGCGTTGTCCTTCACGTTGATGAAGAACTGCGCGGTGGCGGAGTTCGGATCCATCGTGCGGGCCATCGCAATGGTGCCGCGTTCGTTCTTCAGGCCGTTGCGGCTTTCCAGCGGAATGGAGGGGCGCGTGGGCTTTTCGTTCATGTCGGTCGTCATGCCGCCCCCCTGGATCATGAAGTTGTCGATCACGCGATGGAAGATCGTGCCGTCGTAGTGGCCTGCCTTTACGTACTGGACGAAGTTCTCGACCGTCTTCGGTGCCTTCTGCCGATCGAGTTCGACCACGATGTCGCCAGCGGTCGTGGCGAGCTTCACTTTCTGCGCGAGCGCTGCCGTTGAAGTGGCCAATGCGAACACCGCGGCGGCCATCACCGGCAGACAGGACGCGAAACGTTTCATCCGATCACTCCTTCGAAAATGGTCTTCCATTGTCCACCTTCCTTGCCTCAGTACCGGCGCTTGGCAAGGCGGACCAATGAGTCCCTCGGCTCGGTTGTCTACGCAGCTAGTGGATTGGAGGCGGCAGCCGGACCTCGAGGATTCATCTGGTCGGCACTGCCGTGCCAAGCGGCGCGGGTTGCCATCGTGGCAAGCTCCCTGAGCCAAAGGCAATGACGACTGGCGAAGCAGCGTTGCAGCATGGGCGGGATTTACATCACGATGCGCAACAATGGGCGCAGATATACTGGAGAAATTGTATCTGAGGGCCCAGGCGAAACAGCCCTGGGGCTTGCCACGTGCGACCGCGTCGCTGCAAGCATTACCCGGTTTCTCACGCTCCCATGACCCTGCGCATCCACAACACGCTCACGCGTCAGACTGAACCCTTTGCGCCCATCGAACCGGGCCACGTGCGCATGTACGTGTGCGGCATGACCATCTACGACCTTTGCCATGTGGGCCACGCCAGGATGATGATGGCCTTCGACGTGGTGCAGCGCTGGTTCAAGGTGAGCGGTTATCGCGTGACCTACGTGCGCAACATCACCGACATCGACGACAAGATCATCAAGCGCGCACTGGAGCGCGGCATCACGATCCGCCAGCTCACTGAAGAGATGACGCAGGCCATGCACCAGGACATCGGTGCGCTGGGCATCGAAGTGCCGACGCACGAGCCTCGTGCCACCGAGTATGTGCGCCACATGGTCGATCTGATCGGCCAGCTCGAAAACAAAGGGCTGGCCTATCGGGCGGCGAACGGCGACGTGAATTTCGCGGTGCGCAAGTTTCCCGGCTACGGCAAGCTTTCCGGCAAGTCGCTCGACCAGCTGCGCGCTGGTGAGCGTGTGGCGGTGGCCGAAGGCAAGGACGACCCGCTCGACTTCGTGCTGTGGAAGGCCGCCAAGGCCGAGGAGCCGGCCGACGCGAAGTACGACGCACCATTCGGAGCCGGCCGCCCCGGCTGGCACATCGAGTGCTCTGCGATGAGTTGCGCCTTGCTGGGCGAAACCTTCGACATTCACGGCGGCGGCATGGACCTGCAGTTTCCCCACCACGAAAACGAGATCGCGCAAAGCGAAGGCGCCACTGGGCACCCGTTCGTGAGGGTGTGGATGCACAACGGCTTCCTGAACGTAGACAACGAGAAGATGTCGAAATCGCTCGGCAACTTCTTCACCATCCGCGACGTGCTGAAAAGCTACGACGGCGAGACCATCCGCTTCTTCATGCTGCGGGTGCATTACCGCAGCCAGTTCAACTACAGCGATGCAGGCCTCGACGACGCATTGCACTCGTTGCGCAGGCTCTACACCGCGCTCGACGGTGTGCAGGCGGCAGATCCACCCGCAGTCGATTGGGACGAGCCACACGCAATGCGATTCAAGGCCGCGATGGACGACGACTTCAACACGCCGATCGCGGTCTCTGTGCTTTTCGACCTGGCGGCGGAAGTGAACAGGACCCGCTCGCCGGTGCTGGCTTCGCAGCTGAAAGCGCTTGGCGGCACGCTCGGGCTGTTGCAACAGCTGCCTCGAGCCTATCTGCAAGGCGGTGCATCGTTGGACGAGGCCGCGATCCAGGCCATGATCGAAGCGCGCGCCGCGGCCAAGCAGGCGAAGAACTTCGCCGAGGCTGATCGCATTCGCAAGGAGTTGGCAGCCCAAGGCATCGAGCTCAAGGACACACCTGCCGGAACCACCTGGGTCACTGCCGCGGCTGCCAAGGCCTGAGGCTCATCGTGGCGCGCAGCTCCATGCCTACCCTTGTTACGCCCGACTATTGGGACGACGCCTGCAAGCATCTCGCCAAGAGAGACCGGGTGATGCGCAAGCTGATCCCGCAGTTCGGCGAAGCCCGCCTGCAAAGTCGCGGCGACGCCTTCACGACGCTGGCGCGTTCCATCGTCGGCCAGCAGATTTCGGTGAAGGCCGCACAGTCCGTATGGGACCGGTTCGCGTCGCTGCTGCCCGGCCCGACGCACCGTATTCCGCCGGCAGCCGTGCTCAAGCTTGACGCCGCCGAAATGCGCGCTGCGGGTTTGTCGGCGCGCAAGATCGAATACCTGCACGACCTCGCGATGCACTTCGACTCGGGGGCCGTGCACGTGAAGGCCTGGGCCGGCATGGACGACGAGGCCATCATCGAGGAACTGGTGGCCATTCGCGGCATCGGTCGCTGGACGGCCGAGATGTTCCTGATCTTCCACCTGATGCGGCCAAACGTGCTGCCGCTGGACGATCTGGGCCTGCTCAAGGGCATCAGCCTGAGCTATTTCAGCGGGGAGCCAGTGTCCCGCGTGGAGGCCCGCGAAGTGGGGGAGGCCTGGGCGCCGTTCCGCTCGGTGGCCACCTGGTACTTGTGGCGCAGCCTTGACCCGCTGCCCGTTGACTACTAAAACCGCGTCTGCACGCGGCCGACGAACCTCCTTCGAAAAGGAAAGGTTGGGATGAGCAAGAAACACTTTCTCGAATTCGAGCAGCCCATCGCCGAACTCGAAACCAAGATCGACGAACTGCGCTACGTGCAGAACGAGTCAGCGGTCGACATCTCCGAAGAAATCGACCGTCTCAGCAAGAAGAGCCTGCAGCTCACCAAGGACATCTATTCCAGCCTGTCGCCCTGGCAGGTGACACAGATCGCGCGGCACCCGCAACGCCCTTACACGCTGGACTACGTGAACGAGATCTTCACGGACTTCCAGGAGCTGCATGGCGATCGTGCGTTCGCTGACGACCTGTCCATCGTGGGCGGACTCGCCCGTTTCAACGGCCAGGCCTGTATGGTGATCGGCCATCAGAAAGGCCGCGATACGAAGGAGCGCGCCGCGCGCAACTTCGGCATGTCGAGGCCGGAGGGCTACCGCAAGGCTTTGCGGCTGATGAAGCTGTCTGAGAAGTTCGGCCTGCCGGTGTTCACCTTCGTCGATACGCCCGGTGCCTACCCTGGGATCGGCGCAGAGGAGCGTGGCCAGTCGGAAGCCATCGGTCGCAACATCTTCGAGATGGCGCAGCTCGAAGTGCCCATCATCACCACCATCATCG
>CAMLLU010000143.1 GCA_946480925.1 uncultured Rivibacter sp.
GCGCAGTTCGAGAGCTTCGTCGATCCGTTCGTGATCATGCTGTCGGTGCCGCTGTCGATGGTGGGGGCGCTGGGGGCGCTTCAGCTGGCGGGCGGCACGCTCAACGTGTATTCGCAGATCGGCCTCATCACGCTGGTGGGCCTGATCACCAAGCACGGCATCCTGATCGTCGAGTTTGCCAACCAGATGCGGCAGCAGGGCAAAGGCACGCTCGACGCGGTGATCGAGGGTGCTTCGCTGCGGCTGCGCCCCATCTTGATGACCACCGGCGCGATGGTGCTGGGTGCCGTGCCACTGGCGCTGGCCCATGGTGCGGGCGCCGAGAGCCGGCGCCAGATCGGCTGGGTCATCGTGGGCGGCATGACGCTGGGCACGCTGCTCACGATCTTCGTCGTGCCGACGGTGTATTCGCTGTTCGCGCGCAAGGCGGCACCCGGGCCGATCACCACGCCGGCGGAGGGCGGGCCTGCGCACGTGCATTGAGGCTCGGCACCGCGGCGCGATCCTCAGAGCTTCAGCAGCATCAGCGCCTTGTCGTAGTAGCGCACGCCGGCGGCCGTGTGCACGCGAATGGCGTGCGGTTGAAGCCCGTAGTGGCGAAAGCCCGCGCGCTCATACAGCCGCAGCGCGCGCTCGTTCGAGGCCGTCACGCTGAGCACGATCAGTTCCAGCCCGAGGGCCGAGCGCGCCTCGCGGATGCAGGTTTCCAGCAGGCGCCGGCCGATGCCTTGATGGGCATGGCCGTCGCGCACCATCATGCCGATCAGCCACGCGGTATGCCGCGTCTTCTGCCGCGTCTCGCGCTCCAGGCATACCGAGCCGACCAGTTGATGGCCGACCCAGGCCCCCAGCAGGAACGTGCCACCGAGGCTTTCGCCCAGGCCCAGGCGGCCGAGGTAGCTTTCGGGCGCGCGGGCGCGTTCGGTTTCGTGGTCTGACGTGAAGGCGTCAGGGTGCAGCAGCAAGGCCTCGTCGCGCAGCGCCTTGTAGGCCGACAGGTCGGCCGGGCCCAGCCGCCTCACGACGACGTCGTCATCCATGCTCGCGCTCCAGCATCTGCAATTCGTCGAGCGTGTTGGCGTTGGCAAAGGCGTGCGGGTCGTCGAATGTCACGTCCACCATCGGGTGCTCTCGCATCCAGCGTTCGACCTGTCGTTCGCCACGGTCGAGGTAGTGCTGCAGGCTGGGGGCGAGCGACGTCTGCAGCAGGCAGCACACGGGCTGCGAGCGGCCGCCGGCCCAGGCCATCGCAATGCGCGCATCCGGTCGCCGTTCCAGCCCCGAGACGAGGCGTGCCACGAGGTCCAGCGGCAGCAGCGGTGTGTCGCAGGCCATGGTGACCAGCCAGGGTGTGTCGCTGCGCAGCATGCCGGCCAGGAAGCCCGCCAGCGGGCCGGGGTGGTCTGGCAGGGCATCGGGCCACACCGGCACGCCGAAGCCCAGGTACTGCTCGATGTTGCGGTTGGCGTTGATGGCCACCTGGCCTACCTGCGGCCCCAGCCGCTGGATCGCACGAAGGGCCAGCGGTTGTCCGCAAAAGGGTTGCAAGCCTTTGTCGACACCGCCCATGCGGCTGCCGCGGCCGCCGGCGAGTACGAGGCCGGTGATGTCTGAACGTGTGATCTCGACCATGCGCAGTTGCTCAGCCACCGATGTAGCTCATCTCCACTTTGGCGGCACGCTGCGGGGCCATGGCGCTGCCGCGCAGCTCGGAATAGCGGTCGTCGCGTTGCTGCCAGATGTGGCCGATGGCAGCGGCGATCTGCTCGTCGGTTGCACCGCCGCGCAGCAGCGCACGCAGGTCATGCCCCTGGCTCGCGAACAGGCACAGGTACAACCGGCCTTCGGTGGACAGGCGGGCGCGGTTGCAGTCGCGGCAGAAGGCGTGCGTCACGCTCGAGATCACGCCGACCTCGCCAGCACCGTCGCGGTAGGCCCACCGCTGTGCGGTCTCCCCCGGGGTGTTGGCTTCGAGCGGCACGAGGGGGAATTCGCGGCCGATGCGCTGCAGCACCTCGTCGGACGGCAGCACCTGGTCCATGCGCCAGCCGTTGGTGGCGCCCACGTCCATGTATTCGATGAAGCGCAGCACGATGCCGCTGCCGCGGAAGTAGCGCGCCATCGGCACGATCTCATGGTCGTTGACGCCGCGCTGCACCACCATGTTGACCTTGATGGGGCCGAGCCCCACGGCCTGCGCCGCTTCGATGCCGGCCAGCACGTCGGCCACCGGGAAATCCATGTCGTTCATGCGGCGGAACACCGCATCGTCCAGCGCGTCCAGGCTCACCGTCACGCGTTGCAGGCCGGCGTCTTTCAGGGCACGTGCCTTGCGCTTGAGCAGCGAGGCGTTGGTGGTGAGGGTGAGGTCCAGCGGGTGGCCGTCCACCGTACACAGCGCAGCCAGCATGGCGATCAGCGTGTCGAGGTCCTTGCGCAGCAGCGGTTCGCCGCCGGTGAGGCGGACCTTCTGCACCCCGTGCGCGACGAACAGCCTGGCCAGCCGCGTGATCTCTTCGAAGCTCAGCAGGTCCTTGTGAGGCAGGAAGGCGTGGTCGCGGTCGAACACCGACTTGGGCATGCAGTAGCTGCAGCGGAAGTTGCAGCGGTCGGTGACCGAGATGCGCAGGTCGCGCAAGGGGCGGCGGCGTGTGTCCAGCAGCAAACCGCTGGGGGGCGGCGCGGACACGGGTACCTGCGGCACGCGGCCGATCGACCGGTGGTCCACGAGAGGAATACTGCGTTCCGCCATGCGGGCGATTGTGCCTCGCTCACCTGGAGCGGGCGCGGCGCGCCTGCGGCAGCCCCCCGAACGCCAGGGTCAGTGGTTGGCGGGCGGGGCGATGGCCGCCTTGGGCGCCGGGCCGGCTTGTGGCGATGCGGCGGCGGGCAGGGGCGTGGCGGCAGGCACCGTGGCCGACGTGCCAGCCGCCGTGTTGGCCTCTGGCGGCGATGGTTGTGCGAGGGGGTTGCCTTGCTGCGGCGCGCGGCGCGCGCCGTTGTAGCGCTTGGTCCAGTAGGCCAGGCGCATGTCTTCGATGCGCACCTCACCGCCGGTGCGCGGTGAATGGATGAACTTGTTGTCGCCCACGTAGATGCCCACGTGGGAGAAGGCGCGCCTCATGGTGTTGAAGAACACCAGGTCACCGGGCTTGAGCTCGTCGCGCTTGACCTGCAGCAGCGCCCGGTCGCGTGCCTGCTCTTCGGAGCGGCGCGGCAGCACGAGGCCCAGGCTCATTTCGAAGATGTGGCGCGTGAAGCCGCTGCAGTCGAAGCCGGATTCAGCCGACTGCCCGCCGCGCTTGTAGGGAACGCCGAGGAAGTTCATCGCCGAGAGCACGAGGTCGGAGGCCACGTTGGACGCCTTGGCGCGCACCTTCTCGACGAAGCTGGGTGGGGCGGCTGGCGGCTGGGGCTCGGCGGGGGGCTGCGAGACCGGGGCGTTGAGCAAGCCCTTGTCCTGCAGCAGGCGGGTCACGGCATCTTGCGGTTCGGGCGCTGCTTGGGCGGCCGACACGACGGCCAGCGCGCCCAGCAGCACACAGATTCGCGTGCGCCCATGCAGGCGCTGACCCCAAGACCTTGTCATGGGGCGGCAGATTAGTGCACGCCCGCATACAGCGTCAAGGAAAAAAGCCTTTGTTTTCGGGTGCTTAGAGAGGGTTTGCGAGGATGGAATGAAGTTTCCCAGGCAGGCAGAAAGGCCTGTGTGTGCGCTGCAGCTTGTGGGGGTTTGATGTGCATCAACGTCCAAGACCGCAGAGTCAGACGCGCGTCAGCACCTGCGCCTGCAATGGGCTGAAGTCTTCTACAAGACTTGCAGAACACACGATGACCGAGGAGACAGCCGATGACCACCTATGCCGACTTCTACCGCCGCTCGATCCACGACCGCGACGCCTTCTGGGCCCAGCAGGCGCAGTTGATCGATTGGCAGCGGCCGTTCGACCGCGTTTGCGACTACGACCACCCGCCGTTTGCCAGGTGGTTCACGGGCGGCCTCACCAACCTGTGCCACAACGCGGTCGACCGCCACCTGGCCGCGCGTGCCGACCAGAACGCGCTGGTCTGGATCTCCACCGAAGTGGAGCAGGAACGCGTCTACAGCTTTCGTGAGCTGCATGCCGAGGTGCAGCGCATGGCGGCGGTGCTGCAGACCTTGGGCGTGGGCCAGGGCGACCGCGTGTTGATCTACATGCCGATGATCCCCGATGCCGTGTTCGCGATGCTGGCCTGCACGCGCATCGGTGCCATCCACTCGGTGGTGTTCGGCGGCTTCGCCAGCGTGTCGCTGGCCAGCCGCATCGACGACGCGAAGCCCAAGGTCGTGGTCAGCGCCGATGCCGGCTCGCGCGGCGGCAAGGTGGTGGCCTACAAGCCGCTGCTCGACGAGGCCTTGCGACTCGCGCAGCAACCGCCGCAGAAGGTGCTGCTGATCGATCGAGGCCTGGCACCGATGCAGCATGTGCCCGGCCGAGACGTCGACTACGCAGAGTTGCGCGAAGCGCACTCGGGCGCCCAGGTGCCGTGCACCTGGGTCGATGCCACCCACCCCAGCTACACGCTTTACACCAGCGGCACCACCGGCAAGCCCAAGGGCGTGCAGCGCGACACCGGCGGCTATGCGGTGGCACTGGCTGCGAGCATGAAGCACATCTTCTGCGGCAATGCAGGCGAGACGTACTTCTCCACCAGCGACATCGGCTGGGTGGTGGGGCACAGCTACATCGTCTACGGCCCGCTGATCGCCGGCATGGCCACCGTGCTCTACGAAGGCCTGCCGATCCGGCCCGATGCCGCGATCTGGTGGTCCATCGTCGAGAAGTACAAGGTCACCGTGATGTTCAGTGCGCCCACGGCGGTGCGCGTGCTGAAGAAGCAGGACCCTGCGGCTTTGGCGAAGCACGACCTCGGCTCGCTGCGCGCGCTGTTCCTGGCCGGCGAGCCGCTGGACGAGCCGACCTCCGACTGGATCGCCAAGGCCCTGGGCAAACCCATCATCGACAACTACTGGCAGACCGAAACCGGCTGGCCCATCCTCACCATCGCCAACGGCGTGGAGAAGAAGCCCTCGAAGCTCGGCTCGCCGGGGGTGCCGATGTACGGCTACGACGTGAAGCTGCTGCACGAGGTGACCGGTGAAGAACTCACCGAGCCGGACCAGAAAGGCGTGGTGGCCATTGCCGGCCCGCTGCCGCCGGGCTGCATGCAGACGGTGTGGGGCAACGACGAACGTTTCGTGTCCACCTACTGGAGCAGCTTCCCCGGCCAGCAGATGTATTCGACCTTCGACTGGGGCATCCGCGACGCCGACGGCTACTACTTCATCCTCGGCCGCACCGACGACGTGCTCAACGTAGCCGGCCATCGCCTGGGCACACGCGAGATCGAGGAGAGCATTTCCAGCCACCCGAACGTGGCCGAGGTTGCAGTGGTGGGCGTGGCCGACAACCTCAAAGGCCAGGTCGCGATGGCATTCGCGGTGGTGAAAGACGCTTCGAAGGTCACTACCGAAGCCGATGCGCTGAAGCTCGAAGGCGAGATCATGAAGCGGGTGGACGAGCAGCTCGGCGCCGTGGCACGGCCGGCCCGCGTGAGGTTCGTCACCGTGCTGCCCAAGACGCGCTCCGGCAAGCTGCTGCGCCGCGCCATCCAGGCGGTGTGCGAGGG
>CAMLLU010000144.1 GCA_946480925.1 uncultured Rivibacter sp.
TGTCGCGCTCGCGCAGGTTGAACTTCTGCTTGGCCAGCACGACGATGCTGCGGCCCTCGGGCGTTTCGTCGGCCAGCGAAGAGAGCTGTGCCGCATCGGCGAGCGATTGCTCGGTCACGCCCGGCGCCGGCAGGAACGCCGAGGCCTGGCGGTTGCCGAGCGTGATGGTGCCGGTCTTGTCGAGCAGCAGCACGTCCACGTCGCCCGCCGCTTCGACCGCGCGGCCGGAGGTGGCGATCACGTTGGCCTGCATCATGCGGCTCATGCCCGCCACGCCGATGGCCGAGAGCAGCGCACCGATGGTGGTGGGAATGAGGCACACCAGCAGCGCGATCAGCACGGTGATGGTGACCGGTGAGCCGAGCTGCATGGCCCCCACGCTGAACAGCGAAAACGGCAGCAGCGTCACCGTGACCACGAGGAACACGATGGTCAGCGCCACCAGCAGGATGGTGAGCGCGATCTCGTTGGGCGTCTTCTGGCGCCGGGCGCCTTCGACCATGGCGATCATGCGGTCGAGGAAGGCTTCACCGGGGTTGACGGTGATCTTCACCACCAGCCAGTCCGACAGCACGCGCGTGCCGCCGGTCACCGACGAGAAATCGCCGCCCGCCTCGCGGATGACGGGGGCCGATTCGCCGGTGATGGCGCTTTCGTCCACCGAGGCCACGCCTTCGATCACCGTGCCGTCCAGCGGGATGAAGTCGCCCGCTTCCACCAGCACGATGGCGCCCTTGCGCAGCTCTTCGGCCGGCATGGGGTGCCATGGCGAGCCGTGGCGCGGCTCGTTGAGCTTCTTGGCCACCACGCGGTGCTTCATGCCGCGCAGCGAGGCGGCCTGTGCCTTGCTGCGGCCTTCGGCCAGCGCTTCGGCGAAGTTGGCGAACAGCACCGTGAACCACAGCCACAGTGCGATGGCGAGCGTGAACCCGGCGTGCGCTTCGCCCCGGCCGCCCAGTGCCTGCAGCCACAGCACCGTGGTGAGCAGGCTGCCGACGTAGACCACGAACATCACCGGATTGCGCCATTGCACGCGCGGGTCGAGCTTGGCGAAGGCCAGCGCGACGGCCGGGCGCACCAGTGCCGGGTCGAGCAACGAAAACGATTTGTGCGTACTCATGTGTGTTTCTTCCTGCGCGCGATCAGCGGGCGCTCCACAGCATCAGGTGCTCGACGATGGGGCCGAGGGCCAGCGCGGGCACGTAGTTCAGCAGGCCCACCAGCAGCACGGAGCCGATGAGCAGGGTGATGAACAGCGGCCCATGCGTGGGCATGGTCCCGCCCGTCACCGGGATGCGCTTCTTGGCGGCCAGCGAGCCCGCAATGGCCAGCACCGGCACGATCACGCCGAAGCGGCCGAACCACATGGCCAGGCCCAGCAGCGTGTTGTAGAAGGGCGTGTTGGCCGACAGGCCTGCGAACGCGCTGCCGTTGTTGTTGGCCGCCGAGCTGAAGGCATAGAGAACCTCCGAGAAGCCATGTGCGCCGGGGTTGGCGATGCCGGCCCTGCCCGCGGCGGTGGCCACTGCCAGGGCCGTGCCCGCGAGCGCCAGCACGGGCGTCACGAGGATGGCGATCGAGGTCATCTTCATCTCGTAGGACTCGATCTTCTTGCCCAGGTATTCGGGCGTGCGACCGATCATGAGGCCCGCAATGAAGACCGCGAGGATCGCGAAGATCAGCATGCCGTAGAGCCCCGAGCCCACGCCGCCGAACACCACTTCGCCCAGCTGCATCAACACCAGCGGCACCGCGCCGCCCAGCGGCGTGAGCGAGTCGTGCATCGCGATCACCGCGCCGCACGAAGCCGCAGTGGTGATGGTGGTGAACAGGCTCGAGGCGTTGATGCCGAAGCGTGCCTCCTTGCCTTCCATGTTGCCGCCGGATTGCAGCGCCGAAAGGCCCTGGTCCACGCCCAGCGGGGCCAGCAGCGGGTTGCCTTGCTGCTCCTGTACGGTGATGAAGACCACGAAGGCGACGAACATCACCGTCATCGCGGCCAGCACGGCCCAGCCCTGGCGGATGTCACCCACCATGCGGCCGAAGGTGAAGCACAGCGCCGTGGGGATGAGAAAGATCGACAGCATCTGCACGAAGTTGCTCAGCGGCGTGGGGTTCTCGAAGGGGTGCGCCGAGTTCGCGTTGAAGAAGCCGCCGCCGTTGGTGCCCAGCATCTTGATGGCCTCCTGCGAAGCAACCGGGCCCATGGCCAGCGTCTGCCGGCCACCCTCGAGCGTGTGCACCGCCTGATAGGCGCTGAAGTTCTGGATCGCACCCTGGCTCACGAAGAACACCGCGAGCACGAGCGAAAGCGGCAGCAGCACGTACAGCGTGACGCGGGTGAGATCGACCCAGAAGTTGCCGATGGACTGCGCGGACCTTGCGGCAAAGCCTCGCACCAGCGCGAGCAGCACCGCAATGCCGGTGGCGGCGGACACGAAGTTCTGCACCGCCAGCGCCAGCATCTGCGTGAAGTAGCTCATCACCGCTTCGCCCGCATAGCCTTGCCAGTTGGTGTTGGTGACGAAACTCACCGCCGTGTTGAAGGCCGAGTCGGCGCCCACGGCGGGCATGCCTTGCGGGTTGAGCGGCAGCAGGCCTTGCAGCCGCTGCACCGCATAGGTGAAGAGCACGCCGACGAGGCTGAACACCAGCACTGCGAGCGCGTACTGCTTCCAGCTCTGGTGTGCGGCTGCATCGGTGCCCGCGGCGCGATAGAGGGCGTTTTCGAGCTTCACCAGTGGCGAGAGCCAGCGCGGCAGCCGGCCTTCGGCCACGGCCGCGATCCAGCGGCCCAGCGGCCAGGCCAGCACCAGAAGCGCGAGGAGAAAGACGACGAGCTGGATCCAGGCTTGAGTGTTCATGTCAGAACTCCTCGGCCTTCAGCAACGCGACCACGAGGTAGACCATCAGCGCGAGCGAGACGGTGGCGCCCAGGGCATAGAGCCAGCTCATGAGCGTGCTCCCAGTCGTTCGCAGGCGAACACGAGGCCGGCCGCTACCGCAAAGATCGTGGCCACCATGCCGACAAACATGAAATCCATGGATTCCCTTTGCTCCATTGAGATGCTCTGGAGCTTAGGAAAGGGCGCGTCAAATCGGCGTAGAGACTGGCCGGCGGCGCATCAAGAAAGCATCAAGACGCGGTGCGATGGCATCTCCCCGGAAAAAACAAGGGAGAGGAAGGGGGAGGAACCTCATCCCCCAAATGAGGCAGTGACACCGCGTGGGTTTGCCCCGAATCTGCGGGCCATCGCGTCACTCTGGAGGCACAAGATGTCGGTACTCCAAAGCAACTGTCACAGGGATTCGATCCACCACCACGAATCAGCGCCGCCGGTGCACGTTGCACCGGGCATCGTGGGGCTGATCATGCTGCCCGGCAGCGGCAGGCTGGTGTGGTGGACGGGGCGCGTGGCGATCGGCCTGCGCCACGAGCCCGAGCGGCATTCGCAGGTGATGTCGCAGTCGGCCGTGTGGCTGCAACAACTCATGCTCGACAAGTCCGCCAAGGCACTTGCAGATTGACGACGATTCAGACCTCTTGCTCACTTGACGTTGGCCCGCACGTTCCTGTTCACGAAGAAACCACCAGCACGCCGCCTCGCGCAGGCGGGCGTGCTGGCGGCCGCCTGCTTCGCGGCCCTGCCGGCGTGGGCCACCGTCGAGATCGACGCCGAAGAAAACGCGCTGATCGAAAGCCTGCGCAGCGAAGCCGAAAGTCATGAATTCGGCAACGGCCTGCCTCAGGACGGGCAGCAGGCCGCCCGCCTGTACTGCAAGGCGGCACGCCTGGGCGATGCGAAGTCGCAGTTCGCGCTGGGCTGGATGTACACCAACGGCCGCGGCGTGCCGCGCAGCGACGTCATCGCGGCGTTCTTCTTCAATGCCGCCGCCGAGCAGGGCTACGAGCAGGCCGTGCGCATGCTGCGCACGGTGGGCGGGCCCACCAGCGAAGTGCCCGATTGCATGCGCGAGCCGGCACCGCCGGTGCTCATGGCCTCGGCCCAGAAGCAACAGCAAGCTTTGCCGGCCGCGGCGGACATCCCGCCTTCGGCGCCCAAGCCCATCGTCGATCTGGTGCAGAAGATCGCGCCGGAATACCAGGTGCAGCCTCAGCTGGCGCTGGCCATCATCGAGGTGGAATCCAACTACGACACCGTGGCCCTGTCGCCCAAGAACGCGAAGGGGCTGATGCAGCTCATTCCGGCCACGGCCGAGCGCTTCAACGTGAAGAACCCGTACGACCCGGCGCAGAACATCCGCGGCGGGCTGGCCTACCTGCGCTGGCTGCTGGCCTACTTCGAAGGCGACGTGAGCCTGGTGGCCGCGGCCTACAACGCGGGCGAGGGCGCGGTGGAGCGCTACCGCGGTATTCCGCCCTACGTCGAAACGCGCAACTACGTGCGCAAGGTGTTGAAGACCGTGGGCCGGCTGACGCACCCGTTCGACGCCAGCGTGGTACAGCCGTCGACGAAGATGCGGCTGGCACGCGAGCCGGTGCGAACGCGCTGAGGCCGCGGCAGCAGCGCCTCAGTCTCTTCGATCTTCTTCGGCTTCGATCACCAGCCGCACGCGCGCCGCACCTCGCACTGCGGTGGTGGCCGTGATGCGCAGCGGCTGGCCCGCGGGCACGTGCCGGCGGAAGTGGTAGTCCAGCGAATCGGTGGCGCCTGGGTTGGCGGTGGGAATGCTGCGCGACCATTGCCGGGCACCATCGACCAGCACCGTCATCGAATGGGTGGGTTCCTGCGCGCTGGCGTGGGTGCGCACGATGAACCGGCAGTCGATCTCGAAGTCGCGGTCGCGTTGCAGGTCGGCGGGAATGTCGAGCGTCGCGACGTCGGCGTCGCCGGCATCCACATGCCAGCGTTCAGGGCGTTTCATGAGCATCGGCCTTGTTTCTCGAACCAGTAGACGATGTTGCCCGCGATCACGATGCTGCCCGACACCACCGCCGATGCGGCCGTCACCGCGCCGGCGGCCACCAGCATGGACACGCAGCCTTGGTTGGCGCAGCCGGCGAAGTAGCCGACCTGGTAGAGCTCGAGCTCCATGCGGCGCGCTTCGATGCGGCAGTCGGCGTCGTACACCTGGGTCGTGCGGGGCACGTAGACGCAGGCTTGCAGCAAGGTGGCAGCCAGCATCACGGCGGCAGCGTTGCCGCTCGTGGAGATTCGCGCGGGTGGCATGCGGCCAGTGTATGCGGCGCGTCGCGGGCAGCCGCACCACGCAGGCGAGGGGCACGACGGGTGCATTCAGCCCCCACGTGCGGGCGGCGAGTCGCTACTATTGCCAACGCAGCCTACCCATTCGCATCGCTGCACCTGCCTTGCGCCTGCCCTGTGCCTGACACCATGATCGAGAAGCTGCTCGTTGCCTTCGTCCTTGCCGTGTGCATGGTGTTCCTCGTGCGCCTGATGCTCGGTGCACGCCGCCAGCAGCAGCTCGATGCGGCAGCGCGGCGGGCCGGTGCACGGGTGCGCCACGTGGCCCACGCCATGTGGCACTGGCGTTCGGCACGCAAGCGCGCGCAGCGCATGGCCGACGAGGCCATCAAGCGTGCCGCCTCGCGCGATCGGGGTGACGGCCACTGGGA
>CAMLLU010000145.1 GCA_946480925.1 uncultured Rivibacter sp.
GCCCGACCCTCGCGGAGGGTCGCTCGCTGTACTCGGCGAGCGGGGTGTCGTCATCACTACCTGGGTGGCAGGCGCAGGGCGCCGTCCAGGCGAATCACTTCGCCGTTCAACGATGCATTGGCCACGATGTGCGCGGCCAGTTGCGCAAACTCTTCAGGCTTGCCCAGGCGCTTGGGGAAGGGAATGCTCGACGCCAGCGACTGCTGCACTTCTTCGGGCAGCTTGTGGAGCAGCGGCGTGAGAAAGAGGCCCGGGGCGATGGTGCACACACGCACGCCGTGTTGTGCCAGGTCGCGTGCGAGCGGCAGCGTCAGCGACACGAGGCCACCTTTCGAGGCGGCATAGGCTTCCTGGCCTACCTGGCCGTCGAAGGCGGCTACCGATGCGGTGTTGACGATCACGCCGCGTTCGCCGTCTTCGAGCGGCTCGTTCTTCGCCATCTCGGCCGCGGCCAGGCGGATCACGTTGAAGGTGCCCACGAGGTTCACGTCGATCACGCGCTTGAAGTCTTCGAGCGGCATGGCCGTGCCGTCCTTGCCCACCACGCGCTTGGCGCCGCCGATGCCGGCCACGTTCATGAGTGCGCGCACGGGGCCGAAGGCTTCGCGCGTGGCGGCAATGGCCTGCTCGATGCTTGCGCTGTCGGTGATGTCGCAGCGCAGGCCGAGGCCGCCGATCTCTTGCGCCACGGCCTGTGCGCCTTCGGCGTTCACGTCGAGCACGGCCACCCTCGCGCCTTGGCGTGCCAGCTCGCGCGCGGTTTCAGCGCCGAGCCCGGAGCCGCCGCCGGTCACGATGACGGCCATGCCTTGGATGTTCATGTTGCTGAGGTCCTGGTGTGGTTTTGAATGCTTCACCGCGCCTCTGCGGTGAAGGGTTCGTGTGTCATGTCTTTCTCGGCAGGATCACGTACGGGTCGCTGCCCGCGCCCTCGTACAGCGCCTCCACCACCGAAGCCCGGTGCGTGAGCACCGCGCGCTGGTTGATGGAGCCCTTGTCGGTGACCTCGCCCTTGTCGATGGAAGGCGACTCGGCCAGCACGTGGGCGCGTGCCACGCGGTTGGCGCTGCCGGTGCCCGAATGCCAGAGCTGGTCGACCAGCTGCTGGAAGAACTCGCGCACCTGCGGGTGGTGCAGCACTTCAGGTGCCGGCGTGTGCGAAGGCAGGCCCGCGAGCCTGCGGCATTCGTCAACACGCGGGAACACGAGCATGCCGAGCTCGTTGCGGTTGATGCCGGTGATCACCGCGTCTTGCACGCAGGGGGCGCCCGCCGCAATGATCTTGGCGCGCAGCGGGCCCACGCTCACGAAGGTGCCGGTGGCGAGCTTGAAGTCTTCTGCAATGCGGCCGTCGAACAGCAGGCCCTTCTGCGGGTCGGTCGCGTCCACGTACTTCACCGCGTCGCCGGTGCGGTAGTAGCCCTCTTCGTCGAAGGCTTCGGCGGTGAGCTCGGGTTGGCGCCAGTAGCCGGGCATCACGTTGGGGCCGCGAAAGCGCACCTCCACCTTGCCGTCCACCGGCACGAGCTTCACGTCGACGCCGGGGCAGGGCAGGCCGATGTGGCCGGAGCGCACCTCGCTGGCCTTGAGCGCGAACATGCACGAGGGCGCGGTCTCCGTCATGCCCAGGCCGGTGATGACCGGGATGCGTGCGCCCACGGTGCGCTCGGCCAGGCGGTCGAGCTGGTCCCACACGGCTTGTGAAAGCCCGGCGCCGGCGAACATGAAGGCCTGCACTCGGCGGAACAGCGACTCGCGCAGCACGTCGTCGGTTTCCATGACGGCGGCGAGCTCTTCGAAGCCCTTGGGCACGTTGAAGTACACGGTGGGCGAGATCTCGCGCAGGTTGCGCAGCGTTTCGGCCATGCCGTTCGCCGTGGGCTTGCCTTCGTCGATGTAGAGCGTGCCGCCGTTGTAGAGCGTGATGCCCACGTTGTGGTTGCCGCCGAAGGTGTGGTTCCACGGCAGCCAGTCCACCAGCACCGGCGGCTCGTCGGCCAGGAAGGCCATGCTCTGGCGCAGCATCTGCTGGTTGGCGCACATCATGCGCTGCGTGTTGACCACGCCCTTGGGCGCCTTGGTGGAGCCCGAGGTGAACAGGAACTTCACGATGGTGTCGGGGCCCACCTTGGCGTGCGCCGCTTCGACTTCGCGGCCGGGCTGCGTGGCCAGCAGCCCGGCGAAGGGCGTGACGGCGCGGCCTTCGAGCGCGCCTTCGCCGCCGCCTTCACCCACTTCAGCGAGCACCACTTCCACGTCGCCTCCCACGGCGGCGGCAATGGCCTTGCCGTAGGCCGGCCCGCTGGCGAACACCAGCCCCGGCGTCACCGTGGCGACGATGTGCTTGAGCTTGCCGTAGTCCTGCGAGACCAGCGAATACGCGGGCGACACCGGCACGTAGGGCACGCCGGCCCACATGGCGCCGAGTGCGAGCGTGAGGTGCTCGAGGTCGTTGTCGGAAACGATGGCGATGGGCCGCTCCACCGAGAGCCCGCGCTGCACCAGCGCCTGGCCCACGGCCTGCGCGCGCTGGAGCATCTGCGCGTAGCTGATGCGTTCCCACTCTCCACCGTTGCGCCGCTTGGCCGCGAAGGTGCGCCCGGGCGCTTCGGCGGCCCAGTGCTCCAGCCTGTCGGTCAGGCGTGCGGGGTAGGGGCCCAGCGGCTCGGTGGAGCGCAGCAGCTGCACGCCGCTGGCGCGTTCTTCCAGCGTGGCCTGCAGGCAGCCGCCCACGTGCGTGGGGCGGTATCTGACGGCACCCCGCTCGACGGGTACATCGAGCGACCCTCCGAGAGGGGCGGGCCTTGCTTGGGGCGGCCCGGCGCGGCGGCCCGTCTGACCTTCAGTGGCACTCATGCTGATCAACCCTTGCTGACCTTGCCCGCGCGCTTCTCCAGGAAGTCGCGCATGCGCTGCTTGGCGGCGTCGTCGCCCTGGGCGATGGCGGCCATGAGCGATTCGACGAAGAGCCCGTCGGGCTGCGAGAGGTCGGCAATGCGCGGCAGTGCCTGCATCACCGCGAAGTTGGAAAGTGGCGCGTTGCTGGCGATCTTGCGGGCCAGCTCCAGGCCCTTGGCGAGGCCTTCGCCTTCGGCCACGCGGTAGTGCGACAGGCCCACGGCCTGGCCTTCGTCGGCGTCGAGCACACGGCCGGTGAGCATCATGTCGGCCATGCGCGAGGCGCCGATGAGCCGCGGCACGCGCGCCGAGCCGCCGCCGCCCACGAAGAGGCCGCGCTGGCCTTCGGGCAGGCCGTAGAAGGTGCTCGCCTCGGCCACGCGGATGTGGCAGGCGCTCGCGATTTCGAGGCCGCCGCCTACCACGGCGCCGTGCATCACCGCCACTACCGGCACGCGGCCGAACTGCACCTGGTCGAGCGCGGCATGCCACATGCGCGAATGCGCCACGCCTTCGAAGACGCTGCGCTCGCCCAGCTCCGACAGGTCGAGCCCGGCGCAGAAGTGTTCGCCTTCACCCGAGAGCACCACGGCGCGCACGGCCTCGGGCAGGTTGATGAAGCAGGTGTGCAGCTGGGTGACGAGCGTGTCGTTCACCGCGTTGCGCTTGACGGGGCGGTTGAGCCGCACGTGGGCGATGGCGCCGTCGAGTTCGATCTTCAGCAGGTCGAGCGAGGCGAGCAGGGCGGAAGGGGCAGTGGCGGAGGTCATGAGAAAGGTCAGTGCTTCAATTGGTTAAGGATGCTAAGCATTTTGGTGGGTGCCAAGATGCGGGTAAACCCGCATCTTCAATGTGGCTGCAGCCCGCGAAATACGCGGGCCGCACGGGCATTTGGCCAACCTAGGGTTAGCCCTGAACATTGTGGTCTTTTTATTTAATTAACTTAAACATCTGGGTGCACAGACACCCAATGCGAAGACCACCGATGAGGAGACCGACATGACGATACGACGTACCGCGGGCCTCGGGTTCGCTCTGGCTGGGGCGCTGCTGGCCCAAGGTTGCGGCGGCGACGACGGCGATGACGCACCCGCCCCGGCGCCGAGCCCGGTTGCGCGGCTGGCCTGCAGCGAGATCACCGCCGCAGCGCTGGGCCGCAGCGACCTCGACATCACCCTCACGGAGTCCGTGGCGGCCGACACGGTGACGCCCACGGGCGCCGCCCAGGCGCTGCCCGAGCATTGCCGCGTGCAGGGCAAGCTGGCCGAGCGCACCAGCACGGTCGACGGCAAGACCTATGCGATCGGCTTCGAGCTGCGGCTGCCGCTGCTGTGGAACGGGCGCTTCTTCTTCCAGGGCGGCGGCGGCACCGACGGTGCCATCGTGCCGGCCTACGGCACGCTCTCGGGTGGCGGCGCCACCACCAACGCGCTGACGCAGGGCTTCGCCGTGGTGAGCACCGACGGCGGCCACACGGCCGAGGCCGCGCCCATCGTCGGCGGTTCGCTGTTCGGCATCGACCCGCAGGCCCGGGTGGACTACGGCTACAACGCCGTGGGCCAGGTCACCACGCTGGCCAAGGCCATCATCAACCGGCACTACGGCGAAGCGCCCGAGCGCTCGTACTTCGTGGGCTGCTCCAACGGCGGCCGCCAGGCCATGGTGGCCGCTTCGCGCTTTGCGGGCGAGTTCGACGGCATCGTGGCCGGCAACCCGGGCTTCAACCTGCCCAAGGCGGCCGTGCAGCACGCGTGGGACAACCAGTCCTTCGCGCCCGCCGCGCCGGTGGCGGCCGACGGCCGGCCCATCATCAGCCAGGCCTTCAGCAACGCCGACATGACGCTGCTGGCCAACAAGGTGGTGCAAGCATGCGATGCGCTCGACGGCCTGGCCGACGGCATGATCGACAACCCGCCGGCCTGCAAGACCGCGTTCGACGTGGCCACGCTCACCTGCCCCGGCACGAAAGACGCCACCTGCCTGAGCGCCGCGCAGGTGACGGCGCTGCAGAAGATCTTCGGCGGCCCGAAGAACAGCGCGGGCGAGCAGCTCTATTCGGACTGGCCTTACGACGCGGGCGTGGCGAGCTTCGGCTGGCGCATCTGGAAGCTCGGCACCTCGGCCACCTCGGTGCCCAACTCGCTGATCGGCACGCTGGGCGGCGGCTCGCTGCCCTACGTGTTCACCACGCCGCCTTCCACGCCCGACGGCACGGGCACCACGGTGATCGACTACCTGCTGGGCTTCAACTTCGACACCGACGCCCCGAAGATCTTCGCCACCACGTCGACCTACACGACCTCGGCGATGGACTTCATGACGCCGCCCAACCCCACCAACCTCGCGACGCTGCGCGACCGTGGCAGCAAGATGATCGTCTTCCACGGCAACAGCGACGCGGTGTTCTCGGTGAACGACACCATCGCGTGGTACGAGGGCCTGCGCAGTGCCAACAGCGGTGACGCGAGCGGCTTCGCGCGGCTGTTCACCGTGCCCGGCATGGGCCACTGCGCGGGCGGCCCGGCCACCGACAAGTTCGACACGCTCACCGCCATCGTGAACTGGGTGGAAAACGGCG
>CAMLLU010000146.1 GCA_946480925.1 uncultured Rivibacter sp.
GCCCCCTGGAGGGGGAGCGCGAGAGCGCTCCGGGGGTGGGCGGTCAGTCCTTGAAGTCGCCTCCCAGCCCAAGCACGAACTGGTCCGGCTTCAGGTACTTGCGCAGAGCCCCGTTCACCTGCTCCACCGTCAGGGCGGCGATCGCATCGTCGATACGCTGCGACAGCGCGAAGTCGCGCTTGAGGTAGAGGTTGCTCGCGAGCGTGGACGCCAGCACCCCGTCCTGCGCGCGGTTCAGGCGGCGGAAGCTGAGCGCGCCGCGCTTGGCCGATTCCAGCTCCTGCGCGGTGAAGCCGTCTTTCAGCGCACGCGCCACCTCCTCCTTGAACGCGGCCTCCACCTTGGCGCGGTTCTGGGGCGCGAAGATCGCCGAGCCCACCCAGGTGGAGTTGGGCTCGAAGTTGCTCCACTGCACGTAGCTGCGCACGTCGTATGAAAGCCCGCCGGTTTCGCGGATGCGCTTCCACAGCCGCGAGTCGCCGCCGGTGCCCAGCATCCAGTTGGCGATGTAGAGCGCGGGGTAGTCGACATCGTTGTCGCTGAGGGGCAGCGAGAGCTGGACCGCCATCGTGGCGTTCTGCTTGTCGGGCGTGTTGAACACCAGCCGTGCCGGCGGCTCGCCCAGCATGGGCTGCGGCACGCGGGTGAAGGGCGACGGGCTCTTCCAGTTGCCGAAGGCGGCTTCGAGCGCGGCGCGCACGGCGGCCACGTCGAAGTCGCCCGAGGCACCGAACTGCGCGTTCGATGCGCCGTAGAAGCGCTGGTGGAAGGCCTTGAGCTGATCCACCTTCACCGCCTGCACGTCGGCCGCGATCTCGTCGAAGGTGCGGGCGTAGCGCACGTCACCGCGCGGATACGGGTTGCCATGGCGCTCGAGCGCATTGCCGACGATGGCCTCGGGCTCCTTGCGCATCTGCTCCACCTGCGTGAGCGACTGGCGGCGCAGCTCTTCCAGCACCTCGGGCGGGAAGCTCGGCTCGCGCAGCAGCTCGCCCACCAGCGCAATGGCCGCCGGCAGCTGCTCGCGCTTGCTGATGATGCCCACCTGCACCCACTCGGCGCCGCCGCTCACGCCGATCTGCGTCTGCAGCTCGTCGAGCCGGTCCTGGATCTGCTGGCGCGACAGGCGCTTCGTGCCCTTGTCGAGCATGGCCGCCACCTGGCTCGCGATCTCGCCCTGCCCGACCAGGCTCTTCTCGTCGCCGAAACGCAGCGTGAGCACCGCGCGCACCGCATTGCCGCGCGTGGGCTTGGGCAGCAGGGCCACCTGCATGCCGGAAGCCAGCGCGAGCTTCTGCGTCGTGGCGTCGAGGTTGGCCGGCGTGGTGTCGAAGGCGGCCACGGCCGCGGCGCCTGCCTGCGGCTTGAAGCTCTTGAGCGCCTCGGCCACGCTGTAGGCCACGGGCTGCGGTGCGCGTTGCGGCGCATCGGTGGGGAGGTAGGTGCCCAGCGTACGGTTCGACGGGAGGAAGCGCTCCTTCGCCACGCGCTGCACGTCGGCCAGCTTGAGGTCGCGCACGCGGTCGCGCAGCAGGAAGAACAGGCGCCAGTCACCCTGCGCGACCGACTCCGACAGCGAAACGCCCACCGTCTCGGGGTTGGTGAAGGCCATTTCCCACTGCTTGATCCACTTGGCCTGCGCGCGCTTGAGCTCTTCTTCGGTGACGGGCTCGCTGCCCATGCCTTCTAGCGTGGCAAGCAGCTCGTTGCGGGCCTTGTCCACGTCCTGCCCGGGCGCGAGCTGCGCCCCCATGAGCGTGAAGCCGGGGTCGTGCAGCCCTTCGCTGAACGAGAACACCGCCGCGGCCAGCTGCTTTTCGACCAGGCGCTTGTGCAGGCGGCCGGCCGGTGCGTCGGCCGCAATGAGGTTGAGCGCCTCGATGGCCGCGTAGTCGGGGTCTGCGGCCGAGGGCACGTGGTAGGCGGCAAACAGCATCGGCACGCCGCCCACGCGCCGCAGCGTCACGCCGCGCTCGCCGTCCTGCACCGGGTCGAGCGTGTAGAGCGTGGGCAGCTTGCGCTTGGGCCGCGGGATCTTGCCGAAGTCCTGCGCGATCCAGCCCAGCGTCTTGTTCACGTCGAACTTGCCCGCCACGATGAGCGTGGCATTGTCGGGTTGGTAGTACTGGCGATAGAAGGCCTGCAGGCGCGGGATGTCGACGTTCTCGACGTCGGCGCGCGCCCCGATGGTGGACTTGCCGTAGTTGTGCCACTGGTACATCGCGGCCAGCGTCTTTTCGAACAGCACGCGCTCGGGGCTGTTCTCGCCGCGCTCCATCTCGTTGCGCACCACGGTCATCTCGGTGTCGAGGTCCTTGCGCGCGATGAAGCTGTTGACCATGGCGTCGGCCTGCCAGCCGAGGTACCAGCGCAGGTTCTCTTCGTTGGCCGAGAAGCTGGCGAAGTAGTTGGTGCGGTCGAACCAGGTGCTGCCGTTGGCACGCAAGCCACGCTTGGTGAATTCGGCCCACACGTTGGGGTGCTTGGGTGAGCCCTTGAACAGCAGGTGCTCCAGCAGGTGGGCCATGCCGGTCTCGCCGTAGCTTTCGTGCCGCGAGCCCACGCGGTAGGTCACGTTGACGGTCGTCGTGGGCTTGGAATCGTCGGGCACCAGCAGCACCTGCAGGCCGTTGGCGAGGCGGTATTCGGTGATGCCTTCGACCGCGGTGACCTGCGTGAGGCCGCGCGGCAAGGCGGTGGCCGCGGGCGCAGCATGCAGCAAGGTGGTGTTGGTGCTGGCCAGGACGACAGCGGCGGCCAGAAGACGCTTCAGAAACATCGACGGTGCTCCATGCGTGATGACCGGCGCAGTGTAGCCACGGCTTCCGTGCCCGCACGGCTCCAGGTGCTTGGCGCGCGCGGCGATGCTGCCCACAATGCTCGCTCCACAACACGCGAGCGGAGGTTTCATGCCCAGCAGCATCAAGCTTTGCATCACCGTGCAGGCCAACCTGGCGGCCAAGTATTCGGCCGCGTCGCGGGCACGCATCGACAAGGCCCTGCAGGCATGGATCAAGGCCGATGCGGCGCGCGGCGTCACCACGGTGCACGTGGCGCTCGATGACGCGGCGGCCATGCAGGCGCAGGGCGTGGCTGCCATCAGCGGCAAGACGACGCCGGTGAAGGTGAAGCGAGCGCTCGATGCGCTGTTCAAGCAGCTGAAGCCCGACTACGTGGTGATCTTCGGCGGTGACGAGATCGTGCCGATGTTCCGCGTGCCCAACCCGAGCTTCGACCCCAACGGCGACACCGACAAGGACGTGCCCACCGACAACCCGTACGCCTGCAGCACCGCGTATTCGGCCAGCAAACGCAAGAGCTACCTGGTGCCCGACCGGGTGGTGGGCCGCATCAGCGACCTCGCGGGCAGCGACGACGCCAACTGGCTCATCGGCTACCTCAAGCGCGCCACGTCGTGGAAACCGCGCTCTCACCAGCACTACGAAAGCGCCTACGCCGTGTGCTGCGACGAGTGGAAAGGCGCCGGGCTCGCCTGCATGCAATACCTCGGACTGCCGGCTTCGGACCTGATGATCTCGCCGCCCACCGCCGACACGGCCACACCCGCGCGCAACCGGCTCGCGCGCGAGCTGCACCTCATCAAGTGCCATGGCGCCGAGCTCGATGCGCGCTTCTACGGCCAGAAGGCCAACGACTTCCCGGTGGTGCTCGACTCGGCCACGCTCAAGCCGCGCCTGCGGCCCGGCACGCTGGCCGCCGCCATGTGCTGCTACGGCGCGCAGGTGTACGAGCCCGACGATCCGGCCGCGCAGCCGGCCGGCCAATGGTCCATCGCCTCGACCTACCTGCGCCAGGGCGCAGTCGGCTTTGCTGGGGCCACCAAGATCGCCTGGGTGGGCGTGGAGCAGATGGCCTGCGCCGACTGGATCGTCTGCTCCTACCTCAAGGGCGCCCTGGGCGGCGCCTCGCTGGGCCGCGCGCTGCTCGAAGCCAAGCAGGACTACGTGAAGTGGCTGGCGGCCCAGGGCTGGCCGACCGACCAGCCCGACGAGAAGACGCTGATCGAATTCGTGCTGCTGGGCGACCCGTCGCTGCTGGCGGTGGTGCCGCCGGCGGCACCGGCGCTGAAGGCGCTTGCCGCTGCCGCGCGGCGCGTGGGCATGCCGCCCTTGTCGCCACTGCAGCTGGAGGAGCGCAAGCAGCGCCGGGAGATCCGCATCGAGATGGCCTCGCAGATCCGCCGCGCACTGCCGACCCGCATGGAAGCGGATGCGCCACCGCCAGACCAGGCACGCGCGCTGTTCGCCGCGGTGCAGTCGCTGTTCGGCAAGGCCAAGACCAACCTGCTCGACCCGGCGCAGGTGCATGCCGAAAAACTGGTGCGGCCGCCCCGCACGGCCACCGCCGCGGCAGCAGCCAAGCCGCAGGCCGACAAGCCCGTGGCCGCTGCCGCGCCGCGGGCCGCCGCGCCGGCATCTGCACTGGCACCAGCACCGGCACCGGCGCGCGAATCCATCGAGTACTACTGGACGGGCCGCAAGGTCGTGAAGGGGCAGGCACGCATCCAGCTGCTGAAGGTGGAAACCGACACGCAAGGCACCATCGTGCGCACACGGTTGCTGCACAGTTCATGACCGCGACACGGTCGCCGGGCCAATAATCCTGCATGGCCGCTGCGACCGCCCGCTCGAAAAAACGCCCCGTGGTGAAGGTGCAGGGCACGCTGCATTGCGAACGGGTGCGCCAAGGCACGGCGAGCGAGCGGGACGCACTGGTGCTGGACAGGGGCCACGATGGCACGCTGGTGCTGAGCCAGCTGGGCGGCAACCCCTTCGAGGTGCCGCCCGATGCGACGCAGTGGCTGGGCCACGAGGTGGTGGCCGAAGGCTACTTGCTGGAAAGCGAGCTGCGTTACCTGAAGCTCGAGCCCCTGGAGTAGCCGGCCAGGGCCTTTCGTTTTGCGAGGGCTTGTTCAAGGCCCCCGCCGAGAAAGTGCTTACTAGAAGCGCTTACTGCTTCTGTGCCTTCGCGTAGTTCGCGATGCCGTCGGTGATTTCCTTCTTGGCGGACTCGGGACCTTCCCAGCCCTGCACCTTGACCCACTTGCCGGTCTCGAGGTCCTTGTAGTGCTCGAAGAAGTGCTGGATCGCCTTCAGGCGCATCGGGTTGATGTCTTCGGGTTTCTTCCAGTGGTCGTAGATCGGCAGGATCTTGGTGGTGGGCACGGCCAGCAGCTTGGCATCGCCACCGGCTTCGTCTTCCATCTTCAGCACGCCGATGGGGCGGCAAGTCACGACCACGCCCGGAGTGAGCGCGAAGGGCGTGATCACCAGCACGTCCACCGGGTCGCCGTCGTCCGACAGCGTCTGCGGCACGTAGCCGTAGTTGCAGGGGTAGTGCATCGCCGTCGTCATGAAGCGGTCCACGAAGATCGCGCCGGTTTCCTTGTCGACCTCGTACTTGATCGGGTCGGCATTCA
>CAMLLU010000147.1 GCA_946480925.1 uncultured Rivibacter sp.
GGTTTGGGCCGGCGTGGCCCAGTCCGCGCTTCCCCAGCTTGCCGTGCCGAAGCTGCTGAAGGCGATGCTGGCTGTCGCACCAGTGGCTTGCAAGTCGGCGGTGGAGATCGATGCCTGGGCCGCCGGCGCGGCTGCGACGCTGAACGTGAACGTGCGCCAGGTGTTGGCCGAGAGGTCGGCCCGGCCCGACACGATCGCGTACTTGGCGCTGTTGTCGGACCAGCGATTCTTCACCACCACCTGGAGTTCGGGCAGGCTGGACGCCACGACGGTGGAGCCCAAAGGCACGTCGCCCTGGCGGAAGGCGTGGCCCACGGTGAAAGGCAGCGCGGTGCCGCCGTCGGGGCTCAACAAGCTCAGGTCCATGGTGGCCGGAGCCGGTGTGGGAGCAGGCGGTGGAGAAGGGGACGTCGTCGGTGTGGGGGTTGGTGCGGGCGTCGGCGCGGGTGTCGGTGACGGCGTTGGCGCGGGTGTTGGCGACGGGTCCGGCGAAGGCGTGGGTACTGGCGTCGGAGACGGCGTTACTCCGACCGGGGGCGGTGCTGGAGAGGGCTCGCCACCACCCCCTCCGCAGGCGCTGACGGCGGCCATGCACAGTGCTACGGCCGACATGCGTGCCGCGAGCAGGCTCTTGCGCACGGAGAGTTCGTTCGGGGAGTCGATTTGCTGCGCCATCACCTGCACCGGTTTGGTCGAGGCAGGGCCGACACGGACCCTGCCCTGAGGGGATTCGGCCGGGGCTGCGTGCCCCGGCATGCCAAGAGATTTGGAAGAGCGCCCGGCTGCTTACTTCGCCAGACGGAACACCCAGGCGTTCTGGTCGATGCTGTTGATCAGCGCGAACACCTTGTACTGCGGGATGTATTCGAAACGTCCGAACGTGCCCTGGCTGGGCGCGGCGGCCGTCGGGCCCGTGTTGGTCGCCGCTTGCGTCCACGCGCCGGTGTCCATGTTCAGCGCATAGACGTTGGTGCCACCGTGCCAGGCGACCACGCGGTCGGCCACCGGGTCATAGGCGACGCCGGGCGACTGCTGGCTCGTCACCAGCGAGGGCGCGCCGCTCGTCTGCATCGTGGTCATGGTGCCGGTGGCCAGGTCGACGACCTGCACGCCGTTGCCGATCATCACGAACTTGCGGCGCTTGGTGTCCAGCGTGGCCGACAGGTGGTAGTCCACCGACTGCGAGCTGGTGTTGAGCTTGGTGTAGCGGTTGTTCTCGACCGAGTAGGAATAGAAGTTTTCCGTGTCCTTGACGTACACGAGCTTCGTGACCGCGTCGTACACCGCCATCGTTCCGTACAGCGACGTGGGGGCCTCTGTGGTGTGCAACTGCCATTTCTGGCTGCCGAAATCGTAGGTCCAGGTGTCCTGGCCTCCCGAACCGCAGGGCGCCAGAGAACCGTTGGTGGCGAAGAAGCGGTCGAGGTGCGCGACGTAGGCCAGACCGTCGTAGGTATGGCGCGAGGTGGGAGTGTTGTCGGGCAGCGACGGGGTGCAGGTGGCATTGGACGTCTGCGGGCTGGGCTCGACGATGCGCTTGATGCTCATGGTCGGCAGGTCGAGGGCGTAGACCTCGTTGCCCCAGTAGTCCGAGTGGCCCCCGCCCCACACCAGCAGGCGGCTGCGAGAGGTGTCCACCGTGCCGCCGTTCCACGCCTCCACGAGGTAGGGCGCGTAGCCTTGCTGCGGCGGGTTGGGCAGCACCGAGCGGATCTTGGTGTTGGGCAGCTCCATCCACTGGCCCGCTGGCAGGTTGGCGATGGACGCGGGAGCAGGCGCCGACGTTGGCGTAGGCGCGGGAGTCGGGGTCGGCGTCGGAGCCGACGTGGGCACCGTGGTGGGGGTCGGAGAGGGGGACGGAGCCGCCGTGGGACTGGGCGTAGGCGCCGATGTGGGGGTGGGCGCCGGCGTAGGCGTCGGTGCCGGGGTTGCTGCCGGCGTGGGAACAGGCGTGGGAGTGGTGCCGCCGAGGGCTTCCTTTTCCGCCGTGTCGCCGCCAGCACCGCCACAAGCGGCCAGGGAGGCAACGGCCGCACTCAGCAGCGTTGCCAGCATCAAACGGTTCTTGCGCATCTTTTTGTCCAACGGTTTTTAGTTGGAGTGGTGTGGAGCTTGATTGCGCGTGGCAACTGCTCCCTCCGCGCGGCCTGAATCATCAGGGCACGGGCTCGCCAATTTGTAACCGTCGGTCCTCCATCCCTGTAACCCGCTACAAGTTGTTGCAAATGCGGGTGTGCATTGTTCTCGTTTACCAGGACTTGCCGATCGGCGGGCACTTCATGTGCTCCTCGACCGGAAGCTGGGCACTGTAGCGGCGCTTTATGAAAAAAGAGCCATCACGGGAGCCGGCGTCAGGTGCCGGCCGATTCAACCAACCCTCAGACCAGTACTTCGACTGCCGCAGGGTGGCTGAGAAAACGCGAAGGGCTGGCCGTCAGGCCGTAGGCCCCTGACTGGAAGATCACGGCCAGATCCCCGGGCTGCGCAACCGGCAGTTCCATGCGGTCTGCCAGCAGGTCGAGCGGCGTGCACAGGGGGCCGACGATGGACGCCTGTTCACGTTCCCCGGAGCCTGCCTTGTTGCCGATCTCGGCCGGGTAGTTCTTGCGGATCACCTGGCCGAAGTTGCCCGAGGCCGCGAGGTGGTGATGCAGGCCGCCGTCGGTGAGCAGGAACACTTCGCCGCGGGAAACCTTGCGGTCGACCACGCGGCACACGTACAGGCCGGCTTCGCCGACCAGGTAGCGCCCCAGTTCGATGACGAGTTCTGCGCCGGGCAGGCGGTCCTTGGCGGATTCGACGATGCCGCGCAAGTGCGTACCGATGGGGGCGAGATCCAGCGGCTGCTCGCCGGGGAAGTAAGGAATGCCGAAGCCGCCGCCGAGGTTGAGCACCTTCACGGGCCCGGGCGCGTGGGCGGCCAGCCGCACCGCCATGTCGAATGCCTTGGTCTGCGCCTCGCAGATGGCCTCGGCCTTCAGGTTCTGCGAGCCGGAAAAGATGTGGAAGCCTTCGAACGCCAGCCCTAGCCGGCCGATCGCGGCCAGCGCCTGCGGCACCTGCTCGGCGTCGATGCCGAACTGCTTGGGCCCGCCGCCCATCTTCATGCCCGAGGACTTGAGTTCGAAGTCCGGATTCACGCGCACCGCCACACGGGCCGGCAGCCCCAGGCGCTGGGAGACGGCTGCCAGCACCGGCAGTTCGCGCATCGATTCCACGTTGACGAGGATGCCTGCGGCGACGGCCTGTTCGAGCTCGGTGTCGGACTTGGCCGGGCCGGCGAAGCTGATCTCGTGCGGGTCCATGCCGGCGTCGAGCGCCACGCGCAATTCGCCGCCGGAGGCCACGTCGATGCCATCCACCAGGCCCGCCATGTGGCACACCACGGCCGGCATCGGGTTGGCCTTCATCGCGTAGTGCAGGCTGATTTCAGCCGGCAGTGCGGCACGCAGCTCTTCCACCCGCTGGGTCAGCAGGCGGCGGTCGTAGGCGTAGAAGGGCGTCTGGCCCACACGTGCGGCCAGGCGCGACAAGGGTATGCCGCCGACCGACAGCTCGCCATCGATGAGCGGGAAACGTCCGATCGCTGCGTGCTTCATGCCGGCTGGCCCTCGGCGGCAAGCCGGTACTCGGTGGCGAGCAGCTTGCGGTCGATCTTGCCGTTGGCGTTGCGTGGCAGCGGGCCGTCACGTTGCTCGATGTGCTGCGGCACCATGTAGGCCGGCATCTTCTGGCGGCACTGGGCCTGCAGCGCGGCGAGGTCGAAGCTCTCGGTGTCTCGCGCCGTCACGACCACCACGACCGCTTCGCCGAGCGTGGCATGCGGCACGCCGAAGGCAGCGCACTCGCCGACCAGCTGTGTGGCGTAGAGGATCTCTTCGACCTCGTTGGGGCTGATGCGGTAGCCGGAGGACTTGATCATCTCGTCCTTGCGGCCGATGAAGTACAGGTAGCCTTCGGCGTCCTTGCGCACCGTGTCGCCTGAAAACACCGCGATCTCCGGCAACACCAGCCCGCCTTCGCGGCCCGCCAGCGGCTTGAAGCGCTCGGCGGTCTTCTCGGGGTCGTTCCAGTAGCCCTGCGCAACCAGTGCGCCACGCTGTACGAGTTCGCCCGGCTCGTCGGGGTCGCAGGGCGTGCCGTCCGGGCGCAGCACCAGGATCTCGCTGTTGGGAATGGCCCGGCCGATGGAGTCTGGCCGGCGGTCGGCTTCTTCGGGCGGCAGGTAGGTCGCCCGGAAGGCTTCCGTGAGGCCGTACATCAGGTAGGGCTTGGCCGCGGGCAGCAGCGCGCGCAGGCTCTTCAGCGTTTCGAGTGGCATGCGCCCGCCGGTGTTGGCGAAATAGCGCAGGTTCTGCGCGGCGGCCTCGGGCCAGCTCACCTGCGTGAGCTGGATCCACAGCGGTGGCACGGCGGTGAGGCCGGTCACGTGGTGGGCGGCGCAGGCCTTCACCACGTCCTTGGGCAGAAGGTAGTTGAGCAGCACGACGCTGGCACCGGCGTGAAAGGCCGTGGTGAGCTGGCTGAAGCCCGCGTCGAACGACAACGGCAGTGCGGCCAGCAGCACGTCGCTTTCGTGGTTCTCGAGGTAGCTCGCCACGCTCTTGGCGCCGGCCACCATGTTGCGGTGGGACAGCACCACGCCCTTGGGTTTGCCGGTGCTGCCGGAGGTGTAGAGGATGCCGACCGTGTCGGTATCGATGACGCGGTGGCTGGCGCGCTGAGGCGCGTCCAGCAGCTCGGCCCAGCGGTGGGTGGGGATGCCATTGACCGGCGTGGGCTGCCCGGCGCCGGTGACCACCACGTGCCGCAGCTCAGGGCAGCCGCCCAGCGCCTGGGCCAGGGGCTGAAGGCGCTCCGGCGAGGTGACGAGCACGCGCACGCCGCAGTCGCGCAGGATGTAGGCCACCTGATCGGCCTTGAGCAGCGGGTTGATCGGCACGAACACCGCGCCGTGCGCCGGTGCGCCGAACGAGGCGACCACGGTTTCACGGCGTTTGTCGAGGTAGATCGCGACGCGCTCGCCGCGGCTCACGCCCAGCGCCGCCAGACCGGAGGCGAAGCCTTCGATCTGCGTGGCGAGCTCGGCGTAGGTGATGGCGGTCCCATCGTCGTGCAGCGCCACCGCGGCGGGTGAGCGGTGTGCCGAGACCAGGGGAAGTTCGTGCAGAAGAGTGGCTTCGTGCCTCATGCATCGATCCGATCGCGAAAGTGGGACGACCCGCCTGTATGGCGCGCAGGCGCAGGGCGGGCAGGGTGCAAGACTGCAGACGCGCCGGATGCTAC
>CAMLLU010000148.1 GCA_946480925.1 uncultured Rivibacter sp.
GCCAGACCGAGCGGGTCGTCGTAGCCCGGCGCGTACAGGAGGTACAGGTTCGAACCGGGCCAGCGGCTGCGTGCGGCTTGCAGTGCAGTGAGCATCTGCCGTCGGAATGAAGCGGAGTTCGTCGTCATGCGTGCCATCGATTCGGGGCGCAGGCAATGGGGCCGGAAGTCTCGCAGTGCCTTTCCGCGCATGGAATCCCCCAAGACCCGTTCACCCGGCCTCGGCAACACCCGGGAACGCTTCTGCGTTCCCGGCGAACCGCTCAGCGGCTGGCCATCAGCACGTCGTCGAAGATCGCCACCGCCCGCGTCCAGCCGGCCGAGGCGCCGCGGATCTTGTGCGGGAAGCAGCTGATGTAGAAGCCGTCGGCCGGCAGCGACTCGAGGTTGTGCAGCTTCTCGAGGTGGCAGTAGCCGATGTCGCGGCCGGCCTTGTGGCCTTCCCAGATGAGCGAGGCGTCCTTCGACTCCATGTACTTCTTGGCGGTGTGCACGAAGGGCGCGTCCCAGCTCCAGGCGTCGGTGCCGGTGAGGCGCACGCCGCGCTCGAGCAGGTACATGGTGGCCTCGTAGCCCATGCCGCACCCGGCCGAGACGTAGTCACCCTCACCGTAGCGTGAGCCGGCGCGCGTGTTGACCACCACGATCTCCAGCGGCTGCAGTTCGTGGCCGATGCGCTCGAGCTCGGCTTGCACGTCGGCGGCGGTCACCACGTAGCCGTCTTCGAAGTGGCGGAAGTCCAGCTTCACGCCGGGCTGGAAGCACCATTCGAGCGGCACCTCGTCGATGGCGATGGCGCGTTCCTTCTCGCCGAGCTTCTTGTTCATCGTCGAGTGGAAGTGGTAGGGCGCGTCGAGGTGCGTGCCGTTGTGCGTGGTGAGCTGCACCATCTCGGCGGCCCAGCCTTCGCCGTCGGGCAGGTCTTCGGGCTTCAGGCCGGGGAAGAACGGCGCGATCTGTTCGAAGGTGCTGTCGTGGCGGAAGTACTGGATCTTCGGCGCGAAGGCCGGCGGGTCGGACAGCACTTCGTTCTCGAGGTAGATCGACAGATCGACGAATTTGCGGGGCATGTCTTGTTTCCCTTGCTGCGGTTGCCCGCAGTTGTTGTGGCTTGTGGGTGTTCGTGTGAGGAATGCCGCGGGTGCGGCAGGCGCAACGATAGCTCGGCGCGGCATGCCAGGGGCCATGGCCACCGCGCTTCGCTTCATCGCACAGGCCTTCGGCTTGGCCATGGCCGCCGAACGGGCTGCACACACACTGTTTCAGCAGAGGGTCTTTGACATCCCAAGAGCATGGCTCGGTAGGTATCTGCACGCCCTTCGGCCCAGTTGTATTGCCCGATACCTACGCCCATGCCCAAGATCCCATCACGCCCGACCGCCAGCACCCTCGTCGTGCCCGGCACGGGCAACACGACGGCGCACACCAAGCCGAGCGCCAAGTTCTATACGCTCGATCCGCTGATGGCGCGCAACGAGGTGCTGTCTGCGCAGGCGGATCCGTTGGTGCGCGCTCAGGCGCTGGTTGCCGAGACGGCCACTGCCGAAGCACCCGCGCCGATGGCTCCCCGCCGCGCGTTGGGCAAGCTGCTGCACGGCGCTGCCCGGGTCATCGGCTTTGCCCGTGGCGAACCGGTGGGGCACGAGCACCTGCTGCGCTACGCCGGCACGAAGCTGCCATCCGATGCCCCTGCCGAGGCCGGAACGCAGGCGCCAGGCGGCGTGTGGAAGACGCTGTCTTCCTTCGTGTCGCTGCTCTCAGCCGAACAGAACGCGATGGACGCGCGCATCGCCGTCAACGAAGTGGCCGCTTCGAGCGAAGTGGTCGCGGGCCACCTGGATCGCATCGAAGGCGAGCTCGCGCTGTTCTCGCGCCGTGAGGGCCACCTGGCTCGCCGCATCGACGAGTTGTCGGAGCACGGTCTCGACATCGCGGCGAAGCGGGCCGCCGTGCAGGAAGAAATCTCCTTGACCAGCGAGGTGTTGGCATTCACCCGCGAAGCGCTGGCGAGCGAGCGGCGGGCGCTCGCGTCGCTGGACCGCGCGCCACCGCCAGTGCCGGTGCAAAGCACGGGCACTGGCATGTCGCCGCTGCGCGACCTGATGAGTGCCGAGCGCGAGCAGGACCTTCGAGAGGCAGAGCGCGCGCACCGGGTGGCGATGCATACCGGGAACATCGCGGCGCTGGAAGAAGTGCATGCGCAGAAGAGCGGAGCGCTGTCCGGGCTTCAGGCCCAGGCCCATGCCATCGAGCAGGAATACCGGGAGCAACTGCCATGGCTGCAGGAACAGGAGCAGGAGCTGCGCAACGCCAGGCACATCGCGCAGGCCAATGCGAAAGACCTGCTGACCCACGGCCAGGCCGCCGAGAAGCTGCACGCTCAGCAGGAGCCGCTGCAGCGCGTGGGCCAGGCGCGTGAAGGCGTGAAGGCCTCGGCCGAGGTGGAGGCCAGCAAGGCGGCCGAGTCGTTCGCCGCAGTCGAAGCCGAGCGCTGCAACGAGTTGCTCGCCACCTGCCCCGGCTTCGCACAGGCGGCCAACCTGCAACCCCTGCGTGATGCGGTGCAAGGCTGGAGCCGGTCGCTGAACGAGCGGCTGGCCCTCTTCGGTGGCGAAGCGCTGCCCAAGAGCCTGGCCGTGAACATCGCCTTCGAGGCGCTGAGCGTGGCCACGGGCGGCCAAGCGTTACATGCCGCCGAGCTGCTGCATGAGCTGCAGGCCATGCCGCTTTCAGCGCTCATTCCGAGCCCGAGCGCAGAAGGCCTGCCCCGGCCCAGCGACATGGCACAACGCCTGGCCAGGCTGCTGGCTGACGAAGGGGCTGGCCTGCAGATGCTCGAACTGTTGCTGGCCCCTGCAAAGGCACCCCTGGGCAATGTGCAGGCCGAGGCCGCGCGCCAGTACCTGCTGGCCGACGAGGCACGTCTCAAGCGGCCGGAAGGTGAACAGGAGTGGATCGCCGCGGCGCAACGCGCGGCCGGCAGCGTCACTCATGCGGCCGACCCGGCCAAGGCGCTGGCCGACTGCACCGACGGTGAGCGCGCGGCCTACCGCGCCTTCCGCAATGGCTACGACAGCACCGCGCCGGGCTCGGACTACGACAAGGCCAACCAGCACCTGAAGAAACCGCTGCAGTGGCTGACAGCGCGCGCGGCCGCGCAGGGCCTGCCCAAGGTGCTGCAGCCCGCCAACCCGCTGAACGCGCTGAAGGAAGGCATGGCCGTGGGGGCTGCAACGGCGCTGCCCACGCCCGCGCGGCGGGCTGCCCAGGCGCTGGAAGAGGCCGCTGCTCATCTCAACGGCTACCTGGCAGCGCGTGCAAACCAACTGCCCGCGGGGCACATGCCGTCGCCGGGAGAGCTGGCGTGGCAAGCCATCGCCCACCACGTGCAGTGGCACGCCGAAGGTGCCGACCCCACGATGATGAAGCTCGATGCGCAGGCCCTGCAGTCCATCGGGCAGCGCCAGCGGGACCTGCAGCAGTTCTTCCAGCGGGAGGCTCGCGCCAAGGGCGGGGCCCATGGCATGGCCACCGCCTTCAACCCCGCGCTGGACTCCACGTGGAAGGAGCTGCAGACCGGCCGCTATACCGTGCTGCAGGCCATGAACATGCTGCACGAGCGGCTGCCCGCGGCTGCGCCTTCAGGCGGCGAGGCCAGCTCGTCGAGTGCAAGCCTGCCGCCGTCGCACGACATGCGCATGCACGAAGCGGTGGCTCGCGCGAACCGCCTGCTCGGCGACGGCAACCCGGCCAACGTCACCTCGGCCAAGGCGCTGTTCGACATGACGCACGACATGATCGAGAACCTCGAATGGCGCGACAGGCTGCGCCTCACCGGCCAGAAAGCCTGGGGTGTGAATGCCGGCCCGCTGTCGGGCGCGGTGGCCGCCGCCAGCCTGCCCACCGGCGTGGGCCTCAAGCTCAACGCGGGCCTGCAGCACAACAGCGATCAGGTGATGGAGATCTACATGGGCCGCACCGGCCTGTACCTGCAGCTGGGCGAGCAGCAGACTGCGCAGCAGCAACTGGGTGCGGGCGTGAACTTCGGCTACGTGTGGTCCATCGGTGACGAGGAGAACGGCGCGCGCGCCGGCATCGGCGGCGCGGCCGACTGGAAGGCCAAGCGCGAAGCCGGCCTCGAAAGTGGCGTGCAGCTGCGCGTGCTGCGCTTGAGCAAGGGCAAGGAGCCCGAGCTGATGGCCAAGTTCATGGACGTGTACGAACACCTCATGGACCTCACCGACCGCGCGCAGCGCGGCGAGCCCGTGCCCGACGACTGGATGCGCGAGCTGCTGGCTCACCACGACAACCTCAACATCGGCCTCATCGACAACGCCGTGCGCAACACGGTGGGCACCGAAACCAACGGCACGTTCTTCGCAGGCTTGCGCCTGGGCGAAGTGGATGACCGTCCGCGGCGCGTCAACCTCTCGGTCTCGGGCGGCCTCAAGGCCAAGCAGGACAAGACCCGCACCGAAACCAAGGTGGCCGGCTACATGACCACGCTCTACCGCGACTCCACCGCGCAGACCAAGGTAGAGGGCAACGTGCGCGCCGCCGCCGGCGTGATGCTCAAGCAGTGGAGCAAGCCGGACGAAGAGGGCAACCTGCAGCCCAAGGGCAGTCTCAGCGCATCGGGGGCCGACCTGGCCTACGCGGCCGAGGTGCGGGCCGAAGGCATCACGCGCTTTTGCACGCTCTTCACCATCGACAAGAAGATCGACCCGGGGCGCAGCGACTGCGCGATGGATTTCCTGGACTTCGCGGCCTTCGAGCGCGAGGTGCGGCGCGACTGGAACACCTGGGTGAACTACGGCACCGTCAAGGTGCCGAGCGACATGGGCGAAGGCATGCGCTACGCCGTGGCCGAGCGGCAGCTCGAAGACCTGCTGGAGCAGGGGCGCAAGTTCGCCGCGCACAACAAGTTCGCCACGGTCTACATGGACAAGGCGCTCAAGGTCAAGACCGTACCCGTGCTCGACGGCCTGCGTGCCATTGCCGGCCTGCAGCGCAAGGGCGGGCGGGAGGAAGAGGCACAGCACACCGAGCGCCTGTTCGACGACACGATCGCGCAGCCGGCGATGTGGGAGCCCACCATCCTGCTGCTGCGAGAAAAGACCAAGGCCGAGGCCGACCGCGGGCTCGACTTCGTGCTCAAGTGGCAGAACAACCGCATCGCCGAGGCGATGCGCACCGTGG
>CAMLLU010000149.1 GCA_946480925.1 uncultured Rivibacter sp.
GGCTCGATGGAGGTGATCATGCCCGGCTCCATGGCCATGTTCGCGTCGGGCAGGGCCTTCGAAATGCTTTGCGGGCCTTCGTGCACGTTGAGGAAGTAGCCCACGCCGTGGCCCGTGCCGTGGCCGTATTCCAGGCCTTCGGCCCACAGCGGCGCGCGGGCGATGGCGTCGAGCATGGGTGACAGCGTGCCGCGCGGGAAGCGTGTGCGCGACAGTGCCATCGTGCCCTTGAGCACCAGCGTGTAGTCGCGCTTCTGCTCAGGCGTGGGCGTGCCGATGGGCCACACGCGGGTGATGTCGGTGGTGCCGCCCAGGTATTGCGCGCCGGAGTCGATGAGCAGCAGGCCTTCGGCGGCCAGCCCGTCGGCGCGCGAGATCACCGCGTGCGAGTCTTGCGTGGCGCGGTAGTGGGGCATGGCGCCGTTGGCGTTGAAGCCGGCGATGGTGTTGAAGCTCAGCGACACGAAGCCCGGCTGCCTGGCACGCTCGGCACTCAGGCGTTCGTCGACGGTGAGCTCGGTGATGACCTCGCGGCCCAGCGCCTGCTCGAGCCAGGCGTAGAAGGCGCACATGGCCGCGCCGTCACGTTCCATCGCCTCGCGCACGAAGGCGGCTTCGGCATCGGTCTTGCGGCTCTTGGCGAGCGTGGAGGGGTTGATGGCTTCCACCACCTTCACATGCGGCGCCACGGCTTCGCGCAGGCCCAGCGTCGCGCGCCTCGGGTCGATGAGCAGCGTGCTGCCCGCCGGCAGCGCGGCCAGTGCAGCGGTGGCTTCACCGTAGGGCCGCACGTCGATGCCGTCGGCCGCCAGCGTTTGCGCCAATGCCGCGTCGATCTTGCCTTCACCCACGAACAGTTGCACGGCTTCGCGCGAGATGAGGGCGTGCGACAGGAACACCGGGTTGAAGTTGACGTCGGAGCCGCGCAGGTTGAACAGCCACGCCATGTCGTCCACGGTGGAAATGAAGTGATGCGTGGCACCGTGCCGCGCCATCGCCTCGCGCACATGCGCCAGCTTGGCCGAGCGCGGCAGCGGTGCCTGCGGCGCGCGGTGCTCGTACACCGGCGCGGTGGGGAGCGTGGGGCGCTCGGGCCAGGCTTCGGCCAGCACGTCGAGATCGGTGCGCAGCTTCACGCCGGCCCGTTCCAGCGCGGCACGCAGCTGCTGCGCGGCCGCCAGGCCGAGCGTGGTGCCGTCCACCGCCACGGTCTGGCCGGCGGGCACGTTGGCGGCCAGCCAGTCCACATGGGCCGATGAATTGCCGGTCTGGATCTTCACCAGTTCGATGCTGCTGCCGGCCAGCTCGGCCTCTGCCTGCACCCAGTAGCGGCTGTCGGCAAACAGCGCGGCGCGGTCTTGCGCCACCACCAGCATGCCCATCGAGCCGGTGAAGCCCGAGAACCATTCGCGGCCCTGCCAGCGCCCGGGCAGGTATTCCGAAAGGTGGGGGTCGCTCGACGGCACGAGCACGGCGCGGATGCCGTGGCGCTGCATCGCGTCGCGCAGCGCGGCCAGGCGGGGGCGGATGGGGGAGGTGCGGGTGTCCATGGTGAGGCTCCGGCAGCGGGCGCGGCGATCGCTGCGCCCGCGGGTCGTTCAACGAGGTGAGGTGTGCCGACGATTCTAGGAGCCGCCTCCCGCCCACCGTGCAGCGGGGCTACGGACCGCGTTTGGACGGTATGGGATCGGGCACCACGCGCGCATGCCGCTGCGACGTGAAGTAGGCCCAGGCCCAGTCCATGAACACGACCATGCGGTTGCGAAAGCCGATGAGGAAGTAGATGTGCACGAACAGCCAGAACAGCCACGCCGGCAAGCCGCTGCCCTTCACGTTGCCGAGCCCAGGCACCTCGACCATCATCACCG
This sequence comes from uncultured Rivibacter sp., assembly GCA_946480925.1. The sequence continues at coordinate 1,869 of CAMLLU010000149.1, forward strand.
CGCGGCGGCGGCCGATGGTGGCGAGCGAGCCGTAGTCGATGTAGCGGAAGCGCTGCGTGGGCTCGCCGCGCAGCCGGCGCAGGATGTTGGCCGCGGCGGTGCGCCCCATCTGCTTGGCGCCCGGGCTCACGCCCGGCACCGGCGTGGGCTCGCCCTTGGCGGGGTAGCTCTTGGCGGCGGCCAGGTCGCCCACCACGTAGACCTCGGGGTGGCCGGGCAGGCTGAGGTCGGGCTCGACCACCACGCGGCCTGCGCGGTCGAGCGTGCAGATGGTGCTGTTGGCGAGCGCGCGGCCCAGCGGCGAGGCCGCCACGCCGGCGGCCCAGATCACCGTGCGGGCCGGCAGCACGTGCTGGGTCACGGTGCCGTCGTCGGCCTTGGTTTCGTAGCTCAGTCCCTGCGCGTCGATGTGCGTGACGCGTGCGCCGGTGAGCACCTCCACGCCCAGCGTCTGCAGCTGCTCCTGCGCCTTGGTCGAGAGGTCTTCAGGAAAGGCGCCCAGCACGCGTGCCGTTCCTTCGATGAGCACCACGCGTGCCAGTCGCGAGTCGATGCGGTGGAACTCCTTGGGCAGCGTGTGGTAGGCGATCTCGGCCATGGTGCCGGCCATCTCGACGCCCGTGGGGCCGGCGCCCACCACCGCGAAGGTGAGCCAGGACTCGCGGGCCGGTGATTGAGCGCCTTCGCGTTCGGCGCGCTCGAAGGCGGTGAGCAGGCGGCGGCGGATCTCGAAGGCGTCGGCCAGCGTCTTGAGGCCCGGCGCATAGCCGGCCCATTCGTCGTGGCCGAAATAGCTGTGCGTGGCGCCGGTGGCGACGATCAGCGTGTCGTAGGGCACGTGCTCCTGGCCGTCGAGCACCACGCAGCGCGCACGCGCGTCGATGTCGATCACCTCGCCCAGCAGCACCGTGAGATTGCCGCGCTGGATTTCGTTGCGAAGGATGTGGCGAATGGGGCCCGAGATGGCGGGCGCGGGCAGGCCGGCAGTGGCGACCTGGTAGAGCAGGGGTTGGAAGAGGTGGTGGTTGGTGCGGTCGATCAGCGTGATCTCGACCGGCGCCTTGGAAAGCTTGCGCACGGCTTCTATGCCGCCGAAGCCGCAGCCGATGATGACGATGCGGGGGCGTTGTGTTTCGGGGGTAGGGGGTGGTTGCATCTCTTGCTCCTCGGGTGCTTTTTACCAGCGTCTTTGGTGGTTTGTGCGGTGCAGCAAGTTTTGTTTTTGGCTTTGGGGGGCGCCCCGGTGGGGCGATGCGGCCTTCGGCCTTTGCCGGGATGCGCGCCCGGCAGCGCGGTCCCTTTTCTTTGCGTGCCCAAAGAAAAGGAACCAAAAGAAAGGGCACCCTGCCGTGCTCGGTCGGCCCTGAACGGGCCGACTGCCCTGCGTGGCTGGTGGCACGAGGGCGGGCAAAGAACTCGCCCCTTCGGGGCTCTCCGTTTTGGGGCTGAGGTTGACGCTATGCGCTGAGCATGCTGCTCTCGGCGAGCGAGCGGTGTTGGTACGCAGCGGTGGAGCCGGCCCCTAGGCCGGCTCGTCAATCGCGGCCCGAGGGGTGCCCGCGCAGCGGGCCGAGCAAAGCTGTCTGAGCTCCGAAGCCGAAGGCTGAGGGCGAGTTCTTTGCTCGCCCTCGGGTCGCAAGCTGCGCAGGGCAGTCGGCCCGTTCAGGGGCGACCGAGCACAGTCGGGGTGCCCTTTTCTTTGGTGCCTTTGGTGCCTGCGTAACTTCGCTGCGCGAAGTGAGCAGGCCCCCGCTTCGCGAACTTTTGGGCACGCAAAAGAAAGGTACTGCGCTGCCGGGCGCACTTCCCGGCGGGCTGCCACCTCGACAAAACAACTCATCACGAAGGCAACAAAAGCGCCTACCCCGCCACCCCCAACTTCTTCCTAACCAACTCAATATGACTCCGCAACGCATACAACTCATCTGCATGCGACAGCGGCACGGCAATCCGCTCCACCTTCGCATCCAGCTCATCCAGCTCCTTCAGCAACGCCGCACGATCCGGCTGGGCCTCGGTGAGGTTCTCCTCGATCTGCCGCAGCCGCCCATACCAGCGGAAGATGCGCGAGCGGATGCGCAGCTCGTAAAGCGGGGGTACCACGCGCGACAGCGGAATGAGCACCGCGATCAGCGACACCAGCACCACCCACATGCGGTCGATCAGGTTGGCCGCCCAGAACGGCATGTAGCGCTGCAGGAAAGGCGGCCCGGCGTCGTAGTAGCGCTGGGCTTCCTTCGAAACCGGCAGCACCGTGTTGCGCGTGGTCGGGAATTCGTCCTTGCGGGCAAACCAGCCGGGCTGGCTGTGGATGGCTCGCGCGGCCTGCACGAACAGCTGCTGCAGCGCCGGGTGCACGTCTTCGCGCGCCACCAGCATCGCGGTGGGCGCCACCAGTCGCACGTCGGTGGGCGGCAGGTCGCGTGCAAGGTCGATCACACCGCGCGGCAGCGTCACGGGCGACACGACGGGCAGGCGGCGCGAATAGGCCTCGGCCTGCGCGAAGTCGAGCAGCTGAACGCCCGGCGTCTGCAGCAGCATCTGCACCATCGGTGACTCCGGCGCCGACACGAACACCAGCGCGTCGATCTCGCCGGCCAGGAAGGCCATCACCGCGGGCGTCTGCTCCAGGCGCGAGACGGTGAGGTCCTCGGTGTCCAGGCCGTTGGCTTCAAAGAGCCTGCGCATCAGGTTGGTGATGCCGCTGCCGGGCGCGCCGATGTTGATGCGCCAGCCCTTGAGCTGCGTGAGCCCGGTCACTTTCGGCTGCTTGAGCTTTTCTTGTGCAGCCGCCGCCCGGTAGAAGAGCCACACCGGCTCGTAGAACAGGCTGCCCAGCGTGAACAGGCCTTCGATTGCCTCTTCCTTGGGCTGGTGCAGCCGCCCGGCGCCGCCTTGCACGAAGGCGAAGTCCACACCGGATTTCTCGTCTTGCAGCAGGCGCAGGTTTTCGGCCGAGCCCTGTGTCTTGCGCAGCTCCACCGTCACGCCATAGCGCTTGAGATGCTCGACGTAGCGCTGGCCGAATTCGGTATACGCGCCCTGCTCGGGGCCGGTGGCGAGCACCACGCGTTTCGGCGGCGTCGGGTCGAGCGCCCAGTAGGCCAGGGCCAACAGCGCCACCGCGAGCACGAGAACGGGGCCGGCGGTGACCAGCAGGTCGCGAACGGACAGCAGGGTATGGCGCAGGATCTTCGGCATGGCGTAAGCGTTTCGAGAGCAACGGGAGAGCAGCGCGCACGATACCTCGGTGAATGACG
>CAMLLU010000150.1 GCA_946480925.1 uncultured Rivibacter sp.
GCGGTCTGGTGCGCCAGCGTCGCGACGTTGGCCTTCCAGCCGAAGCGGCCGATCATCTGGCGCTGCGCGAAAGCGTCCCATACGCGGTTGGGCTGGCCCTTGACGGGGCCGAGCGCCGCGGCCTGCAGCTGCGCGTTGCGTTCGATCTCGGCTTCGGGAATGGCTTCGAGCAGGCCCACGCCGATCATCTGCGGCGCGATGCGTGGGCTCGTCATGGTGTCGGGGCGCATCGGGCCGTAGCCCAGCTGCTTGAAGCCGTAGTGCGGCTTTTGCAGCGTGTAGGGAGTGCCGTCGGCAAAGCGGCCGCGCACCGGCGTGTGGCGCACCGTCACCTGGCCTTCGGGCTTCACGCCGGTGACGGCGGCGTTGTCGAACTGGTCGCCGTACACCGGCTCGGGTTTCGGCCCGCCCTGGTCGTTGCGGCCCGGCACCGACAGGCGGATGAGCAGGGCCACCGGCTGTTCACCGGCGGCCGGCGGCTCGCCGCGGCCGTCTTGCATGTGGCAGCCGCCACAGGAGCGTGCGATGAAGTGCGGGCCCAGGCCATCGCGTGCCGAGGTGGACGAGGGGGCTTCCACCCAGTTGCGGCGGAAGAACGAGTTGCCGATCGCAAAACGTGCGCGCTCCTCGTCGGTGAGGTTGGCGGCGGGGAAGCTGAAGGCATTGCGGCCGTCGGCTTCCACGGTGGCGGCGCCGCCCACCGGCGCATCGCCCTGCGGCTCGAAAGCGGCCTGCAGTGCGATGGCGCCCCATGTGAGACCCAGGCCCGCGGCCAGCAGCAGCGCGGGCCGGGTTGTGCGCAGACGAGAACTCACGGGTTCACCACGGTCAGCTGGTTCACGGATTCACCAAGGTCAGCTTGGGTCACGGGTTCACCAAGGTGAGCTTGGTGATACCCACCGCGCTGGCCGCGTTCACGAGGTCTCGCGCTTGCGCGTTCAGGCTCGTGATGACGGCCTGCACGCGCTTGCGGCCCGGGGCGTCCTTGCCGCCCTTGATTTCCTGGTCGAACGGCGCCTGGATCTTGCCGGCCAGCTCGACGCTGGTGGTGATGTCGCGGCTGGTCTGCTCGGCGACCGCGGCATCGCGCGCGGCCACGAGGTCGCGCAGCGACGGGCCTTGCAGCACGCTGCCGTCTGCACGCTGGTAGCGGCCGAACCACACGTTGGCGATGCCGGTGGCGTTGGCCACCACGTCGCGGTGCGTGTTGTCGGAGAAGCAGGAGTGCTCGTCTTCCTGGTCCTGGCTGGCCAGCGCCACGTCGAGCCGCTCGCCGGCGAGCTCGCCGCGCGACAGCGAGCCCAGGCCCACGAACATCTTGCGCAGCGCCTCGTTGCCCTGCTTTTCGAAGCGTGCGCGGTAGTTGTTGGGCACGCCCGGCGCCCAGGCGCGCGTGAGGAAGGTGAGGTCGTCGATCAGCAGCTCGGTCACCACGGTGAGGTACTGGCGGCGGCGGTCGGCATTGGGGGCCTTGCCGTCGACGAAGTCCTCGAACGAGCGTTTGCCTGGGCCGTTGTCGTTGAAGTCCTGGCCCCACAGCAGGAACTCGATCGCATGCCAGCCGGTGGCGATGTTCTCTTCACCGCCGCGCTCGTTCTGCTTGGCCAGCGCAGCCTTGGTGATGGCGAACTTGCGGTTGTTCACGAGCCCGGCGTTGGGCTTGTCCTTCACGCCGTCGACGAAGGCCTCGTCCATGGGCCAGGCGTTGATGCGGCCTTCGGGGCCCTTGGCGTCGTCGATCGGGCCGCCGTAGAAGCGGAAGGCTTCGGTCTGGCCGTAGATCTCGCGTGCGGCGAGCCAGGCCTGGCGGGCGTCGTCCAGCGCCGCCTGCGACGGCGTGGCGGTGAAGGCGGCGATCTTCGCCTGCAGCACCTTGGCGGCGGCAAGCGTGTCTTCGTAGCTGGCCGACACCAGTGCGGCGTAATGGCGCACCACCTCGGCCGGCTGTACGGCCGCGGCCTGGGCGGCTGGGGTGTTCTGGGCGAGGGCCGGGCCGGCAGCGCCGACCGACAACAGGCAAAAACCGGCGGCAAGCGCCGCGCAAAGAGGTGCGAATTTCATGGCAGCGGGCGTAGAGCAGATGGACGCAGACGCGAGCCGCGCAGAATAGCACTCAATGAGAATCGTTCTCGTTACCTGCCGACCAAAGTTTCCAGCTGGAAAGGCGGGCGTGAAAGACGCCGAGACGCCGCGGGCGGTGCCGCCCGCTCAGGCTTCCGGTGTGCCGCGCCCGGCGGCCTGGCGGCGCAGCTTCAGCAGCTCCTTGCGCAGCTCGCGTTCCTCGTCGGGCGAAGGCTTGCCGGCGCGGCGCGCTTCAGAGCGCTTTTCGGCCGCCACGCGCTTGCGCGTGTCTTCGACCATCTGCATCTGCAGGCGCACGAAGTTGGCCACGTTTTCCACGCGGTCGAGGCCGCCGATCACCCCGTTGCGCGGCAGCTTGATGGCCTTGCCGTCGGCCATTTCGAGGGCGATGTAGCAGGCTGCAAAGCGCACGCGCGCAAAACCCAGCGGCAGCACGCTTTCCTTTTCGACCACGTGCAGCTGGCGCACCTGTGCCACCGGCACGCGGCGCGTGGAATGCTGCCACCCGCGCCGCCACGACACGAACTTCACGCTGGCGGCCACGCGCTCCCAGGTCCAGAGGTCCCAGCCGATGGCGCCCAGCCAGGCCAGCCCGCCCAGGGCGATGAGCCAGCCGTTGTCATAGGCGGCGCCCAGCCACCACAGCAGCCCGGCGGCAACCAGCCCGCCCCACACCCACGCCAGTGTTGTCTCGCCGGGCGTGAACAGCGAACGCTGGTAGGTCACCGAATCGGTCTGGTCGCCCGAGAGCGGCGAATACGACAGGTGCACGGCGGTGGCCACGCGCACCACCAGCACCTCCAACGCCACCGAAGCGATCAGCGCTGCAACCAGCCACCACACGGACACCGTCATGTCGTCGTCTTGCTTTGTTGTTCGAGAGCGAGAAGAGGTCTTGTGCGCTGGCGTTCCTTGTTGTCGTCACGCGTTGAGTTTTGCCAGCTGTTCAGGGGTGCCGACATTGTCCCAGCGCCCGTCGTAGATGGTGGCACTGATGCGTGCTTTGGACATGCCTTGATACAAAAGCGGCCCGAGCTTGGCCGCGGTGCCGAGGGCGATGTGGTTCGTGAGCGACGGACGCAACAGCGCGAGGTTGCTGTAGGTCCACCGCCGGCCGTCCGCGCCGGCTTCGGGCAGGGCCAGGCCGGTGGCTGCGTCGAAGCCGAAGTCGCCGCCCGGGTGGAAGGGCGGGTTGGGCACCAGCCACAGGTGCGCTTCCATTCCGCTTTGCAGGAAGCGCGTGGCCTCGGCCGCATCGAAGCGGAAGTCCGGTGCATGGATGTCGCCGGAAACCACCCAGAACGCCTCGGCGCCGCCTTCGATGAGCCAAGGCGCGGCCTTGGCGATGCCGCCGGCCGTTTCGAGTGCGCCGCCATGGTCGCGGCCTTCCATCGAGTAGCGGATGCGCAAACCCCAGCGCGAGCCGTCGCCCAGCGTGGTCGGGAACTGCTCTTCGAGCCAGGCCGTGTTGACGACCACGTCCTTCACGCCAGCCTGCGCCAGCGCTTCGAGGTGCCATTCGATCAGCGGCTTGCCGTGCACCGGCAGCAGAGGCTTCGGTGTGCGGTCGGTGAGCGGGCGCATGCGTTCGCCGCGGCCGGCGGCGAGGATGAGTGCCGGCAGCTGCTTCATGCCGCACGCTCCATTGCAGGCCCTGCGCCGCGCTGCAGCGCCTGCCTTGACACGCTGGCCGGCTCGAACGCGGCCAGCAAAGTGTCGAGCAACTGCTGCGCCTTGGCCGAGTTGTCGGCGCCCAGGTTGCAGACGTAGACGTCCAGCGTCACCGAGGCGATTTCGGGCCAGGTGTGTACCGCCACGTGCGACTCGGCCAGCAGTACCACGCCGGTGACGCCGCGCGGCTCGCCGTTTTCAGGCGGGAAGCCATGGAAGCATTCGCCCACGGGTAGCAGGCCGGCGTTGCGCACGGCCCCCATGCAAAGGGTGCGCAGCGCTTCGGGCGAGGTCATCGCGGGCTGCCCGGGCGGGCAGCCGCGCAGGTCGGCGGTGAGGTGGAGTCCTTGCATGCGGGCTCTGGCGGGGCGGGCTGGCCGGGATTATGGGCTGGGGCAGGCCCGTAAAATCGCCGGTTTTCCACCGCCCTCCTCCGCCTTCCACATGGCTCAGAACACCACCCTCATGGCCAATGCGATCCGCGCGCTGGCCATGGACGCCGTCCAGCAAGCGAATTCCGGCCACCCCGGTGCCCCGATGGGCATGGCCGAGATCTCCGTGGCCCTGTGGGGCCGGCATCTGCGCCACAACCCGACCAGCCCGAGCTGGGCCGACCGCGACCGCTTCGTGCTGTCCAACGGCCACGGCTCGATGCTCATCTACTCGCTGTTGCACCTGAGCGGTTACGACCTGTCGCTGCAAGAGATCAAGAACTTCCGCACGCTGCACAGCAAGACCCCGGGCCACCCCGAAGTGGGCATCACCCCGGGCGTGGAAACCACCACCGGCCCGCTGGGCCAGGGCATCACCAACGCAGTGGGCTTCGCGCTTGCCGAAAAACTGCTCGCGCGCGAGTTCAACCGCGAAGAGCACAAGGTGGTGGACCACCACACCTACGCGTTCCTGGGCGACGGCTGCCTGATGGAAGGCATCAGCCACGAAGCCTGCGCGCTGGCCGGCGCCTGGAAGCTCAACAAGCTGATCGCGCTGTACGACGACAACGGCATCTCCATCGACGGCCAGGTGGATCCGTGGTTCATCGACGACACGCCCAGGCGTTTTGCGGCCTACGGCTGGAACGTGATCGACGCGGTGGACGGCCATGACGTGGAGGCGGTCGATGCGGCCATCGCCCGTGCCAAGCAAAGTAGCGACAAGCCCACGCTCATCGTCTGCAAGACCACCATCGGCAAGGGCTCGCCCAACCGCGCCGGCACCGCCAAGGCGCACGGCGAGGCGCTGGGCGTGGACGAGATCCGCGCCACGCGCGACGCGCTGGGCTGGGTGCACGACCCGTTCGTGATTCCCGCCGAGGCCTACACCGAGTGGGACGCGAAGGAA
>CAMLLU010000151.1 GCA_946480925.1 uncultured Rivibacter sp.
CCAAGGGGGCCGTGCACGAGTGGGGTGGTGGGGCCAGTGCCCCGGCACAGATCGAGGCCCTGCCACAAGGGCTGGCTGGCGAAGCCCCCACCTTCCTCGAACTGAACTACCACGACGAATGGCTGCAGCCGGTGGCCGGGGCGCCCTACCTCGTGGTGTTCGACGACGGTTCGACCCGCAGCGGTACCTTGGATGCCAACGGCCATGCCCGTCTCGACGGTGTTCCCAAGCAGATGGCACGCGTGTATTACGGCGAGGATCCGCGCACGCCCGAGGCACGCGTGGCGCTGCCGGCCAACACCTTCAAAGGCGGCAGCGCGACCAACGAAGAGGCCATTGCCAACCTGGAACGCTACGGGGACGACGCCGAGCGGTTCTGGATCCGGCAGGCCACCAGCGATCAACGCGAGGTGCGAGCCGAACTCAACGCCGGCCCCGACGAGCCTGATGGTGAAAACCTCTGGCACTACCTCGATGAAGCCCAGCAACGAGCCGTGACCATGAAGCGCTTCGGAGGCCGGCCATGAGCGGTGCAGGTGGTGCGCTGCGCGGTGTCAGCGAAGGCGCCCAGGCCACGGCCCGCGCCGAACGCAAGGGCTGGTTGGACTCGCTGAAGGACGAAGCCGTCAGCTTCCTCAAGGGCGACAACAACGCCCCGTGGGCGATCCTCGCCGAGACGGTCATCGGCTGCGTGCCCATCCTGGGCCAGGTGGTCGATGCGCGCGACATCATCAAGGGGCTGGTCGAAGTGGCCGCGGCGCCCGCCAGCCCGCTGGCGTGGTTCAACCTCATCACAGCCCTCATCGGCCTCGTGCCCGGCGGCGGCGATGCCGTCAAGCGCTCGCTGCGGGCGGTCAAGAGCAGGGCCGTACACGTCGATGAACTGCTCGACATGATCCGCCGCCTCTACAAGGGCGACCCGGAGAAGGTGCTGCGCGAGGCCCTCGACCTGTCGAAGCTGCGCAAGACGCTCGACGACATCCTGACCAACCCGAACCTCACGAAGCACCTGAGCCCGGAGGTCAACCGCAGCATCCAGCAGATCCGGCAGAACCTGAGCCGGCAGTTCGATGCCTTCAAGAAGGAGGTCGACGACTGGCTGGCCAGAGGCCGCAAGAGCAGCGCCGACACCGGACCTGTGGCCAAGGCAGCGCCCGGCACGCCGCCGGCCAAGCCGAACACCGAAGCCAAGGCCGGCAGCAAAGGCCGCGAGGACCATCACAACACCGCCAGCCCCAACACGCCCAATGCGGCCACCCAACGCACCGCCCGCTTCAAGAGCCTCACGCAGAAGGTGCTGGGCGTGATGGGTGAACACATGGCCGACTACCACTGCCAGGACGTCAAGGGCTGGGGCAGTCCGGTGCAGCATGACCAGGGTGCGCGCAACACGGCCAAGCTCAACGACAGCGGACAACTCGTGCAACTGTGGCCCTGCATCCCACGTGGGCGTGGCATCGACGCGGTGTGGAAGACCCCCAGCGGGCCGAAGCCCTATGCGGTGATCGAAGCCAAGGCCAGCTATGACCCGACCAAGAGCCTCAAGGCGTTGTTAGGGGAGGCGGGGGACAAGACGGAGAAGAGCAATACGACGGGCGGCAATGATCCGAATACTGCAGGTGCGGGCCGCTCAGGTCGGCGTGGTTCGACGAAACGTGCAGACCCTATTCGGCAGGCAAACGGCAAGGTCACGCAGATGAGTCACGCTTGGGTCAAGAAGCGCTTGCCCAAGGCCTTGGCGAACTCGCGCAGCGATCTCGTCGAAATTCTGAAAGAAGTGCGTGGCTCCCCAAACTACTCACGTCACGTGCTCTTCTTCTCCATTCCGCAGGCGGCATCGCATGCAGAGGTACTTATCCTCCACGCCTCGGGGATTGAGGTGCTCCACGACACTCATGCCGCCCACCAGATCACACGAGAGTGGGGTGACAACGAAATTGCACAGGTCGTCAACGACCGTGCAGCCGTTCCGGCAGCGCAACGGCGCTCACGCTGAAAGACAGCCATGGAATTTCATAAAGTTCGTCGGCAGCAATTCCTGGGTGAATCGACCTACACGGAAGCGCTCTCCTTCTATGCGCACTTGGAGCAGGAGTTGCTAAAGAACGTGCTAGAGAACGAGAGCTACCCAGCCTCCATCGCACGGCTGTCCCACACGATTGCATTTAACAAGTTCTGTCGCCTCGTTCTCCGATATACCGGAGGCGGTTCCATCGAGGCGATGCGGCAAGAGCTGGAAGAAGTCATTGCGGCTTACGAGCAGCACGGCAATACCTTGTGGGCGGCTACGGGCGACCGCAACGAGACCGTATTCGACCTCCACGGCATCGACGACTACTGCCAGCTGATGCAACTCATCGGCTTGTGTTTTCTTCTGCATCGCCGCGACTTGTTGAGTCGGATTGCAGCACTGCAGGATGGCGAGAGCGGGGCGAATGGTGGCGCTGACAATCTGTATGAGGAATTCATGGCCCACGGACTCGGTGCAGAAACACGCTACGAGTCCGACTGGATCAGCGCCACGAAGCCCTATCAGGCGCTGTCAGACGCTCTGTTCACGAGCACGAACGATGAAGCCCTGAAGCACTTGCACCGCTTCCTCAAGCATTGGTACAAAGACCTCGCTGGCACCGGTTGGCACGACAGCCACAAGCCCGACGAAGCCGGCAACCAGGGCGGTTACTACGGCTATTGGAGCTTCGAGGCAGGCGCTGCAGTATTGCTGTTGGGCATCGAAGATGACTCCAGCCTGCACCAGTATCTGTACTACCCGACGGATCTGGTCGCTTGGTCGCGCGAGCATGCTCACCTGAGCGAGCCCGGCAGTGGCGGTAGCGGCATAGCGAATGCAGAGCGCCTGCACTGTGAAGCCGGCCAGCCCTGCCCGCACGAAGGCTGGTGGTTCACGCCAGCGAAGGCTGATAGTCGTCGTTTCTTCAAGCAAGGCGAAGTGATGCCCGCCTTCAGCACCGACTACGGCTCCACGATCTGGCAATGGGATGAACGCCAAGGCCAGTGACGCCGCTGCTGCTGCAATGAGTTCCCGCTTCCCGCCCCCTCGCGGAGCGATCCGCGAGCGCTCTTTCTGAGAGCGACCATGAACAGCCTTGGCAATGCCGGGTTCATACCTCAGGCCAGCGCATCGGAGCCCTCATGAGCGGCCCATTCGATCCCATGTCCTATCCCGCGAGGTGGGTGCAGCAGCTACGCAGTGCCCTGCCTGGAATGGCATTGCCGCCCATGCCTCCACAGAAAGCATCGCCATTCCCACCCGCGCCCCCGCCTGCGCCGATCCGCAGGCGAAGCAAGTTGCACATACCGCAGTCCAGTCTCGTGCCGCCGGATCAGCGCCGCGTGATCGTGTTCGTGAGCCTTGAACACGTCATGCACCACGAGATCGTGCGCGTGGCCGGTCTTACGTCGCACCATGTGCGTCTGGTCAACAACGGCGAGCTGCATTACGCCTACAACGCTCACGGCGAGCTTGGTCGAACTCATCGGCAAGAACGTCGCCGTATGGGGCTCCGGTACTCCTCAGATCACGGTGGAACCGCTGCCGATGCCCTGGCCGCCCCCGGGGAGTGTCAAGACGTACCGTTAACCAAGCAGAAGGCTGACCTCCCGTTTGAGAACGCTTCCAAGCCAACTGCCTTTGGTATGACAAGGGGCGAATGTTGAAGTCGCCCGATCAACCGACAGAGCCCTAGAACGACCCCGCGTCCCCCGGAAACACCACCGGCGACTCGTGCCCGTCGGCCGACACGGCCGAGACACCGAAGAACCAGTCGTCGATGTTGATGTTGCGCAGCAGGGTCGACTGCGCCTCGCCCGCTTCTGCGGGCACGTCGCGGTGGTGGGTCCATTGCGGCGCCGTGGTGTCGCGCCACCACATGCGGTAGCCCGCCGCGCCCGGTGAAGCCTTCCAGCGCAGCGTGGTGTGCGGAGTCACAGCACCCTCGATGCTCACGCCGGCCGGCGGTGCGGGTGCGCGGGCCATGGCGGCCATCGACACGACGTTGAGCCGGGTGATCTGCGTCAGGTAGTCGAAGTCCATGCCTTCGACGGTGTCGCCGTAGCGGATGCCGTTTTCGACACGCACGTCCTGGTGCTGGCGTGTGTAGTCCTCGTTGGCTTCGACCATGCGCACGGCAGGGAAGCCCGCTTCCAGGAACGCCACTTGATCGCCGCCACGGCCATAGCGGTCGGTGCGGTAGACCATCTTCACCCGCAGGTTCGTGAGGTGGTGCTCGGCCAGCGTGGAGATGAAGCGGGCGATGTTGCGCGACGGTGAATCGACTTCGCCGCCGTTGTAGCGGCGGCGGTTGGCCTGCTGCTGCGTCTCGGTGGTCTTGGTGCCTTCGGAGAACACGCGCACCGTGGAGTTGTCGTGCACGCCGTTGCCGCCGCGGCTGTTGCCCACGATGTCGTTGTTGAGGTTGGCCTGCACCTGCCAACCCTGGGCCCGCGCGTAGGCCGCGAGGATGCGCCCGCCGTAGAGCCCCTGCTCTTCGCCGGAGAGCGCCGCATACACGAGCGTGGCGCGGAACTTGTGGCGCGACAGCACGCGGGCGGCTTCGATGACCGCAGCCACGCCGGAAGCGTCGTCGTTGGCGCCTGGTGCGTCGATGGTCGCGTTCATCACGTCGCCGGCGCGTGAGTCGAGGTGGCCGGTGATGACGATCACGCGCTGCGGATCGCTCGTGCCGCGCTGCACCGCCACCACGTTGACGACTTCGGTGGGCTTGGGGATGCGAACGTCGCTGATCGTCTGCGACGGCGTCAGCACTTCGAGGCAGCCGCCGCAGTCCCGGCCGATGGCCGCGAAGCGCGCCTGCACCCAGCGCCGTGCCGCGCCGATGCCACGCGTGTCGGACACCGTGTCCGACAAGGTGTGCCGGGTGCCGAAGCCGACCAGCTTCTCGACCGTGGCCCGCAGCTCGGCGGGCTGCACGCCTTCGGCCAGCTCGCGCAGCGGCACAGGAGCATTCTGGGCAACGGCCGGCAGCGCGGCCAGCACGGTGAGGGAGGCAAGCAGAAGGTGGCGCATCGCGGCTCTCTCTCGAAGGG
>CAMLLU010000152.1 GCA_946480925.1 uncultured Rivibacter sp.
TCAGCACGTAGGCGTAGAGCTTGCGCGAGAAGGCGCGGTACAGCTCCTTGAACGCACCCTCGTCGCCCTGCTCGACGCGGCCGAGCAAGCGCAGCACGTCGTGGTTTTCCATGATGGGCGGGCCTCGGTGGTGGAGGCCGCGGCAGAAGATCGTGGACACATGGTAGTCATCCATGGGGCTTTGGCGACACCTATCTCGGTGGTCGATCGCCGTGGCCCCGTTAGCCGGCATTGGGGGTTTCACTCACCGCGGAACTGCACGCGGCGGTTGTCGGAGCCGTAGGGGTCGCGGCCGGGCAGCAGGGCGTATTCGCCCAGGCCCACGGCCTTCAGCCGCGTGGGCTCGATGTGGTGCGAGGACACGAGGTAGCGCTTCACGGCGTAGGCGCGCTTGAGCGACAGCTGTTCGTTGTAGTGGTCGGTCCCCAGCGCATCGGTGTGGCCTTCGATGACCACGGTCTGCAATTCCGGCAGCAGCCGGATGCCCTCGGCCAGCGCGTCGAGTTGCGGCCGCGCCGAGGGGAGGAGCTCCGCCGAGTCGAATGCGAACTGCACCGGCAGCGCCAGCGCGGACGCACGGGGCCGCGGCGCCGGTTCGCTAGAGGTCGCAGGTGCGGCGGAGGCATACGAGGTGGCCGCGGGTGCGCCGCCACCGCCGGAAGGCGAGTCGTCCAGCAGGCGGATCGAGCGCATCTTGATCGGCCTGTTGGCGGCTGCGCCTTTGCCGAGGATGTTGGCCACTTCCTGCGGGTCCACCGTGTCGGTCTGGCGGTACACGCGCACGTCCTGGGCCAGGGCCTGGCTGCAGAGCAGCGCGGCGGCGTGGGCAAGCAGCAGTCGGTTCCACATGATCGGGTCTCCTGAATGAACAGCGGATTCCCCCATGTGTTGCGCGGCCGGCGCGGCAGGTTCAGTATTTTTGGCCGCCGCGTGCGGGGCGCACGCTGCCGGCGCCGCCCACCGTTTGCTGCACCTGCGGGCGGCCGTGGTAGTGCACGTCGCCGCTGCCGGTGATGCGGGCGATGAGGCGCTCGCTGGCGGCGAGCTCGATGTCGCCGCTGCCTTCGATCGACGCATCAGCCTGGCGGCTGGCGAGCGTGGGGGCGCTGTGGCGGCCCGAGCCGGCCAGGCGCACGCGTTGCGTGAGCACGCTGCCACCGTCGATGGTGAGGTCGCCCGAGCCTTCGAGCTGGGCGTCCAGCGAGCGGGCGTCGAGGTGGGCGAGGTGGAGGTTGTCGCTGCCGGTGAGCCTGAGCACCAGCTCCGGCGTGGTGAGCGGGCCGATGCGGATCTCACCGGAGCCGCCGGCCTGCAGCGCGCGCAGCGACTTCACCTCGAGCTTGAAGCGGATGGGGGCTTGGGTCTGGACGCGGCCGGGCGCGAAGGCGATGCGCAGCAGGCCCTGGCGCACTTCGGTAATGGTCTTCGCCAGCACGGCGGGCTCTGCCTCGATGGTGAGGCGCTCGCGGCCGGTCTGTTCGATGTGCAGCTCGCCGAGGGCCTGCCAGTCGATGCGGTCGAAGTTCGCGACCGGGCGTTGCTCGGTGGTGGTGGCCGCGTGGGCCTGCCGGCTGAGTTTGAGGCCGAGGGCGGTGCCGACGAGGGCGCTGAGCGCGATGCGGCGGGTAGGGTGGTCCATGGTCGGGCTCCCTGGGTGGTGGTGCGCCTGGGCGCAGCGGTTTGCGGAGGATGAATACCTTCACCGCAGAGGCGCGGAGGGCGCAGAGATTCGCGGAGGAATACAGGCTTCTCTGCGGTTCTCCGCGTCCTCCGCGTCTCCGCGGTGAATGACTTTGGGGGCCTACCGCGTCTGCACCCGCTCCGCCGGCATCCCCTTGACCATGCAGGTCGCATTCTTCGTGTCGGCCAGGTAGATGGGGCGGCGCTGCTTGTCGTGGCCGCGCAGCTTCACGCCCTGGGCTGTCAGGTCGTTGGGGAACTGCACGTCGTTCTCTTCGAGCACCAGGCGGCCTTCCTGCCAGCAGCGCACCTGGTAGAGCGTGCCCTTGGGCTGGCTGGCGGCGGCTGCGGTGGCGGCGTCGAAGCCGTTCTTGCGGTCTTCGGGAGTGACGCCGGCTTGCGTGGTGCCGGCCAGCAGCGGCAGCAGGCAGCAGGTGGCAGCGGCCAGGGCGACCGCGCGCCTCTTACTTGGGTTGGACATGGAAGTACTCCTGGGCGATGTTGCCGCCGCTCACGGTGACGAAGGCTTCGCGCAGCTGTTCGAGGCTCACGATGGGCAGCGGCTCGAAGTCGGTGCCGGCAAAGGTGCCCGGTAGGTCGGGCATCACGTCGCGTTCGGTGGCGAAGCACGACACGGTCTCCTGCCTGCCGCGAGGGTTCATGCGGATCTCGAAGCGCATGGCGCCCGGCAGTTGCAGCCCGCGGCCGGCCTCGACGCGCGAGTCCTTGCGGAAGCGGTTGGGGAAGAAGCGGCTGATCTGCAGGTTCTCGTCCTGCAGGTAGCAGTACACGTGGGCGTTGCGGGTGGGCATCACGTTCAGCAGCACCGGCTCGCCGCCCGCGAAGCGCGTCACGTTGTTGAGCGTGCCCAGCTGCAGGCCCAGGCGGCCCGGGTTGGCAGCCGCGGCACCCACTGCTGCAGCCAACTTGCCCGCCGCGGGTGCCGCAGCGGCGGCTGCGGCCACGGGCGGAGCCGCCGGCGCGGGCGACACCGCTTCGGTGACCACCGGCTCCACGCGGGCCGACACCTCGCGGTGGTTGGCCGAGAGGTAGGCCTGGAAGAAGTCGTAGCTCAGCTTGGGCTCGCGCGAAAGGCCCAGTGCCTCGCGGTAGCGCGCCACGGCCTCCTTGATCTGCGGGTTCACCACGCCGTCGATCGGGCCGTCGTACACGCGGCGCGCGCGCATCTGCTGCTGGAAGTATTCGATGATCTCCGTGGGGTTGGCGAGCATGGCGTCGTACCAGTCGCGCATTTCGCTCTGCACGGCTTCGTCGTTGTTGCTCGCGCCCAGGCAGCTCCAGTAGGGCACCTTGGCCAGGCGGCCGAAGAGTTCGATGGCGGCCAGCTCCACCAGCGAGCGCAGCGCCTGCGACTGGCCTTCCTGCGTGGCGGTGGAAAGCGAGAAGTTGATGCCGAACTTGTGGTATTCGGCCTCGCCGTCGAAGCCCTTGCCGGCCTTGAAGAGGATCACCGAATTGCGCGACGCGACGCCCGGCACCACGCCGAGGTCCTGCGTCGACAGCATGGTGAGGTCGATGCCCAGCACCGAGGCCTGCGAGGTGGAGGCATAGCCCAGCCCGAGGTAGGGCGTGATGCTCACGCCGGCATCGACGTTGCGGCGCACGAGCGCGTCGTCGAACTGGCTGATGGAGCCGCGCAGCGAATACTGCGGCACCACCGCGAAATGGTCGCGCCGCAGCGCCTGGAACAGGAAGCCCACGGTGTTGCCCGAGTCCTGCCCATAGGCCACCAGGCGAATGGCGCGGCTGCGGCGCGTCATGTCGGAGACGGCCGAGATCAGCATGTCCTTGGTGCCGGCGTTCACCTTCTTGGTCTGGTCGGCCAGGTCTTCCACGATCACTGCGACGTCGCGCGTGCCGTATTCGAGCAGCAGGTTGTCCATGCAGCGCAGGCCGTTGGCGAAGCTGGTGATGGACTTGTAGGGTGCCGAGGTCGGCCCGGCCTTCATCTCCTTGGCCTTTTCGGCCACGTGCTTGTCCGCGTCCAGCGTGGCGCAGGCCGACAGCGCGGCCACGCACAGCGCGAGCGTCGAGCGCAGGAACAGGCGGGTGGGGGAGGAAAGGTTCATGGCGTCGGTCCTCGTGGCGTCTTCGTCGTGTTGTTTTCAGCGGCAGCGGTTGTTGGCGTTGATCACGTCACCGGTGATCACCACGGTCACCTCGCGCGGCGTGAAGCCGACGCGCCCGTTGGTGTTGATGTTCCCGATGGCGAGCGCGCCGCATTCGGCCACCGGGTTGGCGCCCGCGTCGGCACTGGTGGCGCGCTTGTTGGCCTGGGCAGCGGCACTGCGCTGGCTGCTCGTCTTGGCGCGCTCGAGCGCCAGCTTCGACAGCATCTCGGGCTCCAGCTCCATCGGCTCGGCGTTGGCATTGCCGGCCTGGGCCGCGGCGCAGGCAAGGGCCAGCAACACGGTGAGGCCGGTCAGCAGAAGAGGCTTGTTGATCATGGCGGGCTCCACGCGCGAGGCGGTTGGCAGAGAAGGGGCGGGGTTCACAAACGAAAAAGGCCGAGGCTCGCAAGAAGCCTCGGCCCAGGCGTGGGTCTCACTCGATCACGCCGATCTTCAGCTTCTGCTCGTTGCGGCTGCCGCTCTGGGCTTGCACGATGTTGCGGGCGTTCACTTGCGTGAGGTGGCTGCCCAGGGTCTTGTCGACCTTGCCGATCTGCATGGATTGCGTGTTGCGCGAGCCCGTCTGGGTCTGGCGGATGTCGCGGGCGTTCACGAACGCGCGGCTGGTGCCCAGCGGGGTGTCCATGTCCACCACGCCCATTTCCAGCGACTGCTTGTTGCGCGAGCCGGACTGGTTCTGGTTCAGGTTGTCGACCGTGACGTTGGTCTGGTCGGCAAAGGCAGCGCCGGCAGCAGCCAGGGAAGCGGCGAACAGGATGGTCTTCAGCATGATGTAGCTCCTATCGAAGTTGAGGTTGCGGTCTGCGGTTTCGGTCTGAGCGTTTCGACTCAGCCTGACCATCAGTTGCAGGGGCTTCGAAAGGGGTTCAAAGAAGTTTTCGTGACGTTTTAGGGGGGGGCTGTTGTGGTCCGGCAACCCGCACGGCTATCCCCCCGAGGGGTGGCACGGGAGTCATGAAAGAGCGGGTACCATCCCGCCCGCCGAACAAGACCCCGACACACCAACCGACAGAGAAGTACCCCTGTTCCGGCAGCAGGGAGGGAATTCCGATGAACACAAGGCATGGAGCCTGGAAGGCCGCCATGGCCATGGCGCTGCTGTGCCCCGTTTGGGGCGACGCGCAAGCCCA
>CAMLLU010000153.1 GCA_946480925.1 uncultured Rivibacter sp.
CGCCACCCCCGCATCGAGCTGGAACTGGGGTGCAGCGATCGCCGTGTCGATCTGGTCAAGGAGGGGGTGGACTGCGTCTTGCGCGGCGGCCACCTTCCCGATTCGACACTGGCTGCGCGCGCCCTGTCGGGCAGTTGCCTTTCGTGCTGTGCGCCGCGCCGCGATGCGATACATCGAGGGGCATGGCTTGCCGGGCCATCCTGATGAACTGTCGCGCCACCACCGGGTGGGCTACAAGACGGCATCGCGTGGTGCGTTTGCGGATGTTCGCCTCACGCGCAGCGACGAAGCCGCGACCGTGGCGATGCCGGCACGATTCACCACCACCGACAGCGGTGCCGTGCTCAGCGCCGGCCTCGACGGGCTGGGCATCGTCGAGGTGGCGGAGTTCGTGGCACGGCCATACATCGCGAGCGGCAGCTGGTGCCGGTGTTGCCGGCATGGCAAGGGCGTGTGATGCCGCTGCACCTGGTGACGCCGACGAGCCGGCAGCGGGCAGCACGCGTGCAGGTTTTCATGGATTGGGCGCAAGCCCTGCTCAAGCGCCGGCTGGGCGTTCAGGCGGTGTACTGAACGGCACGCCCCACATGGGGGAAACAGCCTCCCCCGAGGCCCTGATTCGGTAGCAAGATACGCGCAGCGCAGGGAGTGTGAGCGCCGCCGCAAGCAGCAGGGCGGCTCACGAAGGAGGGGCCTTGCAATGAGTGCCTGTTCGATGACCCGGCGCCGGGCCATGGTCGCGCTGGGGCTGCTGACCGTGGTCATTTCGGCGGGAGCGCAAGGCCTGGCCGGCAAACGCATCCTGTGGGTGGACTCGTACCACGAAGGCAACCCGTGGAACGACGGCATCGGCCGAGGCATCGCCACCGTGCTGCAGAACAGCGGCGTCGAGCTGCGCATCGTGCGCATGGACACGGCGCGCCACCCCGACGAAGCCTTCGCGCGCCAGGCCGGGCAGCGTGCCAAGGCGGCGCTGGACGAGTTCAAGCCCGACGTGGTGATCGCCACCGACGACAACGCGGCCCGGCATTTCGTCGTGCCCTATCTCAAGCCGGGCGCGTTGCCGGTGGTGTTTGCCGGCATCAACTGGGATGCTTCGGCCTACGGCTTTCCTTCCAGCACGGTCACCGGCATGGTGGAGGTGGACCTCGTGCGGCCGCTGGTGCGCGCGTTGCGTGAATACGCGCGCGGCGACCGGGTGGCCTACCTGAGCGCGGACACGCCCACGCAGGCCAAGGTGGTGGCCACCTACAACCAGCGCTTCTTCGACGGCAGGATGCAGGTGCGGCTGGTGCGCAACTTCGACGAATTCAAGCGCGCCTACATCGAGGTGCAAAAAGCCGCGGACATGCTGATCACCGGCAACTACGCCGGCATTGCCGGCTGGGACGAAGCGGTTGCACGGGCTTTCATCATGGACAACACGCGCATTCCCACCGGCTATGTGGACGGGTACATGACCCCGCTGGTGCTCGTCACCATGGGCAAGCTGCCCGAAGAACAGGGTGAATACGCCGCCGAGGTGGCGCTGAAGATCCTGCGCGGCGCGAAGCCGGCCGACTTTGCGCTGACGGAAAACAAGAAGGCGGTGCTGGGGCTCAACCTGCAGCTGGCCGAAAAGCTCGGCGTCGTCTTCAGCCCGGCCTTGCTGAAGAACGCGGGCATCGTGCACCGGGGTGACCGATGAAATTGCCGGCGCTCCTCGGCGCGTCGGTGCAGCGCAAGATTCTGGGAGGGTTTGCGCTCGTGCTGGCGCTGGTGCTGCTGGTGATGGGTGCGGGGCTCTATCAGCTGGGCCAGGTGCGCGTGGCCGCCGACGAGGTGGCGCCCAACGGCACGCGCCTGGCGCGGCTGCAGGAAGTGGCGGTGGCGCTTTCGGTGCTGGAGGCTGAGGTGGAGCGCTTCGCCATCGTGGGCGGGCCGCAGCAGCGCGAAGGCGTGCAGCAGGCGCTGGGCGACCTGCGCGGCGTGGTCACCCGTGTGGACATGCCCGAGGGCAAGGCCGCGCTGGACCGGGCGCTGGTAGTGCTCGTCGCGGAGGTGTACCGCCTTACCGATGCCAACGGTGCCTTCGGCAGCACGCGCGAGCGCAACGAGCGGCTGCTGGCGCTGTATGCCGCGTTGCGCGAGGCCAAGGAGGCGCAGCAGGCGCTCGGCCAGCAGACGCAGGCGCTGCTGCAGCAGACCATGCAGCGGCAGAAGCAGACCATCTCGGCCATCGTGCTGCAGTTCGCCGGCATCGGCGCCGTGCTCGTGCTGCTGGCCGCCGGCATTGCGGTGCTGGTGGCGCGCAGCATCGCGCGGCCGGTGACCGAGCTCACGCGTGCGGCGCAGCAGGTGGCCGAGGGCGACCTCGCACGGCGCGTGCACATCGACTCGCGTGACGAGATCGGCGAGCTGGCGCAGCGCTTCAACGCAATGACCGGCAAGCTGCAGCAGTCACTGGAAGAGCTGCGCCAAAGCGAGGCCGACTACCGCGGTATCTATGCCAATGCGCTGGAGGCCATCTGGCGCGCCACGCTGGAAGGTCGGCTGCTGTCGGCCAACCCGGCGGCGGCCTACATGCTGGGCTATGAATCGCCGGAAGAGCTGCTGAGCTCGATCACCAGCATCCGGGAGCAGCTGTACGTGTATCCGCAGGAGCGCGACCACTTCCTGCAGCAGCTGCTGGAGCGTGACGCGCTGATGGGCTACGAGCTCCACCTGCGGCACCGCGATGGCCGCCCGTTGTGGATCTTCGCCAGCATGCGCGTGGTGCGCGACGCGAATGGACAGCCGCTGTACATCGAGTCCTTCGGCACCGACGTGACCGAGCGCCGCATGGCACAGGAAGAACTGCGCCACCACCGCGACCGCCTGGAAGAGCTGGTGCGCGAACGCACGAAGGAGCTGGAAGAGGCCAAGGAGCGTGCCGAAGTTGCCAGCCAGGCCAAGAGCGCCTTCCTGGCCAACATGAGCCACGAGCTGCGCACGCCGCTCAATGCCATGCTGGGCTATGCGCAGATCCTCGAGCGCGACCGCACGCTCACGCAGCCGCAGCGTGCGCGAGCCGCCACCATCCACCAGAGCGGCGAGCACCTGCTCACGCTGATCACCGACGTGCTGGACCTCGCCAAGGTGGAGGCGGGCCGCCTGGAGCTGGAGCCCAGGCAGATAGCGCTGCACCCGTTCCTGCGCATGATCGCCGACGTGATTCAGCTGCGGGCCCGGCAGAAGCACCTGCGCTTCGAATGCGAGATCGGCACTGACCTGCCGACGAACCTGTATGCCGACGAGAAGCGGCTGCGCCAGGTGCTGCTGAACCTGCTGGACAACGCGGTGAAGTTCACGACCGAGGGCCAGGTGCTGCTGCGCGTGTCGCGGCAGGACGTGAACCACCTGCGCTTCGAGGTGATCGATTCCGGGCCCGGCATCGCGGCACATGAGCAACGGAGGCTATTCCGGCCGTTCGAGCAGGTGGGCCACGCACAGCATCGCCCGCAGGGCACGGGTCTCGGGCTCGCCATCAGCCGCGAGCTGATACGCCGCATGGACAGCGACATCCACCTGCTCAGCGACACCGGCCTGGGCTGCCACTTCTGGTTCGACCTGCCGATGTGGGTGCCTGCACGCGGCGAGATGGCCAAGCCCGCGCACGCCGCGCAGGCCGACGTGCTGGCCACCGGCTACGAAGGCCCCCGCCGGCACGTGCTGGTGGTGGACGACGTGCCCGGCAACCGCAAGATGCTGATCGACCTGCTGGGGCCGCTGGGCTTCGAGCTGCACGAAGCCGGCGATGGCGAACAGGCGCTCCAGCAGGCCAGGCGCCTGCTGCCCGACCTGATGCTCATGGACAACGTGATGCCGGTGATGGACGGGCTGGAAGCCACGCGCCGGCTGCGCGCCATGCCCGAGCTGGAAAGCGTGCCCATCATCGCGATCTCCGCCAGCGCCCAGTCCTCGGACCGTGACGAAAGCCTGGCGGCCGGCGCGAGCGCCTTTCTCACCAAGCCGGTCCGCGTGGACGAGTTGGTGCAGAGCATTGGCGAACTGCTGCGGCTGAAGTGGACGGGGCCGGCGGGTTGAAGCTTCGCTGACCGTCTACCGGGCTTGCGCCGGCTGGCGCGACCTCACCGGCGACCCGCCTTGCGATTCGCGCTGCTGCTGCAGCTTTTCCAGTGCAGCTTCAGCCAGGCGGCGCGCGCCCTCTTCACCGTGCAGCCGCACCGAGAAGCGGCGCACCTTGCATTGCCGGTCGTTCCCCCTGACCTCCCACACCGGGTGGCGGCCCGCATAGTGCTTGCGCTTGATAGTGGGCTGGGCAGGGCCACGCAGAGGCGGCACGAGTGCCTCGTTGCGCAGCGCCTGCAACTGCTGCAAGGCAGGCTGCGCATTCCACGTGGGTGCGAGCGAGCCGGCGCTCAAGGACTTCGCATTGCCGTGGTGCTGCTCGGCGCGCTCGCGAGCCGCCGGAGAAAACACATGGAACGTGTCGGCCCGCTCCTGCCGCATGCTCATGCGCGCTTCGATGGCGCGTTGGCGTGCACCTTCTTCACCATAGAGCGCTATCGAGAACATGCGCGTGCGCACCGGCTGGCCCTTGATTGAAACCGTGGCGACCCAGTTGATGCGGCCGCCCGCGTTGACCTTGCGGCTCACGCCCGGCACGCCGCTCTTGTTGGTCTTGCGCAGCAGCGTGCTGAACTGCCGCAGGGTGGCCGGCGCCATGCGTTCGAGCACGCTGTCGCGCCACTGGCGCGCGAGCTCCAGCGCCTGCTCCGCGCCCCCATGCTTGGCCGCGCCGAACGCCTTGCTGAGCCGCAGGCCTTGCCGCGAGACGGTGACCTGCCACCTCAGCGCCCCCGGCTTCTCGTTCTCGATGCGCGAGATGCAGTACATGTCGTCATGCGGCACGGCCGGCCGTACCTCTGCGTCCTCGGCCTTCAGGCGGGCCGGTGGCCCTGC
>CAMLLU010000154.1 GCA_946480925.1 uncultured Rivibacter sp.
CAACAGCTTCAGCGGCGGCAGGCATGGCACAGACGATCTGCAACGAATGTGGCCCGCCCGTGACAACGGGCACAAGCTCTTGCAGCATCCTTGTCGCCGATCAAACCCTCGCGCTCTCGCCCCACCTTGCGGGCACCTTGCAGGCACAGGTGCAGAGAAAACGACCGGGCCGGCGCGAGCTGCCGCAGCTCGTTCAGGCGTCTGCGTTACCGGCAACCGCTGTACCCGCTGACGGCGTGCACCGTTTCATGACACTGCAGCGCACAAGGCCGGCCCCCACCGCGCGCGAGCCGTCGCAAACGGGCTGGTCGGCGCCTTACCCGAAACTAAGCGCCCTGTGCCGAAGCGGCTGCTTCCTGGGCCGCCGCGCGGCCCAATGCTTCAGGCGCCACACCCATGGTGCGCAATGCCCTCGCTGCCACGCCGTGCGGCATGCCGGCCACCACGGTGAGCACGTGGCAGCCCAGCAGCGGTGCCTGCTGGTCGGCTGAGCGCAGGGTTTGCGATGGCTACCTGCGCGCTGGCGCCACCAGCGCGGCCAGCCGCTTGTGCGCGGCCTGCTTGGTAACGCCCAGCGCCTCGGCGATCTGTGACCACGACCAGCCCTGCGCGAGGGCTTTCGCCACTGCGGCGCGTTCCATCTTGTCGGCCATGTGGCGCAGCGCCACGACCGCGGCCAAGGCTTCGGCCGGGTCGTCGGGCATGGAAGGCGGCTTGGTCGCTGGCATGCGTCAACCATAGTTGACGCATCATCGACCGTCAAGCTGCAAGGCGGCCGCCGGGAATCGACCGCACTGACCTCAGCAACTCGGTGAACGCAGGCGAGATGCCGTGCCCCGCGGCGTCAAGCCGGGTCGGTGGAGGCCACCACCTTCGTAGCACCGCTCACCTTGCCCGGGTCGCCGGCCATCACCTGGACCTGGCCGCTGTCGGTGTCGACGTTCTTGAACTCCACCGACGAATTGCGCGAGTCGAGGCGCACGGTGTGAGAACGCACGCCCTTCAGCGAAGAGTCTTCCACCTCCACGTGGGCGGTGATGGGCTTGCCGCCCATCGTCACCAGCAGCTGGTTCACATCGTCGGCCTGGATGTTCTTCATCTTCACGTTGGCGTCGCCGTTCACCTGGATCACTTTGTCGTGCGCGTGGTGGAACGACGAGTTGGTGATCTCCACGTTGGCCGGCCCATCAGTCTTGATGGAGTTCGAATCCAGCTTCGCCAGGTAGGCATCGCGAGCCCGGTTGCCCGGGCCGTCGATGGTGATCATGTCGTCCGGCCCGCCGTGCCGGACATGCACGTTGTCCACCTTGGCGTCGCCCATCAGATGGATGCCGTCGCCGTAAAGCTTGCCGTCCTGGCCCCGGCTGTCGATCTGCACGTTCTTGATGGTGCCGCCCGGGGCCACGATGAACATCGGGTCCTGCCCTTCTGCCGAGCCGCTGCCGTTGAGACCCTTGCCCGCGCGGAAGAGCTGGTCCTTGCCGTCGTAGACCTCGCCCGGCCCCACGATGATGGGCTTGTTCACCTCGACCTCGCCCTTGCTCGCGGGCACCACGGCTTCGGTGCGGTTGATCTTGTTCGTCGAGGCGTTGTCGTCGACCTTGTTGTTCGTTGAACCCGATTCCACGGGCCGTGGCGCGGGCTGTGGCGCGGGCGGCTGCGTCGTGTGCGTGGGCTTGTGTGGAGTCTCGGGGGCCTGGATCTTCGGGCGATTGGAGTCCGTCCACGGCGAGGGCTCATGGGCCGAAGGCGGCGTGAACCCGAGGTCACGCGTGTTGTTCGACGGGCCCACCGGCTGCGCGGCCGGTTTGAAGCCGCCGCCACCACCACCGCCACCGGCGGCGGGGTTGAAGCCCCCTCCACCAGGGGCGCCACCACCGGCCGGGTTGAACCCGCCGCCGGCCGGGGAACCACCACCACCACCACCGCCGCCGCCACCACCATTACCACCCATGGGCCCATTGCCGGCACCGCCTTGCTGCTGCGACAGCAGGCTTTGGAGGAGCTGCTGGAGCAGCATCTGAATGAGCTGCTGCACCATGGTCAGCATCATGGGCGAGACGGTGTTGGTCGCGGACGCGGGCTGGCTGTTCGCGTACAGCGAGTCCTGGTACATCTGCAGCATCGACATGCGGCTGCTGGAGGGCGAAAGTGAATCGATCGGTTCGATGGCGCTCACGGTGTGCTCCGCGGAGGTTGTAGATCTTCCTGCACTGTGCGCAAGCGCCCGGCCGACGCAGTGCCGGCACGCGAAGCACTGCCTTGCCATGCGAAGCAGCCATGACGAAACCTTGGCGACGAGCCTGCGGCTCGTGCTTTCAAGCCGACCCGTGCATCGTGCCGGCTGCCCATGCCCACAGATGCCGCAGATGCTCACAGGTGTGCAAAGAACTCCGGTGCGTGCGGCCAGCGGTCGTTGAGGCCGTCGATGTAGGTGATCGACAGGCGTGAGAGCTCTTCGTCCGACACGTCTTCGAGGCAGCCGAGGTTCACGCCGTACATCTTGCCGATGGGTGTGTCGTTGCCCACGCCGAAGGCACGCACGCCGCAGTGCCTGCAGAAGTAATGGTGGTTCTTGCGCGTGTTGAAGAGGTACTGCGTGAGCTCGCCCTCGCCCGCCAGCAGCCGGAACCCTTCAGCCCGCGCCACGGCAGGCCAGAAGCGCGTGCGCCGGCAGATCGTGCAGTTGCAGCGGTAGGTGGGTTGCGTGAGGTCGAGCTCGGCTTCGAAGCGCACGGCACCGCAATGGCAGCTGCCGCGGTAAGTCTTGAGCATGTCAATCACTCCCCGTCGCCGCGCAGCCGCGACGCAGGCGTTTCGTTGGCCAGCCGCCAGGCACTTGCGCGCTCGGGCTCGACCGGCCGCACCTCCATGCTCAAGCCGCAGGCCAGGCACGGGTTCTGCGCCGCCAGCGCCGCTGCTTCTTCAAGGCTGGCAGCCACGAAGAACCAGTAGCCGCCGATCACCTCTTTCGCCTCGGCAAACGGGCCGTCGACCACGCCGCTGCGGCTGACCAGCTTGCAGCTCCGGGCCAGGCGCTGCCCGGAGCGCATCTTGCCTTCGGCGACGAGCCGGTCGTGCCAGTCGTAGAACTGGTCGATGGCCGCCTGGATCCGTTCGGGAGATTTGTCTTCGTCCCACCGGCCTCGTGACAGCACGAGGTAGTCGGAAAGGGAAACGTCGTCGTCGCTCATGGCCGCCGGCTCCTTCGTTGTGTGGGTGCGGGTGCGATGCATGCCCCGGCGATTCTGGCGCGCACCGGTGGCAGCAACAACCGGAACGACGGCGACGACAGGCCAGTACGGTGAACCCGCTGCGCACCCAGGACCGGCAAGACTGCCCCCTCCTATTTCGGGACGTAAGTCTTGTGCGATGGCCTCACCAACGTTTGCAACTTGCGTCCAACCCACATAACTTCATTCGCACATTCAGCTGCGTCATCCACGCAGCGCCCACGCTCATCAAGGAGGTACTCATGCGACTCCATCTGTGGCTCGTTGCCGGAGCGGGAACCTTGTCCATCGGCGTGGAAGCAGCCATCCACGACTGGACAGCCACGCGCATCGGCAGCTTCAACGCGGAAAGCCTTTCCGTCGCCGATTTCAACAACGCCGGCCAACTGGTGGCCACGTGGGACCAGGGCGCCACCGTGCGAGGGCTGCTCTACACGCCGGGCAGCGCAGGCGGCCCAGTGGACCTGGGCTCCTTCGGGGGCACGACCACCACCCCCACCGCGCTCAACATGCTCGGTGAGGTGGCAGGCTATGCCACCACGGCCAGCGGCGCCTCCCAGGCTTTCGTCTACCGCAATGGCGCCATGCAGCGGCTGGCGTTGCAGGGCGAAACGTCCGCCACTGCCGTCGGCCTCAACGATCGCGGTCAGGTCCTCACCGCCCATGCCATGGGCACCGAACGTGTCGGCGCGATATTCGGCGCGACCGGCGGGCCGACCCTGGTGAGCATTCCAGGCTCCATCGACGTCAACCCCTATGGCATCAACAACCGCGGTCAGGTGTTCGGAAGGTGGTCGCTCCCCGACGATGCCCCACCGTCGCGCACCTTCTTCTATGACAACGGCCAGGCCATCGACCTCGGCGTGGGCAGCTTCTCGTTCCCCAGAGACATGAACGAGTCGGGCCAGATCATCGGGAACTGGCGTTGGAGCCCCTTCCTTTATAGCGGGGGCGAGGTCACCCGCATCGTGGTGGGCGCCGGCGACCAGTACTCGACCTCAGCGCAGGATCTCAACAACCGCGGCCAGGTCCTGGGCGACACCTTCGACCGACGTGACAGCGGCGTCGAACCGTTCCTGTACAGCGACGGGGTGGCACATGAACTGACCGCCCTTGTCGGACACATGCCCGTACATCTCAACGACCTGACCCAGGTGACAGCGCTCTCCGGCGGAGAAGAAGCGCACCTCGTCTTCTACAGCGATGACGACGGCCGCGTGACGGACCTGACGCGGTGGCTCATGAACTCGTTCGACGACATCGCGTCGGTGGACGTTACGCACACCAACTTCGCGCTCAACGACCTGGGACAGCTGGCCATCCCAGCAACCCTGACCAACGGCGAACGGACC
Source organism: uncultured Rivibacter sp. (assembly GCA_946480925.1). The sequence continues at coordinate 4,586 of CAMLLU010000154.1, forward strand.
ATCTTCGTGCTCACGCCGGTTCCGGAGCCTTCGACCTTCGCCCTGATGCTCGTCGGCGCAGGGCTGCTGGCAGGCGCGGCACGGCGGCGGAATGCCCAGGCGGGCCGGCCGGCGGCAGCGATGCCCTGAGGACCTCAGTGGTGGCGGTTGTGGCGCGCGCCCCAACCCCCCCCACCCCCCCCCCACAAACCAAAACACCCCGTGGCCACCCATAACTGCGCAAAAATATTTTCCCAGAGTTTTTGTATGGACCGCCACGGTTAAA
>CAMLLU010000155.1 GCA_946480925.1 uncultured Rivibacter sp.
CGCAGTTCATCAGCACGAAGCGCGTGGCGTTCCAGAGCTTGTTGCAGAAGTTGCGATAGCCCTCGCAGCGTTTGCTGTCGAAGTTGATGCTGCGGCCCAGGCTCGCCAGCGCAGCGAAGGTGAAACGCAACGCATCGGCACCATAGCCGGGGATGCCTTCGGGAAATTCCTTCTTCGTGGCTTCGCGTACCTTGGGAGCCGTTTCGGGCCGGCGCAAGCCTGTAGTGCGCTTGCCCAGCAGCGGTTCCAGTGCAATGCCGTCGATCAGGTCCACCGGGTCGAGCACGTTGCCTTCGGACTTGCTCATCTTCTGGCCATGGGCGTCACGCACCAGGCCGTGGATGTAGACGTGGCGGAAGGGCACCTGGCCGGTGAAGTGCACCGTCATCATGATCATCCGGGCCACCCAGAAGAAGATGATGTCGTAGCCGGTGACCAGCACGGTCGAGGGCAGGAAGAGGTCGAACTCCTTGGTCTTTTCAGGCCAGCCCAGCGTGGAGAAGGGCACGAGCGCGGAGGAATACCAGGTGTCCAGCACGTCTTCGTCGCGCGTGAGCTGCGGGCCCGCGGCGCGGCGGTTGGCCAGCACGCGCAGTTGAGCTTCGTCGTTGGCGGCCTGTGCGATGGCCACGCGATTGTCGAGTTCACGCTGCCACTTGGCGGTAGCCTCTTCCTCGTCGCGCGCGACGTAGATCGTGCCTTCCTCGTCATACCAGGCCGGAATCTGGTGGCCCCACCACAGTTGGCGAGAGATGCACCAGTCCTGGATGTTCTTCATCCACTGGTTGTAGGTGTTGACCCACTGCTCGGGCACGAACTTCACCGAGCCGTTCTCGACCACTTCGATGGCTTTCTGCGCAATGGACTTGCCGTCCGGGCCGGGGCGGCTCATCGCGACGAACCACTGGTCGGTGAGCATCGGCTCGATGACTTGGCCCGTGCGCTCGCAGCGCGGCACCATGAGCCTGTGTTTCTTCACTTCGACGAGGAAGCCCTGTTCCTGCAGGTCGGCCACGACGGACTTGCGCGCGTCGAAGCGGTCGAGGCCTTGGTAGCGCTCGGGCGCGTTGTCGTTGATCTTCGCGTCGAGCGTCAGCACGCTGATCATCGGCAAGTCATGGCGCTGGCCCACGGCGTAGTCGTTGGTGTCGTGCGCCGGGGTCACCTTCACGACGCCGGTGCCGAATTCGCGGTCCACGTATTCATCGGCGATCACGGGGATGTTCCGGTCGCACAGCGGCAGCTTCACTTGCCGGCCGATGAGCGCGCGGTAGCGTTCGTCTTCCGGGTGCACCATCACGGCCACGTCGCCCAGCATGGTCTCGGGGCGGGTGGTGGCCACCACCACTTCGCCGGAACCGTCTGCGAGCGGATAACGGATGTGCCACAGGTGGCCGTCCTCTTCTTCGCTCGACACCTCGAGGTCGGACACGGCGGACTTCAGCACCGGGTCCCAGTTCACCAGCCGCTTGCCGCGGTAGATGAGGCCCTGCTCATACAGCTGCACGAAGGTCTCGGTCACCACCTTCGAGAGCTTGGCATCCATCGTGAAGTACTCGTGACGCCAGCTCACCGAGTCACCCATGCGGCGCATCTGCTGCGTGATGGTCGAGCCGCTCTGTTCCTTCCATTCCCACACGCGGGCGACGAAGTTCTTGCGGCCGAGGTCGTGGCGGCTCTGGCCTTTTTCCTGGAGCTGGCGCTCCACGACGATCTGCGTCGCGATGCCGGCATGGTCGGTGCCCGGCACCCACAGCGCGTTGAACCCGGCCATGCGGTGATAGCGCGTCAGCGAGTCCATGATGGTCTGGTTGAACGCGTGGCCCATGTGCAGCGTGCCGGTCACGTTGGGCGGTGGTAGCTGGATGCAGAAGGAGGGCTTGCTTGCGTCGAGCGTCGGTTCGTATACGCCGCTTTGCTCCCACAGCGGGGCCCATTTCGCTTCGATAGGGGCGGGCTCGAATGACTTGGCGAGTTCGGTGCTCATGGGGGAAAAGCGAGTGGCGTGCAGACGAAAGGAGCAGGGATTTTAGGTCGTGATAGTGTTGGCTCACCACTCGCCCAGGCTTCGCGAGCCCCCTGAATCAACGATGAACAAGGCATTTACGAAAGAACCGGAAGGCAACGACGACGAGGACGATGACCTCGGTCTGCCTGCCTTGCCCTCGGGCACCAAGAACTACATGACCCCGCAGGGCTACCAGCGCCTGCGCGCCGAGCTGCTTCAGCTCATCGACGAAGAGCGCCCCAAGATCGTCGAGGTGGTCTCATGGGCTGCCAAGAACGGCGACCGCTCCGAAAACGGCGACTACCTTTACGGCAAGAAGCGCCTGCGCGAAATCGACCGTCGCATCCGCTTCCTCACCAAGCGGCTCGACATCGCAGAAGTGGCCGATCCATCGGCCCACCACGGCAGCGACCAGATCTTCTTCGGGGCGACAGTGACCTACGCGAATGCCGACGGTGAGGAACGCACGATCACGATCAAGGGCATCGACGAGGCGGACAACCTGAAGGGTGAAGTGAGCTGGGTGTCGCCGGTGGCTCGGGCGCTGCTGAAGGCCCGCGAGGGCGATGAGGTGCAGCTGATGACGCCCGGCGGCCTGCAGACGTTGGAGGTGCTGGAGGTGCGCTACCCCGCGCCGGAAGGAGCCTGATCAGGGCTTCACGCGCGAGGCACGCAGCACCGCCTGCGAACGCTTGAGCGTGCGCAGCACGTCGGCCAGGTGCAGCCGGTCGCGCACCGACAGCAGCAGGCGCAGCTCGGCAATCGCGCCGACCTTTTCATCGCCCATGTCGATGTGTGTGATGTCGGCCTCGGCCTGGCTCACGGCCTGGGCCACCTGGGCGAGCACCCCTTTGCCGTTTTTCACCAGCACCATCACCGCGGTCTCGAAGGGGCGGTGCAGTTCTTCCGCCCATTCCACGGTGATCCAGCGCTCACTGTCGCGCTCGAAAAGGCGTTTGCCGACACCGCATTCGGCCGTATGCACCACCAGGCCTTCGCCGCGGCCCAGGTAGCCCACGATGCCGTCGCCAGGAATGGGGCGGCAGCAGGTGGCCAGCTGTACTGTGGCGCCTTCGCTGCCGTCGATCGTGACCACGCCCTGGGTGGGTGTGTTGTCGTCGGGCACGTAGCGGCCCATCGTCAGCGTCAGCGCGTCGGGGCGTGCGCCGGTGTCGGTCATCAGCTGCGCCAGGCGCTTGGCCACGATGGTGGCGATCTTCTTGCCCAGGCCGATGTCGATGAGCAGCTCGCGCCGCGTGCGGTTGCCGCTCCAGCGGATGAGTGACTGCCACAGCGCCGCGTCTTCCGGCGTGCCGCCGTCCTGGCCGAGTTCGTCGCCGGTGGGCAGGGTCAGGCCTTCGGCACGCAGTGCCTGGGCCAGCAGCTTTTCGCCGAGCTCGAGCGACTCCTCGGCTTCCATGTTCTTGAGGTAGTGGCGGATCTTCGAACGCGCACGGCCAGTGCGCACGAAGTTCAGCCACGCCGGGTTGGGGCGAGAGGAGGGCGCCGTGATGATCTCCACCACGTCGCCCGAGCGCAGCTCGGTGCGCAGCGCCACAGGCTCGCCGTTGACCTTGGCCGCCACGCAATGGTCGCCCACGTCGGAGTGGATGGCATAGGCAAAGTCCACGGGCGTGGCGCCTCGCGGCAGCGCGAGGATCTTGCTCTTGGGCGTGAACACGTAGACCGCGTCGGGGAACAGGTCGATCTTCACGTGTTCCAGGAATTCGGCCGCGTCGCGGGTCTCGTCCTGGATGTCGAGCAGCGACTGCAGCCACATCGTGCCCAGGCGTTGCGCTTCGTGCGCGCTGGCATGCGACAGGCCCGATTCGCTGGCCTTGTAGAGCCAGTGCGCCGCAATGCCTTTTTCGGCCACCGCGTGCATGAGGTCGGTGCGGATCTGGAACTCCACCGCGGTGCCCAGCGGGCTCACCAGCGTGGTGTGCAGCGACTGATAGCCGTTCGCCTTGGGAATGGCGATGTAGTCCTTGAAGCGGCCCGGCACCGGCTTGTAGAGCTGATGCAGCACGCCCAGCGCGAGATAGCACTCCGGCAGACTCGACACCACGACGCGAAAGCCGAAGATGTCGCTCACCTGCGCGAAGGTCAGGTGCTTCTCGCGCATCTTGTGATAGATCGAATACAGCGTCTTTTCGCGGCCGTAGACCTCCACGTCGAGGCGTGCGTCCTTGAAAGCCTTTTCGACGTCGTGCTGGATGCGCTCCACCAGATCGCGCCGGTTGCCGCGTGCTGCACGAATGGCCTTGGTCAGCGCACGATGCCGCCACGGCTTGAGGTACTGGAACGACAGCTCCTGCAGCTCGCGGTAGGTCTGGTTCAGGCCCAGACGGTGCGCGATCGGGGCGTAGATCTCCAGCGTTTCACGGGCGATGCGCGTGCGCTTGGTGGCCGCCATGGCGCCCATCGTGCGCATGTTGTGCAGCCGGTCGGCCAGCTTGACGAGAATGACACGCACGTCGCGCGCCATCGCCAGCAGCATCTTGCGGAAGGACTCGGCCTGCGACTCCTCGCGGGTCGAGAACTGCAGCTTGTCCAGTTTCGTGAGGCCATCGACCAGATCGGCCGTCGGGGCGCCGAAGCGCTCGATCAACTCGGTCTTGGTGATGCCGCAGTCCTCCATCGCGTCGTGCATCAGCGCGGCCATGATGGCCTGCACGTCGAGCTTCCAGTCGGCACACAGGCCGGCCACGGCGATGGGATGGGTGATGTAAGGCTCGCCGCTCGCGCGGAACTGGCCCAGGTGGGCTTCGTCGGCGAACTTGTAGGCCTCGCGGACCC
>CAMLLU010000156.1 GCA_946480925.1 uncultured Rivibacter sp.
ATCACGACGCGATTGGCTGGCCGGCGTCTCACCAACAACAGGCCAGCAGGGTTTCGGTCCGGCCCCTTCGGATCGGTTTTTTCGAGTCAACAACCGCAAGGAGCTCGTCATGCAAATCGCACGTTTCATCAAGAAGTTCACCCGCGACGAAGAAGGCGTGACCGCCATCGAGTACGGCCTCATCGCCGCACTCATCGCCGTGACCATCATCGCCGCCGTCACCCTGGTCGGCGACAACCTGGTGCTGGTGTTCACCGAGATCTCGGACGCACTGGCTGCCGCGCTCTGAACCCGCCGCGTCGTCGGCCGGCGCCCCACCAGGGCACCGGCTGACAGCGCACCACCCTCGAACCCAAGTCCGTGCCGATGCACCCCACGACCACCATGCCGCTGCTTGCCATGTCGCTACTGCTCGTCCTGCTGCTGTGTGCTGCCGTCGTCACGGACCTGCGCTCACGCCGCATTCCCAACACCCTCGTGCTCGCCGGCCTCGTGATGGCTTTCTCGCTGCACGCGTTTGCGCTGATGGGCGGCACCACTGCGCTGGCCGGCCCGCAACGGTGGGCGCCGCTCGCCGGCTGTGCAACGGGCCTGGCCGTGTTGATGCCGCTGCACCTCATGCGCGCCTGCGGTGCCGGTGACGTGAAGCTCCTGGCCATGGTGGGCGCCTTCGTCGGCACGAAGGCGGTGCTCGTCGCAGCGCTCTACACGCTGGTGGCCGGCGGCCTGCTGTCGATGCTGTTCATGCTCGGCCGCGGCGTCGCCGCGCAAACGCTGGCCAACGTGCGCTTCCTGCTGGTGGACTGGATGGTGCGGGCTCGAGGCGGCCGCGTCGCGCAGTTCTCGCCGCTGGAACACACCGCCGCACGGCTGCCCTACGCGGTGGCCATCGCCACCGGAACCGCCGCGGCCCTGGTGTGGCCGCTGGCCCAACGCTGACCTGGAAGCCACCAACATGAGCCTGTTCCAGTTCCCGCGCCACAACCACTCGGCCGCGCAGCTGAACGCCACGCGCTCGGCGCTGCCGCGTGCACCGCAAGTGCCCGAAGAGACCGGCCTGTCCACCACCTTCCTCGTCGAACTGGTGGCCAAGGTGATGTACCAGCAAGGCCTCACGCGGCTCACTGACCTTTCGAGCCACCTGTGCCTGGCCGGCACGGTGGTCGAGGCGGTGTGCCAGTTCATGCGCCGCGAAACGCTGCTGGAAGTCGCACGCCGTGGCCAGCACGAGGCCGACGTGCAGTTCGACCTCACGCAGCATGGCCGCCTGCGCGCCGCCGAATGGCTGGCCCGCAATTCGTACACCGGTGCCGCCCCCGTGCCGCTGGACGTCTACACCGAGCGGGTGCGTGCCCAGTCGGTCGCGCGGCAGGCCATCACCGATGCACAGATGCGCGCCGCCTTCGCCGACCTCGTGGTGCCCGCGGGCCTGGTCGACCAGATCGGCACCGCCATCAACTCCGCGCGGCCCATGCTGCTGTACGGCCCGGCCGGCTCGGGCAAGACCTACCTGGCCGAGCAGTTGCGCCGGTTGCTGGGCGGCGCGGTCGCCATTCCGCATGCGATCACGGTGCACGGCGAGGTGATCCGCGTGTTCGACGCGCAGTGCCACCACGCGATCGCCGACGACATGCACCCGCGCAGCGCGCTCGACAACCGCGACCGGCCCGATGCGCGCTGGCTGCTGTGCGACCGCCCCTGCGTGGTCTCCGGCGGCGAGCTCACGCTCGAGATGCTCGATCTGAGCTTCGACGTGCGTGCCGGCTACTACGAGGCGCCGCCGCATTTCAAGGCCAACAACGGCATCTTCATCGTCGACGACCTGGGCCGCCAGGTCATCACGCCGCGGCAGCTGATGAACCGCTGGGTGGTGCCCATGGAGCGCCGCCACGACCACCTCATGCTGCGCAACGGCGGCAAGTTCACCATCCCCTTCGACATGGTGCTGGTGTTCTCGTCGAACCTCACGCCCGCGCAGCTCGAAGACCCGGCCTTCCTGCGCCGCATCGGCAGCAAGATCGCCATCGACGCGGTGGCATTGCCCGAGTACGAAGAGATCTTCGGGCGCGTCTGCGAAGCCGAGGGCATCGAATACCAGCAGCAGGCCTTCGAACTGCTGGTGAAGCACTACCACCTTGCACGGGGGCGGCCGCTGCTGGCCTGCTACCCGCGCGACCTGCTGCAGCTCATCGCCAGCCGCTCGCGCTACCTCGGCGTGGCACCCATGTTGTCGCCCGAGCTCATCGACTGGGCCTGGCAGGCCTATTTCGGCAACGAGGCGCTCATCGAAGCCGCCTCCGGATCACGCACCGCACCTCACTAGGAGACCACCATGAGATCCCGTGGCATCTTGATGCTCTTCATCGCCGCGCTGGCGGGCCTCGTCGCCGTGGGGCTGGCCGCCCGCTGGATGCAGACCCAGGGCGGCGACAAGGGCCGCATCGCCGTGGCCAACCTGGACATCGAGCTCGGCGGGCGCATCTCGCCCGAGATGGTGCGCATGGTCGAGTGGCCGCAAGGCAGCGTGCCGGTGGGCGCGTTCACCGAGGCGAACAAGCTCGAAGGCCGCGTGGTCATGGTGGCCATGCAGCGCGGCGAGCCGCTCACCGAAGGCCGGCTCGCGCCGGTGGGCACCAAGGGCGGCCTCTCGGCCGTGGTGCCGGCCGGCAAGCGGGCGATGACCGTGCGCGTGAACGACGTGGTGGGCGTGGCTGGCTTCGCGCTGCCCGGCACCTACGTGGACGTGATGGTCAACACGCAGGAAGAGGGCAGCAAGCGCAACGACAAGGACCACGCCATCTCCAAGATCGTGCTCGAGCGCATCCTCGTGCTCGCGGTGGCGCAAGAGGCCGATCGCGACGCCACCAAGCCCAAGGTGGTGAACGCTGTCACGCTGGAAGTGACGCCCAAGCAGGCCGAGATGCTGGACCTCGCACGCAGCGTGGGCACTCTCTCGCTGGTGCTGCGCAACCAGACCGAGGACAAGCCCGCCGAAACCGCCGGCATCACCAAGTCCGAGCTGCTGGGCCAGGCGAAGGTCGAGCCCGAGCCGGTGCAGCCGCCGCCAGCCGCCAAGCCGGCGCCCGCCCGCCGCGCCGCACCGCGCCCGGCCCCTGTCGTGCCGGTGGCCGCCACCGTGCCGGCCGTCGCCGACACGAGCCGCTGCGTCGAAGTGATCCGCGGGCTGTCCAAGGTCAACGAGTGCTTCTGAACGAGCACCACCCACCAACAACCACACCACACGGGAGAACGCCGATGCGTCGCCTGTCCTCTTCAGCCCTGGCCCCGCGCCACGCGGCGCTGGCCATCGGTCTGGCCCTGCAGACCTGGGCCGCGGCGGCCCAGCCCGCCAAAGCCCCTGCCGCCAGAACGGCAGCAGCGCCGGCAGCGGCTGCCGCCCCCAGCGGCACCGCGCTGTGCACGCGGGTCGACATCGCACCGATGGTGCACATCCCGGTGGGCAAGTCCACGGTGATCCGCCCCGCGTCGCCGGTGGCGCGCATCCTGCTCGGCAACCCCGAGAACGCCCGCGCCGCGCGCCCCGCCGAAACGCCCGAGGGCAAGAAGGACGAAGGCGTGAAGGCGCCGGCCATCGACACCCGCCCCGGCGTGGCCGACGTGGACGTGCTGCTGCTCGCCCCCACCGAGGTGTACCTGCTGGGCAAGACCATCGGCTCCACCAACGTGGTGATGCTCGACCGCAGCGGCACCTGCACCGCCTTCGACGTGGTGGTGGGCATGGACACGACCGCGCTGCAGGGGGTGATCACGCAGCTGCTGCCCAACGAGAAGGACGTGAAGGTCACCGCGGCCTTCGACTCGCTGGTGCTTTCGGGCGTGGTGAGCGACAGCGAGGCCCTGGCCCGCGTGACCGACCTCGCCAACGCCTTCGTGCGAGGCAATGGCAACGGCGAGCAGCGCAACGCCCGAGTGGTCAACATGCTCGAAGTGGGCGCGCCGCAGCAGGTGATGCTCGAGGTCAAGGTGGCCGAGATCTCCAAGGCCCTGCTCGACAAGTTCGGCATCGACTTCGCGCGGGCCTACGTGCCCTCCGACGGCTCGTTCATGCGCTACCTCTCCGGCATCTTCGGCGGTGCCTCCGGCCTCACCGGCGCGATCTCGGGCACGCAGGGCGCGCTCACCGGTGGCGGCGTCATCGGCTCGGCGAGCAACGGCCAGTCGACCAGCGGCTACACCGGCCAGGCCGGCAACGCCAGCTTCGGGCAGACGCCGCAGATCCCGCTGGCCGTGGGCAAGAACGTCACGCAGGTCACGCTCAACATGCAGAAGACCGATGGCCTGGTGAAGGTGCTGGCCGAGCCCACGGTGATGGCCATCAGCGGCCAGACCGGCAGCTTCCTCGCCGGCGGCAAGATCTTCATTCCGGTGGCGCAGACCGACGGCGGCGGCAGCCGCACCATCACGCTCGAAGAGAAGGAATTCGGCGTGTCGGTGAAGTTCACGCCCACCGTGCTGGGCAGCGGGCGCATCAACCTGCGCGTGCGGCCCGAGGTCTCGGAGCTCAACAGCGCCGGCGTCACCATCACCGGCGGCGGCCTGAGCGCGGTGCTGCCCTCGTTCACCTCGCGCAAGGCCGAGACCACGGTGCAGCTGATGGACGGCCAGAGCTTCGCGATCGGCGGGCTCATCAAGAACAACACGACCACCAACGTCAAGGC
>CAMLLU010000157.1 GCA_946480925.1 uncultured Rivibacter sp.
TCGTGGACCTTCTTCGCCAACCACGACGAGAACCGCACCGCCGCAGCCTGGCTGTATGCGCAGTTCATCACCGCCAAGACCACTTCGCTGAAGAAGACGATCGTCGGTCTCACCCCGATCCGCGAGTCCGACATCCAGAGCAAGGCCATGACCGACCTCGCGCCGAAGTTGGGCGGCTTGGTCGAGTTCTATCGCAGCCCTGCGCGCGTGGCTTGGTCGCCGACCGGCACCAACGTGCCCGACTATCCGAAGCTCGCACAACTGTGGTGGAAAAACGTCGCTCAGGCCGTGACGGGCGAAAAAACGCCCCAAGGCGCGATGGATAACCTCGCTGACGAAATGGATCAGGTGCTGGCCCGACTCGAGCGTGCCGGCATGGCCAAGTGCGCGCCCAAGCTCAACAAGAAGGAAGATCCGAAGAAGTGGCTGAGCGACAAACAGGCACCTTGGGCCAAGCTCGCGAATGAGAAGCCGAAGGGCGAAACCATTGATTACGCTCGCCTTTTGCAGGCCTGGAAGGAAGGTCGCGTGCGCTGATCGCTGGTTCTCTTTGCCTCCTGCGATGCCGGCCTGAGCTGGCATCGGACTTGCACGCCGCTGCTCGCAATTCGTGGGCAGCGGCTTTTTGGTTTCTGATGAAGCACTGACCAAAACCCTGCGTGACAAGGGAATGTCCTCATTGTTTGTGTATTTGAAATACCGCATTGCCGCAAACCGGGTTTATCGCCTGGGGGCAGCTACCTAGAGTTGCCGGTCAACGCCCGATTCCGGGTGCTCAGACCCCACTCGAATGATCCGTTTCGCCGCATCGCTTTATGGCGGCCTCCTGTTGTTGACGATGAGCCCGCTGGCGCAAGCCGCCGTGTCGCAGCGCGCCGGTGCAGCCGTCTTCAAAGATGTGATCCACACCGCCGACGCCGTCGGCGAGTTGACCGGTCTGTTGAGCAGCGACTACGTCGCGCCGGCCGATCGCGTGAAGCTCGCTTCGGAGCCGGTGTCCGAGCAAATGTCGAGCAAGGAGTGCTGACGCACGACGAATCGACTTGCCAACCGCAGCTTTACGGTTGTTCCCCCGGCATTGCACGGGTGGTTGCCACCCGGTAGTGCTTCCCTCAGTCCGCAGGAAATGATGAACATGAAAAAATCCCTGATCGCCCTCGCCGTGCTTGGTACCGCTGGAGCAGCTTCAGCTCAGTCGTCCGTCACGGTCTATGGCCGCGTTGACCTTTCGCTGGCCCAGCAAGCCGACAGCATCAAGGACCGCGAAGTCCGCAACGGTTCGGGTAGCCGCCTGGGCTTCCGCGGCGTCGAAGACCTGGGTGGCGGCCTGAAGGCCGTCTTCCAGATCGAGCACCGTCTCAACGCCGATACCGGCACACAAACCAATGCCACCCGCTTCTGGGAGGGCAAGTCCATCGTCGGTCTGGAAGGCGGCTTCGGTCGCGTGGTGCTGGGCCGTGAAGAGAACCCGGCTTACACCTTTGGCCAGACGCCTGCCGACCCGTGGGGCACCGACACCGTGGCTGCCAACACGTCCATCATCAACGGTCGTGTGGGTTCCACCCGCTACAGCGACAGCGTGAACTACCGCTTCTCCGCCGCTGGCTTCTCGTTCGGCGCGCAAGTTGCCGAAGCTGCCAGCAACGCCGTGGGCGATGCACAGAAGCGTCCTTTCAGCGCTGGTGCCGCCTACTCCGCTGGCCCGATCTTCGTGGGTGTGGGCTTCGAAAACCCGTCTGACACCGACGACCGCTGGGCCAGCATCAACGGTTCGTACAACCTCGGCTTCCTGAAGCTGGGCGCCTTCTACGGCTCAGGCAAGAATACGGCCGCTCAGAAGGTCCAGTCCTACCTCGTTTCGGCGACCGCTCCCCTCGGCGGCGGCGAGTTGCGCGCCAGCTACGGCGAGCTGAAGAACAAGGACCTCAGCGTCAAGCTCGACAAGCAGACTGGCCTGGGCTACCACTACTTCCTTTCCAAGCGCACCACGGTCTATGCCGACCTGGTGAACGAGCGCCGCGACAACATGGCGGCCAACCTGGAAAAGACCGGTTTCGATCTCGGCATCAAGCACAACTTCTGATTGAAGCCGGGCGCTGCAACTCGCCCGTTCAGAAGTTTCGAGAGCGTTCAGGCCACCCCTCGGGGTGGCCTTTTTTCTTTTTGTTGCATTGGCGTTCATTGCGGGCGCGGTCCTGCAAGGGCGCCTACACATGCTGACAGTGTGGCTGCGGGCTGTCCCCCATATTGAAGGGTGTGAGGCCGCTACATGGCCTGCCCCGCACAACGGGATGAACGAAAAAGCAGTAGGCGCGTCCGGCGTATCCAAGCTCGGCGCGATCGGTATGCGAATGTCCTCGACCTTGAACCTGTTCTTTCAGCAGCAGTCTTTTGGCTCCACGATCCCCAGTCTCCTCAAACGCGTGCGCATGCACACGCCACCTGAAGAACCTCCCATCGAGGTGCCGTCGCCTCCCGAGCCCACACCCGAGCCCGAAGTGCCCGACATCAAGGAGCCCGAGCCGCGTATGCCGCCGGTGAAAGACCCGCCGGCGAATCCGCCGCAAGCGGGATGACGCGCGGAAGTTTCAGTCAGGCCGGCAGCGCTTCGTCCAGCACTTCGACCCAATGCCTCACCGGTGTGCCGGTGCCGCTTTGGAGGTGCTGTATGCAGCCGATGTTGGCTGACACGATGACCTGGGCCTGCAGTGGCTGCAGTTGCGACAGCTTGCGATCGCGCAATTCATACGCCAGCTTGGGTTGCAGCACCGAATAGGTGCCGGCCGAGCCGCAGCACAGGTGGCTCTCACCGGTGGCGAGGTTCACATCGAAGCCCAGTTCGCGCAGCCCTGTTTCGACGCCGCCACGCAACTGTTGGCCATGCTGCAGCGTGCATGGCGGGTGGAAGGCCAGTTTCTTGTTGCGCAATGAGCGCAGCTTGGGTTTGAGCCGCGGCACCAGTTCCGGCAGCAACTCCGAAAGATCCCGCGTCAGCGACGCGATGCGCGCCGCCCGTTCGGCATAGGCCACATCGTGTGCGAGGTGGCGGCCATATTCCTTCACGGTCACACCACAGCCTGAAGCGTTCATCACGATGGCTTCGACCTCGCCGCGCTCCACCAACGGCCACCATGCATCGATGTTGCGGCGCATGTCGGCCAGGCCGCCTTCGTGGTCATTCAAATGCGTGCGAATCGCGCCACAGCAGCCGGCGCCGTCGGCAACCACGGTCTGGACACCGGCGGCATCGAGCACCCGGGCCGTGGCGGCGTTGATGTTGGGCATCATGGCCGGCTGCACGCAACCCAGCAGCAGCAGCACCTTGCGCGGGTGCTGGCGCGTGGGCCAGAAGTGCGCGCGCGTGACCGGCTTGGGTGGGACCTTGTTCTTCAATGCCGCAGGCAGCAATGGCCGCACCGCTTGCCCGAGCCGCATGGCCGGCGCAAACAGCGGCGAGGTCAGCCCTTCCTTCAGCAGCCAGCGTTTCGCACGCTCGGCCATCGGCCGTTCCACCTTGGCCTCGACGATGTGGCGGCCGATGTCCACCAGGGCACCGTACTGCACGCCCGAAGGGCAGGTGGACTCGCAGTTGCGGCAGGTGAGGCAGCGGTCCAGGTGCCGCTGTGTGCTGCGCGTGGGCTGCTCGCCTTCGAGTACCTGCTTCATCAGGTAGATGCGCCCGCGCGGCCCGTCGAGTTCGTCACCCAGCAGCTGGTAGGTGGGGCAGGTGGCGGTGCAGAAGCCGCAGTGCACGCACTTGCGCAAGATGGCTTCGGCCTCGCGGCCTTCGGGCGTGTTCTGGAATTGGGGCGCGAGGTGCGTCTGCATCGTGGGTGGGATTCAGAAGTCCGGATACAGCCGTCCGCGGTTGAAGATCCCCGCGGGGTCGAACGCCTTCTTCAGCTCGTGGTGGATGCGATCCAGCGGCGGCTTCAACGGTGCAAACGCACCGACGGCCTTGTGCGCGGCATAGAACAGGGTGGCATGCCCGCCCAGTTGCGCCACGGCCTCGCGCACGCCCGCGGCCGGCGCGCTGGTGCACAGCCAGCGTTGCGCGCCACCCCACTCGACCAGCAGCTCGCCCGACACCGGCAGCGGAGGCGCAGTCGGCGGCAGCGACAGTCGCCACAGCGCAGCGCTGGCGTCGACGGCCTTGCGCGCGCTCTGGAAGAACTCGTCGCTGTGGTCGCGCAGACCGTTCCAGAACTGGCTCGCGAACACCGGGTCGATCAGCTCGCCGCCAAGCTCGTGGATGGCGGACTGCACGGCCGCCTGCGCGCCGCGCAGGCGCAGCACCAGTGTTCCGTCCCACCAGGCGCTGGCATTCAGCGGCAGCGGCCGCGCGGCCAGGGCGTGCAGGTGCTGCAAGGCCTCGGCCTGCGTGAACTCGAAGCGCAGCGTCGCGGTGGCGGGTGCGATGGGCAGCACCTTCAGCGACACCTCGAGAATCACGCCCAGGGTGCCCAGTGAACCCGCCAGCAGGCGAGAGACGTCGTAGCCCGCCACGTT
>CAMLLU010000158.1 GCA_946480925.1 uncultured Rivibacter sp.
CGCTTCGACCGCATCGACGTGCTGGTCAACAACGCCGGCATGTCGGCCCATGCGCTGCTCGAAGACGTGACCGACCTCGGCTGGTACGAGCAGCTCATGCGCATCAACCTGTGGGGCAGCGTGTGGTGCACGCACGCTGCCTTGCCCTACCTGAAGGCCAGCAAGGGCCGCATCGTCGCGGTGTCCAGCCTGGCCGGGCTCATCGGCGTGCCGGGCCGCACCGCCTACTGCGCCACCAAGTTCGCGATGACCGGCTTTTTCGAGGCGTTGCGCATCGAGATGGCCCCGCACGGCGTTGGCGTCACGATCGCCTACCCCGGTGTGGTGGCCACCGAGATCCGCTACCGGGGCTTCAACGCACAAGGGCAACCCGCCGGCAGGAGCGGACTCGACGAATCCGGCGCCATGTCGGTCGAAGAATGCGTGCGCCTCATCATCGACGGCATGGACCGCCGCGAGCGCGACATCGTGATGAGCACCAAGGGCAAGCTCGGCCGCTGGCTCAAGCTCTTGATGCCGCAGCGCGTGGACGCGATGGCCTTGGCCGCACTCAACAAGAGCGCCCATCCGCAATGAACGCGCCGCACAACATGCTACAACCCTCCCCTTGGGTGCAGCGCTGGGCCGAGCTGTTGCCGAAGTCGGCCAGCGTGCTGGACGTGGCGTGCGGCAGCGGCCGGCACACGCGATGGCTGGCTCAGCGAGGCTGCCACGTCACCGCGGTAGACCGTGACAACGAGGCCGTAGCCGGGCTGCGCGAGCTCGCCGAG
Source organism: uncultured Rivibacter sp. (assembly GCA_946480925.1). The sequence continues at coordinate 771 of CAMLLU010000158.1, forward strand.
GTAAAGATCGCCGACATTGAAGAAGGCCCCTGGCCGTTTACTGGCCGCATGTTCGACGCCGTGGTCGTCACCAATTACCTGTGGCGTCCGCTGCTGCCCACACTGGTGGGCAGCGTCGCACCAGGCGGCATGTTGATCTACGAGACCTTCGTGGTGGGCCACGAAACCGTTGGCCGCCCTTCGCGGCCTGACTTCCTGCTTCGGCCGGGCGAGCTGCTGGAGGCAGTGACACCCCGGTTGCGGGTGGTCGCCTACGAAGACGGCTTTCTCCGCGAACCTGACCGCTTCGTGCAGCACATTGCCGCCGTACACGAGCTGTCGGCGAACCGCTCGCCCGTGCGTTACCCGCTGTGAACACCGCATCGGGGCGCCCTACCCCGGCTGAGTAGAATCCCCCGATTCCGAGGAAGTCCCGATGAAACCGATTGTTGGCAGCATCGTCGCGTTGATCACGCCGATGCACGAAGACGGCAGCGTCGACTATGACGCCCTGCGCCGGTTGATCGACTGGCACATCGCCGAAGGCACCGATTGCATCGGCGTGGTGGGCACCACCGGCGAGTCGCCCACCGTCACCGTCGAAGAACACTGCGAAATCATCCGCGTGGCCGTTGAACAGGCCAAGGGCCGCGTGCCCATCATGGCAGGCGCCGGCGCCAATTCCACGCGCGAAGCCATCGAGCTCAGCAAGTACGCCAAGAGCGTGGGCGCCGACTGCACCCTGCAGGTCGTGCCCTACTACAACAAGCCCACGCAGGAAGGCATCTACCAGCACTTCAAGACCATCGCCGAGGCGGTGGACATCCCGGTGGTGCTGTACAACGTGCCCGGCCGCACGGTGGCCGACATGCAGCACGACACCGTGCTGCGCCTGGCGCAGGTGCCCGGCATCATCGGCATCAAGGAAGCCACCGGCAACCTCGACCGCGCGGCTTGGCTCATCAAGCAGGCGCCCAAGGGCTTCTCCATCTATTCCGGCGACGACCCCACCGCCATCGCGCTGATGCTGCTGGGTGGCCACGGCAACGTGAGCGTCACGGCCAACGTGGCACCGCGCGCGATGCACGAGCTGTGCAAGGCCGCCATCGCCGGCGACGTGAAGACGGCACGTGAAATCCACATGAAACTTTTGCCGCTGCACAAGCATCTGTTCACCGAGCCGAACCCCATTCCGGTGAAGTGGGCCATGGCCCGTCTAGGCAGGTGCGGTGGTTGTGTCCGGCTGCCGCTGACGGCGCCGGTCGCCGCCACGCAAGCTGCGCTCGAACAAGCGCTGAAAGACGCAGGCCTGCTCTGACCTGCACCGGCGGTGCCGGTCTCGGCGCAACCTCTTGCCTCTCGATTCCCGCGATACGGAGATCCTCACCGTGCGACGTTTTTCCAGTTCCCGTCTTGCGCCCGCGACTCGCTTGCTGCCGCTGGCCCTGGCTGCCGCCACGCTCGCGGGCTGCTCATCCATCAACGACACCTTGCAAGGTGACAAGGTCGACTACCGCAGCAGCGGCGCGAAGACCGTGTCGCTGGACGTTCCACCCGACCTGACGCAGTTGTCGCGCGATCAGAAGTACCAGGTACCCGCAAGTGGTTCGGTCAGCGCAAGCACGTTCCAGGGCGGCGGCCCTGTGTCGGCAGTGGCCACGGCCAATGCGTCCAATGGCGTGGCACCGCAGGCAGTTGGCGACGTGAAGCTCGAACGCGCCGGTTCCCAGCGCTGGCTGGTGGTGGGCCAGCCTCCCGAAAAGCTGTGGCCGCAACTGCAGGAATTCTGGAAAGAGCGCGGCTTCGCGCTCACGACCGACGACCCAGAGTCCGGCGTGATGGAGACCGACTGGGCAGAAAACCGCGCCAACCTCCCGCAGGACGCAATTCGCCGCAGCATCGGTCGCGTGCTCGATTCGCTGTACGACACCGGCTTTCGCGACCGCTTCCGCACGCGCGTGGAGCGCACGGCCGACGGCAGCGAGGTCTATCTGAGCCATCGAGGCATGGAAGAGGTCTACACCGGCTCGCAGAAGGACAACACCACGTGGCAGGCCCGCCCGGCCGATCCGCAGCTCGAGTCCGAAATGTTGTCGCGCCTGATGCTCAAGCTCGGCGTCAAGACGGAAACCGCCAAGATCGTGCTGACCACGCCCGCGCCGCAGCCCCGGGCCCGCGTGCTGGCAGACCAGCCCGGCGCAGCGCTGCAGCTCGACGATGGCTTCGATCGCGCCTGGCGCCGCGTGGGCCTGTCGCTCGACCGCAGCGGCTTCACCGTGGAAGACCGCGACCGCGCCTCCGGCCTGTACTACGTGCGATACGTCGAGACCAACCCTGCCAAGAAGGACGAAGGCTTCTTCGGCAAGCTCTTCGGCAGCAAGGACACCGTCGTCCCGACGCGCTACCGCGTGGCCGTCAAGTCGCAGGGCGAAACCTCCACCGTCGCGGTGCTCAACTCGCAGGGCGCGCCCGAATCAGGCAGCGCAGCACAGCGCATCGTGCAGCTGCTGGTCGAAGACCTGAAGTGATGCACTCAATGCCGGCGTAGCGAGGGCTGACATGGCGCTGCGCTTCTGCAGCCTCGGCAGCGGCAGCAGCGGCAACGCCACCCTGATCGAGGCCCGCGACGGCCTTGCCACCACGCGGGTGCTCGTGGACTGCGGCTTCTCGCTCAAGGAGCTCGAGACGCGGTTCAACCGCATCGGTCTTTGCACCGACGATCTCGATGCGGTGTTCATCACCCATGAGCATGGCGATCACATCGGCTGTGCACTCCCGCTGGCACGCCGCCACGGCGCGCCCGTGTGGATGAGCCGAGGCACCTGGCACGCCATCGGTGAACCCGAGCCCGGTGACTGGCTGCACTTCGCCCGCGACGGTGATCGCGTGGCCATCGGCGCCATGGAGTTGAGGCCCTACACGGTGCCTCACGATGCACACGAACCGTTGCAGCTCACTGCCTCCGATGGCCAGTCGGTCTTGGGCGTGTTGACCGATGCAGGTTCGTGCACCTCGCACATGCTGCAAGCCCTGCATCGCGTGCACGGCCTGCTGCTCGAATGCAACCATGATCGCGAGCGGTTGGCCGCATCGAGCTACCCGCCGATGCTGAAAAGGCGCATTGCCGGCAAGCACGGTCACCTGGCGAACGACACCGCCGCGGAGATTCTTTCAGCGCTGCTGCACGATGGCCTGCGCCATGTGGTGGCAGCCCACCTGAGCGAGCAGAACAACAGCCCCGAACTGGCCTGTGCTGCCCTCAGCCATGCGCTAGGCACGGATTGCAACGACATCGTTGTCGCCGATCAGCGACTCGGATTCGCGTGGCTCGATCTGCAATAGACGACTCAACAAGCCAAGCATTGGAGAAATGCAGGCGCAAAAAAGCCGCCTCGATGGGCGGCTTTCTCGTCAACCGGTAAAGGCTGATTACTTCGAAGCAGCAGCAGCGGCAGCGGAAGCAGCAGCGTCGGCGGCAGCGGTCGCGGCGGTAGCAGCAGCGGAAGCAGCGTCGGCCACAGAGGAAGCAGCGGCAGCAGGAGCGGAAGCTTCAACAGCAGCCGGGGCAGGAGCCGGAGCAACAGGAGCTTCTTCCTTCTTGCCACAGGCAGCCAGAGCAACGGCAGCAACCAGGGAAGCCAGCACAAGCGACTTTTTCATCATCTTTTTCCCTCAACAAAGAGT
>CAMLLU010000159.1 GCA_946480925.1 uncultured Rivibacter sp.
CTGCCAGCGTGCGGGCATCACCAAGGTGGCCTTCATCACTGAACCCCCGGCAAGGATGTGACCCACCCCCGTAGCGCCTCCGGCGCTCCCTCTCAAGGGGGCAACCCCAGCGGACCGGCGGAGCCGGATCCGCGGCGTTCGCTTGAAGCAGTCCGGCAGCCGCTGCCGGACTGCCAGAACTCAGGAGCTTTCCATGGGAATGAATGTAGGAAGCAGCGGTAGCTCGGATCCGGACGTGATGGTGGACATCAACACCACGCCGCTGATCGACGTGATGCTGGTGCTGCTGATCATGCTGATCATCACGATCCCGATCCAGCTGCACTCGGTGAACCTGAACATGCCGGTGGGCGTGCCGCCGCAGAACCTGACCAAGCCCGAGATCGTCAAGATCGACATCGACGAGAAGAGCGTCGTGTATTGGAACGGGTTGCCCACCGCCGGCGCGGCCGATCTCAAGGCCCGGATGCAAGGCGCGGTCGAGCAGGCGATGCAACCCGAGGTGCACCTGCGGCCCAACAAGCTCGCGAAATACGAAGTCGTGGCCACGGTGCTGGCGGCTTCGCAGCGCATCGGCCTTACCAAGATCGGCATCATCGGCAGCGAGCAGTTCGTCGAGTAAGCCCTCAAACCACCAAGCCGCAGGAGTCGCTCGCATGAACTTCGCCATGAACCAGCCCAGCCCGCCGCCGCTGCGTCGCGCCAGCGGCTTCCTCACGGTGGTGCTGCTGCACGTGCTCATCGTCTACGGCCTGGTCAGCGGCCTGGCGCGCAAGGCGGTGGAGGTGATCAAGAAGCCGCTGGAGACGCACATCATCGAAGAGGTGAAGCTGCCGCCGCCTCCCCCTCCACCCCCGCCCCCGCCGAAGCAGATCAAGCAGGAAGTGCCGCCGCCCGAAGCAGCACCGCCGCCGCCTTACGTGCCGCCGCCGGAAATCACGCCGCCGGCCGTGGCCGCCCCGACCATCGAGGCCGTGACCGCGCCGCCGGTGGAGCCTCCGCCGCCCATCGCACCGCCTGCACCGGTGCCTGCGCTCGCAGGGCCGGTGCGCACCGACATCTCGGTCGCCTGCCCGCAGCAAGTGGCGCCCGAGATGCCGGCCAAGGCCTTGCAGGAAGGCTTGAGCGGCGTGGTGAGGGCCGCCGTGCGCATAAAGGCCGGCAAGGTCGTCGAAGTGCAGATCCAGTCGGGCCCGCGCGTTTTCCATAACGCGGTGCGCGCCGCGATGATGCGCTACCAGTGCGCTTCGTCGGGAGAAGACGAGGTCGTGGCCACGCAGGAGTTCGCGTTCAAGGTGGAGTGATGTCGGCACCCCGTCCGGCGAACGCGCCGGACACCCCTCCGAGAGGAGGCGGGGCCTTGCTTGGGGCGGCCCGGGTTCCGCGGCTCCTGCGCCGTGCTCTGTCCGCCTAGTGGCTGCTTCTGCTCAAGGCCCGTGTGTAGCTCAAAGGGGCGGGGCCATCGGGCAGCGAATGGCAGGTGGGAGACACATCGTTCGTGCCGCCGGTGCACGGCGTGTCGCGGTCGAGCGACCAGAAGTGCAGCCCCGCCATGCGATGCCTGCGCACCAGCCCGGCCAGCGCCTTGGCATCGTCGAGCGTGAACACGTTCTCCACCACGTCGTTGACGCCGATCATCGGCGTGAGCTCGATGCGCGAGAGTGGCACGCCGTATTTGCGCGACACGTTGCGTGCAGCCTGCAGTGCCGAGGCAGCCATGTCGCAGCGGCCCTTGGCCACCACGCAGTTGGAGGGCTTGGCGGGGCCGTAGTCCATCACCATCAGGTTGATCACGTAGTGCCTCGGGCCGTGCTTGCGCAGCGCGGCCAGCACGCGTTCGGCGGTGGCGTTGAGGCTGCTGCGGCTGCCGTCGCTGGCAGCCAGCGTGGCGATGGTGAAACTCATGCGCAGGTGAGGGTGCTTTTCGCCCGCGGTGCGGATGCGTTGCATCAGCGAATCGATCTGCTCCTGCGTCTGCGGGCCTTCGATGTCGAAGTCGAAGCCGATCAGCTGCGGCGAGCTGTAGCGGGCGATGAAGGCTTCCATGCCGGCATCGCTGCCACAGGTGAACACGCCCTTGGCGCCGCCGGTGGAGACGATGTAGTCGACGCCGGCCGCGTTGAAGGCCGGCACGTTGGCCTGGGCGAACTTCTGCGCGTCCACACCCATCCAGTGTTCTTCTCCGCATTCGCCCACGGCGAAGGCCCAGGTCAGTGCCTTCACGCTGGCCGGCAGCGTGGAGCGGCCGTTCACGATCAAAGGTGACGAGGCACCCGAGGCCGCGCTGGTGATCTCGTGCGTCACGTTGTTGAACGAGATGGTGACGTCCTTGTAGGGGCTGTAGACGAAGCGCTCGGAGGCGCGTCGCTCATGAGCGCCCGTGGTCGTCGAGAGGGATCCCAAGGCCACTGCCGTGGCGATGGCCACGGCCCGAAGGCGCCGTGCGTTTGCCGTTGCTTGATGCATCGCGTGCTCAGAAGTCGTAGAAGGTGTTGACCGTCAGGCGGCCGCGCCGAGGGTCGCTGTTCAAGCTGCGGGCCGGGTTGATGCAGGCGCTGTGCAACAGGCTGCCGGGGTACACCACCAGGCGGTTGAAGCGGGCCGGCATCATGCCGAGGAACGTGAACTGCTCGTCGGAGCGGTCGAAGTAACGCGCCGGTGGCGTGTGGCGATTGACCTCTTCGTGATGGACGTCGAGGAAGTGCTCGCGGCTCTCTTCGGTGATGCGCTGCAGTCCCGTGGCGTTGTGGCGGTAGAAGCCCGTACCGCCGTGGGTTTCGTCGCACAGGTAGAGCAAGGCGGCCATGTAGTGCGGCGTGCTCGCGTCGAAGTGCGGTGTGCGCTGCAGGGGCCCGAGTTCTCCGGGCGGGGTGGTGGTGAGGGAGAACGCGCTCAGCCCCACTTTCACGTCCAGGTGTTCGGGCACCTGGAAGTTGACCTTGATGAGCGCGTCCAGCAGCTCGGTGATCGCTTGCGTGTAAGCCTCCGGAGCCGGTGCGCGCAGGCCCGGGTAGCCCTTCTGCTGGCCCGGTGTGGCGGCAGGCTCGAAGTGGCTGCGGCAGGCGACCTCCACCAAGGCTCGCGGGTCTTCCAGGAAGTTGTCGATGAAGACGATGTTCTGCCCGCCGACGTTCACGGACCGAATGTCGGGCGGCATGCGGATGGAAAAAGGCGGGCTCATGGCGAGGGTTGCGGGATCATAAAAAAGCCCGGCCTGGGCCGGGCTTGCAGGAGGTGAGCCGAAACCGCTCTCCATCAGAACTTGGCGCTCAGGCCCACCTGATAGGTGGTCTCGCCCTCGAACGACCAGGCCGGGAAGCCGTTGCGCAGTGAGGCCCGCTGCGCGGCGGCGTTGCCGGCGCCGTACTGCACGTCGTCTTCCTTCGTGAGGTTGATCGCCTCGAAGGACAGCCGCAGGTTCTTGGTGATGTTCCAGCCCAGGCTGAGGTCGAGGCTGCCGATGTCGTCGTGCATGCGGTTGCCGTACCAGCCGGTTTCGCGAACCATGTACTTCGAACGCCAGCTGTAGGCCAGGCGGGCCGCGAACCTGTCGTTCTCGAAGTAGCCCACCAGGTTGGCAGTGTGGCGCGAAGACAGCGTGAACAGGTTGAGCTCGTCCTGGTAGCTGGTGGCGGGCGCCTTGGCGTCGGCGAAGGTGTAGTTGGCGGCCACGCCGAAGCCGTTGCCGAAGGCGTGGTTGCCTTGCAGTTCCACCCCGGTGATGCGGCCGCCGCCTGAGTTGACGTAGCGGTTGACGGTCCAGCTGTCGAGCCCGGTATCGGGGCTCACCACGCCGACGCTCTGGTTCAGCTGCGTCTGGGTGGTGACGAAGTTGTCGATCTTCTTGTGGAAGATCGCCACGGACACCAGGTTGCCCCGGCCGTAGTAGTGCTCGAGGCCCAGGTCGAACTGGGTGGACTTCTGCGGCTTCAGGGTCGGCGAGCCGTAGTTGAAGGCGTCGTTGGAAGCGTTGGTGTCGTCGAAGCCGACCACCGACGTCAGGAACATGTTGTCGAAGTTCGGGCGGGTGATCGCCTGGGCGGCCGCGAAGCGCAGCAGCGTGTTCCTGTTCAGGCTGTAGGCCAGGTTCAGGCTGGGAAGGACCTCGTTGTAGGTGGCCTTCTGGGTGGTCTTGCTGGTGCTCCAGCCGTTGTTCTGGCCGATGTCGCCGGGCAGCTGGGTGCCGTCGAAGGCATAGCCCGTGGCCGAGACGTTGGTGCGGACGTAGCGCAGGCCGAAGTTGCCGCGCATGGCGTCCTTCTCGAACTCGAACATGCCGTACAGCGCCGCGTTCTTTTCCTTCAGCTGCGCGTAGGCCGAGCGGTCCTCGACCCAGTTGGTGATGTTGGCCGAGGCCAGGGCCAGCATGGCGTCGATGTCGGGCCTCGGGATGGTCCAGCCGCCCACC
>CAMLLU010000160.1 GCA_946480925.1 uncultured Rivibacter sp.
TCATGGCGCTGCACGACGACGCGGGCATCACCATGCGCACCGCCGCGCTGCGCAACCGGCTGGCGTTCGAGCGGGCGCAGGTCGAGAAGAAGTACGAGCAGGACCTGTTCATCCGGCAGGCCGCCGACGGCTTCCAGCGCCAATGCGACCGGCACGCCAGCGAACCCCAGGCGCGCGACAAGGCCGCGCTGTACGCCAAGGCCTACGACCGTGCGGCGCTCGACAAGGCACTCGCGGCGCGCCAGCGCGAACTGGCCCCGATCGAAGAGCGCCTGGCCGGCGCCAGCGCCGACTGGCTGCTCTGGGTCAGGCAGCGCAAGCTCGGCGGCTGGTTGCGCCAGACCTTCGACCCCACCGAACTGGCCAGCGGCCTGGACTGCATCGTCACCGCCGCCGAATGCCTGGGCGGTGCCGGCACCACCCAGCCCGAACGCGACCTGATCGGCGGCTGGCTGCAAGGCGACGTCACCGACCCCGCCAACCTCCTCTGGACCGCCCTGGCGGGCAACCAGAAAGGCCTGCTGCAAGCCCTGACGGAGCAGAAGGGCAGCATGGTCGACGGCTTCAAGAACGCCTGGGGCGCCGGCGACGAATTCGAGAAAGCCCTGCCCCCGGCACAGCAAGGGCTGCTGGTGCGCATCCGCACGGCCGGCGGCCTGGCCGGCACTGCCGGCAGCACCGATGCCCAGGCGGCGGCGCTCAGCCGCCTGTTCTACGTCGTGGCCACCAACCTGCACGCCGGCATGGCGCTCACCGGCACGCTGGCGCTGCGCGTCACCGTGCTGGCGGTGGTGTGGTCGGGCGTGCGCTACGGGGCCCGCACCGTCAAGACCGGGCTGCGCGAGGCGGCGCTCGCGGTCAAGCAGGCGGTGTGGGGCGGCTCACCCGCCACGCAGCTGAAGCTGGTGCACAGCGGCTCCTCGGTGCGGGTGGCGCAATTCAACCTCGCGTCGGTGGCCGATGCGCTGCAGCTGCCGCCGCAACACGCCACGCTCACGCTGACCGGGCTGGTGCCGCTGGAGATGAAGCAGAACGGCAGCGGCCTGTGGGTGCCCATCGAATACGCCGAACCGCTGGTGCCCGGGGCGGTGGCCATCGCGCGGCCGGCGGCACCGGCCGGCATGGCGCCCCACCCGGGCGGCCGCCTGTGGCTGCCCGAGGAGCTGGCCCAGGCCATCACGCCCAAGGCCCACTGGCAGCGCACGCTGCACCTGCTGCGCGAGGGCGGGGCCAACGGCACGCTGGCCGGCGGCGTGTTCGTGTTCCAGATGATCGCCTTCTTCGATGCACTCAAGGCGCTCGACGGTGCGAGCGAAGCGCAGCTGACCGAAAACGGCCTGCAGTTCTACAGTGGCCTGCTCGGCATGGTGGGCGCTGCCAGCGAGATCACCGGTGCGGCGATCCAGCTGCGCAGTGCGGTGGACGGCGCCAAGCTGGTGAGGGGCGCGGCGAACTTCGTGCGTGGGGTGACGGTGGTGGGGGGATTGGTCGGGGCTGGGGCGGGAGCGGCTATGGCGGCTTCTGCATTTGTCAAAGCACAAAGGCTCTCCGCCTACGGGGATGACGATGCGAAAAGATACAACTATGCGCTTGCCGTAATTGGCGGGCTAGGCTCATTTACTGCCGCAGCAGGGGCGCTGGCAGCCAGTTCTGCCGCTGCCTCAGCAACCGGTGCAGCGTCCATCGTCGGTACCTCCGGGATCATCCTGGGCCTGGGGCCATTCGGCTGGGCGGCTCTCACTGTGGGCCTGATCGGCGCCGGCATCTACCTCGCCATCAAGGCCGACGATGCCACCGACGACCCGGTCGAGCGCTGGCTCAAACGCAGCAAGTACGGCATCGCCAAGGAGAAGTTCCGCAACGCCAAGGAAGAACGTGACGAGTTCGGCAAGCTCTATGAACTGCCGCTGAAGATCGAGCTTCAGACCCTGGCATCGGGTGGTTCCAACCGGCGCGAGGTCGAGGTGCGCGTGACCGCGCCCGCGCTCGATGCGGAGTCCGCCTTGAGCTACGACATCACGGTGGTGCAGAACTATCGGCAGAAGCACCGCATCAGCGACACGCTGGCGCTGCAAGGCGGCCGGTCAACGCCCAGCCTGTCGGCCGAGCTGGAGCAGCAGGGCGAGTTGCTGCGGGTGCAAGACCTCACGCGTGTGGGCGACGGCGTCGGGGTGGTGCGCTGGTGGGTCAACGGCCGCTGCGTGCAGCGCGGGCAGATCGATCCCCGCAACGGGCAGATCGTCCAGGCCGGCCGCTGCGAAGTGACCGCCATCAGTGTGAAGGTACGCTACTACCCACAGGCCAAGAAAGACCCGCAATGGGTCTTGCCGTTCGAGCAACAGATGTCGGTGGACCAATGAGCGAAGTGACCCAAGACGAACGCGGTCCGCTGCAGTGGATGCGCACCGGCCCACTGACCTACCTCAACCGGCGGATACAGGCGGCGCCCGAGGCGCTGGAGTACCAGTGCGTGGCGGGCATGGATGCGAGCACACTGACTTTGGCTGTGGGCGCACGGGCGGCGAGAGGGATAGGAGTGTTCTTGGCCTTGCTGGTCGGACCGAATCTCGTGTGGCTCATCCCTGCTGCGCTTGAACTCGGCTTGGATAGCCTGCTAACTGCGCCACCTGACAACATGCCGATCTGGTGGCAGCCATTCAGTGTCCTTCTTGGATTTGGTGCACCAGCATTCGCCCTCTTGTTGGTGCTGATCGCTCTAGTCCGCGACTTCTTCCAGCCCGCCGAAAACCTGGTCCTATTCAAGCGCCACGACCGCAAGCTCGTCGCGGTGGACCCGCGTCCGTGGAACCGGCGCCCCAAGGCCGAGCGCAAGCTGCGCTTCGTCGAGTGGGACTGGGACAAGACGGACTTCGCGATCGAGCGCGCCGTCATCACCGGAGGCCAGGTCTTCCACCTGCGCGCCGTGCAGCGCGATGCGCGCGGCCAGCCGCACAGCAGCGTGGTGCTGGTGGCGATGATCCCCACCTTCGAACTGGCGCAGTCGGTGTTCGAGTTCATCCGCTGCTACATGGCCGGCGAGTTCCACCGCCTGCCCAGGGAGGTGCCCGTGGTACCGCGTGGCCGGCTCGGCTTCTTCGAGAGCTGCCGGCACAGCTTCATCACCAGCCTGTTCACCGTCAGGCGCGGCGCATTGCCCGACTGGCCGGCCTGGGGCCTCGCGCTGCTGTGGGGCTTCATCGCCTTCGGCTGCACGGTGGGCTGGCCCTTCGTGCTGGGCAAGGTGCTGGCCGAATGGAGCAGCCGCGAGCTGAAGATCCCGAAGGCGTTGCAGGCGCCCGAAGGCTCGGCGGTGCCCGGCGTCAAGCTGCTGCCGGCTCGCACGATGCAGTTCGCGCCGCACGAGAAGCTGGTCTACACGGTGGGCCTCGCGTTGGGGGCGCTGTTCTGGGTGTGGCTCGTGCGCTACCTCTGGCGATTCTTTGCCGCGTGACGCCGTGAATGCGACGCCCCCGGCGAAGCCTTCCACTTCCATCCGACAAGGCAATAGGGCGGCCTGAAGCTCCTCGGTAGGAGCAAGCTCCTCCCTCTCGCACAGCCTTCTCCCATGGCACCACAGGGGTGCGCTGCCTAGCATGAAACCATGTCTATGCAACCCCACTCCCTTGCGCAGCAGGCCCTGCCTGCCATGCCCATCGGCGTCCTCGTCGTCGATGACCAACCCGCCGTGCGAGAGGGGGTTGCAAGGCTGATCGCCTGCGCTCCGCTGGCACTGCGCTGCACCGGCACTGCCTCCAACGGCGCTGAAGCGCTCAGCGCTGCGGCACGGCTGCACCCCGACGTGGTGGTGCTCGACGTGGACCTCGCAGGCGAAGACGGGCTCGCGCTCATTCCGCAATTGCGCGCCACTGCGCGCATCGTGGTCCTCAGCAGCCATGGCGATACCGCCACGCGTGCCAGGGCGCGCCAGCTCGGTGCCCAGGCCTTCGTCGAGAAGCACGAGCCCGCGGCCGAACTGCTCGGCGCCATCGTCGAAGTCGCGACCCCCGGTTCAGGGGAGGAGGAAGCTCCCGGTGCTGCACGCACAAGCTCCCAGCACCTCTCGGGCAGCTCCTCCGATGTGCGCTCGCGCTTCGATTTCTAAAGTGAGCGCCATGGACAACACGCCACGCACTCAACAACGACGCGACTGGTTCGCAGACGAGTCCGGCGTCACGGCAATCGAGTACGGCCTGCTGGCCGCGCTGATCGCGGTGGCCATCGTCGGGGCGCTCACCGCGACCGGCACCTCGTTGACGGACCTGTACGCGACCTGGAGTGCGGCGGTGATCGCTGCCATCGGAGGGGCGCTCTAGCGCCGCACGAATCACGACGCGATTGGCTGGCCGGCGTCTCACCAACAACAGGCCAGCAGGGTTTC
>CAMLLU010000161.1 GCA_946480925.1 uncultured Rivibacter sp.
CGCAACTTCTGCAACAAGCTCTGGAACGCCACGCGCTTCGTGCTGATGAACTGCGAAGGCCAGGACTGCGGCCTGAAGGAACACAGCAAGGCCGAATGCGCGCCCGGTGGCGCCTTCCACGGCTACATGAGCTTCTCGACCGCTGACCGCTGGATCACGAGCGAGCTGCAGCGCGTGATGGCGGCAGTGGAGCAAGGCTTTGCCGACTACCGCCTCGATCTGGTGGCCAACGCAATCTATTCGTTCGTGTGGGACGAGTATTGCGATTGGTACCTCGAGATCGCCAAGGTGCAGATCGCCAATGGTGATGAGGCGCAGAAGCGCGCCACCCGCCGCACGCTGATCCGCACGCTGGAAACGGTGCTGCGCCTGCTGCATCCGATCGTGCCGTTCATCACCGCCGAGCTGTGGGAAGCGGTGGCGCCGGTCGCGGGCCGCAAGCAAGCCGAGTCGGCCGACACGGTGGCCAGTACGGCCTACCCGCAAGCACAGCTCGATCGCGTAGATGAGAAGGCCGATGCGCACGTGGCGCAACTCAAGGCACTGGTGGGCGTGACGCGCAACCTGCGCGGCGAGATGGGACTGTCGCCTGCCGAGCGCGTGCCGCTGTATGCGACAGGCGATGAGGCATTCATCAACGAAGTGGCTCCGGTACTCAAGGCGCTGGCCAAGCTTGCGGAGGTAAAGGTGTTCACTGACGAGGCGGCTTTTGCCGAGGCGACGAAGATGGCGCCAGTGGCCGTATCGGGCCGCTCACGGCTGGCGTTGCACGTCGAGATCGACGTGGCCGTCGAACGCGAACGCCTGAAGAAGGAAGAGGCACGTCTGCAGGGCGAAATCACCAAGGCCAACGGCAAGCTCGGCAACGAAAGCTTCGTGGCCCGCGCGCCCGCCGCAGTGGTAGAACAGGAACGTCAGCGCCTTGCGGACTTCACCGCGACGCTGGCGAAAGTTCAAGACCAGTTGAGTCATCTGGGCTGACCGCCGGTGGCAAGGCGCCGGGGCGGCTGCTGCGGAATTCGCGCACCGTCGCCGGCGTCAACGTCAGGATCTCGTCGATGCGGCGCGCCACGGCCCAGGCGCTGCGAATGCGTGCTTCCATCGTGTAGGCCGCCAACCGCGGCGTCACCAGCAGGCTGGGGATGTTGTGCAATGGCTGGCCGGGCTCTTGTGCACCGGGCTCCACGCTGTCGAGCCAGGCGGCCGCCAGGCGCCCGCTCTTCAGCGCAAGGGCCAGCGCCGTTTCGTCGAACAGCGCGGCATGGGCGATGCTCACCAGCACTTGGCCGGGTTTGCAGTAAGCCAGGTAACGTTCACCGAGCAGTGCCCGGTAGCGGCTGTAGTAGGCCAGTTGCACGCACACTGCATCGGACGTTTCCAGCAGTTCGCGCAGCGCCAATGGCTGCACGCGCCAGCGTTGCCACTGGCTGTCGGACGCATGCAGCACCGGGTCGTAGCCGACCAGCTTGGTGCCGAAGGTACTGAGCAAGGCGCTCATGGCCCGCGCTGGCGGCGACATGCCGATCAAGCCCACCGTCACCGAACCAAGCTCACGCCCGGCCAGCAGGCCTTGCGGCGTGGGGCTGGGGCGCAGCAGCGCCAGCAAGGCCCCAATCAGGAACTCGGCCTCTGCCTGCGCCGTGGCCGTCTGGCTGCGCACCACTTCGACGTGCGCCTTGGCACAAACCTCGAGGTCGATGTTCTCGGCACCACCGCTCACCCTGCCAACGGCACGCAGCAGCGGCGCGAACTGCAGCGTCTGCGCATCGACAGCCACCTGCGGCGGCAGGATCGCAGCACGCAAGTTGAAAAGCGCCTGGCGAAATGCACGCGGATCACGCGCCAGCGCCGGCTTGTAGTCCACCCGATGTCGTGACTGCAGCCACTGCAGCACCTCGGCTTCAAGCGGTTCGACGATCAGCAGGTCCATCGCGTTGGGTCTGGCCGTTCGCAGCACGGGCGGGAGCAGGAACGCCGTTTGCTCACTCCCCGACGGGGTGAAGCAAGAGCTGTCATGAGCCCCATGACAGAATGCCCTCGCCCTCTTTTTGAATGTTTGAATGGGCCATTGTAAGCAGATGTTAGTCAACAAAGCGATCTTCCCCGTTGCCGGCCTCGGCACCCGCTTCCTTCCTGCCACCAAGGCGCAGCCGAAAGAAATGCTGCCTGTGGTGGACAAGCCGCTGATCCAATACGCCGTGGAGGAGGCTTACGCGGCTGGCATCCGCCAAATGATCTTCGTGAACGGCCGCAACAAGCGCGCCATTCCCGACCACTTCGACACCGCCTACGAACTCGAGGCTGAACTCGAAGCAGCAAACAAGCAAGACCTGCTCAAGCTGGTGCAGTCCATCAAGCCCGACGACATGGAGTGCATCTACATTCGCCAGCCCAAGGCCCTGGGCCTCGGTCACGCCGTGCTGTGCGCACAGAGCGTGGTGGTGAACGAACCCTTTGCCGTGCTGCTGGCCGACGACCTGATGGTGGGCCAGCCGCCGATCATGAAGCAGATGGTCGAGCAGTTCGAGGACTGGAAGGCTTCGATCCTCGCCGTGCAGGAGGTGCCTGCAGAGCACACGCGCCGCTACGGCATCGTGGCCGGCGCTGCCGTCAACGACAAGCTGGTTGACGTGAGCCACATGGTCGAAAAGCCTGCCCCGGAAGAAGCCCCCTCTCGGCTGGGCGTGGCTGGCCGCTACATCCTCACGCACGACGTGTTCGACGAGATTCGCCGGCAACCCCGTGGCGTGGGCGGAGAGATCCAGCTCACCGACGGCATTGCCGGCCTGCTGCGCCGCCAGAAGGTGTTTGCCTACCGCTATGAAGGCAAGCGCTACGACTGCGGCAGCAAGGAAGGCTTTTTGCAGGCCAACGTGGAACTGGCGCTGCAGCACCCGCAGCTGGGTGCGGGCTTCCGCGAGTACCTGAAGTCGCTGGAGCTTTGAACATCAAGGGGCGCTACAGGCGCCCCTTATTTCGTGCGGCCTGCTCAGCGGCGGCGTAGCAGATGAATGAACTCGTTGCCCACCGTTTGCTGCTCCAGCAGCTCGTTGCCGGTCTGCCGCGCGAACGCCTGGAAGTCACGCGTGGACCCCGGATCGGTGGACACCACCTTCAGTATCTGGCCGCTTTGCATGTCGGCCAGCGCCTTCTTGGCCTTGAGGATGGGCAGCGGGCAGTTGAGGCCACGCGTGTCGAGTTCCCGGTTGAAGTCCATCACTGCTAGTCCTTGTCTTGCAAGATCGATCAGGCTTGCGCCGCGGGCTTGGGCGCGGTGGGCCACTCGATCCACTGCGGCTCGACGTCGCGGCTCCTGAGCCATTGCGCGAGTGCATAGCCTGTGCCGGCCGGCCAGCACTTCACCTCGTGCGGCAGGAACAGCCGGTACTCGGCCAGCTCGGGCGACAGCTTGATCTCGCCGTGGGCACGGGCGTGGTACGCGATGATCACCTGGTTCATGCGCTGGAAGTCCCACACGCCGAGCAGAGACAACGCAGACACCTGCAGCGAAGTTTCCTCCGCGATCTCGCGCCGGATGCCTTCTTCCGGCGTTTCGCCCGCTTCCATGAAGCCGGTGATGAGACCGAAGCCCTTGGTGGCCCAGGCCGCGTTGCGCGCCAGCAGCACACGGCCCTCGCGATCCTCGCATTCGATCACCGCCGCGAGCACCGGCGTCGGGTTGTTCCAGTGCGTCCAGCCGCAGGCCTGGCAGCGCAGGCGCGTCTTGTCGCCGCCGTCTTCGGCTGCAGTAATGGCCGAAAGCGCCGTGGCGCAGTTGGGGCAGAACCGGTACTCGTAGCTCATCAGCGGCAGCCCCTCTCGTCAGGCCGGGAACACACCGGTGGAGAGGTAGCGATCGCCGCGATCGCACACCACGAACACGATGGTGGCGTTCTCGACCTGCTGCGCGATCTGCAGCGCCACCCAGCAGGCACCGGCCGCCGAGATACCCGCGAACAGCCCTTCTTCACGGGCGAGGCGACGCGCCATCTCTTCGGCATCGGCCTGGCTCACGTAGACCATTTCATCGACCCAGGTGGGGTCGTAGATCTTGGGCAGGTAAGCCTCAGGCCATTTGCGAATGCCCGGAATGCGCGAGCCTTCGCTGGGCTGCGCGCCGATGATGCGCACGTTCGGGTTCTTTTCCTTCAGGTAGCACGACACACCGGTGATGGTGCCGGTGGTGCCCATGGCGCTGACGAAATGCGTGATGCGGCCTTCCGTGTCGTTCCACAGCTCGGGGCCAGTGGTTTCGTAGTGGATGCGCGGGTTGTCGGGGTTGGCGAACTGGTCGAGCACCAGGCCCTTGCC
>CAMLLU010000162.1 GCA_946480925.1 uncultured Rivibacter sp.
GCCGGCTTGCATCCCCTCGGGGGATCGCGCATGTATTCATGCGCGAGGGGCAGACATCACTGCGCTGCCTTGCGCTTCCACTCTTCCACGGCCTTGAGCGTGTTCGTCACGTGGCCTTCCGGGCTCATGCTCGAGTAGGTGTAGACGATCTTGCCCTGCGGGCTGATCACGTAGGAAATGCGGTCGGCCATGTCGCGCTTGACCCATAGCGCCGCGTCGTACTGCGTGGTGATGCGCGCGCCCGCGTCAGCGGCCACAGCGAACTTGTTGCGGCAGGCCTCCACGGAAAACTTCTTCAGTGTCTCGATGTCGTCGTTCGACATGCCGATCACCGTGGCGCCCAGCGCTTCGAAGCTGGGCGTGGCTTCTGCAAACGCGTGGGCTTCGATGGTGCAGCCGCTGGTGAAGGCCTTGGGGTAGAAGTACAGCACCACCGGCCCTTTCTTCAGCGCCTCGGCCAGCGAGAACGTGAAGGTCTTGCCGCCCAGCGCGGCAGGTGCGGTGAAGTCCGGTGCCGGTTGGCCGACCGCCAGTGCCGCAGTAGCAATGCCAGGCAGCGAAGCGGCCAGCGTGGCAAGTGCGAGCACGGTACGGCGCAGCAGGGTGGTGGTCGAAGCCATGGCGGATTTCCTTCTTTGAAACGGCGAAGCGTTGGGATCGCCCACTGTATGCATGCGGCGGCCGCGCGTGGCGTACGCGGGCTTTGCTTTGCAGTCGGTCAGCCTAGGGCTGGCGCTGGAAGAAGCGCGGCAGCGAAAACGCTTCGAGAAAGCGCCCGACGCGAGTGGACAAGCCCGGTGCAACGGCAGGCTCCAGCAACGTGGGCTGCACGCGCGGCCGCGGGCTTGTGGTCGCAGGCGGCACGGGTTGCACTGTGGCGGTCTGCAGGGGCGCAGGCCGTGATGGGCGCGCCGTCTCTCGCGCCACCGCAACCGACGGCCCCGCGCCGGCGGTCTTTGCTGCCAGAGGCACCACCGGCCGCGCAGCCGGCTGGACCACCGGGCGGCTCTTTTCTTCCAGGGCCACGGGCGCCTGGCGCAGCACCGGCTCCAGCCATTCGACGATGGGCTTCCACTGCGCCATGTCGAGCCGCGTCTGCGAAGCCGGCAGGTCGAACAGCGTGAGGCCGCGCTCCACGCATCGCACATAGGCCTGGGTTTCGCGCAGCACGCCGAGGAAGGGCAGGCCTTGCTTGGCGGCCCAGGCCTGCAGCACCTCGTCGGCCTTGGTGCGGGCGTCCAGCCGCATGCCGATGGCGGCGACCTTGCAGCGCCCGCTCGCGATGCGCGGCAGCGACTGCAGCTCGGCATGACACTCGGCGGCCGACTCGCGGTCGAACACCGAATTGCACACCGGCATCAGGATGGCGTCTGCAAACGCCACCACCCGTGCGAGATCGAAGTCGCGAAGGCCGCCCGGTGTGTCGAGCACCACGTGACGCACCCCCGCAGGCGGGCGCAGCACGTTCTTGGGGTCGACGGCCCACCCGAGGATGGGGGCGCAGCTGGAGGGAAAGGATTGTTCGTTGCGCAGCTTCAGCCACGCCTGCGTGGACTGCTGGCGGTCTACATCGCCCAGCATGACGGGCAGGCCCGCTCTTGCGCAGAAGGCGGCAAGGTGCGTGGCCAGCGTGCTCTTGCCGCTCCCACCTTTGCGATTGACGACTGCGATAACGGGCATTGGAGTGTGTCTGCCGGTGCTTCGGGCACGGAGACGCCCGAATTTTCGGTCGCCTGGTGGATGCACGCCGTGGATACGGCGCTTCATCGTTGTTCTTTGGCGACAGGCGAGACTACACGCGCAGCCGCGCGCTGCGTCGTTGGTGCAGCGCACAAATGTGAGCGAATGTGAGCGCTGCGGCTAAGCGTCGCGCTGCAGCGCCACGTGCGAGGCGGCGATCTCCATCGACCCGTCGCGCATCACGTCCACCCATTCACCGGTTTCAAGCCGGTATTCAGACTGGCCGGTGGGCTCCCAGTGCGCTTCGGCGAGCGTGGTGATGCTGGGGTCGCGGGCCATGTGCTCGTAGGCCATGACCTTGTAGGTAGCGCCGTCGCTACCGCGGGCAGAGAAGCTTTCGAGCAGATGCAGCTTGGTGTCCATGCGTGCCTCCTCGTGTTCGAAGGGACAAACGGCCCGGGCGTGGTGACCCGGGCCGCAGGCGTCATGGTCCGCCAAATGTCGGCCCCTCTTCAAGCAAGGGGCATCGGCGTTTCAGCGGTTGCCGCGAGGGCCGGCTGCGCGCGGGGCACCACCCGGGCGGCCCTGGCCGGCAGGTTTGGCCGCGCCGCCCTGGCCGCCTTGCCGAGGCTTGGGCTGCTGCTGCCCGTTCGAGCCGCCGCGTGCGTGCTGCTGAGGCTTGCCCTGGCCGGCAGGCCGCGGTGGGCGGTTGCCGCCACCACCACCGCCACCGCCGCCGCCATTCGAGCGGCCGACGCCGCCGTTGAGCGTGCGCCGGCCGATCTGGATGGGCTCGGGCTTGGCATGCGGGTCGGGCTCGAAGCCGGGCACCACTTCCTTCGGGATGGGGCGCTTGATGAGCTTTTCGATGTCGCGCAGGAAGGCCAGTTCGTCGACGCACACCAGCGAGACTGCCTCGCCCTGTGCACCGGCGCGGCCGGTGCGGCCGATGCGGTGCACGTAGTCTTCGGGCACGTTGGGCAGCTCGTAGTTCACCACGTGCGGCAGCTGGTCGATGTCGATGCCGCGCGCGGCGATGTCGGTGGCCACCAGCACCTGCAGCTCGCCGCTCTTGAACTCGGCCAGCGCCTTGGTGCGTGCGCCCTGGCTCTTGTTGCCGTGGATCGCCATCGCGGTGATGTCGTTCTTCATCAGGTGCTCGGTCAGCCGGTTGGCGCCGTGCTTCATGCGCGTGAACACCAGCACCTGGTGCCAGTCCTGCGACTTGATGAGGTGCGTGAGCAGGTCCTTCTTCGCGTCGCGGTCCACCGGGTGAACCTTCTGAGCGATGGTGTCGGCCGTCGCGTTGCGGCGTGCCACCTCGATGACCGCGGGCTTGTTGAGCAGCCGCTCGGCCAGCGCCTTGATGTCGTCGCTGAAGGTGGCGCTGAACAGGAGGCTCTGCTTCTTGGGCGGCAGGACGGCCAGCACCTTCTTGATGTCGTGGACGAAGCCCATGTCGAGCATGCGATCGGCTTCGTCGAGCACGAAGTACTGCACGTGGCTCAGGTCGAGCGTGCCTTGCTGGTGGTGGTCGAGCAGGCGGCCGGGCGTGGCCACCAGGATGTCGACGCCACGCTTGAGGCGGTCGACCTGCGGCTGCATGCCCACGCCGCCGAACATCACCATCGAGCTGAGCTTGAGGTACTTGCCGTAGGTGCGCACGCTTTCTTCGACCTGCGCGGCGAGTTCACGCGTGGGCGTGAGGATGAGCGCACGGATGGCGTAGCGGCCGTGCTTGTCTTTCAGCGGGTGTGCGGTGGCGAGCTTGTGCAGCAGGGGCAGCGTGAAGCCGGCCGTCTTGCCGGTGCCGGTCTGCGCGCCGGCGAGGAGGTCGCCGCCGGCGAGCACGGCGGGAATGGCCTGCTGCTGGATGGGCGTGGGCTGGTCATAGCCTTGGTCGCGCAAGGCTTTCAGAAGGGGCTCGGCGAGTCCCAGGGTATCGAATGACATTGATTTGTGGCGCGCCGCGCTTTGCGGACGTCGTCAAGATCGGCCTGCCGCCGCGTGAGGTTTTCACGGGCGCCAGTCGTGGAGGCAGATGGGAGGAGAAGGTCGGAATCGACTGCAGCACATGGACTGGAACTGCGTACTGCGGCGCGGATTGTAGGGGCAGGGCGCCCGGTTGGTGCACGGCATGCGGCAAGGCACCTCATCGTGGCTGGATCGTGGTCAGGAATCCACAGTGCAGGCGCTGACTTGCAACAGTTGGTCACGATGGCCCGGGGCCGATATGGCTTTCCCGAGAATGCCGGCCTCGTCTTCACCTCTTCTGCGTCCATGCCTTCCCAAACAAAAGCAAACGCGGGCGCCAGCGCCCCGGCGCGACGCGCCAGCTTGCATGTCCACGGTGTGTTGCTGGCCATGGTGACAGCCCTGGCAGCCTGCGGCGGAGGCGAGGACGCTCCGCCCTCGCAGGGCGTGGCGGGCTCGCCGACGCCTGCACCGACGCCTGCACCGACGCCTGCACCGACGCCTGCACCGACGCCTGCACCGACGC
>CAMLLU010000163.1 GCA_946480925.1 uncultured Rivibacter sp.
GGCTGCGCCGCCACCGCCTCGCCCGAATGGGACGCGCGCTTCGGCGACAGCGCCCGCGCGGTGAAGGCCCAGCAGCTCATCGACCCCGCCGCGCCGCAGCGCAATGCGCAGCAGATGCCGCGCAGCGACGGCCGCACGGTCGTCGAAGCGGGGGCGCGCCACGTGGACAGCTACCGCAGGCCGCCGCCGACCAACGTCATCAACATCGGAGTGGGCGGCGGCAACGGCCGCTGAACGGAGGGCTCGACATGACCGGCCGCCTGCATCACATCACCACACCGTGCCGCGCGCAGCAACGCGGCGGCGTGGCCATCATCGTCGGCCTCGCGATCGCCGTGCTGACCGGCTTCGCGGGCCTCGCGCTCGATGGTGGCCGGCTGTACGTCAACAAGACCGAGCTGCAGAACGCGGCCGACGCTTGTGCGCTGGCCGGTGCCTACGAGCTCACCGGCTCGCCCGCCATCGCGCAGGCCAGCTTCGTGCAAGCGGAGAACGCGGCGCTCACGGTGGCCGCACGCAACCGCGTGGGCTTCCAGGCCGGCTTGATCGACACGCAGGACGTCACCGTGCTTTTCGGCACAGAGCTCGCGGGCGGCGCCTGGCTGCCCGCGGCCTCCAACCCGCCGGGCGATGCGCGCTACGTACGCTGCAGGGTCGAAGAGACCGGCATCACGCCGTGGTTCATGCAGGTACTCGGCATGGGCGACCAGACCGTGCGTGCCGCCGCCACTGCGACGCTGGAGCGCGCGCAAACGGCCTGCGGCATCCCGCTGGGCATGTGCCGCCAGGGCCCGGCGCCCACCTTCGGGCTCGTGAAGGGCCAGTGGTACGACGGCAAGTTCGACAGCGGCGGCGGTGCCACCGGCAGCTTCAACTGGATCGACTTCTCGCCCCCCGCGGGCGGTGCCAGCGAGCTGGGCGACCTGCTGCGCGGCAATGGCGTCTGCGAACTCAACATCACCCACCCCGTGGGCGAGCCCGGCAACATGGGCAATGCCGCGGCCAAGGCCTGGAACACGCGCTTCGGCCTGTACTCGGGCTCGGACAACGTGAACAACGCCCCGCCCGACTACACCGGCTACAGCTACACGAGCCAGAACTGGCCCTCGCGCAGCAACGCGCTCGACGACTTCCTCGTGCGGCGCACCAGCGGCGCCAACTACGGCAACAACGTGCAGGCCGGCAACGCGCTCACGGGCCTTTCGGTCAGCAACTCGTACAACCCGGTCACTTCCACCACCTCGCACCGCCAGTTCGGCGCGAGCCGGCGGCTCACGGTGGCTCCCATCGTCAACTGCGCGAGCTGGGGCACGAGCCAGACGGTGCCCATCGAGGCCTGGGCCTGCGTGCTGATGCTGCACCCCATCAGCCAGCCGTCGGACGTGGTCTACATGGAATACGAAGGCCTGGCCGACGACCCGTCGAGCCCATGCTCGACCTCGGGCGTGGTGGGCGGCGCGGGCAGCGTGGGGCCCCTGGTGCCGGGACTGGTGCAATGAAGCTCAGGCAACACACCCAACGCTCGCGCGGCGTGGCCGCGGTGGAGCTCGCCATCACCATCGTGCCCATGCTCGCGCTGGCACTGGGCGTCACCGAATACGGCCGCGCGATCTACACCTACAACACGCTGGACAAGTCGGTGCGCGACGCGGCCCGCCACCTGACCACGGTTGTGCCCACCAACCCCAACCCGAAAGGCGAGGCGCGCAACCTCGTGCTGTACGGCAACGTCGAAGGCACCGGCCCCTTGCTCGCGCCGGGGCTCAACGCCTCGATGGTGGTGATCGACGACGCCGCCAGCGACCCCGCGGGCCACGCCATCAGCACCGGCACCGGCACGATCAATCTCGTGACGGTGCGCATCGTGGGCTACCAATACAACTCGGTCGTCACCTACGTGGCGCCCGCCACGATGAACTTCGGCGCCATCGGCGTCACGATGAGGTCGCACCTATGAATCCCACCAGGAAGTCACAGCGTGGCGTCGCCGCCGTCGAGTTCGCCATCGTCGGCTCGCTGTTCTTCATGCTGATGCTGGGCGCCATGGAAATGGCCCGCCTGCTGTGGACGTGGAACGCCGCCGGCGAGGCCACCCGCCTGGGCGCACGGCTGGCGGTCGTGTGCGACAAGGACGACCCCATCATCAAGGCGCGCATGCGCCAGATGCTGGCCGCGCTCCAGAACTCGCACATCACGATCGACTACCTCGACCCGGGCCAGCCGCTGAACTCGTGCACCGCCTCGACCTGCAAGTCGGTGCGCGTCACGCTCGCGGGCTACACGCACCAGCCCATCATCCCCTTCGCGGCCCTGTCGGTGCCGATCCCGCCGTTCCAGACCACCTTGCCCAAGGAATTCATGCAGAGCGCGGGCAACCCCGTCTGCGCCGTTTGAAAGAGCCGCCATGAAGATCAAGCTCATCACCCCCGACGCACGCCATGCCGAAGCCTGGATGCAGGCCATCGCAGCCGAACAGGCCCTCGATGCGCACCCCATCGTCCGCCCGTTGCGCGACGTGAACGTGCTGGTCAACGGCAGCCGCCCCGACATGGTGGTGGCCGAGACCATGACGCCGCAGGACTTCGAGGCGCTGGAGCGGCTGGCGGCCGCCCACCCCGAGGTGGATTACGTGCTGGTGGGCAACGAGCTGAGCCCCGAGTTCCTGATGCGGGCCATGCGCGTGGGCGTGCGCGAGGTGCTGCCCGCGCCGGCCTCGGCCGAGGCGGTGCTGGCAGCGCTGCGCCGCCAGCTGCGCAAGCGTGCGCCGGTGCAGGCGCCCACGCAGGAGCCGGGCAAGGTGTTCGCGTTCGTGTCGTGCAAGGGCGGCAGCGGCGCCACCTTCGTGGCGGCCAACTTCGCGCACATGCTGGCCGACGGCGGGCAGCGCCGCGTGGCGCTCATCGACATGAACCTGCAGTTCGGCGACGCGGCGCTGTTCGTGAGCAGCGAGCGACCGGTGAGCAACGTGGCCGACGTGGCCCACAACATCGCCCGCCTCGATGCCGAGCTGCTGCGCTCGGCGATGAACCAGGTCGCGCCCGGCCTGTGGGTGCTGGCCGCGCCGGACGACCCCGCCCATGCCACCGACGTGACGCCACAGCACGTGGAGGCCATCGTGCACCTGGCACAGGGCATGTTCGACTACGTGGTCATCGACGCCGGGCGTTCGCTGTGCGCCGTGTCGCTGCAGGCCCTGGACCTGGCCGACCGCGTGTTCGCGGTGCTGCAGCTCACGCTGCCGTTCATCCGCGACGGCAAGCGCCTGCGCGACGTGTTCCGCTCGCTCGACTACCCGGAAGACAAGATCCAGTGGATCGTCAACCGCTACCAGAAGGGCGGCCAGCTCACGCTCGAAGACCTGCAGAAGACGCTGGGCCTGAACCAGGTGGTCACGCTGCCCAACCAGTACGAGGTGGTGGCCGCATCGGTGAACCAGGGCGTGCCGGTCGAGACCATCGCGTCCGGCAGCGCCATCTCGCGCGCCCTGCGCGAGCTGGCGCAGCGCATCGCACCGAGCACGCCGCAGCCCCAGCGCGGCAAGTGGCTGGGCGGCCTGTTCCGCGCCGCCCACTGAAACGACGAACCGACACAGCAGAAGGGACCTCACCATGAGCCTGCGCGAAAGATTGGGAGCCGCAACCCAGGGCCTTGCCGCCGCCGAGCCGGTGCTCGAGCCGGCGGGCCTGCCCACGCGGGCCTACCACGAGACCAAGGCGCACATCCACCAGGTGCTGCTGGGCCGGCTCGACCTGGAGGCGATGGAACGGCTCACGCCCGAGGCGCTGAAGGAAGAGCTGCGCCAGATGGTGGAGCGCCTGCTGGTGGAGGAGAACCTGGTGCTCAACGCCGGCGAGCGGCGCAACCTCGTGCGCGACATCCAGTACGAGATGCTGGGCTTCGGCCCGCTGGAGCCGCTGCTGGCCGACCCCGGTGTGTCGGACATCCTCGTCAACACGCACAAGCAGATCTACGTGGAGCGCAAGGGGCGCCTGGAGCTCACCGACATCACCTTCGTCGACGACGCACACCTGCTCAAGATCATCGACAAGATCGTCTCGCGCATGGGCCGCCGCGTCGA
>CAMLLU010000164.1 GCA_946480925.1 uncultured Rivibacter sp.
GCCCTCACTCGGTGGGCACCACCAGGTCGGTCGTACCGGGGCAGAGGCGCCGCGGATGCTCGCGCGAAGCGTCGATGCAGCCTCCGGCCCCGTACACGCCCTTGGGGTCGCGCAGCCGCACCATGCGCCGCATGATGCGTTCGACCTCCGCCGGGTCGGCCATCGACTGCCGCACGTGCCGCTCGACGACGGTCTCGTCGATGCGCGGCTCGCCCTCCTCGTCTGTGTAGACCGCATGGCGCCAGTGGTATATCTCGACGCACTTGCTGGTCAGCGTGAAGGGCTGGTTGCGCTTCCAGAAGTTGGTGAACAGCCCGCCGCCGAGATAGAACACCCACGAGCCTTCGTAGCCGGAAGCGTCCGACGAGGCGGCGTCAGGGTTGCGGAACCACAGCCGGTCGCCGGGCACGTAGTAGCGCGACGGCAGCGGCGCGTCCATGGAGCCGACCTCGCGCAGGAACACGTCGTGGAACTGGCCCGACATGATGGCCTTGTCTTCCCAGCGCTGCTGCAGCTGCTGCAGCAACCCGGGGTTGGTGGCTGCGAGCTCCTGTGCAACCGCCAGCAGGATCACGTATTCGGTGGCGCGGTAGCAGGAGAACGAATACAGCTTGCCCGATGCTTCAGGCTGCGTGGCCAGGCGCAGCGCCTCGATGAGCGGCTTGCCGGGCAGCACGGTGAAGCTGCGGCCGGGGGCGTAAGTCCACCAGCCTTCGGGCCGCTCGGCCTCTGCAGTGCCGAAGGCCAGCGCCGTGCGGCGCGCCGCTTCGACGATGTTGCGGCGCACGCGCACGGCGCTGGCAAGTTCGGTCAGGTCAGGAAAGTCGTAAGGCACCGGCGCCGCCAGCAGCGCGATGACGATCTCGCGCTCGAGGTCTTCGCGGCTGTGTTGCGGGTCGAGCCCGCAGCGTTCGCACAGTTGCAAGGTGTCGTGGCCTGGCGCCCAGGCTTGGGCGAGCTCGGCGCGCAAAGCCAAGCGCAGCCCCCCGCCTGAGGCAGGCTGCACCTCCACCTTGCCGGCGAGCTCGAAGCGTTCAAGCCAGGCCGCCACGTCGCGCCGCAATGCTTCGGCCATGAAACCGTGCGGTGCATCCAGGACAATGCCGCCTTCGCGCACCAGGCCGAGATCTGCCTCGACGAGCAGCCCTGTCGCCTCCTCCATCCCGAATTCCCCCGTTGTTGTTGCGCAGATGTCGTTGCACCCCTTAGCGCCGAATCACTCTAGCACCGCCCTGTCGCCAAGCAGCGACAACTATTTGGCAAATTGCCGCACGCCGAGCGGCTGCGCGGCCTCGGCGGGCACATGACGGCGCCGACCCAGGCCACCCCGGGCACGGCTGCATCGCTCGGGCTGGTCGACACGCTCAAGGCCTTCGCGTCGCAGCTGATCGTCTGGCACCACTTCGCCTTCTACGGGCCGATGTCCGACGTGGCCTACCCGCACGCCCCACAGCTGCTGGGCTGGCTGGCCGACGACGCGCGCATCGCGGTGCAGGTGTTCCTGGTGGTGGCCGGCTTCCTGGCCGCCCGCTCGCTGCTGGAGCGCACCCGCATCGATCTGCCGCGGCTCGTATGGCGGCGCTACGTGCGGCTGGCGCGCCCTTATCTCGTGGCGATGGTGGTAGCCGTGGCTGCGGCCTGGGTGGCCCGTGCGCTGGTGAGCGACCACCCGCACGCACCGGCCGCGCCCACGGTGACCCAGCTGCTGGCGCACCTGCTGATGGCGCAAGACATTGCCGGGCTTGACGCGCTGTCAGCGGGCGTCTGGTACGTGGCGATCGACCTGCAGCTGTATGCGCTGCTGGCCGGGCTGTTGTGGCTGTCGCAGCGCGCGGCCGGGCTGGCGCTGCCGCTGGTGGCCGCGGTGATGCTGCTGTCGCTGTTCTGGCTCAACCTGCAGCCCTCGCTCGACATGTGGGCGCCCTACTTCTTCGGGGCTTATGGCCTGGGCGTGCTGGCTCACTGGATGTCACGTCGGACGCGGCGCCTGGCGTGGGCCGCAGTGCTGGCAGCCGTGGTGCTGGCTGCCCTGGCTTTCGAATGGCGCAGCCGCATCCTCGTGGCCGGGCTCACCGCCGTGGCACTGGTGCTGGCAGCCGACCTGCGTCACCCGGGCGGTGCCGTGGCGGCGGCGCTGGCGCGCATTTCCTACCCGGTGTTCCTGATCCACTACCCGGTGTTCCTGGTGGTGGGCGCGGCAGTGGTGCGCTTCTGGCCCGGCAACGTGGCGGTCAACGTGCTGGGCATGGTGGCCGCCTGGCTGCTGAGCCTGGCGGCCGGGGCGCTGCTGCAGCGCTGGGCGGAGCCGCCGGCTCAGCCGCGTGCAGCAGCGGCGTAGGCCTCGTAGCCGGCCCGTCGCAATTCGCAGGCCGGGCACTGGCCGCAGCCGTAGCCCCACGGGTGGTGCAACGAGCGCTCGCCGAGATAGCAGGTGTGCGTGTACTCGGCGATCAGCTCGTTGAGCCTGCTGCCGCCGAGCTGCTCGGTCAGCGCCCAGGTCTGTGCCTTGTCGAGCCACATCAACGGCGTCTCCACCGTCATGGGCGCATCCATGCCGAGGCTCAGCGCCACCTGCAGCGCCTTGAGCGTGTTGTCGCGGCAGTCGGGGTAGCCGGAATAGTCGGTCTCGCACATGCCGCCCACCAGCACCGAGGCGCCCCGTCGATACGCCAGCGTGGCCGCGAAGGTGAGGAACAGCAGGTTGCGGCCCGGCACGAAGGTGTTGGGCAGGCCGTTGGCCTGCATCTCGATGGCGCGTGACTCGGTGAGCGCGGTGTCGCTGATCTGGCCCAGCAGCGCGAGATCGAGCACATGGTCGTCACCCAGCCTCTCGCTCCATTGCGGAAAGGCCTCGCGCAGCGCCACGATCACGCGCGGGCGGCATTCGAGCTCCACGCGGTGGCGCTGGCCGTAGTCGAAGCCGATGGTTTCGACACGCGCATAGCGGTCGAGCGCCCAGGCCAGGCAGGCGGTGGAGTCTTGGCCACCGCTGAAGAGGACGATGGCAGTGCGAGGGTCGGTCATGGTGAGGTCCGGGTCGCCGCGCCGGGCCGCCCCAAGCAAGGCCCGGCCCCTCCAGGAGGGGTGCGCGCTGTACCCAGCGGGCGGGGTGTCGTCATGTTCTCACTTCGCCTTGGCCGAAGACCACCCACTTGAGAGAGGTCAGGCCTTCGAGCCCCACCGGCCCGCGTGCGTGGAACTTGTCGGTCGAGATGCCGATTTCGGCGCCCAGGCCGTATTCGAAGCCGTCGGCGAACCGTGTGCTGGCATTGACCATCACGCTGGCCGAATCCACCTCGCGCAGGAAGCGCATCGCATTCGGGTGGTAGGTGGTGAGGATGGCGTCGGTGTGGTGCGAGCCGTACCGGTTGATGTGGGCGATGGCCTCGTCGAGGCTTTTCACGACCTTGATGCTGATGACCGGAGCGAGGTATTCCTCGCTCCAGTCGGCCTCGGTGGCTTCCACCAGCTTGGCGCCCGGCACGGCTCTCAGCACCGACAGCGCGGTCGCGTCGCAGCGCATTTCGACGCCCTTGGCCGCGAACACCATGCCGATGTTCAGGAGAAAGGCGCCGGCCTGGCGCTCGTGCACCAGCAGCGACTCGGCCGCATTGCAGGGGCTGTACTTCTGCGTCTTCGCGTTGTCGGTCACCTTGACCGCGAGGTCCAGATCGACCTCGGCATCGACATAGATGTGGCAGTTGCCGTCGAGGTGCTTGATGACCGGCACCGTGGCCTCACGGCTGATGCGCTCGATCAGGCTCTTGCCGCCACGCGGGATGATCACGTCCACGTATTCCGGCATCGCGATGAGCCTGCCTACCGCGGCACGGTCGGTGGTCTGCACGAGCTGCACGGCATCGGCCGGCAGGCCAGCCTCGACCAGCGCCTTCTGCACCAGCTGCCACAGCGCGAGGTTGGAATGGATGGCTTCGGAACCGCCGCGCAGGACGGCCGCGTTGCCGCTCTTGATGGCCAGCGACGCGGCGTCGATGGTCACGTTGGGTCGGCTTTCGTAGACCATGCCGAATACGCCCAGCGGCACGCGCATCTGGCC
>CAMLLU010000165.1 GCA_946480925.1 uncultured Rivibacter sp.
TCCTCCAGTCGGTTCCACACGCGCCACGTGTCGTCTTGATGCATTCCTCCCCTCCGGTGTTCTCTTTCCGCCTGCGGAACAGGCGCGGCGCACTGTAGGGAGCCCCTTCTTCAGGTGTCAACGGCTGCGCAGCCGGGAGTGGTTACCGGGTGTTTGAAGGACAAGGATGCCGGCATCCTGGGGCCTCAGCCCTGGCGCCACCTGGCCGGCGTGGTGCCTGTGTGGGCACGAAATGCCTGCGTGAAGTGAGACTGGCTGGCAAAGCCCACCTCCACGGCGACTTGCGCAATGGGCATGCGCGTGTCTCGCAGCAGCCGCTGCCCGGCGGCAATGCGCTGGCGCTGCACGTAGCGGTGCGGCGGCATGCCGAAGGTGAGCTTGAAGCAATGGGCGAAGTGGTCGGGGCTCATGCAGGCCACTTCGGCGAGCCGGGCGATGCTGAGCTCGCTGCTCAGGTGCTCTGCAATGAAGGCCTGCAGGCGCTCCAGCAAAGGTGCAGAGAAGCGGCCGGCGCGCCGCGGTTGCGCACGCGTGAGCGAGCCGCGCTGCCGCAGCCGGCCCAGCAGCGCGAGGGAGAGACCTTCCACGTACAACGGGTCTTCATGGCCGCTGCGCGCCGCCTCCAGCAACTCGCCTGCGAGCCACTGCAGCCGTGTGTCGAACACCTCGTGTTGACGAACGAGGTCCACGCCGCGGTCGTCGTGCAGCAACCGGCTCAGCGTTTCGGGAGTGAAGTGGATGCCGATGCAATGGCCGGCTTCACCGTGCCACGCCATGCGGTCGAACTCGAGCTGGTCGGGGTAGAGCTCGATCATGCCGGGCGCCGTGCGCAGGTGGCGCGTCTGGCTCATCGATCGATACCAGCGCTCGCCGTGGCCCGCCAGGGCGATCAGCAGCGTGGGGTACTGCGTGCCCAGGGCCCCGCAGTCTGCAACGCCGGGGATGTTGAAGAGGCCCAGCGGCAGGCCGGCCCAGCCGGGCGGCAGCGCGAGCACCGGGCGCCCATGCGCATCGCGCAGCACGTCGCAAGGGTGGCCCTGCGGAAGGTCGTGTCTGGCGCCCGGTTCGTGCACAGGAGGGGCTGGCCTTTGCTCGCCGGGTGGGGCTCATACGCCCAGGTATTCGGCCAGCGCGTGCCCCTGGCGCAGCGTGTCGCTTTCGCCGGCCAGCACCACCTTGCCCTTCTGCAGCACCACGGCCTGGTCGCTGTGCGCGAGCACCTTGCGGAAGTCGCGGTCGACGATGAGCGTGGCGATGCCGTCGTTGCGGATCTCGCCGATCACGCGCCAGATCTCGGCCACGATGAGCGGCGCCAAGCCTTCGGTGGCCTCGTCGAGGATGATGAGCTCAGGCTGCGTCATCAGCGCGCGGCCGATGGAGAGCATCTGCTGTTCGCCGCCCGAGAGCTGCCAACCCAGGTTGGCCAGCCGCTCCTGCAGCCGCGGGAAGGTGCTCATCACGCGCTCGAAGCTCCAGCCCGCGCCGCGCGTGGAGGCATGCGGCGGGCGCGCGGCCATCACGAGGTTTTCCTTCACCGAAAGGTTGGGGAAGATGCCGCGGCCTTCGGGCACGTAGGCCACGCCGCTGCGTGCCACTTCGTGCGGCCGCGCACGGCTCATGTCCTTGCCGAAGAGCTGGATGCGGCCGTCGCGCTGCGTCACGTGGCCCAGCAGCGTGCGGATCAGCGTGCTCTTGCCCATGCCGTTGCGGCCCAGCAGGCCCACGGTTTCGCCGCGCGCGATCTGCAGGTTCACGCCGTGCAGCACGTGGCTGCTGCCGTACCAGGCATGCACGTCGCGTGCGTCGAGGATGAGGTCTTGCGAGGCCATGTCAGCTGCTCCATGGCGCAGTGGTTACGCCGGCGCCGTATGAAAGGGGCTCAACAGCCTTCACCGCTGAGACGCGGAGATGCGCGGAGAAACACGGTCTTCCTCTGCGGTCCTCCGCGTTCTCCGCGCCTCCGCGGTGAATGAATTGGGGTTTCACTTCAGTTTTCCATGGCGCAGAGCGCCACCCGCGACGCATGAAACGTTCCCTCGCCCCGCTTGCGGGGAGAGGATCAGGGTGAGGGGGGCACAGGCCGCTTGGCCCTCATCCCCCGCCTTCTCCCGCAGGCGGGAGAAGGAGCTTGTTTGCGGTGTCGGTCTCACTTCAATGCCCTCCCAGGTAGGCTGCCTGCACTTCCGCGCTGCTGCGCACTTCGGCCGGACTGCCCGAGGCGATGACCGCGCCGTTGACCATGACGGTGATGCGATCGGCGATGCGGAACACAGCGTCCATGTCGTGCTCGACCAGCAGGATGGCGTGGTCGGTCTTGAGCTCGGCCAGCAGCGCGAGCATGCGTTCGGTCTCTTCGGCGCCCATGCCGGCCAGCGGTTCGTCGAGCAGCAGCACCTGCGGCTTGGTGGCCAGGCACATGGCGATCTCGAGCTGGCGCTTCTGGCCGTGGCTCAGCAGGCCGGCGGAGCGGTCGAGGTAGTCGTTGAGCCCGGCGCGGGTTGCGGCTTCTCTTGCGGCGGCCAGGCTGGTTTCGCAACGCTCGGCGGCCTGCCACCACAGCCATGGCCTGGGCAAGCGGGCCTGTGCGGCGAGGCGGCAGTTCTCGAGCACGGTGAAGCTCGGGTAGATGGTGTTGCGCTGGTAGCTGCGCCCCAGGCCCGCCTGCGCGCGGCGGGGCTGCGACCAGCGCGTCACGTCCTGCCCCAGCAGCTCCACGGAGCCGGCCGAAGGCGGGATCTCGCCCGAGAGGATGTTGATGAGCGTGGACTTGCCCGCGCCGTTGGTGCCGATGACCGCATGCACGCTGCCGCGGTGCAGGTCGAGCGAGACCTTGTCGACCGCGACGAGGCCGCCCCATTGCCGCGTGATGGCGGTGCCGCGCAGCAGAACGTTCGCCATGTTCATGCCTTGACCTCCTGCTGCTTCGCGTCGCTGCCGGCCTGCGACCGGCGCGAAGGCCGGCCCATGAGGCGATCCTTCAACTGCCCGGGTATGCCGACCAGCCCCTTGGGCATCAACGCCACGCAAAGAATGATCGAGAGGCCCAGCCCCAGGTGCCAGTGCCTGGCGAAACTGCCGAACACGGCCTCGCTCTTGAAGAACTCCTGCAGCAGCGTGAAGGCGAAGGCGCCGATCAGCGCGCCGCGCAGGTGGCCGATGCCGCCCAGGATGATCATGATCAGCACCGCGCCGCTCAGGTGCCAGCTCATCAGCTCCGGGTTCACGAAGCCGTCTTTCACGGCGAACAGGAAGCCCGCGAGGCCCGCGATGGCACCGCTGAGCGTGAAGGCGGCGAGCTTGTACGGGTAGGTGGAAAAGCCCGTGGCGCGCATGCGCTGCTCGTTCACGCGAATGCCGGCCAGCGCCCGCCCGAAGCGCGAGCGCGTCACCAGCGCAAGAAAGCCGAACACCCCCACCAGGCTCGCGAGCGTGAAGCCGTAGAGCACCAGCGGGCGGTCGAGCTCGATCAGCGTGCCCAGCACCGGCTTTGCGTTGAGGTAGATGCCGTCGGTGCCGCCGCCCAGCGGCGTGTCGTGCACCACGTAGTAGGCCATCTGCGCGAAGGCGAGCGTGACCATGATGAAGTACACGCCCTTGGTGCGCAGGCACAAGGCGCCCACCGCGAGCGCATACACCGCCGCGGCCAGCACGCAGGCCGGCAGCAGCCACAACAGGCTGGCCGCTTCGTACTTGGGTGAGAGCAGCACCGCCGCATAGGCACCGATGCCGAAGAAGGCCGCCTGCCCGAAGCACACGAGGCCGGTACCGCCGACCAGCAGCTCCAGGCTCAACGCGAAGATGGCGTAGACCATGATCTTGGTGACGAGGTCGAGGCCATAGCTGCCGCCGACCAGCGGGAACGCAGCCAGCGCGGCGAAGACGGCCAGCACGAGGGCGGTCTTGGTGGTCCGTGGGTTGTTCACTGCAATCTCCGTGGCCGGTCAGCCTGCTTTGAAGAGGCCGTCCGGCTTCCAGAGCAGGATCAACGCCATGAGTACGTACACCAGCACGCCGGCCGCCTGCGGCAGCAGCACCTGGCCGAAGGTGTCGA
>CAMLLU010000166.1 GCA_946480925.1 uncultured Rivibacter sp.
CCTCATGCGTCACAGGAAGCCCAGCTCAACGCGCGGTATTTCAGCAGCCTGTTAAGGCCCTCTCAACGCTGCTTACGTCGAGAGCATCTGCCAAGGTCGCGATGATCTCATCTTGGGGGGTATGTGCGGTAATGTGTCTCTTGAAGAGGAACCTAAGCTTGTCAAAAAATGGCTGATCCTGCCGACCCCAATCCCGAAGATGCTCCGAC
Organism: uncultured Rivibacter sp.; assembly: GCA_946480925.1. Next base: position 210 of record CAMLLU010000166.1, read on the forward strand.
AGAACATCGCTTGTGGCAACGGCTTCGCGTACCTTGTATCTGACACTTAGTTGCTGTGCCACTTCCAGCATGAGTCCGTATCGCCAGAGTAGTCGGGAAGCTGCTCGGACAATCAGAAATTTCGGGCCAGCCTTGGAGATGAGTGGCGCCAGCGCGAGGGTGTGGTGTTCTTCCGGCGCAACAAGCACTAACGCGGATATCTTTTGGTCGCCCCACTGGCGCTGCAACTTATAGGTGATGGCGCTCTTGCCCGTGCCACGACGTCCTACAACAACGACCTTATCGTCCGAGTCTAGAAGCGAAAGGTAGTCGGGTGTTTCGTAAAACGCCCGAGCGAGCATGGAATGATCGGCTTCTGCTCGAATGTCGCCCAGCGGGTTCGCGAGTATCTTTGCCATAGCTCCCATTTCTTCTGCGTCTCTGGACTTCTTTGCCCTTGAGGGCTGTTTTGCATCCGGCATAGAAGGCTCCTACGCCCTTTGGCGAACACGCGCACGCATTGGGTCTTCTGCGCCTCTCACGAACCTGGTTTATAGCAGGGCAGCTACCTGTGCATGCGGGTTAGCCGGCCGAGTGCGAAGAGTGACTCACGGCGGCATTGCGGGCATTCAAAGTGCCGAGCCGAACAGCGGGAGTGGGTCGAGAGGGTGAATCCGGCAACTTGCCGCGGTACGCCACTGGCGATGGAGTGCGATCGGTGACAGGCTGGTCCCGCCCCGGCGATTTCCCGCCTTCGCGTACTTTCCTCTACGACAACGGCCAGGTCATGGACGTCGGCGCCGGCAGTTTCTCGTTCCCTCAAGACATGAACGAATCGGGCCAGATCATCGGGGGTCTGGGCTCTGGGGGTGGTTCGACTTCCTTCCTCTATAGCCAGGGCGAGGTCACCCGGATCGTCGGCTTCCCGTCCAGCTACTCCACAGCGGTGGTGGACATCAACGACCGCGGGCAGGTGCTGGGCCATACCGCCGAGCTGCCCATGGGAGACGGCAGATCCGCGTCCTTCATCTTCAGTGACGGTCAAGTTCGCCTGTTGCCCGACCGGGTCGGCTTTCCGCTCCACCTCAATGAACTCGGCCACGTGGTTGGGCTCTTCGGCACGGGTGGTGGTGTGAACGCGTTCTTCTACAGCGATGACGATGGGCGTTTCACCGACTTGACGCAGTGGCTCATGGCGTCCTTCGACGACGTGGCGTCGGTGGGTTCGGACGGAGCGAGCATCCTGCTGAACGACCTGGGCCAGATCGCGCTCCCTGCAACCTTGGACAACGGCCAGTGGACCATCTTCGTGCTCACACCCATCCCCGAGCCGGCGACCTATGCGCTGATGTTGACGGGGGCAGGGGTGTTGGCCGCAATCGCACGGCGGCGGCGTGCTTCTTCAATGCCGGCCCCAATTCGTGAGAGGGCTGTCTGAGAAGCCTGTCTCGCGGGCTCGAACTGGAAAAAGCGCCATTGGGGCACCGACCGCGGAGCAACCGAATGACACCGGGGTCGTCGCCCGTCGTTCCTTCAACTTCGCCCCTTGGACCGATTGAACTTGGCGCTCGTGACCTGCGCGTTGGAGTAGATGTTCGGGCCGCCCGAAGCCATCGGGTGGATGTGGTCTACGTGGATGCCATCGTCGGTGCCCAGTTCGGTCAATGCGGTGGTGACCGGGTCGGCGGCGGCGTCGCTCCAGCATTCACCTTTCTTGTCTCCGGCTTGGGTGTAGCGGTTGGCCACTGCGATGTTGACGCGCTGGCCTTCAGCGAATTCACGGACCGGGCCGATCGAGATGGCATCCCAGCGCGGCAGCAGCATGTGCGCGCAGACTTTGAATTCGTCGGCATAGACGAGCAGGTCGAGAAAGGCATAGGGCCGGTGGCTTGGCGGCGGCATGTAGCCGCGCTTTGCCCACTCGGCCGCAGGGCCGTCCATGTCTTCGATCTTCCAACCGGTGCGGGCGACCTTGTCGCGTATTTCGATCAGCTTGGCGCGCCTCTCGATGTCCGCAAATGCCGTCAGGTCCAGCCGCGCGGGCGCGAGGGCTTGGTTGGGTATGGCTTCCGGGGGCACGAGCGGCGACGCGCCGACGGTGTTCAGGTCGTCGATGCCGGAGAAGAAGCGCACGCGGAAGCCGGCAGGAACCCGCGGGTCGATGCCGACACCGGTGCCGTAGACGATCTCGATGTGCATCGCAGGCTTGGACGAAGACGCAGCCTTTTCGCGCAGCCCGCGCTCGAGGTTGCGGAAGACGCCGCGGTTGATGTTGCCGAACATCGGCGCCAGGTTCGCCGGGCAGTCGACCCCACCGAGCTCGAGCCCTATCAAATGGCCCGCCTCGGTATTGGGAATGGAGGCGTCGGCCTGGCGGTCGCTGCCGCACAGAGCCATCGGAGTAGCGCCGCTGCGGGAACGCCCGGTCGACTGGCGGAGTTGGATCAACGCGCGGACTTGGCGCGGGCGCTGCCGTGTTTGCGCTGGGGTTCCGTACTGAAATTCCTCGAGGTCGACCTGTGCATGCGTCGAGCCTCCCATGTTGATCCATGGCATCTTGAAGGGCCCTCCCTGGGTTGGACACGGTTCGCGCAGGGGTTGTGTCTTGCGAACCGCAGGGCTGTGATCTTCGGACTGTGGTCGTTGGCCCGCAAGTGGCTGTATGACTTTGGTTCATGCAGCGAGACGCAGGCTGGATGCCGCGCTCAGCCGGCACCGAACGGGCTGCACGCAGCCTCACTGCGCTGTCTCTGAACCTGCCTTGCGAGGCCACAGCGGCACGAAATGCTGGCCGCTCAGGTAGACGTGCACGTGCCTGCTGCTCGAAGGCGAGCCCGCCGAGTTCACGGGGTGCAGCGACACCGTGCCGTCGCCGAACTGGTGGAAGGCGTGCACCTGCAGGTCCAGTGCGCGGGCCATCACCTGCACCATCGGGTGGTCGTGGTCGAACATCTTGCCGGGCTGGCTCACGCCCAGGCGGTCACAGGCCTGGCGCAAGCGCCGGGCCGCGTCGTCGAGCGTCTTGCGGGACGGGCCGTCGTCGCGGCGATCGTCGCCGAGCCACAGTTGAGCCATCGTGTCGAACCAGCAGATGTTGCCGTCTGCGCTGGCTTGCCCGGGCTCGAAAGCCTGCCGCATCTGCTCCCGTGTCCAGGTTCCGTCTTGGGGAACACCCGCAGGCAGTGACGAGGTCGGCTTGGCGTGCTCGGGCAGCGCTTCGGGGTGTCGCCTGAGCTCTGCGCATGACTTCGCGATGGACTCGAGCCGGTCCTTGATGTGCGTAGACGGGTGTTCCTCGGGCGAGCCGGGCTTCGCGCGGAGTACTTGCATGAACTGCTGCCTGCCTTCGTCGAGCAGCTTGTCGAGCAGCAGCGATGTCTGTTCGCGAAGCGGCAGCGCCGAAACGCCGGACAGCTCCACGCCCAGGCTGGCCAGCAGGGCACGTGCGTGGCCTGCTGCCTCCGACAGCGAGTCCAGGCTTGCCTGCTGCTCGTTTTGAGAACCTGCTGGCCGGGCAGCTTGCGCGTCGATGGCTGATGCTGCGGGCTGCACGGGCCGTTGCATGGGGCGTGGGCGGCCGTCGGGTCCTTGCGCTGCTGCGCGCTTGGGCGCGGGCGCCGGGGGCTGCTCCGCTGCCTTGGTCTTGCCGTTGCGTGCGTTGCGAAGGGGCACGTCGGCATCGCTGTCGCTGTCGGTGTCGTGGCTGAAGGTGAGCTTGTGGTTGCGCTTCGACAGCGTGATGGACGTCTGCACGGCATGGGTCGCGTTGCTTTCCACCACCTTCGGCATGTCGGCAAAGGCCTGGGCCGGGCGCGACAGCCAGAACGGGCCACGTGGCACGAAGTTCGGA
>CAMLLU010000167.1 GCA_946480925.1 uncultured Rivibacter sp.
GCCGGTGCAATGCCGGCGCCGTGACGCGCAGCCTCTGCGGCGCGCACTGACTGCCGCACGGTCCTGACGGCCGACCTACAACGAGGAGGAGACCGTCATGATCGAGCGTCTTGTGCTCAGCACTGCGCTGGGCGTCGCGTTGCTGGCTGGTGCGCAGGCTTGCGCCGCCCGCGAGCTCAAGGGCTGGAGCGTCCACCCCGACGACTATCCCGTCAACCTGGGCATGCAGCGTTTCGCCGATGCAGTGGGCCCCGCCACCAAGGGCCGCCACACGGCCCGGGTGTACGCCAATTCGCAGCTCGCGCCGCAGGGCGCGGTGCTCGAGAAGATCGCCTCGGGCGAGATCGACTTCGCCGAGATCGGCGTGGTGGGCTATGGCGAAAAGGTGCCCGCGCTGCGCGTGCTGGGCATGCCCTACATGTTTCACGACAGCGCGCAGATGTTCGCGCTGCTCGACGGCAGGCTGGGGGACATCCTGGCCGCGGAGCTGGAAAAGGCCGGCGTCGTGCTGCTCGGCTGGTACGACGGCGGCACGCGCAACTTCTACCACCGCCACAAGCCGCTGCAGAACCTCTCGAGCTTCGCCAGCGTGAAGCTGCGCGTGGGCAACACCAAGATGCACATCGAGATGGTCGACGCCCTGGGCGCCACCGCGGTGCCGCTGCCCTTCAAGGAGGTGTATGCCGCGCTGGAGCAAGGCCGCGTGGACGGTGCCGAGAACAACCTGCCCTCCTACGAATCGACGGGCCACTACAAGCTGGCGCCGCACTACACGTTCACGCAGCACCTGGTGTCGCCCGAGATGCTGATCATGAGCAAGAAGACGTGGGACGAACTTTCACCCGCCGAGCAGGTGCAGCTGCGGGCCGCGGGGCGCGGCTCCGCGTCGTTCATGCGGGAAGAATGGAACCGCCGCCTGAAGGAAATACAGGCCCGGCTCGAGAAACAGGGCGTGAAGTTCCACTTCGCCACCGACTACGGCCCTTTCGTGCGGCGCATGAAGCCGATCTACGAGCCGCTGTGGGCCGCCAAGGACCCGGCGAGCGTGCAGGCGTTGGCGATGATCCTCAACGCGATGGCCGGGCGCTAGGCCTGTTGACGCTAGTTGGAGCCTCAGGCGACCCAGGCCGGCCCTCCTTGCTGCAAACGCTACCGGGCCGCACGGCTACAACCTGCCCATGAGGAACAGCACGAGCAGCACGACCAGCACCAATGCCAGGCCGCCGCTGGGGTAGTAGCCCCAGGAGCTGCTGTATGGCCACGTGGGCAGGGCGCCGACGACCAGCAGCACCAGCAATATGAGAAGCAGGGTGGTGAGCGACATGGGGGGTCCTTTCTTCCGGTTTGACGCGCCTGCGCTCCTGAATCTGCATCGCAGACTTCGTGCCTGCCCCCACCGGGTATGCCATTTGCGCCTCGGGTACGAGAACGCAACAGGAGGCAACCATGCCGCGTGCGCTGTGGAAAGGCGCCATCACCTTCGGACTGGTCCACATTCCGGTCGCGCTGTACCCGGCGGCCCGCGAGCACGGCATTGACTTCGACTGGCTCGACCGCCGCTCGATGAAGCCGGTGGGCTACAAGCGAATCAACAAGGCCACCGGCAAGGAGGTGCCGAAGGACGACATCGTGCGCGGCATCGAGGTCGAAGACGGCCAGTACGTGGTGCTGTCCGACGAAGAGCTGCGCGCCGCCAACTCGGCGCTCACGCAGGCGGTGGAGATCCAGGCCTTCATCGACGCCGGCGAGGTGTCGCCCGTGTACTTCGAGCGGCCCTACGTGCTGGCGCCGGTGGCGCGCGGCGAAAAGGTCTACCGGCTGTTGCGCGATGCGCTGAAGAAGAAGCGGCGCATCGGCGTGGCCGAGGTCGTCATCCAGTCGAAGCAGCACCTGGCTGCGCTCATGCCCATGGGCGATGCCCTGGTGCTCAACACGCTGCGCTGGGCCGACGAACTGCGCTCGCTCGACGACATCGCGCTGCCGCGCGGCGCGGCGTCGAAGAAGGAAGCCCCCACCGAACGCGAGCTGGAAATGGCCGAGCAGTTGATCGACGACATGAGCTCGAAGTGGCAGCCCGAGCAGTACGAGGACCACTTCAAGGGAGACGTGATGGCGCTGGTACAGCGCAAGCTGAAGGAAGGCAAGACGCAGCGCGTCGAGCCGCTGCCGGCAGCGGGCGAGGAAGCGGCGGGCGCCGAGATCATCGACCTCACCGAGCTCCTCAAGCGCAGCCTGGGCGGCGGCGGCAAGCGCGAAGCCGCGGGCGCCGAGGGCACGGAAGCCAAGCGCGCGAACAGTACGTCGCGCAAGCAGGCCCGCCGCAGCAGCAGCGGCGCACGCAAGAAGTCCTCGGCCTCCGCCGCACGCAAGTCGACCACGCGGCGGGCCCAGGCCGCTTGATGCCATGGCACGCACGCCCACCACAGCGCAGGAAGCCGACGCCGTGGTGCACGCGGTGCGCATCACCCATGCGGATCGCGTGATCGACGTCGCATCGGGCGCCACCAAGCTGGAACTCGCGCGCTACTACGAGAGCGTGGCGCCCTGGCTGCTGCCGCACCTGAAGGCGCGGCCGGTGGCGCTGGTGCGCGCGCCCGACGGCGTGGACGGCGAGCTCTTCTTCCAGAAGCACCAGCAGCAGCTCGTCATTCCGAAACTGCGCGAGCTGGACCCTGCGCTCGACCCCGGCCACGCACCGCTGATGGTGATCGACAACGTGACGGCGCTGGTGGGCGCGGCGCAGATGGGCATGGTGGAGCTGCACACGTGGAACGCGCTGCACACGTCGATCGAAAAGCCCGACCGCGTGGTGTTCGACCTCGACCCCGGCGCCGGGTTGCCATGGGCGCGCATGGTCGAAGCGGCCGAGCTGACGAAGACGCTGCTCGACGAGCTGGGCCTCGTGAGCTTCCTGAAGACGAGCGGCGGCAAGGGGCTGCACGTGGTGGTGCCGCTGGTGCGGCGCCACGGCTGGGAACAGGCCAAGGCGTTCGTGAAGGCGATGTCGCAGCACATGGCCTCCACCCTGCCCCAGCGCTTTTCGGCCAAGGCCGGCCCGCGCAACCGCATCGGCAAGGTGTTCGTGGACTACCTGCGCAACAGCCGCGGCGCCACGTCGGCCGTCGCGTTCTCCGCGCGGGCGCGGCCCATGCTGCCGGTGTCGGTGCCCATCGCCTGGGAAGAGCTGGTCGAACTGCGCAGCGCGAACCAGTGGAACATCCGCAACCTCGCGCAGCGGCTGCGCGACCTCGAAGGCCACGACCCGTGGGCCGGCTACGCGAAGGTGAAGCAGACCTTGCACGAGGCGCTGCGGCACCTCGGCCTCGACGAGGCCGAAGCCCCCGCCCCACGGCCGCCGCGCACGAGCGCCGGCCGCCCCCACTGGCACACCTCGCCCACCAGGAGCTGACGATGAGATGGCCGCACGAGGAACCGTTCGACACTGACGTGGAAGGCCGCTGGGCCCAGGGCCGCTACGACGCCGACGCGCAAGGCTTTGCCGACCAGCGCCCTCGCCACGAGCACGACCACCACTACGCGCGCTGGCGCCGCGAGCAGCTGCGGGCCTTCGACGACGACTACGCCTGCTGGTGTGAGGAACGCTATCGGCGCTTCTGCACGAGCTTCGACCAGTGGCGCGCCCGCCGCGACGCGATCACGAGCGCAGCATCGCGCAGCTCGCACCCGCCGGGCAGCGGCACCGAAGGCAGCCGGATGGCGAGCACCGCACCGGCGGAGAGTGGGTCGACCACGCCGTTTACCGCTTGACGCAACTTCCCTCCGGACGAGGGAAGTCACACGCTCCATCCCGCCGGCAAAATCGCGCGCCATTCCAACAAAGCCCGAACGATCGGGGAGGACTCCATGCGATTGCCATCGCAGGACGGCGCGAGCTTCGCGCCTGCCGAGCTT
>CAMLLU010000168.1 GCA_946480925.1 uncultured Rivibacter sp.
AGCTCACGCGGCGCTGGCGCAACGCCATCACCGCCAGCTCGGTGCGGCTTTCGGCGTGAAGTTTTTCCATGATGCGGCTCACGTAGTTCTTCACGGTGCCTTCGGCGAGGAACAGCAACCCCGCGATCTGCTTGTTGCTCTTGCCTTCGGCGATGAGCTGCAGCACCTTGGTTTCCTTCTCGTTCAGCGAAGCGATGTGGTCGTCGTCGTTCGACGCCACCTTGTATTGCGGCTTGGGTGCCAACTCCGAAAGGCGGCGGAACTGGTCGAGCACCTTGCGGGCGATCTGCGGCGTGAGCAGTGATTCGCCGCGGTGCACCGCGCGCACGCCCTCCACCACTTCAGCTTCGGTGGCGTCCTTCAGCAGATAGGCCAGCGCGCCGGCACGCAATGCATCGAACACGCTCTGCTCGGCTTCCATGGTGGTGAGCACGAGCACGCGCGTTTGCGGCAATGCAGCAGTGATCTCGCGCGTGGCGGCCACGCCGCCCTTGCGCGGCATGTGCAGGTCCATGAGCACCACGTCGGGCCGCAGCCGGCGCGACATCTCCACGGCCTCGATGCCATCGCCCGCTTCGCCGATCACTTCGATGTCGGGCTCGAGCGAGAGCATCAACGCCAGGCCGCGTCGCACCAGCGGCTGGTCGTCGATGATCAAAACGCGAATGCGTTGTGAACCGGCTCTTTCGCTGCTCATCGTGCATGCCCTATGGCCGGAGTGCGGCCCCCGGGGCAATATACGGCAGTGACCGCAAGACGCAATGACTTCGGTCACGAGGAGACGATGACCGGCGTCACGACTCGCCGGCACCCACCACACGATGTCCCGATACCTGCAGGCTCTGGATCCACGGCGCAGCCTGGCGACGGCGTTCGCCTGGTTCGCCGTCGTGCTGTCGCTCGCCATCGCAGTGGCGCTGCTCACCGTGACCGACTTCGCGGTCAACAGCATGCTGGCGCAGCGCGACGCGCAGATGCTGCGCTTTGCGACGCAGCTGGCCACCGAGCTGGAGCACATTGCCGCGGCCGAAGGGCCGGGCCCGGCACTGCCGCAAGAAAGGCTGGGCGAGCTCATCGATGCCGTGCGGGCACGCGCCAAGCCCGATCCGCGTGCGCGCGTGCTGGTGCTCGACGACCGCCACAACATCCTCTACGAGCGGCCGGCCGGCGAGCACGGTGCGCCCGTCACGCTGCCCGGCGTTTCGCTGCAGATGACCGAGGGCCACCAGCGCATCGTCGTGATCACCGCACCGCCGGAGGCCGCGCCCACGCTGCATTCGCTGGGCATCAGGGTGGCGGTGATGCAGCCCAGCGAAGAACGCGGCCATGGCGGCACGCTGCAGGAGAAGCTCACCGTCATTTCCATCCTGCTGAGCATCGTCGCGGCACTCATCGGCGCGGCCTTCGCGCGCCGGCTCACGCGGCGGCTGAGCGGCCTCACCGCGCAGGTGCAGCTGGTGGCCAACCAGGCAGCCGAGGGCATCGTCGCGCCCACGGGCCATGACGAAGTGGCGGTGCTGGGGCGTGCATTTGCGCGGCTCCTGAGGGCCCTGCGCCAGGAGCGCGACGAGCTCGACCGGATGACGCAGGAGCTGGAACAGCGCGTGCAGGCACGCACGCGCGACGTGGAAAGGCTGGCCGCCGACAGCCGCTACGCCGCCGTGGTGCGCGAGCGGCTGCGGCTGGCGCGCGACCTGCACGACACGCTCGCGCATTCGATGATGGAGATGCTGGTGGAGGTGCGCACGCTGCGCATGCTGCACGCGCACGACCCGCAGCGGCTGGCCGCCGAGCTCGAGCGCGCCGAGACGGTGGCACGCGACGGCCTGCGTGAAGCGCGTGAGGCGGTGAGCCAGATGCGCCTGAACGCGGTGCGCGACCTGGGGCTCGGCGCGGCGCTCAGCGGCACGGTCTCACGCTTTACCGAACGCACCGGCCTGGACGTTCGCTACGACGCCGATGCCAAGGCCGCGAGCTTCGCGGACGCGCGTGCCGAAGGGCTGTTTCGCATTGCCGAGGAGGCCCTGCGCAACATCGACCGGCATGCCGGTGCCTCGCACGTTGAAGTGAGCCTGAAAGACCTGGGCGAAGGCACCATCGAGCTCACCATCGCCGACGACGGCGTGGGCTTCGACACTGCCGCGGCACGGCCGGGTCACTTCGGAATCACCGGCATTCGCGAGCAGGTCCAGCTGATCGACGCCGAGCTGGACCTGCAAAGCCGCCCCGGCACCGGCACCACGCTGCGACTGCGATTGCGCGTGGGGCCGGAGATCGGCCCCGTCGATGACGATAGTCACGATCGACAGGGCGGCGGCGATTTGCACTCGGCGCTGGCATAGAGTGTGTGTGATGAAGCGCAGCCCGTTCGCCGCATCGCCGTCGCTGGAACCGGCTCTTGCACAAGAAGCCCCAGCCGGCACGGCATACCGCTGGGGCCAGCTCATGATGGGGCTGGTGTGCATGGCGATGGTCGCCAACCTGCAGTACGGCTGGACGCTTTTCGTCAACCCGCTGGCCGACCGCTTCGGCTGGAGCCACGCGGCCATCCAGGTCGCGTTCTCGGTGTTCGTGATCGTGCAGACGCTGTGCGTACCGATCGCCGGCTACATCGTCGACGAATCCGGCCCGCGGCCGGTGGTGCTGGGTGGCGGCCTGCTGTGCGCCATCGCATGGGTCACCAACGCGTTGGCCGATTCGCTGCCGATGCTCTACGTGGCGGCGGCCATTGGCGGCATGGGTGCAGGCGCTGTGTACGGCACCTGCGTGGGCAACGCGCTCAAGTGGTTCCCTGACCGGCGCGGGCTCGCCGTGGGGCTCACGGTGGCCGCCTTCGGTGCGGGCTCCGCGCTCACGGTGTTGCCCATCACCATGGTGATCGCAGAGCGCGGGTACGAAGCTGCGTTCCTCTACTTCGGGCTGGGCCAGGGCCTCGTGGTGATGGCGCTTGCACTGGCGATGGACGACCCCAACAAGGCGCCCACTCCTACGAGCGCGCCGTTGCGCACGTCATCGAAGCTGCCGCAGGCACGGCGCGACACCGCGCCCGCCGACGTGCTGCGCGAGCCGGTGTTCTGGGTGATGTACGTGATCTTCGTGCTGGTGGCGGCCGGCGGCCTCATGGCCACCGCGCAGCTCGCGCCCATTGCCAGGCAGTACCGCATCCACGACGTGCCGGTGGACATCATGGGCCTCGTGCTGCCGGCACTCACCTTCGCACTGGCGCTCGACCGCGTGCTCAACGGCGCAACGCGGCTGGTGTTCGGCTGGGTCTCCGACAAGATCGGCCGTGAAGAGACGATGCTGATCGCGTTTTCCCTGGAGGCGCTGGCCATCCTCGCGATGCGCGAATTCGGTTCCAGCCCCCTGGCCTTCGTGCTGCTCACCGGGTTGGTGTTCTTCGCGTGGGGCGAGATCTACAGCCTGTTCCCGTCGACCTGTGCCGACACCTTCGGCTCCAAGTACGCAGCGGCGAATGCCGGCCTGCTCTACACGGCCAAGGGCATGGCATCGCTGATGGTGCCGCTTTCCAGCGTGATGGCCCATTCGATGGGCGACTGGCATACGGTCTTCCTCATCGCCAGCGGCATGAGCGCTTGTGCCGCGCTGCTTGCGTGGTTCGTGCTGCGGCCGATGCGGCGGCGGTTGCTGGGATGAAATGCAACCGCCTGATGGGCGGCAGGCCGCTTACGCAGGCACTTCGCTGACGACCCGCCGCGACAGACGGCACAGCGTCTCGGCCGAGAGATTCAGGTGTGAGGCCAGGTCCTTCTGCATGAGCCGCTCCACCAGCTGCGGGTGCTGGCGCGAGAACGCGTTCACGCGGCTTGGGGCGTCGAGCAGCAGCAGCCCGATCGCATGCTCCACCAGCGATTCGCCGAGCGCGACAA
>CAMLLU010000169.1 GCA_946480925.1 uncultured Rivibacter sp.
CGGCCGGTTGGACAGGAAGATGTGCAGCATCTCGGTGGAGCCGATGCCGTCGACGATGTCCACGCCGAAGTGGCGCTTGAAGCGTTCGCCCAGCTCGGCAGGCAATGCCTCGCCGGCCGACGACACCAGCCGCAGCGCGACCTGCTCGCGTGCCGGCAGCGATGGCGAGGCCAGCATGCCTGCAAAGCCGGTGGGCGCGCCATAGAAGACAGTGGGTTTCGTGTTGCCCACACCGCCCAGCCAGCGCTTGAACGTGGCATCGGGCGTGGGCCGCTCGGCCATCAGCAGCGTGGTGGCGCCCACGCTCATCGGGAAGGTGAGCGCGTTGCCCAGCCCGTAGGCGAAGAAAAGCTTCGCGGCCGAGAAGCACATGTCGTCTTCACGCAGGCCGAGCACGCCGCGACCGTAGAGCTCCGAGGTCCAGTAGGGGTTGGCGTGCGAATGCACGGCGCCCTTGGGGCGGCCGGTGGAGCCCGATGAATAGAGCCAGAACGCAGGGTCGTCGGCCGCGGTGTGGGCGGCCGCCGGCATGGGTGCCTGTGTGTCGAGGAAGTGATCGAACTCGACTTCCGCCGGGTGCAGCGGCGCGAGCGGGCGCGACACGATGACCTTGCACACCTCGTGATCGCTCTTGGTCAGTGCGCTGTTCAACGCCGGCAGCAAGGCGCCGGACACCAGCACCGCCTGCGCGCGCGAGTGTTCCAGCATGTAGGCGTAGTCGTCGGCGGTGAGCAGCGTGTTCACGGCCACGGGCACGAGGCCTGCGTACATGGCGCCCAGAAAGCTCACCGGCCAGTCGGTGCAGTCGTGCATGAGCAGCAGCACGCGCTCTTCACGGCGGATGCCCAGGCTGCGCAGCCCGGCGGCCAGGCGTTGCACACGGCCCTCGAGCTCACCGTAGGTGAGCGTGCCCTGGTCGTCGATGAACGCGGCCTTGCTACGGCGCGACGCGTTGCGTTGCAGCAGGTGCGCGGCGAAGTTGAAGTCGGTGGGCGGCGGCTGCACGTCGTGGCCGGCAGCCGCCTCGGCCTTGGTGAGTGTGGGGGCCAGCATCGTTGTCTCCTCGTTCTCTTTGCACGATGGCGATGTGGGCGGCTTGGTCTACATGGCCGCGATCACCGAGGGCGCGGCCTGGATGGCCGCCCGGCGGTGATAGAAGTTCAGCGCCTGCAGGCCGCCCAGCTCTTCGCCACCGCCCGAGCGGCCCGGGCCGCCGTGCAGCGATTGCGGCATCACGTTGCCGTGGCCGGTGTGCGAGGCCGCGGCTTCGGGGCTCACCACGTGCACGCGGCCGTGGTGCGTGGCCAGTGCCATGGCAGTCTGCGCGAGCGCGGCGGGGTCTTCGCCATAGAGCGAAGCGACGAGCGAGCCTTGCCCGCGCTGCACGCCGCGCAGGGCCTGCGGCAGGCTGGCGTAAGGCAGCAGCGTGGCTACCGGGCCGAACACTTCGACGTCGTGGACCCGTGTCGAAGCCTCCACCGCTTCTGGCGTCGGCAGGCCCAGCAGCGTGGGCGCCACGCAGCAGGCGACGGCCGGGTCGGCGTCGACCAGCGGCACCGTGCTGCCGTCGAACAGCGTGTCGGCTGCCAAGCGCAGCTGTGCAATGCCGCTGAGCACCGTGTCGTATTGCGAGCGGCTCACCAGCGCGCCCATGCGCACGCCTTCGTTGCGCGGGTCGCCCACGGTGATGCGCGCCAGCCGCACACGTGCCGCCTCGCTCACCGCCGCATACAGCTCCTGCGGCACGAAGGCGCGGCGGATGGCGGTGCACTTCTGGCCGGACTTCACCGTCATCTCGCGCACCAGCTCTTTCACGAAGAGGTCGAAGGCCGGGCTGTCGGGCGCGGTGCCGGGCAGCAGCACGGCGCTGTTCACGCTGTCGGCCTCGATGTTCACGCGCACCGAGTGGCGCGTCACGGCCGGGTGCGAGCGGATCACGGCGGCGGTGTCGGCCGAGCCGGTGAACGACAGCACGTCGAAGGGCGTCAATGCATCGAGCAGGCCGGCGGAGCTGCCGCACACCACCGAGAGCGCGCCGGCCGGCAGCACGCCGGCTTCGACCACGTCTTGCACCATGCGCTGCGTGAGCCAGGCGGTGGCGGTGGCCGGCTTCACCACCACCGGCACGCCCGACAGCAGCGCCGGCGCGGCCTTTTCCCACAGGCCCCAGGCCGGGAAGTTGAAGGCGTTGATGAAGAGCGCGAGCCCCGGCACCGGCAGCCGCACGTGGCGCGACTGGAAGCTGCCGTCGCGGGCCAGCGAAACGGCCTCGCCTTCAGGCAGCCAGTGCTGTTCGGGCAGCGTGGCGGCGAGCTTGGCGTAGGTGTTGAGCGTGTAGATGGCGCCGTCGATGTCCACCGCCGAGTCGGGCTTCACGGTGCCGCTGTTGGCGGTGGCGATGGCGTAGTAGTCGTCGCGCTTGGCCTGCAGCGTGGCGGCGACGTCGGCGAGCAGCTTGCCGCGCTGGCGGTAGTTCAAGGCGCGCAGCGCGGGGCCTGCGACTTCGCGTGCATGGGCGAAGCCGGCGGCGAGGTCGAGGCCGGTGGCGTCGACGCGCGCCAGGGCATTGCCGCGCACGGGGTCGCGCAACTCGGTGCCTTGGGCCGTGCCGGCCTGCCAGCGGCCGGCGAGGTGGTTCAACAGCAGTTCGGTCATGGGGCGGATGCTTTCAAGCAGGTGTCCGTGGTGCCTTGGTGGCACCGAGACGTATGAAACGGGCCTCAACAGCCTTCACCGCGGAGGCGCAGAGGACGCAGAGATTCGCGGAGGCATACAAGTCTTCTCTGCGGTCCTCCGCGTTCTCTGCGTCTGTGTAGTGAATGAATTGGGGCGTCATCTCAGGTGAACTGGATCTGCCCCTGGGGCAGCAGGTAGAGCACGAGGGCGCGGCCCTGGGTGACGGTGGGGCGGTGGGAGCTGCCGGGCGCTTTGACCACCCAGCCGGCGGGGCGACCGTCGAACAGCGCGTTGCCGCCCAGCGGCATCACGAGATCGATCTCGCCGGTGGGGTGCACGTGGTGTGGGCCGGCGATGTCTTGCATGTCGACCACGTCCACCGAAAAGCCGTGCAGCTCGGGCGCGGGCTTGAAGACGCGGCCGTAGCGGATGCCGCCGCCTTCGCGGTTGCACAGCCAGCCGGCAGCCACGCCGGCTTCGCAACTGGCCTTGAGCTGGGCGTAGGTGGCGCTTTGCGGGCCGTGGTGTTCGTTCAGCCAGGCGTCGAGCGCAGTGTCGAGAGGGCGGTCGGCCAATTGCTCCGTCAACGCGGCGAGCTGGCGATGAAAGACCTCGGGGGTGACTTCGGTGGGGGCGGCGGACTGCATCTGTGGCTTTCTGGCGCTTGCTTTGATCTGCCAGGGTTGTTTGGCTCAAGAAGATGAAGTATTGTGCTTTGAGGCACTTTAGGTCGTGCTGAAAGCGCATGTCAAGCAACATAATGCATTCACTGGCGTTAACCCCTAGCCCGGTGGCGGCCGAAGGGCAGGCGCTGGCCGGCGATGGCCTGCCCGCGGCCCAGGCCGAGGAGTCAGGCAAGCACCCCTTCCTGGTGGCGCTGGGCGAGCGGGTGCGGGCCCTGCGCTCGCGCCGGGGCATGACGCGCAAGGCGCTCAGTGCCGCGGCCGACGTGTCGGAGCGGCACCTGGCCAACCTCGAATACGGCGTGGGCAACGCCTCGGTGCTGGTGCTGCTGCAGGTGTCGCAGGCGCTCAGGTGCACGCTGGCCGAGCTGATCGGCGACGAGACCACCCGCTCGCCGGAGTGGCTGATGATTCGCGAGCTGCTCGAGCGGCGCGACGAAGGCACCCTGCGCCGCGTGCGCGAAAGCATCGGCCCGCTGCTCGACGGCGC
>CAMLLU010000170.1 GCA_946480925.1 uncultured Rivibacter sp.
TGTTCGTGCTGGGCGGCTGCGTGGTCGAAGCCTGGCGGCTGCGCGATGGTGGCGGGGCGCACGTTGCCACCTGGGTGGGCGGGCGCGAGATCGCCACGCCGCGCGACCTGGCGGAAAAGCGCCTCGCCAACGTGGTGGACGAGATGGCCATCGCCTCCGGCCTGCCGCGCCCGGCGCTCTATGTGCTGGAGCGCGAAGACACCATCAACGCTTTCGTGGCCGGCTGGAGCCAGGAAGACACGGTGCTGGCCGTCACGCGCGGCGCGCTCGAATGCCTCACGCGTGACGAGTTGCAAGGCCTGGTGGCGCACGAGTTCGGCCACGTCCATGCCGGCGACCTGCGGCTGCAGATGCGGCTGGTGGCGCTGGTGTGGGGCTTGTCGCTGGTGCATGGCTACGGTCGTTCGCTGCTGGAGCCTGACGACATGGGCCACCGCAGCCCCCCCGGTGTGCTGATCGGCGGGGCGTTCCTGGCCGTGGGCTGGGTGGGCTGGTTGGCCGGGCGCGTGCTGCAGGCGGCGGTGTCGCGCCAGCGAGAGCATGCGGCCGACGCCAGCGCGGTGCAGTTCACCCGCAGCCGCGACGGCCTGGGCGGCACCTTGCGCAAGATCTGGTACCAGAGCGAACGGCTGCGCGGCCGGCTGCACCACCCGCGCGCCGAAGTGCTGGCGGCCATGCTGCTGCACGTGCCGGTACGCCACGCTGCGCGGTGGGCCGGTGGGTGGCTCGCCACGCACCCGCCGCTGGCCGATCGCGTGCAGAGCATCTACGGCCGCGAGATGCAGCCGCTGTATGCCGGCCCGCTCGACCTGAAAGCCGAAGCCGCCCCCATGGACAGCGGCCACGCACCGCGCGACGATGCACGGCTGCCAGCCGTCGCCCTGCACGCGGCCCCCACCATGCCTAACGACAAGCCCGAAGACCCACCGCAGTTCGGCCCCGACCTGCCAGACACCGAGCCGCCGCCGGGCCAGCGCCCCACCGAGCCGGCCGCAGGCAAGAGCTTCGTGCCGTTGGCACTGCAAAGCCCCACCGCCAGCCAGGACGAGCTCGACGCGCTGGGGCGCCTGAAATTCATGCAGGGGCCGGGCGAGCGCCGCGCGGCACTGCTGGCCCTGCTGCTGACACCTGGGAGTGCGCGCGAAAAGCAGGCCTGGCGCGAAGAGACCGAAGACGTCGCATCGGCCGGCCGCGTGCGCGCCGACGTGCAGCAGCTCGGCTTTGCATCGCGCGCCCCGGCCTTCGAGTTGCTGCTCGATCGCTCGCGCACGGCGCCGGTGCCCGAGCGGCAGGCGCTGGTCGAAGCGGCTCGCCGTGTGATGAGTGCCGACGGGCTGGTGCGGCCGATCGACCGGCTGCGCTGGCTGGCCATGCGTCACCGGCTCGGCGAAGCCCGCGCGCCGCGCGCGGCGGCACCCGCCGCAGCGGATAACGACATGAAGAATCTGCCGTTGTCTACCGTCGATCACATCGCCACCATGACGGCATTCCTGGCGCGCCTGGTGCCGGCGTCGGACCCGGTGGCCGCGGTGGGCGCAGCCGGCCATGCGTGGTACCAGGCCGTGATGGCGCTCTGGGCCGAGTGCTACCGCGACGCTGCCCGCGAGCTGCCGCCGTGCCGCCCGCCCGATGCCGATGCGTTGATGCACGGGCTGTGGGGCGTGCAGGAGCTGTCGTGGATGCTGCGGCCGGTGCTGCTGCGGGCCTGGGTGGACGAAGCAACGGCGATGAGCGAGACGCTGGCGCTGCGTGAAGAGGCGGCCGACGCGCTGCGCCTGGCGGCACTGCTGCTGGACGCGCCGATGCCGCCGGTGCTGGCGCGGCATTACCTGGAAATCAAGCTCGCCTGACGCCACAACAACGTCGAACGAGGAGAGCACGATGAAAGCGAATCGCGTGATCTGGCTGGCGCTGGCCGCCCTCGCTGTGGCGGTCGGCGCGCAGGCGCAGGACGCATCGGCCCTGCGCGCCCGCAGCCTGGCGGCCACCTGTGCCAACTGCCACGGCACCGACGGCCGCGCCGTGGACGGCTCCAGTGTGCCGGGCCTCGCGGGGTTGCCGGCCGGCTACATCGTCGAGCAGATGAAAGCCTTCAAGAGCGGCGCGCGCCAGGCCACGGTGATGCACCAGCTCGCCAAGGGCTACAGCGACGCACAGATCGAACAGCTGGCTGCCTACTTCGCGGCGCAGAAGAAGTGAGGAGGCCGCCATGCAAAGACGCGAACTGCTGAAGACCGCGGCTGCCCTGGGCGTGCCGGGCTGGCTGGCCGGCTGCGCCACGAGCGGCGGCGTGCCGTCGAAGGCGCGGGTGCTGGTGGTGGGCGGCGGCTACGGCGGCGCCACTGCGGCCAGGTACGTGCGGCTGCTGTCGGGCCACAGCATCGAGGTGGTGCTCGTCGAGCCGAACGAGGCCTTCGTGTCCTGCCCCTTGTCCAACCTCGTGCTGGGCGGCAGCAAGACGCTGGCCGACCTCACCACCCCCTACACCGCGCTCGGCAAGGCGCATGGCGTGCGCATCGTGAAGGACACGGTGGCCAGCATCGACCCGGTGAAGAAGGTCGCCGTGCTCACGTCCGGCCCCACCATCGCCTACGACAAGCTGGTGCTGTCGCCCGGCGTCGAGCTCATGTGGGACAGCATCGCCGGCAGTCAGGCGGCGCAGGCTTCGGGCCAAGTGCTGCAGGCCTGGAAGGCGGGGCCTGAGACGCAGGCGCTGCGGCGGCAGCTCGAGGCCATGTCCGATGGGGGCGTCTACGCGCTCACCGTTCCCGAGGCGCCGTACCGCTGCCCGCCCGGCCCGTATGAGCGGGCCTGTCAGGTGGCCAGCTACTTCAAGGCGGCCAAGCCGCGTTCGAAGGTGCTGGTGCTCGACGCCAACCCCGACGTCACCTCCAAGCCGGGCCTGTTCAAGAAGGTGTGGGCCGAGCAATACGCCGGCATCGTGGAATACCGCCCGCAGCACAAGGCCGTGGCGGTGGACGGCGCGAGCCGCACGGTGAAGTTCGAAGTGCAGCCCGACGTACGTGCCGACGTGCTGAACGTGCTGCCCAGCATGCGCGCGGGTGCCATCGCCGTGCAGACCGGGCTGGCCAACGCGAACGCGCGCTGGTGCCATGTGAACTGGCTCAACTTCGAGTCCACCGCCGCGAAGGACATCCACGTGGTGGGCGATTCGATCCAGGTCGCCACGGCCATGCCCAAGAGCGGCCACATGGCCAACAACCATGCAAAGGTGGCCGCCGCGGCCATCGTGGCCGAACTCAATGGCTGGGAGATCAACCCGGCGCCGATGCTCACGAACACCTGCTACAGCTTCGTGGACGCCACGAACGTGATCCACGTAGCCAGCGTGCATGAGTACGTGGCGATCGAAAAGACCTTCAAGCCGGTGGCCGGCTCCGGCGGCGTGTCGGCGGGCCCGAGCGAGCTCGAAGGCACATATGGTTGGAACTGGGCACGCACCATCTGGGCCGACGCGCTGGCTTGAGTGAATGTGAGCGCATGTCGCCACAAAGGTGACGCCACAAAGCGACAAGGCCCGCATCTGCGGGCCTTGTCGTTGAAGGGAAGAGGCGGTCGCTGCGTCAGCACACCATGCGCGCGGCGTCCACGAGTTCGAGATGGCTGTCGAGCGAAGTCTTGTCACGCAGCGCCGGGCCGTCGAGCAGGATCTCCTGCGCACGCTCCGCTGCCGAACGCAGCATGAACTCGGAACGACTCACACCGGAGACGCGAGCTGCCAGATCGATGAGGTCGATCTCCGAGGCCGGGACGTTGAACTCGATGGTGGCGTGCAGGCTCATGACAGCAGTCTCCTTGGCAAAGAAGTCTAG
>CAMLLU010000171.1 GCA_946480925.1 uncultured Rivibacter sp.
ATACCAGTGGAGGATATGAATGGCGCGACCAGCGTTCTTGACGGCTTGGGCTGCATCGCAACGGATCTACAGCCCGTCCAACCCGGGCCAAACCGTAGCGCAAGTGGTGGGTGGCCAAGTGGCAGCCCACATCCGCGACAAGCAGAACCCCTGGAGGAACACCTGCGCCGTTCGCATGAGCTACATCCTGAACCAGTCCGGCTTGACCATTCCCGCTGAGTCCGGGAAGACCAAACAAGGCAGCGACCATCGGAACTATTTCTACCGGGTCAAGGACGTCATCACCTTCCTGAAGTCCCGATGGGGTGCACCGGAAGTTGCTGCCTATCCACCGTCCGATGGCGGCTCGCTGGCAGGCAAGAGAGGCGTCATCCTCTTCGAGGTTCAAGGATGGAGCGACGCCAGCGGGCACGCCACGCTCTTCGACGGAACCACCTGCCATGACCATTGCTACTTCAACGAGCCAGGCGTGACCTACCGTACGACCCAGGCAGATTTCTGGGCACTCAAATGATGATGACCGCACGCGTATTCGCTGTCGTGGTGCTGTGCTCCTCGCTCACGGCTCTTGCCGCAGACGACATCGCCGCCGCGCGCCGTACCAATGGGCAGAACTACAAGGACAGGGCGCTGGCGAGCTGCATCTCGGCAGCCTACAAGGAGTCACCGGCCGGCAAGGATGCCGACATCACCAAGAGCGTATTCATCGAGT
The DNA here is from genome assembly GCA_946480925.1 of uncultured Rivibacter sp. The sequence goes on from CAMLLU010000171.1 coordinate 713, forward strand.
GGACCTACTACGACGATGACAAGGGCAATCCGGCGACCGATCAACTGGTGGAGAAATACCTGCGCCGGGACTACACCACCCCGGTAGAGGGCTATGCCGGAGCCCTATTCGATCTGCTCAAGTGCCTGGACATGTATCACAGTCGGGAACTCGACGAACAGGTGCGGAAGTACGTTCCCCACCCGGACTGGACAGGTGACAAGCCCCCCGCGCGGAAGCGGAAGCAAGCCCGTTGAGCGACTGCAAAGGCGCCGCAAAACATTGAGCAGCCTGGTTCGGTGTGCTGGCAGCGGCCTGCCCCCCTCGGCCGCGATATTCAGCCCCCTTCCCCTCATGATGGCCCTGGGTCGGCTGATGCACCAGCCAGTTTCCGTTCACGAACGTTTCGATGCCTTGGCCTGGCTGCCGGCCACTTGGCGAATGGGTGGTGCAGAGGCTTCGGCCTCAATCGACGAACTCGCCCCGCTTGTACGGCTTGTCCGTGAACATCGGTACCTTCTTCGGCCGCTTGGGTACCGGCCAGCCATGCTTGGTGGCCCAGGCCTTGATGTCGGGGATGACCCCGGGCTGGTCGCCGTCTGGGCATTCGTGCAGGCAGACCCAGGTGTTCTCGTACTTGCCGATCACCGGCTTGAGTGGGACGTCGAAGCGGCCCCAGCCGATGAAGGGGCGGATGTAGGTGCCGTCCTTCTGGTACGAGGTCACGTCGATGTAGGGGTGGTCGGGGCTCTTCAGGTAGTAGCCCCATTCGCGGCAGCCGAAGTTGCCTTCCAGCGTGGTTTGGGGTTTGTAGCCCTTCTTGTAGCGCTTTTGCATGTCCTCCAGTGTGCAGATCGCCGGCGCAAACACCGCATCCTCGCCACTGCGGCCGGTGTACCACTTTCCGAGGTCGAACAGCGGGTCGTTGAGGCTGTTGCCGGCTGCCAGCACGATGTTGCGAATGCGGTTGAGGCGCCCTGTCAGTCCTTTGGGGCCACGGTGCGAAGACGTCACAAGGCCCTGCTCATTGAACTCGATCACCAAGGTGCTGACGGCGCCGTCTCCCAGGCCCTTGAGTTCCTCGGGGCGCGCACGGATGGTGGCGGTGAGCGGGAAGATCGCCGCGTACCACTGTGAGTTGTTTGGGTCCGGGTCGCGCAGCGCTTTCAATCCGAGTCTGATCGAATTTTCAAAGCTGTACGACTCTTTCGCCTCGATGAAGTAACGAAACTCCCACGGCCGCTCCATCCACACGCGATCAGCCTCGGGTGCTTCGGCTGCTGCAGCCAGGAGCGGGGCGCAGCATACGAATGCCGTTGGGAGAATGCAAAGGTTCTTCAGCTTCATTTGACGGCGATGCTTGGATCGAAAACGGTGATGTGCAAGTGTGTGGCGTGCAGCGTTTCGTTACCGCTGACCTGTTTGTTCGAATCCGCAGGCTTGTCGTCCTGCGTATTGGAATCCATGAACCACGGATCAAAGAGTTGGCCCACGCATTTGCAGCGTGACAAGTAGGCGCGATAGGACTTCACCGTTTCGGGCTCGTTCTTGTCGCGTTCCTTGTTCCACGCGTTTTCTGCGTTGTTCTTTGCTGTGAGTGCAGCCTGGACACGAGCATCAGCATCGTTGATCTCCGCCGGCAACTGCTGCTCGCGCAGCGGGTTCTTGCCTTTGACCTTCTTCTGCTCGTTTTGTAGTGCCTTCAGGTGCTGCTCCGCCGCCGTCAGCTCTGCTTCCGCCTTCTTCTTCTGCGCATACAGCTCAGTCTCCTGCTGACTCACGTAGGTAGAGGTGCCACCGCTTTGCAAGCTCTTGCGGTTCAGATGAATCTGCGCCTTGTCCTTGGCAAGGTAGGTCACATCCAGCCCCAACCCGGTGCGATGCGCCATCGAGCCCAGCATGGGGCGCCAGGCCGAGCTGGTGGTCACCTTGCCCACGCCGGTGGCCAGCGCCGCCTCGATCATCACCAGCCAGGCCTGCGGATGCACTCGCGGCAGACCATCCCTGTACATGTTGAAGCCGGTGATGTTCTGCTTCGGATTCTCGGCGTCCTCGAAGACAAGGGTCATCGTTGCCGGCTCCGGCGCATCCGGCTTGGGCGCCGTCACGCTGAGGTTGCCGTTCAGGCTGCCGCCATAGATCTTGAGCACGGCCTCGCGCACTTGCTGAACGGTGCCCGCGGGGATCAGCGCCTTGGCTTCGTCCAGCGTGTACTTGTGCGACACCTTGGCCCAGATGTCGCCTGTCAGCGTGCCTTCGTAGACCTCGACCTTGCGAACGGCGCCGGTCTTCGCGTCCTTGCGCTCCTCTACACCCTTGAGCGTGAGCGCATCCTTGTCGCCCAACAGGCCGCGCTTTTCGGTGATGACGACCTCCACGTCGTGAGCGTTCGGCGTGACGGCAAACACCGGCGCCGTGCGGTAGCGCGGGGCGGCGTCGCTGTTGAGGTACAGGCTCACGGTCTGGCCGGGCTCCACGAAGATGTCGCTCTTGGCGTGGCCCGCGCTCAACACGCCGGCCCGCTTCTTGAACTCGTCCTTGACTGTGCCGTTGATCGCCAGCGCATAGGGAATGGCCAAACTCGTCTCGGACTTCAAGGGCTTGGGCCACTTGCCCGTAAGGAAGGTGTAGCTGACACGGCGCGTGATCGTGACCGTGCAATCGACGCAGGAGCCCGGCGTCGTGTTGGTGGTGCCGACGTGGCTTTGCTCTTTGGCCATCTCAGCAGTCCCTCTGCGTGATGTCGGATTCGGGTGCCGCCTGATCGACGAGTCCTCCCCATATCACCTTGATCCGCTCAGGGTTGGCAGTGCTCACCCGTTGGGTGCGCCCCTCGTCATCGGTCATGCCACTGAACTTGGTGCCATCTGCCAGGACGATCACGTAGGGCAACCCGACGATGGGCTCGCCGCTGACGCGGTCCTTGGCCCGGAATTGCTCGTCGTGCAGCTTCACGCGGCTGTCCGGCAGCGCTTCGATCTGCGCCGGTGCACTGGCCCCGCCGCCCCAGTCATGCGTGGCCCCCTTGGTGATGAACGCCCCAGGGGCGGTCATCGTGATATCGGCCCCGTGGAGCTTGACCTGCGCGCCGCCGGCGGTCAGCGTGATGTCGGTCTTGGCCA
>CAMLLU010000172.1 GCA_946480925.1 uncultured Rivibacter sp.
CAGAAGGAAGCGCTGCGCCGCATCGTCATCAAGGCGACCGAAACGCCGGCATGGCGCCAGTCTTTGCTCGACAACAGCTGGATCGGCGCCCTGCTCTATGGCAAGGAATTCGCCGACACGCTGGAGATCGAGCAAGGCATCGCCAGCGCGGTGACGCTGATGCTCAAGCTCAAGAAGAGCTGAGAAGGTGTGAACGAATCCACCATGCCCGCTCAGGTCACCAAAACCCGCCCACTCGTCGTTGCAAATGCTCGCCGTAGCCCGAGCTACGACTGTGCTTTGCGTCTAGATTGGCCGGGTTTTGGCGCCCTGCTCGGTCACGCCGAATTCATTCACACCTTCTGAGCAGCCAACCCGAGGGCGCTGCAGCGCCCTTTTTCTCTGCCTTTCACACGCCGGGCCGATCACCGGCCAACCGGATAGCGCCGCTATGATGCACACCGGCGTTGCCGCGGGCTGTGTCCCGCAGAGCAGCACATTGCATCCGCACCACCGGATGAACCCATGGATTCACAAGGGAACGACCTGCATCAAGCAGGTGGGGAGCAAAGATGGACCGTCGAACATGTCTGCAAGCCACAGCAGGAGCGCTGCTTTCCGCGATGAGCGCGGCAGCACTCGCCCAAGCCGGCTCGAAGGCGAAGCCCGCACCGGCAGTTGTCGCGCCCGCAGCGCTGCCGCTGCTGCGCATCTACATCCCCAGTAGCGCGGGCGGCGGCTGGGACCAGACCGGCCGCGCGCTGGGCGCCGCCATCCAGGCGGCCGGGCTGGCGCAGCACGTGGAGTACGAGAACAAGGGCGGCAAGGGCGGCACCATCGGCCTCGCCGAGTTCGTCGAGCGCTACAACCACGACCCCGCCGCGCTGATGATCGGCGGCATGGTGATGGTGGGCGCCATCGCCGTGAACCAGCCCAAGACCACGCTGGCCCAGGTCACCCCGCTCGCCCGCCTCACCAGCGACTACATGGTGCTGGTGACACCGGCCAACTCCAAGCTCAAGGACGTCAAGGCCCTGGTGGCCGCCATGCAGCAGGACCTCGGCTCCGTCACCTTCACCGGCGGCTCGGCCGGTGGGGTCGACCACATGCTCGCCGGCATGATGGCCCGGCAGCTGCGCCTGGATGCCGGCGCGCTGAAATACGAACCCACCAGCAGCGGCAAGGAAGCCATGGCCCTGCTGGCCAGCGGCAAGGCGCAGGTCGCCATCTCCAGCTACAGCGAGTTCAAGACCGAGATCGACAACAAGAGCCTCATCGCACTGGCCACGTCGTCACGCAAGTCGCTCTATGGCGTTCCGTCGCTGTCCGAGCGTGGTGTCTCCACCGAACTCGCCAACTGGCGCGGCGTCTTCGCCCCCGGGGCCATCAGCGACGAGCAGAAGGAAGCGCTGCGCCGCATCGTCATCAAGGCGACCGAAACGCCGGCATGGCACCAGTCGTTGATCGACAACAGCTGGATCGGCGCCCTGCTCTACGGCAAGGAGTTTTCTGACTCACTGCACATCGAGCAAGGCATGGCCAGCGCCGTGACGCAGATACTGAAGCTCAAGAAAAACTGAGCCGAGGGCGCGCCCCGCGCCCTCGGCTTTCAAGGCCGGCCGATCAGCCGGCCTTGATGACGCCGCACGCGATGCGTGCGCCGGCGTTGCCGGTGGGCTGCGTCTTGTAGTCGTCGGGGTTGGCGTGCACGATCAGGCCCTTGCCGACGAGGTCGGTCGAGCCGGAGCCGACCGTTGCGCCGCTGAGCTTGAAAGTGGCTTCGGCATAGCCGTTGGCATCGGACTTCAATGCAGGGAAATCGCCTGCATGGTGGTCGGCGTCTTGCGGGCCGTGCGGCTTGCCGGTCGGGTTGAAGTGGCCGCCGGTGCTCATGCCGTCGCCGCTCGAGCAGTCGCCCTTCTCGTGTGCGTGGAAGCCGTGTTCCTGGTTGGGCTTGAGGCCCGCGACCTTCACGCGAACCTGCACGCCGTCAGGCAGCTGCGTGAACCAGGCCGTGCCTGAAGCGGTGTTGCCGGTGGTGGGTTGCAGCGTGGCCACCGCCATGGCGCTGGCCGGCTTGCCCGCAACGGCGGCTGCAGGCTTGGCGGCGGCGACATCCGGCTTGGTGGACATCTCGCCGCAGGCAGCGGCAAGGCTGGCGATGGCGGTGACGGCAAGAACACGGGCGTATCGCTTCATGCAGGAACTCCTTGGGTTGTTGTGAGCTGAAACTACGGAGTTTCCGACGATCCGGACGCGCCGTCACCACCAAGAACGCAGTAACGATTCGTGCCCGGGGCGGGCGTCAGCGCTTCGCAGTCGATCGGTCAGCGCTTGGTCTGAAGCTTGGCAAAGGCCGCGGCCATGGCGTTCTGCCCCGCGGGCTGGCCTGCGCCACGCCCAGCGCCGCTGGAACGCTCATTGCGTGCCGCCGGGCGGAAGCTGTTGTCGCCCCGCTCGCCGCGAGGCGCCGGTGCAGCATCGAGCTTCATCGTGAGCGAGATGCGCTTGCGCGCCAGGTCCACCTCGAGCACCTTCACCTTCACGATGTCGCCGGCCTTCACCACCTCGCGCGCATCGTTGACGAACTTGTTCGACAGCTGGCTCACGTGCACCAGGCCGTCCTGGTGGACGCCCAGGTCGACGAAGGCACCGAACTGCGCCACGTTGCTCACCGTGCCTTCGAGCACCATGCCCTCGGCGAGGTCCTTGATGTCTTCGACGCCGTCGTTGAAGCGTGCCACCTTGAAGTCCGGGCGCGGGTCACGGCCCGGCTTTTCGAGCTCGGCCAGGATGTCCTTCACCGTGATGGCGCCGAACTTCTCGTCGGCAAAGGCTTCGGGCTTGAGCGAGCGGATCACGTCGCTCCTGCCCATCACGTCGGTGATGGGCTTGCCGGTGACCGCGAGCATCTTCTCGACCACCGGGTAGGTTTCGGGGTGCACGCCCGAAACGTCGAGCGGGTTGTCGCCACCGAGAATGCGCAGGAAGCCCGCGGCCTGCTCGAAGGTCTTTTCACCGAGGCCGGCCACTTCGCGCAGCTGGCGGCGGTTCTTGAAGGCGCCGTTGGCATCGCGCCAGCGCACGATGCTCGCCGCCACCGCGGTAGACAGGCCCGACACGCGCGCCAGCAGCGGCGCCGAAGCGGTGTTGAGGTCCACGCCCACGGAGTTCACGCAGTCCTCGACCACGGCGTCCAGGCTCCTGGCCAGCTCGCTCTGGTTCACGTCGTGCTGGTACTGGCCCACGCCGATGCTCTTGGGCTCGATCTTCACCAGCTCGGCCAGCGGATCCTGCACGCGCCGCGCGATGGACACCGCGCCGCGCAGGCTCACGTCGAGCTCGGGCAGTTCCTTGCTCGCGTATTCGGAGGCCGAGTACACCGAAGCGCCCGCTTCGCTGACCACCACCTTCTCGAGCGGCGTGCCGGGTGCCATCTGCTGGATGCGCTTGATGAGGTCGGCCGCCAGCTTGTCGGTCTCGCGGCTGGCCGTGCCGTTGCCGATGGCGATGAGGTTCACGCCGTGCGTGGCGGCCAGGCGACCCAGCGTGTGGATCGAGCCTTCCCAGTCGCGCTTGGGCTCGTGGGGGTACACCGTGGAGGT
>CAMLLU010000173.1 GCA_946480925.1 uncultured Rivibacter sp.
GCCGGAATTCGGCAGACTGCATGAGCATCACGACGAACACCACGGCGGCTTTCACGACGAGGTTGATCTCCGGCGGCACGCCGATCGAGTAGATGGTGGACGTGAGCGTCTGGATGATGAGCGCGCCCACCACGCTGCCGGCCAGGCTGAAGCGCCCGCCGGTGAGCAGCGTGCCGCCCAGCGTGACGGCGAGGATGGCGTCCAGCTCCATCAACTGCCCGGCGTTGTTGCCGTCGGCGCTCTTCACGTTCGAGCTCACCAGCAGGCCCGCCACGCCGGCGGTGAAGCCGCAGAAGGCATACACGCACACGGTGATGAGCCGCTCGCGCACACCGGCCAAGCGCGCCGCCGCAGGGTTGATGCCGATGGCCTGGATGAAGAGGCCCAGCGCCGTGTGCTTGACCGCGACGTAGAGGAATAGGAACACCGCCGCCGCGATGAACAGCGAGAACGGCAGGCCCAGCAGGAAGCCGTTGCCGATGAAGAAGTAGGGCGCGTAGTAGACGGTGATGATCTGCCCGTCGGTGATGAGCTGCGCCACGCCGCGGCCGGCCACCATGAGGATCAGCGTCGCGATGATGGGCTGCATGCCCACCTTGGCCACCAGCAGTCCGTTCCACAACCCGGCCAGCAGCGCCACGGCCAGCGCCGCGGCGATGGCCAGCCACATGGGGAAGCGGCTCACGTAGGTCTGCACGCCGTCTTTCACCACCAGCTGGCCGCCGATCATCAGCGCCGCCACGGCGGCCGAGATGGCCACCACGGCACCCACGGAAATGTCGATGCCGCGCGTGGCGATCACCAGCGTCATGCCCAGTGACACGACGATGAGCGGCGCTGCGCGGTTGAGGATGTCGATCAGGCTGCCGTAGAGGTGGCCATCGCGCCACTGGAGCTGCCAGAAGCCGGGGTTGAAGGTCGCGTTCACGGCCAGCAGCAGCGCCAACGTCACCAAGGGCCAAAAGAGTGGGTGCACAAGCAATCGCCTCATGGGGCTCGGCCCTCCAAGTGGACGCCGCGGAACCGGCTTTGCCGGGCCGCTGGGGTCGCCCCCTCGCAGGGGGCGCGCAAAGCGCGTAGGGGGTGGTTCATATCCCGGCGATGACGTCGCAGATGGCCTGCTCGCTGCTGCCGCCCGGCAGCTCGCCGGCCTTGCGGCGGTCGCGCATCACGACGATGCGGTCCGATAGGCGCACCACCTCGTCGAGCTCGGCCGAAATGAACAGCACCGCGACGCCGCGGCGTGCCAACGCCAGCACCTCGTTCATGATCTCCTGCTTGGCCGCCACGTCGATGCCGCGCGTGGGCTCGTCGAGGATCAGCAGCTTGGGCTCGGTGGCCAGCCAGCGCGCCAGCAGCGCCTTCTGCTGGTTGCCGCCGGAGAGCTGGCCGATCGGCGTGTCGAGATCGGCCGTCTTGATGCCCAGCGCCTTGACGAAGTGCTCCGCGATCACCGTTTGGCTGCGGCGCGTGAGGCTGGGCCACAGGCCCATGCGGGCCTGCAGGGCGAGCACGATGTTCTCGCGCACCGACAGCTCGGCGACGATGCCCTCGGCCTTGCGGTCTTCAGGGCACAGGCCCAGCCGCGAGCGCACGGCCTGGGCCGGGTGCTGCAGCTTCACCGGCTTGCCTTGCAGCACCAGCTCGCCGCTGTCGGCACGGTCCAGGCCGAACAGCAGCCGTGCGAGCTCGGTGCGGCCCGAGCCCAGCAGGCCTGCCATGCCGACCACTTCGCCGGCCTGCAGCGTGAGGTCGGTGGGCGCCACCTGCGTGCGCCGGCCCAGGCCCTTGGCCTGCAGCACCGGAGGCAAATCGCTTCGCTCGGCGTGCGCTTCACGCTCGCGCGTCGTAGCGGTCCATTCGCGGCCCACCATTGCCGAGATCAATGCGCCCATGTCGAGCTCGGGCGTCGGGTATTCGCCCACCAGCTCGCCGTTGCGCAGCACGGTGATGCGATCGGAGATCTCGTACACCTCGGCCAGGAAGTGCGTGACGAACAGGATCGCGAGGCCCTCGGAGCGCAGCTGCCGTAGCACCGCGAAGAGTCGCTTCACCTCGTCTTCGTCGAGGCTGGAGGTCGGCTCGTCGAGGATCAGCACGCGGGCCGAAATGGCGAGCGCGCGTGCGATGGCGACCATCTGCTGCACCGCGACCGAATAGCTCGACAGCAGGCGCGTCACGTCGATGTCGAGGTTCAGCCGTGCCAGCAGCGCGCGGGCGTCGGCGTGCAGCCGGGACCAGTCGATGCGCCAGGCACCCGTGGCGCCCTTGCGCGGGTAGCGGCCGGCGTAGATGTTCTCGGCCACCGAGAGGTTGGGGCAGAGGTTCACCTCCTGGTAGACCGTGCTGATGCCCAGGCGCTGCGCGTCCAGCGGCGAGCCCGGGGCGATGCGATCGCCGGCCAGTGTCATCTCGCCGTCGTCGGCCGCGTGCACGCCGGTGAGCACCTTGATCAGCGTGGACTTGCCCGCGCCGTTCTGCCCCATCAGCGCATGGATCTCGCCGGCGCGGAGCCGCAGCTCCACGCCGTGCAGCGCCCGCACGCCCGGGAAGCGCTTGCCGATGCCGCGCAGGTGCAGCAGCGGTGGAGCCTCAGGCCTTGTTTTTGTTGTAGACATCGACGCACACCGCAGCCAGCAGCACCAGGCCCTTGATGACCTGCTGGTAGTCGATACCGATGCCGAGGATGGACATGCCGTTGTTCATCACGCCCATCACGAACGCGCCGATCACCGCACCCATCACCTTGCCCACGCCGCCCGAGGCCGATGCGCCGCCGATGAAGCAGGCCGCGATCACGTCGAGCTCGAAGCCCAGCCCCGCCTTGGGCGTGGCGGTGTTCAAGCGTGCGGCGAACACGAGCCCGGCCAGCGCCGCCAGCACGCCCATGTTCACGAAGGTGTAGAAGGCCAGCCGCTCGGTCTTGATGCCCGACAGCCGCGCGGCCTTCTCGTTGCCGCCCAGCGCATAGATGCGCCGGCCGAGCGTGGTGCGGTGGGTGATGAAGTCGTAGGCCAGCACCAGCACGAACATGATGATCAGCACGTTCGGCAGGCCGCGGTAGGAAGACATCAACCAGCAGAAGGCCACGATGGTGGCGGCGAACACGAGGTTCTTCAGCACGAAGAAGGCGAAGGGCTCTTCGTCCATGCCGTGCTCGAACTGGCGCCGGCGCTCGCGCAGCCGCAGCCAGAACAGTGCCGCGGCCACCAGCGCGCCGAGCACGAGCGACGTGAGCCGCAGGCTTTCGCCGTCGAGCGGGTCGGGAATGAAACCGGAGCTCAGGCGCTGGAAGTCTTCAGGGAAGGGACCCACCGACTGGCCTTGCAGCAGCGCCAGCGCCAGCCCCTTGAAGATGAGCATGCCGCCCAGCGTGACGATGAACGACGGGATGCGGAAGAACGCGACGAACCACCCCTGCGCTGCGCCGATGAGCGCGCCCACGCCGATGCACACCAGCGTGGCCGGCACGAAGTGCCAGTCGTAGTTCACCATCAGCACCGCCGCCAGCGCGCCGATGAAGCCGGCCACCGACCCCACCGAGAGGTCGATGTGCCCGG
>CAMLLU010000174.1 GCA_946480925.1 uncultured Rivibacter sp.
AAAGGCCTGGGCCGGGCGCGACAGCCAGAACGGGCCACGTGGCACGAAGTTCGGATAGCCGAGGTCGTCTGCGCAGATGCCGCAGGGCCGCATGGTGCCTGCCAGCAAGTTCAGGCTCATCGCCTTGTCGCCAGGTTGTGCCATGAGCGCGCGCTTGATGCGCCGCTCGGCATGGAGGTTCACCGAACGGCCGTTCTCGTAAACGTCTTCATCGGGCACGCGGAACGACGCGCTGGAGATCGCGGCCAGCACGTTACGCGCGAGTTCGTCCGGGTGTTGCTTTGCAGATGGCTGCAAAGCCTTGTGCAGCTTCCATGCGTGCCGGTCCGTGCGCGTCTCGTGGCTACCGGGCGGCTTGCCGAAGTATTCGGCGAGGCCGCCTTTTCGCAGGAACGAACGCAGCGCGACGTTGACTTCCGTGCAGTTGGACGAGACCCATATCGTGCGCTTGTCCCGGTCGTAGTAGGCCTGGATCTCGACCGCGTCGGGAAACTTGCGCTTGAGCACCGTGGACAACCACCTCAGCGTCTGCCGGGCCCGTTCTTCGCGAAAGGAACGAGGCACACGGACCAGCTTCGGGTTGTGCCCGTAGATCGACTTCACGGTCGTGACTTCTTCGCGAGGCCCGGCACCGTTGCGGGTGACGAACAGCAGGTCGACGGGGAACTTGCGCAGCCGGGTCGTCTTCATGGGCAGCGAAGGGTCCTGCAGGCGCTGCAGGACCTTGCCGAGGTTTCGCTTCGCTTCCTCATTCAACTGCTTCATGGGTGGCGAATGGCGCTGCAGCCGCCGCAGCACCTTGTCGAGGTCTCGCTTCGCCACCTCGTCCCAATGCTCGAGCTGCTGCCGGAAAGCGGCGGTGTCGTGGACCTGTGCGGCGTCTTCCGGGCCAAGCACCTGCGGGCCGATTTCCAGCAACCGCTTGCGGACATCGTCGAAGTCGTGCACGGTGCCGTCATCGGCCACCACGGCCTTCAGCAGATCGGGCGGAGCATCGGTACGCTTGGCTGCCTCATCCAGCGAGAGCGCGCGATCGCTGCGCATCAACCGCAGAGCGCTTTCGAGGAAATAGAAGTTCTGATTGATGCTCAGCGCGACTTGCTCACCTGCAGTGGCTGGGCGGGCCAGCAGCTTTGCTCGCCCCGTTTCGCCGAGCTGTTGCAGCAGGCTCCGTATGCGGTCGTATTGCGCAGCGTAGCCTGGATAGTGGCGTATGGTGCCGTTATTGAAGACCAGCTTTCCGGTGGGGTCGACCAAGTAACGAATCTCGGTGGGAGGCACCTTGAGCGTTTCGGCCAATAGCTGTTTCGAAAGCGCGTGCCCCTGGCCGCGTGCCTGCAGTTTGGCTTCGAGCAGCTTGACCAGCAGCTCGGCATTCATCCGCAGCGGCAGCTTGGCCGCAGTTTCGTGCAGGCCGAGCCGCTCGAAGGCACCTTGCAGGGCATCTCGCGTGTTGTAGTAACCCTTCAGACCGGCCCTCAGCATGGCGGGGGACCTGCGCAGCGTGCCGTCACTTTTGAACCAGGACCTGAACGCACGTTCGCTCACGCCGGTGGCTTCCGGCACGCCATGCAGGAACCACTTGCCTTCAGCCTTGTTCCGCTGCATCTGATCGAGTGCCTGCAGCATCTCGGTGGTGCTGGTCAGCTGAGACGCGAGCGACGCCTGTGGATCGCTGGCCGGCGTCTTTGCGGCGGCCTGCACGGCAGTTTGTGGCTCAGCCTTCGGTCTCGACTCGATGCGGGACCAGCTCATCAGACTGGCCTCGGAGGTGCGTGCGTAGGTCAGCAGCGCCTTGCGCACGTCTGCCTCCGCTTTGCCGGCACCGACCTTGAGCGCGTGTATCGCACGGCCATCGTCGCCCCTGAGGGCCAGCACCGTCATCGCCGTATTGCGGCCGTCGTCCGCAACGATCTCATGGCGGGTGATCTGTGCCTTCGTGTCATCGCCTGGCTGGTCGCACAGCTGCAGCAGGTGCGCCGCATAGGCGCGGCGGCCGTAGTCGATGCGAGGCGCCGCACTCGTTCCCTGGGCCGCCTGATGCAGGCGCCAGGTTTCGTATTCTTCTTTGAAGTGGTCACGCACGGCATCAGCCTGCGAGATCAGGCGGTGCTTGTGCAGCGTGGCCTCGTCCCGTGCTCTCTGAACGATCTTCTTGCTGGCGCTCGCCGCCCTGAAGTCTCGCAGCCGGTCGACCACCCAGCCTTCCGCCTTTTTCTCTTGCGGTGCTTCCCGTATGTCGGCCACTTTTCCGTCGGCACCGCGGATGCCGAGCGCAGTGACGGTCTTGTCGCATTTCGGCACGTGCAGCGTGAAGCGTTCGATGCCGGCGTGCGAGGTTTCGATGCCGGGTCCGGCTTCGTTGGCGAGCGTGCAAAGCATCTTCTGGAACGTGAGGCGCGAGGTGTTTTCGTTGCCCCTCACGTTCTTGAAGGCCATGAAGGCCTCGTGGAAGTCCTTGTCGCTCACCTTGGTGCGGCGTGCGCTGTGGCTGGGCTTGCCCACGTCGTCGGCGACCTTCATGCCCGCCGATACCGAAGCCGCACGCTGCATTTCCTGCAATGCCTGCGCCATCACGTCGCCTGCATCGCTGGCAATGGGACGCATGTCGGCAAGGTGCCCGTCGGCCGTGTCGCGCCGCAGGACATGAACCGAACCGGTACGCCCTTCGAGCTGCAAGACGAAGTGCGTGATGCCGGGGGTGGCAGTGGTGAAGGCCTTCGTGGGGAGATGACCGGTGCGTCGGAAAACCTCCTTGACGAAGGCTTGCAATGACAGGTCTTGGCAGGTGCTGCGGTTGTAGTCCTGGCACAGCTGTGCATAGGCCTCGCGGCGCGGTCCTCTCTCTGCCAGCCTGTTTCTGGAGGGGAACTCGGGCAGGGGCGGCAGGGGCGTGATCTCCCTGGGCCCTGGGGCCATCGCAACGGACTCGGCGACACCACGATCCATGCCCGGGCCGGGGAAGGTCGCACGGGGGGCCATTGGGCCGGCGCTGATTCCGCGCGGCTGAAGCCTGTCGCCTGAAGGCAAGGCCGTCATGCCGCGGCCAGCCTCCGGCGAGGCGGTGGCATGTGCCTCCACGACGCCGGGTCGGAAGGAGATGACACGGTCGGAGATCCTCGGCATGCGTTGCTGGTCCTCGGCGGCACGAAGGGGCGGTTTTCCGAACCTAACCGTCGGTCGCAAGTGGCGAGGGCTTCGTGCGAAACAGGGCGGCGCGAAGCGAACAGGCAGGCTCGCCGCTTGAGCCCTGCGGTGCGTCCTGGCACGATCTGCCGGATGACCAGCCGAACCACCGAAGCGCAAAACCTGCGCGACCTCGCCCGGTTGCGCCGGGTGCGTGACCGCATCGACCGCGAATACGCGCAGCCGCTGGACGTGGAGGCGCTCGCGCGCGGCATCCACATGTCGGCAGGTCACCTGAGCCGCCAGTTCCGGCAGGCCTACGGGGAGTCGGTGTATTCGTATCTCATGACGCGGCGCATCGAGCGGGCGATGGCGCTGCTGCGCCGGGGTGACCTGAGCGTCACCGAGGTCTGCTTCGAGGTGGGCTGCTCATC
>CAMLLU010000175.1 GCA_946480925.1 uncultured Rivibacter sp.
AAACAAGCGAGCAACATCATGTTCCATGGCCGATCGGCCGTCTCACGATGATGTCTACCCTCACACTCCTGCTCCAACTCATCGTCATCCTTGCGACGGCGCGCTTGTGCGGCTGGGTGTTGCGCTATCTAGGGCAGCCGAGCGTGGTGGGTGAAATGGCAGCCGGCTTCATGCTCGGGCCGGTGGTGATGGGGGCCGCATTTCCGGCGCTCCACACACAGCTCTTTGACAAGGAGCTGCTGGCCGGCCTGTCTTCGCTATCGACGCTTGGCCTAGTGCTCTTCATGTTCATTGTGGGGCTGGAGATCCGTCCACACCAGGGTGTGAAGGCACAGCTCAAGGCGGCGGGCCACGTGGGCCTGTTCAGCGTGCTGGGGCCCATGGTGCTAGGCCTTGCAATCGCGCCCGTGCTGCACTCTTCACTAGCGCCGGTTGGTGTGGGCTTCTGGCCATTTGCGCTTTATGTTGCTGCGGCGCTGTCGATCACAGCGTTCCCGGTCATGGCGCGCATCCTCAAGGACCGCGGCCTCACGCACACGCCTTTTGGCCAGCTGTCTCTCGGGGCTGCAGCGGTGGTGGATGTGTTCGCGTGGATCCTGCTCGCCTTCGTAGTGGCCCTTGTCGGTGCGGGTGAGGGCTATGCAGGGCTGTTCAAGACAGTCGGCGGTACGGTGCTGGTGATCGCCTTCATCTACCTTGTACTGAAGCCGGCCTTCACCTGGCTGCTGCACACCCATGCGCCGCAAGGAGAACTCTCGACCACGGTGCTGGCTGCGCTGATGCTAGGCCTGCTCGGCTGCGCGCTGCTGACTGAGTGGCTGCAACTGCATGCGGTGTTCGGTGCCTTCTTGTTCGGTGTTTGCCTGCCGCGAGACGACAAGCTGCTGCATTCACTGGCGCAACGCATCGAGCCGATCTCGATCGTGGTGCTGATGCCTCTGTTCTTTGCGCTCGCGGGGCTGGGCACGACCGCCAGCGCGTTCTCCGGCACGAGCCTCGGCGTGATGCTGCTGCTGCTGGCGGTGGCTGCCATCGGTAAAGTCGCCGGTGGCGCGATAGGCGCACACATGGCGGGCTATGGTTGGCGCGACAGCTTCGCCACTGGCGCGCTGATGAATGCACGCGGGTTGATGGAGCTGATCGTGATGAAGATCGGGCTCGATGTCGGCCTCATCGGCCCAGAGCTCTTCACGATGCTGCTGGTGATGGCCATCGCGACCACCGCGATGACAGGTCCATTGATCAACCTGCTGATGGGCCGCACGGCGCGCCAATCTGTTCCTACTGTGGAGCCGGCACAGAACCCGTGCACCACTCGGTGATACCCCGGCGGGTTCAGTACGTTTTATAGGGTAGGAGCTTGCCCGACATAACGACGCTCACACGATCACCTTTCGGATCTGGCTCGCGCTGCAAGTCCATCTTGAAGTCGATGGCGCTCATGATGCCGTCGCCGAACTCTTCGTGGATCAGTTCCTTGAAGGTGCTGCCGTACACGCTGACGAGTTCGTGAAAGCGGTAGATCAGCGGATCCGTCGGCACCATCGTGGGCACTGAGCCCTTGTAGGGCGGTCAGCCACTGTTTCTCTTCGGGCGTGAGGCCAAAGATCTCGGCGACCACGCTGGCCTGTTCAACGTTGAAGGTCATCTGGCCGAGGCAGGCGGCCGTAACCCATTCCTTGCTCTGACCTACCTTGGCGGCCACGTCGGCCCACTTCAGGCCTTTGGCTACTTTGGTAGCGACGATCTTTTCGGTCACTTCGAGACGGCTGATCATGCGGTTTCCTTGCCGAGGCGGTTAAGTGGCGCAATGGCGCGCGAGGGGCCCATGGTGCAAGGCCTGTGCCATAGAAGGCAGTGTGCGTGGCATGCTCGCGAGGGTTGTGTTCCAACCGGAGGCACAAGATGAAGCGCTTGCATCGCCCGGACCTTTTTGCCTGGTCTTCTTTCGACGAGAGCCGTGACATCGACTTCAACAGCGTTGCGTGGGTCCGGCCGGGTGGCAACGTTCTCGTTGATCCGCTGCAGATGCGCGCGCACGATCGCGAGCATCTGCAACGGCTCGGTGGTGCCGCCTTCATCGTCATCACCAATTCGGATCACATGCGTGGTGCCGCGGAACTGGCGCGCGACTTCGGCGCCACGTTGTGCGGGCCGCGTGCCGAGCGCGATGCCTTCGCGCTGCCGTGCGAACAATGGCTGAGTGACGGCGATGAGCCAGTGGCTGGCCTGTACGTGCTGGAGTTGCATGGCGGCAAAACCCCTGGTGAGCTGGCACTGGTACTCGACGCGACAACGCTCATCACGGGCGATCTCGTGCGAGGCCAGGTGGGCGGCGCGCTCAATTTGTTGCCCGACGCGAAGCTGGTCGATCGTGCGCTGGCTTTGAGCTCGGTGAAGCGAGTGGTCGAGGCGTTTCCGCAGATCGAAGCTGTGCTCGTAGGGGACGGTTGGCCCGTCTTTCACGGCGGCGCGAAGGCGCTGCTCGGCCTCCTGGGCTGATGCGGGGACCGGCCGCTGCCGATGCCGGCCCCGGCGCTCACGGCTCTGCCTATGGCATGCGCACGGCCGGGAATGCGGGCTGCACCAGCCCGTGCGCGTTCAGCTTGTTGAGCAGCATCACTTCGATGCGCCAATCGCTGTCGGTGAACATGCCTGATACGACGGACGTACGCGGCTCGCTGCCACCAGTGGGTACCAGCGTAATGGCCGCCCAACCCATGGCCGGGTTGTTGGGCACGCTATAGAAGACACCGCTTTCGACCGCACTGCCGAGCCGGCTCAGCTGATAGGCACCTTGGTAGCCTTCGTGGCCGGGCGCGAAGGTGAATGCCGCCTGCATGGGCTCCAGCGGGTCTTCTGACCAGAGGAGGCGCCCTTCGAGACCTGTCATCGTCTGGATGTCGTCGGCGCCGTGCCAGCCGGCGGCGCCGGGTGATGCGAGGGCCTTGCGGGTATGGAATTCATCACCGATGTGCTTGGCCAGCGACGGATCCCAGACCTTCTTCTGGATGAGCTGGTCGGCGTAGGCGCGTACCGCGCCTGGGTTCTGAGTCATGTTGCTTTCCTTTCTTCCCTGAGCCTGATGTGGCGGTGATGACAGCGAAACGAGACGAGACCTCAGGTCTCGCCGTGGGACCATAGCGGCCCGCGCCATTCAGGGGCTACCCCTAGAAGAGGGCATGTGCCGGCTGCGTTTGGGCATGCTGGTTGCCGTCCGGCGGCTGCAGCGCTCGCCGGGTTCACCACATGTCAATTCGCGTGCCGGCAACGGCCACGCGCATCGGCAAACGCCGCCGACCGAAGCTGTGCGTGAACTCACCGAAGCGGCCTGCCACGGGCGTGCCGCAGCTGGGGCACCGGCCGTCCGATCCGAGTTCGCAGCTCAGTACCTCGTACCAGTCCCGCTGCACCAACGGCTCGTTGCAGCCGGGGCAGAAGGTCGTGCTGCCTTGCACGTCGTGCACGTTGCCGGCGTAGACGTAGTGCAGGCCCTGCGCCAGCGCAATGGCTCTTGCCCGCGTGAGTGTCGGCGGCG
>CAMLLU010000176.1 GCA_946480925.1 uncultured Rivibacter sp.
ACGTACACCAGCACGCCGGCCGCCTGCGGCAGCAGCACCTGGCCGAAGGTGTCGACGAAGCCGATCAGCAGTGCTGCGAGCAGGGCGCCGCGTATGGAGCCGATGCCGCCGATCACCACCACCACGAAGCAGATGATGAGCACCGACTGCCCCATGCCCGGGTACACGCTGCTCACCGGTGCGGCCACCATGCCGGCCAGCACCGCCAGTGCCATGCCCGCGGCGAACACCACGCGGTAGAGCACCTTGATGTCGATGCCCAGCGACTGCACCATCTCGCGGTTGGTGCTGCCGGCGCGGATCATCATGCCCAGCCGGGTGCGCGTGAACACGAAGTACATGCCGATGGCCAGCAACAGGCACACGCCCGAGATGAAGAGGCGATACACCGGGTAGGTCATCACGTCGCCCAGCGCAATGGCGCCGGCCAGCAGCGGCGGCACCTGCACGCCGTGCACGTCGTCGCCCACCAGCAGGCTGCGCAGCTCCTCGAACACGAGGATGAGCCCGTAGGTCATGAGCACCTGCTGCAGGTGTTCGCGCTCGTAGAGGTAGCTGAAGAACACCCACTCGAGCACGTAGCCCAGCACCACCGCCAGCACCACGCCCACCGCGAGCGTGGCGAAGAAGCCGCCGCCGAAGGTGCGCTCCACCAGCGGCGCGAGCGCGAACGCCATGTAGGCGCCGATCATGTAGAAGCTGCCGTGCGCGAGGTTGATGACGCCCATGATCCCGAAGATCAGCGTCAGCCCGCTGGCGACCAGGAAGAGCAGCAGCCCGTACTGGACGGCGTTCAGGCACTGGATGAGGAAGGTGGCCGAGTCCATGCAACAAAGACCTCAAGCGAAGAGGTTCGAGCAACCGCCGTGGATCCGGCTTTGCCGGTCCACTGGCGGTGCCCCCTCGAGGGGGAGCGGCGTGAGCCGCTACGGGGGTGGGTCACATCTTGCAGCCGCGAGCGGGGTCGGCCAGCGCCTTGACGGCCAGGCCCACTGCCTTGTTCTCCTTGCCTTCCACCTTGCGCAGGTAGATGTTCTGCACCGGGTTGTGCGCCTTCGACAGCGTGAACGCGCCGCGCGGGCTGTCGATCGTGGCCTTCTCCACCGCGGCCGCGAAGCCGGCCTTGTCGGCCACGTTGCCCTTCACCGCATTGAGGCCCACGCTGAGGATCTGGCCGGCGTCGTAGCCCTGCACCGCATACACATCGGGCTGCAGCTTGTAGGCCTTGGCATAGGCCAGGCGGAAGGCGTTGTCGCGCGGGGTGTTCAGGCCGTCGGCGTAGTGCAGCGTGGTGTAGATGCCCTGGGCCGAGTCGCCCTGGGCTTCGAGCGTGCCGTCGGTCAGGAAGCCCGGGCCGTACAGCGAGATGCTCTTGTTGAGCCCGGCGCCCGCATAGTCCTTCACGAACTTCACCGCGCCGCCGCCGGCGAAGAAGGCGAACACGGCATCGGGCTTGATGGAGGCCACCTCGGTGAGCAGCGCCTGGAACTCCACGCCGGGGAAGGGCACCGTGAGCTGCTTGACGACCTGGCCGCCGTCCTTCTCGAAGCCTTCCTTGAAGGCATTGGCCATTTCTTCGCCGGCCGCGTACTTCCAGGTGATGGTGACGGCCTTCTTCTTGCCCTGGCGTGCCACCACGTTGCCCGCGGCGTACGAAGACTGCCAGTTCGAGAACGAGCTGCGGAAGATGTTGGGTGCGCACATCGGCCCGGTCACCGCGTCGGCACCGGCGTTGGGCACGATGAGCAGCGTGCCGCTTTCCTTGGCGGCCTTGGCCATGGCCATGGCCACGCCCGAATGCACCGTGCCCACGATCACGTCGACCTGGTCGCGCTTGATGAGCTTGTTCACGTTGTCGGTGGCCTTGGACGGGTCGGACTCGTCGTCGACCTTGAAGAACTCGACTTCGCGGCCGGCGACCTTGCCGCCCTGTTCGTTGAGGTATAGGCGAAAGCCGTTCTCGATGGCCGTGCCCAAGGCGGCGTAGGTGCCGGTGTAGGGCAGCATCAGGCCGACCTTCAGCTTTCCGGCGGCTTGGGCGTATGCGGCAAGGGGCATGGCCAAGGCCAGTGCGGCAGCAGCAAAAGCAATGCGGGTGGGTTTCACGGCTTGTCTCCTCGTGTCGTCGTGGTGTGGGTATGCGCGTGGATGAAGTTCTTGGCCGAGGCGATCACCTGCTCGCCCTGGTCGCGATGCGGCGAGTGGCGGCAGCCTTCGAGTTCGAGCAGCTGCGTCTGCGGCAGGCGGCGCGCAATGCCGCGGATCTGCTCGAGCGTGCCGTATTCGTCGTCGATGCCCTGCACGGCCATCAGCGGGCAGGCGATGGTGCGGATCTCTTCTTCGATGCTCCAGCGCACGAACGGCGGGTGCAGCCAGATGTTGTTCCAGCCCCAGAAGGGCGAGTCGGGGTCGTCGTGGTAGCGCGCGAGCTTGCCGCGCAGATCGCCGGTGCGGTAGACCTCGCGTGCCTGCTGGATGCTGGCCACGGTGACGGGCTCGACCATGATGTGCGGTGCCAGCACGATGGCACCGCCCACCTGCTGCGCAAAGCGCGCTGCGAACAACAGCGAGATCGAGCCGCCGTCGCTGTGGCCGAAGAGCCAGGGGCGCTCCTGCTGTGCGTCGATGCCCAGTGCATCGAGCAGTGCGGGCAGCACTTCATGCGCCTGCCGGTGCATGAAGTCCACGTCCCACAGCTCGTCGGGGTTGCGGGGCGTGGAGCGGCCATAGCCGGGGCGCGAATACACGAGGCCGCGGCAGCCCACCGCCTCGCACAGCCGCTGCGGGAAGTCCTTCCACATCGACAGCGAGCCCAGGCCTTCGTGCAGGAAGATGAGCAAAGGTACACCCGTGCGCTCGCGCGCGATCCACTGGTGCTCGATGCGCACCGGCTGGTTGCGCCAGGTGATGTGGGCGAATTCGCTGCTCACTGTTGCCGCCGGTGAGTTGTCTCGAAGTGCTCCCTCTCCCGCTGGCGGGAGAGGGTTGGGGTGAGGGGGGGTGGCCGGCCTGCATGCCCTCATCCCCCGCCTTCTCCCACAAGCGGGAGAAGGAGCCCATGCAGCGCGGTGCCGGTTCATCTCAACCCCTCGACGCTTCCAGCTCGCGCAGCTTGAAGCGCTGGATCTTGCCGGTGGCCGTCTTCGGCAGCTCGCTCACGAACTCCACGAAACGCGGGTACTTGTAGGGCGCGAGCTTGTCCTTCACGAAGGCCTTGAGCTCTTCCTCGGTGGTGCTGCCGCCCTGCTTGAGCACGACGAAGGCCTTGGTCTTCACCAGGCCGTCGGCGTCGGGCTTGCCGATGACCGCAGCCTCCAGCACGGCCGGGTGCTGTACCAGCGTGGCCTCCACCTCGAAGGGGCTCACGTAGATGCCGCTCACCTTCAGCATGTCGTCGCTGCGGCCGGAATAGGTGTAGGTGCCGTCGGCGTTGCGCACGTACTTGTCGCCGCTTTTCGTCCAGCCGCCCTGGAAGGTGTCGCGGCTCTT
>CAMLLU010000177.1 GCA_946480925.1 uncultured Rivibacter sp.
ACCTGCCCCATCGACACCAGCGCCGGCATGAAGAAGCTGGTGCCCAGCGTCTTGTCGAGCAGCATCATCACGCCGCTCACGAACAGCGCCGGGAAGGCCAGCAGCGCCAGGATGATGGCCACGAAGATGCCCCACACGGTGAGCGGCATGCGCAGCAGCGTCATGCCCTGGCAGCGTGCCTGCAGCACGGTGGTCACGTAGTTGAGGCCGCCCATCGTGGTGGCCACGATGAAGATCACCAGCGAGACGAGCATGAGGATGATGCCCCAGTCGTAGCCCGGCGTGCCGGCCAGGATGGCCTGCGGCGGATACAGCGTCCACCCCGCGCCGGTGGGCCCTCCCGGCACGAAGAAGCTCGCCAGCAGCACGACGACCGAGAGCAGGTAGACCCAGTAGCTCAGCATGTTCATGAACGGGAACACCATGTCCCGCGCGCCGATCATCAGCGGGATCATGTAGTTGCCGAAGCCGCCGAGGAACAGCGCCGTGAGCAGGTAGATCACCATGATCATCCCGTGCATCGTCACGTACTGGTAATAGCGCTCGGCATTGATGAATTCGAACGAGCCGGGATAGCCGAGCTGCAGCCGCATCAGGTTCGACAGCACCAGGCCGATGAGCCCGACGAAGATGGCGGTGCCGGCGTACTGCACGGCGATCACCTTGTGGTCCTGGCTCCAGACGTACTTGGTCCAGAAGCTCTGCGGACCGTGGTCGTCGTGCGCGTGTTCTGCGTAGGCCATGCGTGTGCCTCCCTCACTGTGTGGGGCCGCCGAGCGACTTGATGTAGGCCGTGACGGCCGCCACGTCGGCATCGCTCATGTTCGACGGCGGCATGATGGCCGGGAAGCCCTTCACGACTTCGGCATTGGGCTGGCGAATGGCGCGGGCGAGGTAGGCCTCGTCGACGACGGCGCTGGCGCCGTCGGCCAGCGTCTCGGTCTTGCCGAAGAGGCCCTTCCACGTGGGCCCGGCGCTGGGGCTGCCGTCGATGGTGTGGCAAGCCACGCAGCCGTTGGACTGCACGAGCTCGCGGCCATGTGCCGCGACCGAGCCAGCTTCAGGCGCGGCCTTGCGCGCCGCCGCGAGGGACTGCGCGAACGTGGGCTGCTTCCTGAGCCAGTCGTTGAACTCGGGTTCGTCCACCACCACCACGTAGCCGTGCATGTTGGGGTGGCCCACGCCGCACAGCTGCGCGCACATGGCCTCGAAGCGGCCCTTCTGCGTGGGTGTGAACCAGTACGAACTCACCATGCCCGGCACGATGTTCATGCGGGCGCGGAAGTTGGGCACGAAGAAGTCGTGCAGCACGTCGTGCGCACGCGCCACCACCTTCACCGGCTTGTTCAGCGGCAGGTAGACCTCGTTGCCGAGGATCACGAAGTTGTCCTGCGCGGCCGCGTCGTCGGGGTCGAGGCCGAGCGGGTTGCTGGCGTTGACGAAACGCGCGTCGCTGCCGCCCAGCTTGCCGGAGGTGCCGGGGAAGCGGAAGCGCCACTGCCATTGGCTGCCCACCACCTCGAGCACCATCGCGTCCTTGGGCGCGCGCACGTAGTCGGCATACACCACGAGGCCGGGCGCCAGCAGCAGCACGATGCCCACGGTGGTGACGCCGATCAGCCAGTACTCGAGCTTCTTGTTGTCCGGCACGTAGCCGGCGCGCTGGCCGTCACCGCGGTGCCGGAAGCGCAGCAGTGCGTAGACGACGAACAGGTTGATGACAACGAAGAAGATGCCCGTGATGACGATGGTGATCGTCAGCGTGTCGTCCATCTGCCCCCAGTTGGACGCGAGCGGCGTGAGCCACCACGGGCTGAACAGGTGGAACAGCACCGAGGCGACGACGATCAAGACGAGCGCGATGGCGATGGCCATACCACCCCCTTCTTGCAATCGGGCCCGCCTCAGGCTTTTCAGGCGGTGCGGGCCCGCGGGCTACGCACGATCTGCGGGTTCTTCTCGCTCGAACTTCCAGTACAGCCCCGCGGCGATGATGCCGAACACGACGTGGGCGATGAAGGTCGCCCAGCCGCGCAGATCTTCGAACCAGCGCCACTGGAAGATCTGCACCATGCCGTAGAAGTTGACCATGTACAGCACCGCGCCGAACAAGGCACCGGCCATCATGGACACGCCCAGGCTCGAATCGCAGTGGAAGGGAGCCAGCACCACGGCCGCCAGCACGATGGCGAACACGATGCCCAGTATGTAGTGCGTGATGAGGGCCACCGCCATGACGGCAACCGTGCTGGTGGTGGGCTGCAGAGCGTCGGGGCCCATCACCATGGCGGCGATCATGCGCGAGAGGCGCATTGGGTGACCATCGATGGTCGTCGCCCAGAACAGCTCCAGCACCATTACCGCGGCGCCCGCGGCAAAGCCTGCCACCGTCGCCGCGAGCCAGTCTGGCAAGCGGCGTTCCCAGTCATGCGGATGCATGCGCAGTTCCATGGTCACCTCCGTAAAGAGCGACTTGGCGCGACGAGTGTAGACCTCGCGCCGCTGCATGCAAAGCGGGGCAGTCCGGGGGATACCCTCCCCCGCTGGGCGTTCAGGCGGCGACCACGCGCTGCGGCTTCATGCCGGCGTCGAGCACCTTGCCCTTGCGGGCGCGCTTGCTCGAATAGACCGCGAGCGACGCACCCTTGAGCTCTTCTTCCTTGGGCTTGCCGCCGCGGCCGGTACCGTAGACCTTGAGGGCCGAGCCTGCGCTGGCCACCGACACCAGCGGGTCTTTCGCATCGACTTCCATCAGCGTGAGGCCGCGCCCGCCGTTGGGCTGCAGCTTCAGCTCGTCGAGCGCGAAGACGAGCAGGCGGCCGGAGAGGCTCAGACACGCCACCTGCTTGTGACCGGCCGCCACCGGCGCCGGCGGCAGCAGCTTGTCGCCGGATTCGAGGCTCAGGAAGCTCTTGCCGCCCTTCTGTCGGCTCTGCATGTCGCCCAGCTTGGCCAGCAGGCCGAAGCCGCCGGTGTTCGACAGCAGCAGCGTGGTGTCGGCCGGGCCCGCCACGTAATGCGCGATGGTCGTGCCGCTTTCGAGCTCGATCATCGTGGTGACGGGTTGGCCGTCGCCACGCGCACCCGGCAGGCTGGCCACCGGCACGCTGTAGACGCGGCCGTTGGAGCCGAAGGCCAGCAGCGTCTCGACGGTGCGGCATTCGAAGGTGCCGTACAGGCCGTCGCCGGCCTTGAAGGCGAACGACGCCGCGTCGTGGCCATGGCCGGTGCGGGCGCGCACCCAGCCTTTCTGGCTCACCACCACGGTGACCGGCTCGTCAACGATCTTGACTTCGACGACGGCTCTCTTTTCGGCCTGGATCAGCGTGCGGCGCTCGTCCCCGAACTGCTTGGCGTCGGCCTCGATCTCTTTGACGACCGTGCGCTTGAGGCTCGCCGGGCTGCCGAGGATGTCTTCGAGCTTGCCCTGCTCGGCGCGCAGCTCCTT
>CAMLLU010000178.1 GCA_946480925.1 uncultured Rivibacter sp.
CCGCGCACGCTCTGGATCCACGACTGGCCGTCGGGCCGCGTGCCGAGCTTCTGGCGGATGCTGCTGATGTGCACGTCGATGCGGCGGTCGAAGCGTGCGAGCGGCCGGCCGAAGGCCTGCTGCGAGATGGCGTCCTTGCTGACGAGCTGCCCGGCGTGGCGGGCCAGCACGTCGAGCAGGCTGAATTCCGTGCCCGTGAGCTCGAGCGGCTGGCCGCGCCATAGCGCACGCCGGCTGCCGGGCCACAGTGCGAGTTCGCCCACCTGCAGCACGCGCGGGCTCGCGAGCGCGCTGGCCGGCTCGCGGGTTTCGGTGCGGCGCAGGATCGCGCGGATGCGCGCTGCCAGCTCGCCCGGTGTGCAGGGCTTGGGCACGTAGTCGTCGGCGCCCATGTCGAGCCCGACGATGCGGTCGACGTTTTCGCCGCGCGCGGTGAGCATCAGCACCGGCACCTGGCTGGCGGCACGAATGCGGCGCAGCGCCTCGATGCCGGACATGCGCGGCATCATGATGTCGAGCACCACGATCGCATACGCGCCGCGCGTGGCCTCCGCGGCGCCGCTCTCGCCGTCGTGCACCGCATGCACGTCGAAGCCCTCGCGCCCGAGGTACAGCGACAGCATCTCGGTGAGTTCGACGTCGTCGTCGACGAGCAGTACGCGGGGCATGGTCTCCGTTTCACTGGACTGGGTCGTGAAGCTGCCGAAAGTATCCCGCCGTTGCACCGCGCGGTGCACCTCGGAGCCGGGACTTTTACCCTGCTTAACGCTGCTGAACCGCGGTGAACGGAGGGCATTTCTACGATGCCCGAACCTTCTTTCGCGAGCCATGAGTGTTCTCTTGTCAAACCGCTTTGCTGCCGCCTTCGCGCCGACCCTCGTGAGCCTCCTGCTCGCGGCCTGCGCGGTCGGCCCGACCTACACCCCACCCGAGCCGGCCACGCCTGTCACGTGGCAAGCCGTGCTGCCGCACGACGGCAACGTCGTTGCGATGCGCGACTGGTGGCAGCAGTTCGACGACCCGACGGTGGCGCAACTCATCGCCTTCGCGGAAGCCGACAGCCCGAACCTCGTGAAGGCCTGGGCCGGCATCGAGAAGGCGCGTGCCACGCTCACCACCGCGCGTGCGGGCGGCCTGCCGAGCGTGAACGGCAGCGCCTCGGTCACGCGCTCGCGACAGCAGTCGGTGCTGGGCTCGGCCACCACGGGCACCACGCGCAGCGCCGGACTCGACGCGGCATGGGAGCTCGACCTCTTCGCCAAGGTGCGGCGCAACACCGAAGCGGCTGCGGCCCGCGCCGACGCGCGCGTGGCGGACTGGCACGACGCCCGCGTCTCGCTCGCGGCCGAAGTGGCCGACACCTATGTGCAGTACCGCGCCTGCGAACTGCTGGCCGATGCCTACGAGCGTGAACGCACCTCGATGGCCGATACCGAAAGGGCGACGGCCGCTTCGGTGCGTGCGGGTTTCAGCGCACAGTCCGACGCGGCCCTCGCACGCGCCAGCCTGGCCAACACGACCTCGACGTTGCTGTCGCAGCGGGCGCAGTGCGAGCTGCTGGTCAAGTCGCTGGTCGATCTGACCGGCCGCGACGAGCTGTCGTTGCGCGTGCTGCTGAGCAAGGACAGGCCCGGCGACGGCAGCCGCCTGCCCACGCCGGCCGGCCTGGAGGTGCAGAGCGTGCCGGCCAACGCGTTGCGCCAGCGGCCCGATCTCGCGTCGCTGGAACGTGAACTGGCCGCCAGCAGCGCCGAGATCGGCGTGGCGCAGGCCGACCTGTACCCCAGCCTGTCCCTCTCGGGCTCCATCTCCGTTTCAGCCGCAGGCAGTGCTTCGTCGTTCACCGGCTGGTCCCTCGGCCCTTCGCTGTCGATCCCGCTGTTCGATGCGGGCAAGCGGCGCGCGGCGGTGGACACGGCTCGCGCCAGCTACCAGTCGGCGTTCGCCGGATACCGGCAAGGCGTGCGCACCGCGGTGAAGGAAGTCGAGCAGGCGCTCGTCAACCTCGACAGCACCGCGCGCCGCGCCGAAGAGGCCCAGCGCGCGGCCGAAGACTACCGAAGCTACTTCCTGGCCACCGAAGCGAACTGGCGCGCGGGCAGCGAGAGCCTGCTGACGCTGGAGGAAGCGCGCCGCTCGGCGCTGTCTGCGCTGGTGAGCCTCATCACGCTGGAGCGCGACCGCATTTCGTACTGGATCGCGCTCTACAAGGCGCTCGGCGGCGGTTGGCAGCCGGGCACTCCAGCCTCTTCGCCGGAGGCGCTGGCTGAAGCTTCGAGAACCACCCCATGAAGAGCCCCGTGACACGAACTTTCCTTACCACAGCGGTGGCGCTGGCCGCCGTGCTGGCAGCCGGTGCGCTGGCCTGGGGGCTGCGCCCCGCTGCGGCCGCCGATGCGCCGGCCGGCGCGAAGGCACCCAGCGTGCTGACGGTGAGCGTCGTGACGCCGCAGACCGAGACCTGGCCCGAAGTCGTGCAGGGCAGCGGCCCGCTCGCGGCGTGGCAGGAAATCATCGTGAGCCCCGAGACCGGAGGGCTGCGCATTGCCGAGCTGCTGGTGGACGTGGGTGCACGCGTCAAGCGCGGTGACCTGCTGGCCCGGCTGGCCGACGAGAGCCTGCAGGCCGACCTGCGCAAGCAGCAGGCCGCCGTGGAGCGGGCACGCGCAACGCTCGCGCAGGCCGCGGCGAACCTGCAGCGCGCCCAGGCGGTCGACGGCAGCGGTGCGCTGTCGCCGCAGAAGGTGGACGACTACCGCATCAGCGTGGCGACCTCGCGTGCGGATCTCGAATCGGCCGAGGCCGAGCTGCAGAGCATCCAGCTGAAGCTGCGGCAGACGCGCATCGTCGCCGCCGACGACGGCGTCGTGTCGTCGAAGTCGGCGGTGCTCGGCAACGTCGTCAACGCGGGGGCAGAGCTGTTCCGCCTCGTGCGCCAGGGCCGCGTCGAATGGCGCCCGGAGCTCGACGCACGCCAGGTGTCGGCGCTGCGGCCCGGCCTGGGGGCGCGCGTCGCCTTGCCGGGCGGTGAGCAGGTCGAAGGGCGCGTGCGGCTGGTGGGGCCCACGCTGAGCACGAACACCGGCCGTGCGACGGTCTACGTGAGCCTGCCGGCCGTCAGCCCGGCGCGGGCCGGCATGTTCGCCAACGGGGCCATCGAACTGGACTCCCGCCCGGCGCAGACGCTGCCGCAGACGGCCGTGACGCTGCGCGACGGCCGCGCCTACGTCTACCTGCTGGGCGAAGGCGACAAGGTCACCAGCCGGCCGGTGACGACGGGCCGCCGGCAAGGCAGCCGCGTGGAAGTGGACGGCCTGCCCGCCGGAGCGCGTGTCGTCGCTGCAGGAGGGGCGTTCCTCTCCGAGGGCGCGCA
>CAMLLU010000179.1 GCA_946480925.1 uncultured Rivibacter sp.
GCGTGTTGAGGTTGGTCACCTCGATGCAGGCGCCGCAGGCCTGCGCGGTGTTGTAGTCGGCCGTGTTCATGGCCGCGGTGAGGATGTCGGTCGGCTTGGGCAGCGAGCAGTTGCCCCCGCCGCCATAGCCATAGAAAGTGCCCTGCCCGGTGTGCGTCTGCTGGTAGTTGCCCTGGGCCGCAGCCCACAGGGGGGCGCCCAACAGTGCGATGCCAACGAACCAAGCCATGATGCCGCGACGCGGCTTCGTGCCCCATGATCCCATCGTTCCGCTCCTTCGTGCCTCCCTCGGCACGCAGCGCACTATCACATCGGCCTGTGGAAAAGACCTGACGGAAAACGTTTCGAGACAGCTGTTTCACATCGGCGCATGGCACACCTGCCGCCCTCGATCAACGGCCCACGTATTCAGCGAGATGCCGGCCCGTGAGCGTGGAGTGCGCGGCCACGAGGTCACCAGGCGTGCCTTCGAAGACGATGCGGCCACCGTCGTGGCCTGCGCCTGGGCCGAGGTCGATGATCCAGTCGGCATGTGCCATCACCGCCTGGTGGTGCTCGATGACGATGACCGACTTGCCCGCATCGACCAGCCGGTCGAGCAGGCCGAGCAGCTGCTCCACGTCGGCGAGGTGCAGGCCGCTGGTCGGCTCGTCGAGCACGTAGGTGTCGCCCTCTTCGGCCATGTGGGTCGCCAGCTTGAGCCGCTGCCGCTCGCCGCCGGAGAGCGTGGTGAGCGGCTGGCCGAGGCTCAGGTAGCCCAGGCCCACGCCGGCAAGCCGCTCGAGCACGGCATGTGCGGCCGGCGTGCGCGCCTTGCCCGCGCCGAAGAATTCCTTCGCTTCGTTCACCGGCATCGCGAGCACTTCGCTGATGTCGCGGCCGCCGAGCTTGTATTCCAGCACCGAGGACTGGAAGCGCTTGCCCCCGCATTCCTCGCAGGGCGTGGCCACGCCGGCCATCGTGGCCAGGTCGGTGTAGATGACGCCGGCGCCATTGCAGCCGGGGCAGGCGCCGTCGGAGTTGGGGCTGAACAGCGCGGGCTTCACGCCGCTGGCCTTGGCGAATGCGTTGCGAATGGGGTCGAGCAGCCCGGTGTACGTGGCCGGGTTGCTGCGGCGCGAGCCGCGGATCGCGGCTTGGTCGATGGCGACAACGCCGCCTTGGCCGCTCACCGAGCCGTGGATCAGCGAGCTCTTGCCCGAGCCCGCGACACCAGTCACGACGACCAGCACGCCGAGCGGAATGTCGACGTCGACCTTCTTCAGGTTGTGCGTGCAGGCGCCACGCACCTTCAGCACGCCCGAGCGCGCCCGCACCTCGGGCTTCAGCGCGGCCCGGTCGTCGAGATGGCGGCCGGTGAGCGTGCCGCTCTTCCTCAAGCCTTCGACGGTGCCTTCGAAGCACACGGTGCCGCCTGCCGTGCCGGCGCCGGGGCCCAGGTCCACCACGTGGTCGGCAATGGCGATGGCCTCCGGCTTGTGCTCCACCACGAGAACGGTGTTGCCCTTGTCGCGCAGGCGCAGCAGCAGCTCGTTCATGCGCTGGATGTCGTGCGGGTGCAGACCGACCGTCGGTTCGTCGAACACGTAGGTCACGTCGGTGAGCGAAGAGCCGAGGTGGCGGATCATCTTCGTGCGCTGCGCCTCGCCGCCCGAGAGCGTGCCGGTGGGCCGGTCGAGCGAGAGATAGCCGAGCCCGATCTCGACGAACGATTCGAGCGTGCCGTGCAGGGCCTGCAGCAGCGGCGCGACGGAGGGCTCCTTCAGGCCGCGCACCCAATCGGCCAGGTCGCTGATCTGCATGGCGCAGGCATCGGCGATGCTGAGCCCCTTGATCCTGGAAGACCGCGCCGCCTCGCTAAGCCGCGTGCCACCGCATTCAGGGCAGGTGGTGAAGGTGACCGCGCGCTCCACGAAGGCGCGGATGTGCGGCTGCAGCGTGTCGACGTCCTTGGACAGGTACGACTTCTGCAGGGTCGGGATCAGCCCCGCGTAGGTAAGGTTGATGCCGTCGACCTTGATCCTGGTCGGCTCCTTGTGGAGCAGGTCGTTCAGCTCTCGCCTTGTGTACTTGCGGATCGGCTTGTCGGGGTCGAAGAAGCCGCAGCCCCTGAAGATGCGGCCGTACCAGCCTTCCATGCTGTAGCCGGGAATGGTGAGCGCGCCTTCGTTGAGCGACTTGCTGTCGTCGTAGAGCTGGGTCAGGTCGACGTCGCTCACCGAGCCCATGCCTTCGCAGCGCGGGCACATGCCGCCGGTGCGGGTGAAGGTCTGCTTCACCGTCTTGCTCTCACCGCGTTCGACGGTGATCACGCCGGTCGCCTTGACCGAGGGCACGTTGAAGGCGAAGGCGCTGGGCGGGCCGATGTGCGGCTTGCCGAGACGGCTGAAGAGGATGCGCAGCATCGCGTTGGCGTCGGTGGCGGTGCCTACCGTGGAGCGCACGTTGGCGCCCATGCGCTCCTGGTCGACGATGATGGCCGTGGTCAACCCCTCGAGCACGTCCACCTCGGGCCGCGCCAGCGTGGGCATGAAGCCCTGCACGAAGGCGCTGTAGGTCTCGTTGATCAGCCGCTGCGACTCCGCGGCGATGGTGTCGAACACCAGTGAGCTCTTGCCCGAACCCGAGACACCGGTGAACGCCGTGAGCCGGCGCTTCGGGATCTCGAGGCTCACGTCTTTCAGGTTGTTCACCCGCGCGCCGTGCACGCGGATGAAGTCGTGGCTGTCGGCTGCGTGCGGCGCGGCAGCCTGCGGCTTCGTGTTCTTCTTCGTGGCCATGCGGGTCGCGTCTCCTTCCCTCTGCCGTCTTGCCGTTCGCGGCGGCTCAACGCTGCTGCTGGATGCGGATCATGTTGCCCGCCGGATCGCGCACGCCGCAGTCGCGCACGCCGTACGGCTGCTCGGTGGGCTCCTGCACGATCTCGGCGTCGCTGGCCTGCAGCCGCTCGAAGGTGCCGTCGAGGTCCTTGGTGGCCAGCAGCAGCATCGCGAAGGTGCCCTTGGCCATCATCTCGGCGACGGTGCGGCGCTCGTCTTCGGTGACGCCAGGGGTGGCGCCCGGCGGATACAGCACGATGGAGGTGCCGGGCTGCCCCACGGGGCCCACCGTGATCCAGCGCATGCCGTTGTATCCGACGTCGTTGCGCACCTCGAAGCCGAGGATGTCGCGGTAGAAGGCCAGGGAGGCTTCCGGGTCGTTGTGCGGCAGGAAGCTCGAGTGGATGGTGATGTCCATGGGTCAGTCTCCGTGAAGGGTGATGGCCCCGGGAGCCC
>CAMLLU010000180.1 GCA_946480925.1 uncultured Rivibacter sp.
AACGCCGACCACCCCGCCACGGTCATCAACCTCGCCGCCGTCGTCGTCGCCACAGCCGGCACAACACGCGCAGCCACGGCCCCGGCAAAGACCTCACCCGTCAGCGCCAACAACCCGAGCGAGCCGGAAACCACACCGTACCAGCTCTCCGTGATGGCATCGTCCCGGTTCGCGGCGTTCCCCTTGGTCGCACGGTCCAACTGAATCAGGTTGGCGCACAGGTTGCTGATCTGCAGTGCCGCTCCCAACCCCAGCAAACCCTGGCCTGCGGCCTTGGAGTTCTTGAGGTACTGGGTCAACCCTTGCCATGGGTTGAGCGCCGGGCGAGGCAGCGTCAACGCCGCCTCCGGAGCAGGCAAGGCCTTGGGTACGGCGGTAGCACCCAGCTGCAAGGCCGGCTCGGGCAACCAGATCTCCAGGGTCACCACCTTGGTGGCCGTGAACCGGCTGCCGAGCCAGGTGCCGTCCAGCCCCTGTGCGATCTTGAGCGAGCGTGCTTCCTGCACCACCCGGGACAGTTGCGCCTTCGGCGGCCCCCACACCGCCTCGTGCATCTGCACCACCAGTTGCTGCAGCGTCACTTGCTGCATGTGCGGCGTGACGAGCACGTCCATGCGGCTGGCGATCATGATGCGCAGGCGCTGCCCGGCCACCAGGGCCTGTTCAGGGTTGTGCTTGGCCAGCACGTGCAGCTGAGCCGCCATCGCGTTGGCCAGCAGCCCGGACTCGGCCTGCACGGCACGCATCAGCCCCCTGGCCTGGCGCCCCTCGTGCCATTCCTTGAGCTTCGCCCGAAGTTCACGACCGTTCTTGACGACGTCGGCAGCCTTGTCGGTCTTGCCCACGTCCAAGGGTTTGGCGGCATCGCCCATGGCATAGGCGACCACGTCCTTGTCGCCCGCGGCAATGGCCAGCCACAGCGCGTGTTTCGTGTCGTCGGGCTCGGCCGTGAGCCATTCCTTCCACCAGGCTTGCTCTTCGCGCGTGCCTCCGGAGCCGAAGACGCAGCCGCACATGTCTCGCTCCATGGCGCCGCCGCAGGCCTTGCCGTCGGTCTTGTCGGCGCCGTCGTAGACCAGCCACGCGTGCTTGAACAGGCTGCTGTTCGCCCAACGGCACCAGTCCTTCGCGGCGGCAACGATCCTGGCATCCAGCTCCTTGACCTTCGCATCGTGCTTCTGCTTGTCGGCGCGCACCTTGCCCAGTTCGACCTTGCCGGCATAGCGCTCATTCCACAGCTCGCTCTGCCCCTGCTCGCGCATGCTCTTTTCGATGCCGAGAATCAAGTCACCGACGATGCGGGTGCGCAGCTTGGCGGCGTCTGCCTGGTACTTGGCCAGTTCGCCAGCCTTGAGGTTGACCCAGTTCCGAACGTCTCTGGTGATGCCCACGGTGTCCGGCAGCGCCAGCACGATGGCGTTGTCAGGGCTCATGGCCTGCATGCGCTTGACCAGGCCATCCGCCTGACCAGACCGAGGCACGGCCGCATTCGTCGTCAGGCTGGCATAGCGTCGATCGACTTCGTTGAAGGCCGCTCCTGCGCTCGCATATTCACCGACCAGGGCACTGAGTGACGCGCCATCGGCCACGCGAACACCGGCATCGGGCGGCACCGCGCCTCCATGCACGACGGCGGCAGCGTTGAGCTTGACCATCAGTTCGTTGCGCAAGGTCGCGTCCGATTTGAGCTTGGCTCGCACGGCCTTCGTCCACCAGACGCGTGAATAGCCTACCCACACGTCGCCCGCTTCACTGGCA
The DNA here is from genome assembly GCA_946480925.1 of uncultured Rivibacter sp. The sequence goes on from CAMLLU010000180.1 coordinate 1,759, forward strand.
CGCTCGATGTTGACGATCGACGCGACCTCCGCATGGCCGCCCCGCGCGCACTGGAAAGTCGGCGCCGTGGCCGGCCGGTGATCGACGGGATATTCGCGGAAATGTCCGCTTGCCGTGGCGGCAAAGCACCGCCAGAACCCTCCGGCACGTGCATCCAAGACGTAGACATAGCCTTCGGTGATGACCCGCAGCGCGTAGGCCCCGTTGGTCATGCCGCTCACGACGCGTGCGGACTTCGCGATGCCCGCCGGCAATGTGTCGGCTGCCTGCGCAACGTAGGCGATCCTCAGCGGCAGCAGCGGCAAGCCTGTGCGGTTGCAGTACTTGCAGTCGTCGGTGCTCATCGGTTTTTCCCCCTTCCTCTATCGCTCGTTTTCTGCATGCTTGTGCTCAAGCCGCCGCCTCGGCACGAATGAGGCCCCAGTCTTCATCGGTCAGCTCGGCGCCCAGGCTCTCCAACGGGATTCCGTGGTCCCTGGAATGCACCAGCATCTGCTGCAGTCGCGCGGAGCGCTCGATGGGAACACCAGCGCCGATACGCATCACGGCAAACGTCATTCGGTCCTTGGCTTGGACAAGCGCCATGCGGCCCACCGCGTCCAGCGTCTGTTCGAGTTCTTGCCAGACGAACTCATCGGGCGACCGTTGGTTGCATGCGGCGGACTCGAACAGCATGTTGAGTTCCGAAACTGTGCGGAGCCAACGCAACTGGTGTTCATCAAGTGGGTTGCCCAACGCCTGCCGCTGCGGCACTGCCGAGGTGCGGACGATCTGCTTCATCCGGCCAAAGCTGTCGAGGTAAGTCCACACCCCTTCGAAGCCTTGCGGCAGCAGATCCGGCGCATTCGGCATGCGCTTCATGTGCTGCACCACCCGAGGGTCCCAGAAACGCAGCAGCTTCTGGTGCCCATGCGGATCGGAGACCACCGCCGCGCGTGCGAGCAAGGCAGCCACGTCGCCGGCAGGCATGGCTGTGGCAACAAACGCACAGAGGGAGCGGGGCCGGGGTTGCCCTGCGGGAATGGGGCACATGCATTCCTGCTGCGCGTACTCAAAGCAGGGCTGCGCCAGCTTGAGCAGATCAACGCTCCCTGCGTCGCGCCCGGCGATCAGCAGCGGACGCATGTCCTTGGGCAGATCCTTGTAGACGACGGGGATGACAAGGGGCTCGAAATCCTTCAAGGCATCCATTTCCCGTAGGCTGGCCAGCACGGGATCGACAAGCCAGTAGGCGCGGTCGAACCCACCCATCAAGTCGATGGCGGCGAGTTGCACCTCGACCGAAAGCACTGCAGTGGGTTGCGCCATGACGGGATTCATTTGCATCGATGAGAACGCGTTCATGTCAAGCAAGCGCCCCACCAAAGCCGGCTGCCGATTTGACCGATTCAGCGCAGCCCTTGAAGTCACTGTGCTTGGGCTGCGTCAATGAATCCTCTGCACTCCCCGGCCCCGCCAGCTCCTTCATCGCCGCCTTGAA
>CAMLLU010000181.1 GCA_946480925.1 uncultured Rivibacter sp.
AAGTTCTTCATCGACCGGCCGATCTTTGCCGGCGTGCTGTCGCTGCTCATGCTGCTGGCTGGCCTGATCGCGCTGCGCGCCCTGCCGATCTCCGAGTACCCGGAAGTCGTGCCGCCCTCGGTGGTGGTGCGCGCGCAGTATCCGGGCGCCAACCCCAAGGTGATCGCCGAGACGGTGGCCACGCCGCTCGAGGAGGCCATCAACGGCGTGGAAGGCATGCTCTACATGGGCAGCCAGGCCACCACCGACGGCCTGCTCACGCTGACCGTGACCTTCCGCCTGGGCACCAACCCCGACCTTGCGCAGCAGATGGTGCAAAACCGCGTCGCGCAGGCCGAGCCGCGCCTGCCGGAAGAAGTGCGCCGGCTGGGCATCACCACCGTCAAGAGCTCGCCAGACCTCACGATGGTGGTGCACCTCGTGTCGCCGAACAACCGGTACGACATGAACTACTTGCGCAACTACACGCTGCTCAACATCAAGGACCGGCTCGCGCGTATCGAAGGCGTGGGGCAGGTGCAGACCTGGGGCGGCGGCGAGTATTCGATGCGCGTGTGGCTCGACCCGCAGAAGGTGGCCGAGCACGGCCTGGCCGCCGGCGACGTGGTGCGCGCCATCCGCGAGCAGAACGTGCAGGCTGCCGCCGGCGTGGTGGGCGCCTCGCCCGGCCTGCCGGGCGTGGACCTGCAGCTGTCCATCAATGCGCAGGGCCGCCTGCAGAACGAAGACGAGTTCGGCGACATCATCGTGAAGACCGCCCCGGGCGGCGCCGTCACGCGGCTGCGCGACATCGCCCGCATCGAGCTCGGTGCGGCCGACTACTCGCTGCGCTCGCTGCTCGACAACGACCAGGCGGTGGGCACCGGCGTGTTTCAGGCGCCGGGCTCCAACGCGCTGGAGATCTCGGCCGCCGTGCGCAAGACGATGGAAGAGCTCGCGCCGCACATGCCCGAAGGCGTGGAGTACCGCATCGCCTACGACCCCACGCAGTTCGTGCGCGCCTCCATCAAGTCGGTGGTGCAGACGCTGCTCGAGGCCATCGCCCTGGTGGTCCTGGTGGTGATCCTGTTCCTGCAGACCTGGCGCGCCTCGATCATCCCGCTGCTGGCGGTGCCGGTGTCCATCGTGGGCACCTTCGCGGTGCTGCAACTGCTCGGCCTGTCGATCAACGCGCTGAGCCTGTTCGGCCTGGTGCTGGCCATCGGCATCGTGGTCGACGACGCCATCGTGGTGGTCGAGAACGTGGAGCGCAACATCGAGGCGGGCCTGTCGCCGCGCGACGCGACCTACCGCGCCATGCGCGAGGTCTCGGGGCCGATCATCGCGATCGCCATCGTGCTGGTGGCGGTGTTCGTGCCGCTGGCCTTCATCAGCGGCCTCACCGGCCAGTTCTACAAGCAGTTCGCGGTGACGATCGCGATCTCGACCGTCATCTCGGCGATCAACTCGCTCACGCTGTCGCCCGCGCTCGCCGCCTTGCTGCTGCGCAGCCACGACGCGCCCAAGGACGCGCTCACCCGCGGCATGGACTTCGCCTTCGGCTGGCTGTTCCGCGGCTTCAACAAGGCCTTCGGCCGCGGCTCCGACGCCTACGGCTCCGGCGTGAAGCGTGTCGCCTCGCGCAAGGCGCTGATGATGGGTGTCTACCTGGTGCTGGTGGTGGCCACCTTCGGCCTCTTCAAGGCAGTGCCCAGCGGCTTCGTGCCGATGCAGGACAAGCAGTACCTCATCGGCTTCGCGCAGCTGCCCGACGGCGCCACGCTCGACCGCACCGACGAGGTGATCCGCCGCATGGGCGAGATCGCGAAGCAGAACCCCAACATCGAGGGCACGCTGTCGTTCCCGGGCCTGTCGATCAACGGCTTCACCAACAGCTCCAACTCCGGCATTGCCTTCGCGATGCTCAAGCCCTTCGACCAGCGCACGCGGCCCGACCAGAGCGGCCCCGCGGTGGCGGCCCAGCTCAATGCCGAGTACGCCAAGATCGAAGACGCCTTCATCGTGATGTTCCCACCGCCGCCGGTGGCGGGCCTGGGCACCACGGGCGGCTTCAAGCTGCAGCTCGAAGACCGCGGCTCGCTGGGCTATGAAGCCATGGACTCGGCGGTGAAGGCCTTCATGGCCAAGGCCCGCCAGGCGCCCGAGCTCGCCGGCCTGTTCTCGAGCTACCAGGTCAACGTGCCGCAGCTGTATGCCGACATCGACCGCACCAAGGCACGCCAGCTCGGCGTGGCGGTGACCGACGTGTTCGACACGATGCAGATCTACCTCGGCAGCCTCTACGTCAACGACTTCAACAAGTTCGGCCGCACGTACTCCGTGCGGGTGCAGGCCGACGCGCCCTACCGCGCGCGGGCCGAAGACGTGGGCCTGCTCAAGGTGCGCTCGTCCACCGGCGAGATGGTGCCCTTGTCCGCCCTGATGAAGGTCCAGCCGAGCTTCGGCCCCGAGCGCGCCATGCGCTACAACGGCTTCCTCGCGGCCGACATCAACGGCGGCCCGGCGCCCGGCTATTCGTCAGGCCAGGCGCAGGACGCGGTCGAGCGCATCGCCAAGGAAACGCTGCCCCCGGGCATCAGCTACGAGTGGACGGAGCTCACCTACCAGGAGATCCTGGCCGGCAACTCGGCGGTGTGGGTGTTCCCGCTCGCCATCCTGCTGGTGTTCCTGGCGCTGGCCGCGCTGTACGAAAGCCTCACCCTGCCGCTGGCCATCATCCTGATCGTGCCGATGGGGCTGATGGCGGCGATGACCGGCGTGTGGCTCTCGGGCGGCGACAACAATGTCTTCACCCAGATCGGCCTGGTGGTGCTGGTGGGGCTTTCCGCCAAGAACGCCATCCTGATCGTCGAGTTCGCCCGTGAGCTCGAGTTCGCCGGCCGCTCGCCGCTGCAGGCGGCGGTGGAGGCGGCGCGCCTGCGGCTGCGCCCCATCCTGATGACCTCGCTGGCCTTCGTGATGGGCGTGCTGCCGCTGGTGTTCACCACCGGCGCCGGCGCCGAGATGCGCCAGGCCATGGGCGTGGCGGTGTTCGCGGGGATGATCGGCGTCACGGCCTTCGGCATCTTCCTCACGCCGGTGTTCTACGTGCTCATGCGCAAGCTGGCCGGCAACCGGCCGCTCAAGCTGCACGGCGAGGTGCCGCACCT
>CAMLLU010000182.1 GCA_946480925.1 uncultured Rivibacter sp.
TCGAGCAGCAGCAGCCCGATCGCATGCTCCACCAGCGATTCGCCGAGCGCGACAAGCCGCTCGTGGAAGACCTGCCGGACCACGGCATGCTGCGAGATGAACGTGCACCACTCCTGCATGCTCACCGAGGCCACACAGCAGCGCGCCGCGCAGACGACCGAATACGGCGCCACGTCGTGCCGCCGCCAGGCGTCGTAGCAGGTTTCGAAGTCACCCTCGCCTGCAAAGCGCAAGGTCATCTCGCGCCCCTGCGGGCTGCTGACGATGCGCTTGATCATGCCTTCGAGCACGAAGAACTGGCGCAGCTCGCGTGTGCCCTGCTCCAGCAGGCATTCACCGCGGTGTGCGTCCTGCACCACCAGCTGCTCTGCCAGCGGCGCGAGCTGTGCATCGTCGAGCACGGCCAGCAGCGGGTTTCGCTTCAACTGCAAGCGCAGGAAGTTGCGTTGCGGGTGATTGGGCAGGGGGCTTTTCATGCCGGCAACTCTAGGGCTCGCCATGTGCCGCACGTTCGCCGGAACGTCACCGCCTGCATGCGCCTTCACGCACGACTCATGAGTGACGAACGTCACGCACCATCACCGGGAAAACAGCATGAAGCGCCGCAACAAAATTGACCGCGGTCAACAAAACGCCCCGCCGGAGTGCCCCTTTTGACCCAGAAGTCTTGACTCGGGTCATTTTCTATCCACGTTAACCCTAATAAACTGGCACCCGTTGTTCCACCTCTCCGAAGCCCCGTTATGCACACCTCCTACATGCTGTATCGCCTGTCCCAGTCGGCCCGTCTGCGAAGTGCGTTGAACACGCTGGTGCTCGAACTGCGCACGCTGTTCGACGCGCTTGCCAACCCCAATCGCGTGATCAACGAGGTGAAGGCCATGCGTGAACTGATGGTCGAAGCGCAGCGCATCGAAGCCGTTCAACCGGCACGTGCTGCCGTGCTGCGCCAGCAAGCCGCCCGCATCGGCCTTTAAGAGACAAGGCAAGGACCAGCGGGCTCTTCGCTCGCTGGCATCGGCGAGTTCGGAAACTCGCATGCGCGCTCAAGCTCTCGAACTCTCACGTGAGAGCTGTCTCGACGAGACTCTTCCACCGATTCCACTGATCGCGGACGCATCGGCGTAACTACGCAGACTGCGTTCCGCGAATCTTGACTGCGGTCAATCGCGTTCCGCCAACGTCGGAACGACCATTTCTCCGGGCTGAAGGTCGACTCCCCTTTCGGGAGCATTCAAGGAGACATGGTGATGAACGCAGGTGCTTTTTCCTTTCCGATCGCGCGCTGCGTAGCGCGCATGACGTTTGCGGTGGCAGCCGCGACGATGGCCGGCTTCGCGTCGGCCCAGGCCTGGGAACCCGCCAAGCCGGTGGAGTTCGTGGTGCCGGCGGGCACCGGGGGCGGCGCCGACCAGATGGCGCGTCTGATCCAGGGGATCATCGTGAAGCACAAGTTGATGAACCAGTCGATGGTGGTCGTCAACAAGTCCGGCGGCGCAGGCGCGGAAGGCTTCCTCGACATCAAGGGCGCCAAGGGTGATCCGCACAAGATCATCATCACGCTCTCGAACCTGTTCACCACGCCCATGGCCACCGGCGTGCCCTTCAACTGGAAGGACATGACGCCGGTGTCGATGATGGCGCTCGACCAGTTCGTGCTGTGGGTGAACGCGCAGTCGCCCTACAAGACCGCCGGCGAGTACATCGCGGCCGCCAAGGCCGCAGGGCCCAACAAGCTCAAGATGGGCGGCACCGGCTCCAAGCAAGAAGACCAGATCATCACCGTGGGCCTCGAGAAGGCGACGGGCACCAAGTTCATCTACGTGCCGTTCAAGGGCGGCGGCGAGGTGGCGGTGCAGCTGGTGGGCAACCACATCACCTCCACCGTCAACAACCCGATCGAGGCGGTGGCGCAGTGGCGTGCCGGCTCGCTGCGGCCGCTGTGCGTGTTCGACCACGAGCGCATGCCCTACAAGACCAAGGTGACCGACACGCAGTCGTGGGCGGACATCCCCACCTGCAAGGAGTCCGGCGTACCCACCGACTACGTGATGCTGCGCGGCATCTTCATGGCCCCGGGCGTGACCCCGGCACAGCAGGCCTACTACGTCGAGCTGATGAAGAAGGTGCGCGAAACGCCCGACTGGAAGGAATACATGGAGAAGGGTGCCTTCAACACCACCTCGATGTCGGGCGCCGAGTTCCAGAAGTGGCTCACCACCACCGAAGCCGCTCACGCGACGCTCATGACGGAAGCCGGCTTCATGGCCGCCAAGTGACCGGGTCCTTCTTGCAACCCCACATCATTGGAGGACCTCATGGCTCATGAACAGCCCGGCGCACCCGAGAGCGTTCCGCTGGTGCGCAACAACCGCGTCGACGCCCTCGTCGCAGCCTTGCTCACCATGATCGGCCTGGTCGTCGTGTTCGAGGCGAGGCGGCTGGGCGCCGGCTGGACCACCGACGGCCCCGGCCCCGGCTACTTCCCCTTCTACATCGGCATGATCCTGTGCATCGGCGGCCTGGGCATCCTGTACCAGGCGCTGCTGTCGAAGTCGGCCGACACGGGCGTGTTCATCGACCGGGAGCAGTTCAGGCGCGTGCTGTCGGTGCTCGCGCCGGCCGTGCTGTACGTCGGCGCGATCATGGTGCTCGGCCAGTACGTCGCCTCGGCGATCTACGTGGCGATCTTCATGGTGTGGCTGGGGCGCTATTCGGTGCTGAAGAGCGCGCTCGTCGGCATCGGCGTGAACGCGCTGTTCTTCGCGATGTTCGAGATCTGGTTCAAGGTGCCCTTGTACAAAGGCGCGCTGGAGCCCCTGGCCTTCCTAGGCTACTGACCTCTGGTAGGAGCTCAATCAAATGGATGAAATCTCAGCCCTGTTCCAGGGGTTCGCAGTCGTGCTGACGCCGGCGAACATCATGCTGATGTTCGTGGGCATCACGCTCGGCGTGCTGATCGGCGTGCTGCCTGGCCTGGGCGGCGCCAACGGCGTGGCCATCCTGCTGCCGCTCACCTTCACGATGTCGCCCACCTCGGCCATCGTCATGCTGTCGTGCATCTACTGGGGGGCGCTGTTCGGCGGCGCCATCACGTCGGTGCTGTTCAACATCCCGGGCGAGCCGTGGTCGG
>CAMLLU010000183.1 GCA_946480925.1 uncultured Rivibacter sp.
CCTGTTAGCTGATGCCGGATCGTTGAGCCCTCGATGGATGCGAGGAGCTTGCGATGGAGATGGACGACGCGACGGCAACGACGGCCGGGGCAGGATGCGAGGGCGAACAGCGGCCGCCGCTGCAGCCGCATACACGCATTGACTGGAGGACGGGCCGGCCGATGCTGGTGCATGGCGCGGCCTTCTGGAAGGAGCACGCTGCGCGCCGGATGGAACAGGGCTTGAGCGTGGCCGCGTACTGCGAGGCCAACGGCCTGGCGAAGTCGACCTTCCGGCGCCATGCGTGTGCTGGCGGGGTCGGCGGATCGCAACGCGCCGGCGCTGCACCGGGGCGGGTACCCGCTGAGTCATCACGCTTCGTGCCACTTCACGGCACTTCAGCACCCGCCGAGGCGCTCGTCGTCGAGCTCGAGACGGGCGATGGCATGAAGCTGCGCCTGGTCGGCTCGGCAGCCGAACGGCTGATGCAGCACGTGCTGGCCAAGCTCGCATGATCCTGTCTTCGGCGATCCGGGCCTACGTGTACACCGAGGCGGTGGACATGCGCAAATCGATCGACGCGCTGTCGCAGCTGGTGTCGCTGAGCATGGGTATGAACCCGCTGTCGGGCCAGGTCTTCGTCTTCATCGGCCGCCGGCGCGACAAGGCGAAGTTGCTGGTGTGGGACCGCCATGGGTTCTGGGTTCTGTACAAGCGCCTCGAAGCCGGCCGCTTCACCGATCCGGCGCGGCTTGGGGCTGATGGCATCGCGATGAGCGAGCTCATTGCCTGGCTCGAAGGCATCGACCTGAGCCGCGTGCGCCGGCTGCCGACCGTGGCGGCCACCGTGGTGGCTTGAGGCAACAGCAGGAATAACTCACCATGCGATCGTTCGCCTGGCATTGGGCCATTCGCCAATCCGCACTTCACCGACTGGATCTCGCGTGGCCGCTTCTGCGACGATTCATCTCCATGGTCCTCGCCCCCGTCATCGACCGCGCCGCACTGCCCGATGTGGTCGAGACGCTCAAGGACATGGTGATGGCCCTGGCGGCCCAGGTGCAGGCCGTGCGCGGTGCGGCCGACGCGCAGCTCGAGGTGTTGCGCCAGCAGTTGGCCGAACTGCAGAACAGGCTCTTCGGACAGCGCTCCGAGGTTATTCACACGGGTCAGGCGGAACTGTGGACCGACAAGGTCACGCTGGCGGTGCCCCCCGAGGTGCACGACTCGGTCAGCAGCCACAAGCGCCGCCGCAAGGGCCGCCCGGCCATCGATGGCGACGTGCCGCGCCGGCGCGTGGAGTACGACCTGAGCGACGAGGACAAGGCGCAGTTCGAGCGCGTGCAGCGCATCGGCGAGGAGATCACCGAGACGCTGGAGTACACGCCTGCGAAGCTCGAGGTGCTGCAGCACGTGCGGCTGAAGTACCGCTGCGAGGGCGACGACGGCAGCAGCACCGTGCTCACGGCCTTCGCGCAGGCTTCGCCGCTGCCCAAGTGCCAGGCCGGCGCCAGCTTGCTGGCCCATGTGGTCGTCTCGAAGTACAACGACCACTGCCCGCTGGCGCGGCGCGAGCGCATCTTCGAACGCGAGGGGCTGCGCGTGCCGCGGCAGACGCAGTGCGACTGGGCCCTGGGCACCACGGAACTGCTGCAGCGGCTGATGCCTGTGCTGCGCGAGCAACTGCTGCTGTCGCCGGTGATCTTCAGCGACGACACGACGCTGGCACTGCGGGCGCCGAAGGGCCGGTTCCAGGGCCAGCGCGGCAAGACGATCACCGCCCGGCTGTGGACCTACGTCTCTGGCGGTGCCCGCCAGGACGCACTCGGGCGCTGGCAGAAGGTGGCCCCGGTGGCGCTGTACGACTTCAGCGTCAACCGGGCCGGAGAACACCCGCGACGAATATTGCAGGGCTGGTCAGGCTGGCTGCAGGCCGATGACTATGCCGGCTATCACCGGCAGTTCCGCGACGGGCAGATCAAGCATGCGGCCTGCCTGGCGCACGCGCGCCGGGCTTTTGTGGACATCATCAAGGCCGCCCCGTCGGGCGCGGCGTCGAGCCTGGCGCACGAGGCAGTCCGGTTCTTCGGCGAGATCTACCGCATCGAACGCGAGATCGCGCACGCCGATCCCGACGAGCGACGACGGCACAGGCAACTGCACACCAGGCCCGTCGCGCAGAACATGCTGCAGTGGCTGCAGCATCACGCCCCCACGCTGCTGCCGAAGTCACCGCTGGGGCAGGCCCTGCGCTACGCGCTGACCAACTGGACGGCGCTGACCGCGTTCATCGACGAGGGGCAACTGCTGGCGGACAACAACACCGCCGAGCGCGCGATGCGGCCGGTGGCGATCTCGCGCAAGAACTGGCTATGGGCCGGCTCCGAACGGGGCGGCCACGCCGCGGCGGTGGCCTTCAGCCTCATCCAGACGGCCAAGCTCAACCAGGTCGAGCCCTACGCCTGGCTGCACGATGTGCTGCAACGCATCAACGACCATCCGGTGACCCGGCTCGAGGAATTGCTGCCGATGTACTGGAAGCCCGCATGACCGACCCCACGCGCACGCCGCCGATGCAGGACGCCGTGCTCATCGACGCGCTGAACAAGGCCACCAGCCTGGAGCTGTACCAGTTGGCCGCGCTCGTCGAGCGCCTGATGACCGATCCGCGGCGCATCGTGGCCATCCGCAAGGATCTGCACCTGGGGCAGGTCGTGCGCTTCTACGAAGCCCGGCACGACAAACTGCTGCAAGGCCGCATTATCGATCTGCGCGACACCAGCCTCACCGTGCAGGGCACGGAGTTCCGCGGCGAGTGGAAGCTGCCCTATGCGGCGATCGAGCCGCCCCAGCAGCCAGGCGTCAAGGCGCCCGCTGAACCGCCAGCTCCGCCGAGCGCCCCCCGGCCAACTCGCGCGGACTTCAGCCGCGGCGACAAGGTCTCCTTCACCGACCGGCACCTGCAGGTCCACGTCGGCACCATCACCCGCTGCAACCCAAAGACGGCGAGCGTCGACAGCGACGGCGCAGCCTGGAGCGTGCCCTACGGCGCCCTCAGGCACGTCCTCGACATCTGATCGA
>CAMLLU010000184.1 GCA_946480925.1 uncultured Rivibacter sp.
AGATTCTAGCAGCGCAAATGGCGCGTCGCCAAGCCCCACCACAAACAGATCGATTGCTCAGCGGTCGCCGCCTGCACACCATGACAGCGCCGACAGGCGGTGGCAGGCAACTGGTATTCAACCGCGCCGAGGCTCCCTACACCTCACCGATTCACCCAGCGCGCTGCACATCGATCAATCCATGCACCACCGGCAGCACCCAGCCGCATACCAATTGACAATCTGGTATTTCTGGTACTAGACTGGTATCAATGCGCTTCTCCACCCCATCCCCCGCCGCAAGCGTTCGCTACCTGGTAGGCATCGACGGTGGCGGCACCGGCACGCGGGCCCGGCTCACGCGGGTTGATGGAGCGGTGCTGGGAGAGGGGCAGTCCGGACCATCCGGCCTAGGACAAGGCATCGAACAGGCCTGGCGCCACATCGGGCAAGCGGCGGCTACAGCCTTTCGCCGTGCAGGGCTGGCGCCGGCCTTGCCCGCGGAATGCGGGATCGGCTTGGGCTTGGCCGGCGCTCATGTCCCGGAGCGTTGCGAACACCTCCTGAAAGCTGCACCCTCTTTTGCCCACATCGCGCTGGACACCGACGCTTACACCGCTGTGTTGGGTGCCCATGCCGGCCAGCCGGGCGCCGTGGTGGCCGCCGGCACCGGAAGCGTCGGCGAGGCAGTGCGGCGCGGTGGTGAACGGATTTCGGTAGGCGGCTGGGGCTTCATGATCGGCGACGAAGGCGGTGGCGCCTGGCTGGGCCTGCGTGCGATGCGCGAGGCTCACCGTGCCTGCGACGGCCGTGCGCCGGCCGGGCCACTGGTGCAGGAGGTTTGGCGGATCGCCGGCCGGGACCGTGAAACGCTGCTGGCTTGGTGCGAACGTGCAGGCCAGCATGCCTACGCTCAACTGGCGCCGTTGATCTTCGACACCGAACCAGCCGACCCGCGCTCGGCCCGCCTGCTGGCAGACGCCGTGAGTGCGCTCGAAAGCATCGCCCGGGCGCTGGACCCCGCCGGCGAGTTGCCGCTGGCGGTGACCGGCAGCATCGGGCAACGCCTCGCGCCGCGTTTCGCATCTGAGCTCGCCAAGCGCATCGTGGAGCCCGCCGGCGATGCGGCCGACGGCGCGCTGCAGTTGTTGCGGCAGTCGCTGACCAGGGCCACGGCATGACCCGGCTGCGCTTCGAATTCCACCCGGACGTACGGGAGACCTCGCCGCTGTACCTGCAGTTGGCGCAGACCCTGGCACAGGCGATCCGCGACGGGCTCTATCAGGCTAATGAGGCCCTGCCTTCGGAGCGTGTGCTGTCGGAGTCGCTCGGCCTTTCGCGCGTGACGGCGCGGCGTGCGATCGACCAACTGGTGGAGCAAGGACTGGTGGTGCGACGCCAGGGCTCGGGCAACTACATCGCGCCCAAGCTGGTACAGCCGCTATCGCGGCTGACGAGCTTTTCGGAAGAACTGCATCAGCGTGGCTACCGGCCGTCGTCGCGCTGGCTGCACCGCACGTTTTCGTCCGCCACGCCTGATGAGCAACTGAGCCTGGGCATCTCCAACGGCGCACGTGTGGCCAAGCTTGAACGACTCCGGCTGGCCGACGACGTGGTGATGGCTTACGAGGTGAGCGTGCTGCCCGAGGCCGTGTTGCCCGATCCGCAGCAGGTCGATGCCTCGCTCTACGCCCACCTGGCTGGCCTGGGCAAGGCGCCGGTACGCGCCTTGCAGCACATTCGGGCGCTCAATGCGGGCCGCGAGCTTGCTCAACTGCTTGGCGCGCCGGGCAACCATGCGGTCTTGTTCATCACCCGCGTGGGCTATCTTGAAAGTGGCTTGCCAGTGGAGCTCACCCACTCGTATTGCCGCAGTGACTACTATGGCTTCGTGGCCGAAATGAGAAGAGACGCATGAGTGCCAAGAAGCGAATAACGGGGCACATCCTCACGCCGCAAGGTTTTTTGCGCGGCGCGATCGAATACGACGACAGCGGCCGGATCGTGGGCATCGAAGGCGATGCGGCCAGCGAACCGCAGGTGCGGCAAGAGGCAGAACACATCGTGCTGCCGGGCTTCATCGACCAGCACGTCCACGGCGGCGGTGGCCGCGACATCATGGAAGGCGGCGAAGCGGTGGACCGCATCGCGCGCATGCATGCACGCCACGGCACCACGGCGCTGCTGGCCACCACGATGACGGCACCGCTGGCCGACCTGGAGATTGCGATGAAGGCGGTCGGCCCGGCCTGCCGCAGCCGCGCGACTGGCCGGGCCCGCGTGCTGGGCGTGCACCTCGAAGGCCCCTACATCAACCCCGGCAAGCTGGGCGCGCAACCCGATTTCGCGCGGCCCACTTCTGTGGCCGAGATCCGCGCGCTGCATGCCTTGGCGCCCATCCGCCTCATCACGCTGGCCCCGGAGCTGCCGGGCAATCTCGACATCGTCGAGGAGCTGCGCACCGCCGGCTTCAAGGTGCAGATCGGCCACACGCTGGGCACCTACGAAGACGGCGTGGCCGCGCTCGCGCGCGGGGCCAGCGGCTTCACGCATCTGTTCAATGCGATGACGGGCTTGCATCACCGCGAGCCCGGCATGGTGGGCGCAGCGCTCGCGCATGCGCAGTACTCGGAGCTCATCCCCGATCTGCTGCACGTGCATCCCGGCGCCATTCGTGCGGCGCTGCGTGCGATTCCCTGCCTCTTCTGCGTGACGGACTCCACCGCCGCCACCGGCATGCCAGACGGCGACTACAAGCTCGGCCGCCACTCGGTCACCAAATGCATGAACGGCGTGCGCCTGCCCGACGGCACCTTGGCCGGCAGCACGCTGACGATGGACCAGGCACTGCGCAATCTCGTCAGCCTGGGACTCGAGATCGAGGACGCCTCGCGCCGCGTTTCGACCTACGCCGCCGACTACCTGGGCCTGGCCGACCGAGGGCGGCTGCAGGCCGGCGCCAGCGCCGACTTCGTCGTGCTCGACCGCGAGCTGCAACTGCAACGTGTGATCGTCGAAGGAGAAGAGATTG
>CAMLLU010000185.1 GCA_946480925.1 uncultured Rivibacter sp.
TGCTGGTGCACACCGGCCAGCACTACGACTTCGCGCTCAACGACCGCCTGTTCGCCGACCTCGAGCTGCCGGCGCCCGACGTGAACCTCGAAGTCGGCTCGGGCTCGCACGCCGTGCAGACGGCCGAAGTGATGAAGCGTTTCGAGCCGGTGGTCACCGACACGAAACCTTCGTGCGTCATCGTCGTGGGCGACGTGAACTCCACCATGGCCTGCACCCTCGTCGCCGCCAAGCTGCACGTGCCCGTGGTGCACGTGGAAGCCGGCCTGCGCAGCTTCGACCGCGGCATGCCTGAAGAGATCAACCGCGTCGTCACCGACCAGATCGCCGACCTGCTCTACACCACCGAACGCACCGCTCACGACAACCTGGCACGCGAGGGCATCGCAGGGGAACGCGCCTACTTCGTCGGCAACCTGATGATCGACTCGCTGCAGGCCGCCATGAAAAAGGCCGTGCCGCCCGAGCAGACGCTTGCCCGCGAAGGCGCCGACGCGAGCCTGCTGGCCGATGCCAACGGCTTCGGCGTGGTCACCATGCACCGCCCGTCGAACGTGGACGACCCAGCCAACCTGGCCGAGCTGCTCGACATCCTGCGCGTGGTGAGCACGCGGCTGCCGCTGGTGTGGCCCATCCACCCGCGCACCCGTGCCAACATCGAGCGGCTGGGGCTGACATCCAAGCTCGAAGGCGTGCGCATCGCCTGCCTGCCGCCGCAGGGTTATCTCGAGATGGTGGGCCTTCTGAGCCGCGCCAAGCTCGCGCTCACCGACTCCGGCGGCGTGCAGGAAGAGACCACCGCGCTCGGCGTGCCCTGCCTCACGATGCGCCCCAACACCGAGCGGCCCATCACCGTGGAGCACGGCACCAACACGCTGGTGCCGCGCGAGCTCTCGCTCGTCCTGCACCTCATCGACGACATCCTGGAAACCGGCGGCAAGCGTGGCCGCACGCCCGAGCTGTGGGACGGCCATGCGGCCGAGCGCATCGCGGAACACCTGGCTCGGTGGTTGAAGTCCCAGCCGGCCAGGAAGAAAGGCGAGGGCGCATGAGCTCCGGCGCCGTCAGGAATGCGCTCACGGTGGACGTGGAAGACTACTTCCAGGTCTCCGCGCTCGCGCCGGTGATCGACCGTGCCTCGTGGGACTCGCGCCCCTGCCGCGTCGAGCGCAACGTGCAGCGGCTGCTCGCGCTGTTCGAGCGGCGCGGCGCGCGCGCCACCTTCTTCACGCTGGGCTGGATCGCCGAGCGCTACCCGCAGCTGGTGCGCGACATCGTGGCCGGCGGGCATGAGCTGGCGAGCCACGGCTACGGCCACCTGCGCGCCAGCGACCAGAGCCGCGAAGAGTTCTTCGAAGACATCCACCGTGCCAAGGCGCTGCTCGAAGACATCGGCGGGCAGCCGGTGCTGGGTTACCGCGCGCCCAGCTTTTCCATCGGCTATGGCAACCCCTGGGCCTTCGACGTGCTGCAGGACGCGGGCTACCGCTACAGCTCCAGCGTCTACCCGGTGCAGCACGACCATTACGGCATGCCCGACGCGCCGCGCTTCCCGTACAGCGCGCGCCCGGGCCTCACCGAAGTGCCGGTCACGACCACGCGCCTGCTCGGCCGCAACCTGCCGGCCGGCGGCGGCGGCTACTTCCGCCTCGCGCCCTACAAGCTCAGCCGCTGGGCGATCCAGCGCGTCAACCGCATCGACCGGCGTCCGGCGATCTTCTACATGCACCCGTGGGAGATCGACCCCGAACAGCCGCGCGTGCCCGGCACCAGCCTCAAGACGCGCTTTCGCCATTACGTCAACCTCCACAAGACCGAAGCCCGCCTCGACCGCCTGCTGGGCGACTTTGCCTGGGGCCGGGTGGACGAAGTCTTCAACCTGAAGCACACCGCCTCGTGAACCTCGTGGATCTGCCTTCTGCTGCCCTCGCCAGCGTCGCCGTGCGGCCCTACCGCGACGGCGATCGCGAACGCTGGGAACGTTTCGTCTACGCCTGCCCGCAGGCGACGTTCTTCCACCGCATCGGCTGGCGCGACATCTACGAAGACGTGTTCCGCCACCGCACGCACTACCTGCTGGCCGAGCGCGGTGAGCAGATCGTGGGCGTGCTGCCGCTGGTTCAGCTGAAGAGCCTGCTGTTCGGGCACTCGCTGGTGTCGCTGCCCTTTGCCGTGTACGGCGGCGTGGCGGCCACCGAAGAGGGGGCCACCCGGGCGCTGCACCAGGCGGCCGTGGAGCTGGGCCGCGAGCTGGGCGTTTCGCACCTGGAGTTGCGCAACCGCGAGGCGGCCGAACCCGAGTGGCCGCGGCAGGACCTGTACGTGACCTTCCGCAGGGAGCTGCTGCCTGAGGTGGAGGCCAACATGCTGGCCATTCCGCGCAAGCAGCGCGCCATGGTGCGCAAGGGCATCCAGCGCAACCTGCGCAGCGAGATCGACACCAACACCGACCGCTTCTTCGAGCTGTACGCCGACAACCAGCACCGCCACGGCACGCCGCCGCAGTCGCGCCGGTACTTCCAGGCGCTGCACCGCGTGTTCGGTGACGACTGCGAGATGCTCACCATCGTGAGCGAGCAGGGCAAGGCGGTGTCGGGCGTGCTGTCGTTCTACTTCCGCGACGAGGTGCTGCCGTACTACGCGGGCGACCTCACCGATGCGCGCGACCTCGCCGCCAACGACTTCAAGTACTGGGAGCTGATGCGCCGTGCCTGCGAGCGCGGGCTCAAGGTGTTCGACTACGGTCGCTCCAAGCGCGGCACCGGCTCGTTCGACTTCAAGAAGAACTGGGGCTTCGAGCCCGCGCCGCTGCACTACGAATACAAGCTGTTCACGCGCGACAGCGTGCCGCAGAACAACCCCAACAACCCGAAGTACGCCAAGGCCATCGAAACCTGGCGCAAGCTGCCGCGCGGCGTGGTCAACGC
>CAMLLU010000186.1 GCA_946480925.1 uncultured Rivibacter sp.
GTGGACAGCCTCTACTTCACGATGCTCAACCACAACAAGCGCTCGGTCACGCTCAACGCCAAGACGCCCAAGGGCAAGCAGGTGCTGGAGTCGCTCATCAAGCACTGCGACGTGCTGGTGGAGAACTTCGCGCCCGGCGCGATGGAGCGCATGGGCTTGTCGTGGGAAGCGATCCAGCGGCTCAACCCGCGCATGATCGTGGGCTCGGTGAAAGGCTTCGGGCCGGGCCGCTACGAAGACTGCAAGGTCTACGAGAACGTGGCGCAGTGCGCCGGCGGCGCGGCCTCGACCACGGGCTTCGACGACGGGCCGCCCACGGTGAGCGGCGCGCAAATCGGCGACAGCGGCACCGGCCTGCACCTCGCGCTCGGCATCGTGACGGCGCTCTACCAGCGCACGCACACCGGCCGCGGGCAGAAGGTGCTTGCGCCCATGCAGGACGCCGTGCTCAACCTGTGCCGCGTGAAGCTGCGCGACCAGCAGCGGCTGGAACGCACCCACGTGCTGCAGGAGTACCCGCAGTACCCCGACGGCCGCTTCGGTGATGCCGTGCCCCGCGCGGGCAATGCCTCGGGCGGCGGGCAGCCCGGCTGGATCCTGCGCTGCAAGGGCTGGGAGACCGACCCCAATGCCTACATCTACTTCATCACGCAGGCGGCCGTGTGGCCGGCGGTGTGCAAGGTGATCGGCGAAGAGAGCTGGATCGACGACGAGGCCTACGCCACGCCGCAGGCGCGGCTGCTGCACCTGAAGCCCATCTTCGCGCGCATCGAGCAGTGGACGATGAGCAAGACCAAGTACGAGGCGATGGAGATCCTGAACCAGTACGACATTCCTTGCGGGCCCATCCTGTCGATGAAGGAACTGGCCGAAGACCCGTGGCTGCGCAAGAGCGGCACCGTGGTGGAGGTGGACCACCCCACGCGCGGCAGGCACCTCACCGTGGGCAACCCCGTCAAGCTGTCGGACAGCCCCACCGACGTGACACGCGCGCCGCTGCTGGGTGAGCACACCAGCGAAGTGCTCAAGGAGCTGGGCTACGGCGACAGCGACCTGGAGGTGCTGCGTTCAGAGGGCGCCATCTGAGCACGCGGCACGCATGCGGCAACCATCACGCGCAGGTGATGCTTCGAATAAAAACAATTGACTGTCGCTGATCTCTTCCTCCTTCTAGATTCTGCGCACCGGTGAACGACATCCCTGCTTCCACCGGCATCAACAGGAGAAGGTCATGAAGAACGACTTGCCGCCCGTGCTCAGCAGCGAAGACCTCGAGCGCGATGCCTACAACGCGGCCTTCCACGAACTGGGGCTGCGCTGGTACTGGGACAGCGAGACCTACGAAGCGCTGGTGCAGCGCAGCGCCGATCCCGAGCTGCGCATCCGCCACTACCTCGAAACGAGGCAGCCGCACCTGCTCAAGGCCTACGACGCGGGCTTCCTCGCCTCGGCCATCCAGGAGCGCATGCTGCAGCACAAGCCCTGCGAGCGCGGCCCGTTCGACTGGTCGCAGGCCGCGATGGCCTGGGAACTGGGCGTCTGAACCGGCCACGACGGAGCTGCCCGATGTCGATCCTCGTCAACAAGCGCAGCCGCATCGTCGTGCAGGGCCTGATCGAGGCCGCCGGTCTGCAGCACACGCTGGCCGGCCGCCGCTACGGCCATGGCCGGCACTGCTTCGTGGCCGGCGTGGGGCCATCGCCTTTGGGCGGGGCGCTCGAAGGCATTCCCATCTTCGACAGCGTGGCCGAGGCTCGCTCGGCCACCGGCGCAACGACTTCGGTGGTCTACGCAAAGCCCGCAAGGGCCGCTGCAGCCATCGAAGAAGCCGCCGAGGCCGGCATGGAGCTGGTGGTGTGCGTGAGCAACGGCGTGCCACCGCAGGGCCTGGCCGCATTGCAGGGCCCGCTGCAGCGCCATGGCACTCGGCTGCTGGGGCCGGGTTGTGCGGGCGTGGTGACGCCGGGCGAAGTGCAGGTGGGTGCGTTGCAGGGTGACGTGCATCGCCGCGGGCGCATCGGCATCGTGTCGCGCTCGGTCACGCTCACGTCTTACGTGGCACGCCACCTCGCGCAGTTCGGCCTGGGTGCCTCCACGGTGGTGGGCCTGCCCGAAGCGCAGCTGCACGGGCTCACCCACCTCGAGCTGTTGAAGATGTTCAACGAGGACTCGGCCACCGACGCGGTGCTGCTCGTCGGCGCCATCGGGCAAGACGAGCTTCAGCGCTGCGCCGAATGGATCGCCGAGCATATGCACAAGCCGCTGGTGGGCTACGTCGAAGACGGCGTTGCCACGCAAGCACAGAGGGCCACGCTGCAGGGCTGCGGCGTGCGGCTCGCCACCGACCCGGCGCTCATCGGCGAACTCACCGCTTCGGTGGTGGACTGCCGCTGGCTGCCTTTCGATTGATTGAAGGACTGCAATGACGCACACCCGCTGGGTCCGCTTCCTGCTCGACGGCACGCAAGCCTTCGGTCAGCTGCAGGGCGACCGCGTGCTCGAGCACCGCGGTGATCTCTTCGGCGACAACACACCCACCGGCCGCACCGTGGCGCTGCAGCAGGTGAAGCTGCTTGCGCCGGTGCAGCCCACGAAGGTGATCGCTCTGTGGAACAACTTCGGCCAGCTGCGCGAGAAGCTGCAGCTGGCCCTTCCTGCGGAGCCGCTGTACCTGCTGAAGTCGCCCAACTCGTGGAGCGCACACGAAGAGCCCATTCCGCTGCCGCGTGCCGGCGGCAAGGTGGCGTTCGAAGGCGAGCTGGGCATCGTGATCGGCCGGCGCTGCACCGCGGTGAGCGAGGCGGACGCTCCCTCGCACGTGTTCGGCTACACCTGCGGCAACGACGTCACGCTGGCCGACGTGCT
>CAMLLU010000187.1 GCA_946480925.1 uncultured Rivibacter sp.
TCACCGATCTTGTGGTTCACACCGGTGTAGAACAGGATGCGCTCGGTCGTGGTGGTCTTGCCGGCATCGATGTGCGCGGAGATACCGATGTTGCGGTAGCGCTCGATGGGGGTCTTGCGGGACATGGTGTCACTCCAAATACAAAGGCCGCCCGGGCCTGCCGATCGACGACAGCACGGGCAGCCGAGGGAACGTGGGCTTAGAAGCGGAAGTGCGAGAAGGCCTTGTTGGCCTCGGCCATGCGATGGACCTCGTCGCGCTTCTTCATCGCGCCGCCGCGGCCTTCGGAAGCCTCGAGCAGCTCGTTGGCCAGGCGCTGGGCCATGGACTTCTCGCTGCGCTTGCGGGCCGACTCCTTGAGCCAGCGCATGGCCAGCGCCACGCGGCGCACCGGGCGAACTTCCACGGGAACTTGGTAGTTCGCACCACCCACGCGGCGGGACTTCACTTCGACCATGGGCTTCACGTTGTTCAGCGCGATCATGAACACTTCGAGCGGATCCTTGCCGGCCTTCTTTTCGACCGTCTCGAGCGCACCGTAGATGATGCGTTCGGCCACGGCCTTCTTGCCGGACTCCATGATCACGTTCATGAACTTGGACAGATCCACGCTGCCGAACTTCGGATCGGGCAGGATCTCACGCTTGGGAACTTCGCGACGACGAGGCATTTCTCTTCCTTTGTGTCTTCAGTCGGCTCTGGCTTTCGCCTTCGCCACGGACGCCACACGACAACTTCGGGGCATCCACTTACTCGGGGCCGCCGGCACATCCGGCGCCACCGCATTTGCATCACTGCCGAGCTTGCTGCTGCAGCGGTGACGACCTGACGAACCTTAGGCCTTCTTGGGGCGCTTGGCACCGTACTTCGAGCGGGACTGCTTGCGGTCTTTCACGCCTTGCAGGTCCAGCGAGCCGCGCACGATGTGATAGCGCACGCCCGGCAGATCCTTCACGCGGCCGCCGCGCACGAGCACCACGCTGTGCTCCTGCAGGTTGTGGCCTTCGCCGCCGATGTAGGAGATGACCTCGAAGCCGTTGGTCAGGCGCACCTTGGCGACCTTGCGCAGCGCGGAGTTCGGCTTCTTGGGGGTGGTGGTGTACACGCGGGTGCACACGCCACGACGCTGGGGGCTGCCCTGCATCGCCGGCGACTTGGACTTCGTGGTCTCGGTCTGCCGACCCTGACGCACGAGTTGGTTGATGGTTGGCATGGGTAACTTGTTCCCGTTTGAAGTTACTGACGACTTAAGCGGCAGACACCGACTCCCGAGAACGTAGCCTGTGCAAAGCGCTCAAGGGGATCGAGCGATGCTCAGGCGCCCAGCAAAGAGCGCAGCAGAACCTGCCGAAAAGCCGGACATTATATTCGGGCGAACCCTGGGTCGCAAGCTGAGTGGATCGAATGACTGACACACCCCCTCCCAAACCGCCGCTGGCCGTGCTGGACACCCATGTCCTGCTCGATTGGCTGGTCTTCGCCAACCCGGCGGTGGGCCCTTTGGTTCGCGCCATCGAAGCCGGCCGCCTGGTCTGGTTCGCGTCGCCGGCGCTGCGGCACGAACACGACCTGGTGGTCGCGCGGGCCGAGCTGGCGCGGTGGCGACCCGACCCCGGCGCGCTCGGCGCAGCGTGGGCCCGCTGGGCGCGGCTGGCGGAAGACCCGGCAACCACTGCCCCGTGGCGCTGCACCGATCCGGACGACCAGAAATTCCTCGACCTCGCCTGGGCCGCCCGGGCACGCTGGCTGATCACCCGCGACCATGCCCTGCTGAAGCTGAAGCGGCGTGCCGCGCAAGCTCAGCTGGAGATCGTCACCCCCGAAAACTGGGCCAAAAATCAGGAGCTTGCACTCACACTTCCCGCCTGAGCAGGCTCTCCAGCAGGCGCCGCGCCGAGGCGACATTGGTGGCGCACGGCACGTCGTGCACGTCACAGGCGCGCACGAGGGCATTGATGTCCGGCTCGTGCGGCTGAGGCGTCATCGGGTCGCGCAGGAAGATCACCGCATCGACTTCGCCGACCGCCAGCCGGGCGCCGATCTGCAGGTCGCCGCCGAGCGGGCCGCTCAGCAGGCACTCGACCTGCAACCCCGCCTCGCGCTGGAGCCGGCCGCCGGTGGTACCGGTGGCGCACACGGCACAGAGGGAAAGCCCGTCCCGGAACTCCTGGGCCAGGGCGACCATGTCGTCCTTCTTGCGGTCGTGCGCGATGAGCGCGATGCGAAGTCTCGATGCCATGGGAGCGATTCTCGCGCCGTGCGCGTTACCGGACGGGCACAAAAAGAAAGCGGCCCCGAAGGGCCGCTTTGCCGGGATGCCGGGCGCATGGCCCGGCGGTGAAGCTCAACGTCAGCTGGCGGACTCGTCGCCGCTACTGCTGCCCTCGGTCGCGGCATCGGCCGGCACGGCGGCCAGCGCTTCCTCGGCCTCCTGCATCGCGATGGCGCGGCGCTCGCTCTCGTCCATCTCTTCCTTCGCTTTGCGGGCCTGGTGGAAAGCCAGGCCGGTACCGGCGGGGATGAGGCGGCCGACGATGACGTTTTCCTTCAGGCCACGCAGCTCGTCGCGCTTGCCCATGATGGCCGCTTCGGTCAGCACGCGGGTCGTTTCCTGGAACGAGGCCGCGGAGATGAACGAGTCAGTGGACAGCGACGCCTTCGTGATGCCCAGCAGGACGTCGGAGTAGGTCGCGATCATCTTGCCTTCGGCGCGCAGCTTGTCGTTGGTGTCCAGCAGAGCGGCGCGCTCGACCTGTTCGTTGGTGATGTAGTGGCTGTCGCCCGGGTTGACGATCTGCACGCGGCGCAGCATCTGGCGAACGATCACCTCGATGTGCTTGTCGTTGATCTTCACGCCCTGCAG
>CAMLLU010000188.1 GCA_946480925.1 uncultured Rivibacter sp.
TCGGCCACGCTGGAAGGCGCGGCGCCCTCGCAGCTCGAAACCGAGGTGGCGCGCAAGATCGAGGACAAGCTGGCCTCGCTCAGCCGGATCGACCACGTCGCGACCACGATCACCGACGGCTCGGTGTCGATCAGCGTCAGCTTCGAGATCGACAAGAACGGCGAGGAAGCGCTGAGCGAGGTGCGCAACGCCGTGGACAGCGCGCGTGCCGACCTGCCTTCGAGCATGGCCTCGCCCACCGTCTCGAAGCTCACGACCGCGGGCTCGGCCTTCCTCACCTACACCATCGAGTCGGGTCGGATGGACGATCAGGACCTGTCCTGGTTCGTGGACAACGACGTCGCGAAGGCCTTGCTCGCGGTGAAAGGCGTTGCATCGGTGGCCCGCGTGGGCGGTCTCGACCGCGAGGTGCACGTGGACCTCGACCCCACGCTGATGGCCGGGCTCGGCGTGACGCCGTCGGACGTCTCCACGCGGCTGAAGGCCACGCAGAAAGACAGCTCCGGCGGGCAGGGCGACATCGGCGGCCTGCGCCAATCGACACGCATGATCGCCACCGTCGGCACGCCGGCCGAAGTGGGCGCCATCACCGTGCCGCTGGCCGATGGCCGCTACGTGCGGCTGGACCAGATCGCGCGCATCAGCGACAGCCGCGCCGAGCCCACCACGCTCGCCTTCCGCGACGGCAAGCCGGTCATGGGCTTCCAGGTGACGCGCTCGCGCGGCTATTCGGACGTGGGCGTGGCCGAAGCGGTGCGTGCCGCGATCGGCCGCTTCCAGCAGGCGCACCCCGACGTGACCATTGCCGAAGCGAGCAACACGGTGGCGCCCATCGAAGACAACTACGAAGGCTCGATGCACCTGCTGATCGAAGGCGCGCTGCTGGCCATCGTGGTGGTCTGGTGTTTCCTGCGCGACTGGCGCGCCACCTTCGTCTCGGCCACCGCGCTGCCGCTGTCGATCCTGCCGACCTTCGGCTGCATGGCCTTGCTGGGCTACTCGCTCAACACGATCACGCTGCTGTCGCTCTCGCTGGTGGTGGGCGTGCTGGTGGACGACGCGATCGTCGAGATCGAGAACATCGAGCGCCACCTGCGCATGGGCAAGACGCCGTTCCAGGCGGCCATGGAGGCGGCCGACGAGATCGGCCTTGCGGTCATCGCGACGACCTTCACGCTGGTCGCGGTGTTCCTGCCTACGGCGTTCATGGGCGGCATTCCGGGCAAGTTCTTCCGCCAGTTCGGCGTCACGGCTTCGGTGGCGGTGCTGGTTTCGCTACTGGTCGCGCGGTTGCTGACGCCGATGATGGCCGCCTACCTGTTGAAGCCGTTGAAGGCCGGCGCACACGGCGAGGCAGACGGCCCGCTGATGACGCGCTACCTCGGCTGGGTGCGCACGCTGCTGTCGCACCGCGGCGCCACCATGGCGGCGGTGACGGTGTTTTTCGTCGCCGCGGCTGGTGTTGCGATGACCCTGTCGACCGCCTTCCTGCCGGCGCAGGACAAGGCCCAGAGCACCGTGACCCTCAAGCTGGCACCGGGCAGCACGCTGGAGGCGACCGCTGCCGCGAGCCGGCGTGCCGCCGAGCTGCTGCGCACGCTGCCTGAAGTGCGCAGCGTGTTTGTCTCGGCCGGCACCGCGAGCAGCGGCGGAGCAGGACCGGGGGCGTCGTCGTCCTCCGCGGACCTGACGAGCGCGACCCTGACCGTCGATCTCGTGCCGCGCGATGAGCGCAAGCTCAAACAGTCGGGCGTGGAAGCCAGGATGCGCGAGCTGCTGCGCAACATCCCCGGGGCTCGGGTCTCGGTCGGCGGCGGCAACAGCGGCGAGTCCTTGCAGATCACGCTGGCCAGCGACGACCCGCAGGCGCTCGCGCGTGCCGCCGCGGAAGCCGAAGAGCAGCTGCGCACGCTCAAGGGCATCGGCAACGTGACGTCGAGCGCGGCGCTGCAGCGGCCGGAGATCCAGGTGCGGCCCGACAGCGCACGCGCCGCCTCGCTGGGCGTCACCTCCGAAGCGCTGGGTGACGCGGTGCGGCTGGCCACCTACGGCGACTACTCGACCGCGCTGCCCAAGCTGAACCTGCCGCAGCGGCAGATCGCCATCCGCGTGCGCATGGACCCGGTGCTGCGCGGCGACCTCGAGACCGTGCGCAACCTGCGGGTGCCCGGCACCAGCGGCAGCGTGAGCCTGGGCTCGGTGGCCGACGTCACGCTCGGCAGCGGGCCGTCGCAGATCGACCGCCTCGATCGCTCGCGCAACGTCACCTTGACCGTGGAGCTCAACGGCCGCGCCGTCGGCGACGTGCAGCGCGAGGCGATGGCGCTGCCGGTGCTGCGCTCGCTGCCGGCCGGCGTGCGCAGCGTGGACCAGGGCGAGGTGCAGCGCATGGGCGAGCTGTTCCAGAGCTTCGCCATCGCCATGGCCATCGGCGTCTTCTGCATCTATGCCGTGCTGGTGCTGCTGTTCCACGACTTCCTGCAGCCGGGGACCATCCTCGCCGCGCTGCCGCTGGCCCTGGCCGGCGCGCTGTTCGCACTGTGGATGACGCACCAGGCGTTCTCGATGCCGGTCGTCATCGGCGTGTTGATGCTCATGGGCATCGTGACCAAGAACTCCATCCTGCTCGTCGAATACGCCATCCTGGCGCGGCGCGAGCGCGGCCTCGGGCGCCTGGAGGCGCTGATGGACGCCTGCCACAAGCGCGCCCGGCCCATCGTCATGACGACCATCGCCATGGGCGCCGGCATGCTGCCCAATGCGCTGGGCCTCGGTGCCGAGCCGAGCTTCCGCCAGCCGATGGCGATCGTGGTCATCGGCGGGTTGCTCACCTCCACGCTGCTCAGCCTGCTCGTCGT
>CAMLLU010000189.1 GCA_946480925.1 uncultured Rivibacter sp.
GCTTGGCGGTGGAGGTGGTCTTGCCCACGCCGGTGGAGCCGATCATGGCGTAGACACCGCCCTGGTCTTCGAGCGCGGCTTCGGCCTCGCCGGTGAAGAGGTTGCGCTCCAGCACGCTGGCGGCCCACTCGTGTTCGTTGGCCACTTCGCCGGGCATGCCGGCGGCCAGCTTGCGAATGAGCGCGGGCGAGAAGCCGCAGTCGAGCAGCTTCTGCGTGAGGCGCGCCTGGCCGGGCGAGCGCTGCAGCTTCTCCATGAAGGCAAGTGCGCCGAAGCGGTCTTCGATCAGGCCCTTCATCGAGCGCAGCTCGTTCATCATCTCCATCTGCTCGGCAGCGGTGCGTGCGGCAGCGGTTGCTGCGGCCTGTTGTTGTTGCTGCTGCTGTTGTTGCTGATGGTGGTGGTGATGCTGCGTGACGCTGGTGTCGGCCAGCGACATGTGGGTGGACGGGTGGTCGCGATAGCTCACCGCTTCGCGCAGCACGGGCGGCTCGCTCACAGGCTGGGCCGCCGGGTGGTGGTTGGGCATTGCGGCGGCGCTACGGCGGGCCGCCGGCACGCGGGTGGCACCGATGGTGATGTCGTCGAACTCGGGCTCGATGGGGGCCGCGTAGGTGGGCACCGGCGCGGCAACGGCCTGGGTCATCTGCTGTTGAGCGATCTGGCGCTGGGCCAGGCGTTGCTCGATGGCGGCCGGCGTGGCGGGCACCGGGGGCAGCGCGGCCTGCTCGGCAGCGGCCTGGCTTTCCAGTGCGGCCTGGCGGCGCTTGAGCATGCGCTCGCGCACATAGTCCTGGAACGACAGCGTGCTCATCGCGAGCTGCTCGACGTCCTGTTCCACGTCGGGCGCGACGGCGGGCTTGGCGGCAGCCGCCGCCGCGGGCCTGCCGAAGCCCAGTTTGCCGGCCAGCGAACGCGCTGCGCTCTGTGCCGCGGCAGGCTTCTGCGGTTGCTGCTGTTGTTGTTGCTGCGGCTGCGCCTGCCGGGCCGGGGCGGCAGCGCCCACACGCTCCAGCGCGGCCACCGTTTCCGGCGCCATCGCGAGGATCTCCACGCCTTCGGCACAGGGCTTGGTCGAGACGATGACGGCGTCGTCACCGAAGGCCTGGCGCACCAGGGTCATCGCATCGCGAGAAGTGCGGCCGGTGAAGCGTTTGACGTTCATTTTTGGCGGTGACCTGTTGGCTAGTGACCTGTGACGGGTGACCGGTGACTAGGGCGCTAGCGCCGTTGTCACCGTTGCGCACATTTGTGGCTTGTTGTCATTGTTCCGGCGCGGCGCCCAAACTTGAGCTGGATAAGCAGGGGAAGTCGCGGCTATTTCCCTTCCTCACCCGTCACCGGCTCTTCCAGGCGCAGCGTGCAAGCGGACGCCGCGGATCCGGCTTTGCCGATCCACCAGCATCGCCCCTTGAGGAGGGGCAGCGTCAGCCGCTCCGGGGGGTGGCCCCAGTCAGCCGCCAATGATCGAGCCGATACGGATTGAATGCGTCTCGGGGATCTCGCTGTGGCACAGCACGCGCAGGCGCGGTGCCGCACGCTTGAGCAGGCGTGCCATGGCCGGGCGAATGGGGTCGGGCACCAGCAGGCAGGCCGGGTGGCCCATGTCTTCCTGCCGCTTGCTGGCGTTGGCCGCGCTGCGCGTGAGCTGATCGGCCACGCCGGGGTCGAGCACCGGGCCGCCCTGGGCGGTGAGCGCTTGCGTGAGCAGGCGTTCGAGATCGGGCTCGATGGCAATGACGTCGAGCTCGCGCATGGGCCCGTAGATCTGCTGCACGATCGACGGCGCCAGCGTGATGCGGATGCGCCGCGCCAGCTCGTCGGGTGACGACACGCTGCCCGCGGATTCGGCCAGCGCTTCGATGATGGAGCGCATGTCGCGGATGTGCACGCCCTCTTCGAGCAGCAGCTGCAGCACGCGCTGCAGCGTGGTGACGGCCACCGTCTTCGGCACCATGTCTTCCATGAGCTTGGGGGCCAGCTTCGTGACGTGTTCCACGAGTTGCTGCGTCTCCACGCGGCCCAGCAGCTTGGCGGCATGCATCTGCATGAGGTGCGACAGGTGCGTGGCCACGACGGTGGACGGGTCCACCACCGTGTAGCCCGCCATCTGCGCGGCTTCGCGCTGGCGCTCTTCGATCCACGTGGCCGGCAGGCCGAAGGCCGGGTCGGTGGTGGTGGTGCCGATGAGCGGCGTGCTGGCGTGGCCGGGGTTGATGGCCATGAACATGCCGGGGAACACCTCGCCCTCGCCCACCACCGCGCCGCGCAGCGTGATGCGGTAGCCGCTGGGCTTGAGCTCGAGGTTGTCGCGAATGTGCACGGCCGGCGGCAGGAAGCCCACGTCTTGCGCGAACTTGCGGCGCACGCCCTTGATGCGGCCCAGCAGGTCGCCCTGGCGTTCCTTGTCCACCAGCTGGATGAGGCGGTAGCCCACCTCGAGGCCCAGTACGTCCACCGGCTGCAGGTCGTCCCAGGTGGCTTCGGCGTTCGGGTCGGCCGCTGCCGGCGCTGCGGCGGGCGCGTCTTTCGGGCGGTTGCGTTCGGCCACCTCGCGCTTGTGCATCCACCAGGCCAGGTAGCCCAGCAGCCCGGCGATGAAGATGAACACGAGGTGCGGCATGCCGGGGATGACGCCCAGCAGGCCGATCACGCCGGCCACGATGCCGACCGACTTGGAGGTCTTGAACATCTGCCCCAGGATCTGGGTGCCGACGTCGTTGTCCTTGCCGACGCGCGAGACCACCATGGCTGCGGCCACCGAGATGAGCAGCGCCGGGATCTGCGCCACCAGCGCATCACCGATGGCCAGCAGGATGTAGGAGCTGGCGGCCTGGCTCATCGTGAGGCTGTGCT
>CAMLLU010000190.1 GCA_946480925.1 uncultured Rivibacter sp.
ATTGCCCGAAAACTTTCGGGAGTCCCAGGTCTTCCAGGCTGTCGGTCCGCGCGAGTCAGGGTCGCTGGCGACGACCCTTGGGCGACCTATTGGAAATGCTGACAGTCGCTGTCTAAGTGCGCCACACCCGCGGCGGCTCGGCCGCGAGTCCCCACATCGCCTGCCGCCACGCGGCGCGCACGCGCTGCAGCGCGGCGAAGGGTGCTTCGGTGCGGTGTGCCAGGGCTCGCAGCACCACCACGTGCGGGTTGGGCGAGGTAACGCCCGCGTGCAGCTCGCTGCCTTGCAGCGCGTCGCGCGCGGACTCCAGCAGGGTGTCGACGTGTGCGGTGCTCATCGCGTCACCGCTCGCCCACCAGCAGGTGGCCAGCACGGCATGGCCGGCCCAGCCCAGCGGTGAATCGAGCAGGCGGCGCGTTTGGGCGGCGTGCCTGGCGTCGTCGAAGTCGAGCACGCCGCGTTCGAGCCAGCGGCCGGGCAGGCGCAGCTGCTGTTCGAAGCGGCCGCGGGCAAACGGCTCGCCGGCAGCCGGCAGGCCCAGCGCCAGCAGGTCCCAGCCCAGCATCTGTGCCCCTGCATCGAGCATGAAGTCGAGGTGGTTGACGGCGCGCGTGCGGTCGTAGGCGATGGTTTCCATCGGCAGCCACTCGAGCCGTGCGCCCGCTGCCACGCGGGCCACGAGCGCCTGCTTCGCTTCGTCGCCGGCGCTGCGGTAGAAGCGCGTGGCCCCCGGCGTGGTGACGAGTGCGTGGCTGCCCGCTTCGAGCTGCAGTTCGATGTCGAGCCGGTCGCCGCCGACGATGCCGCCGGGCGGGTGCACCAGCACGTGGTGGCAGGTCCCCGGGCCTTCGGGGTAGAGCGCCTGGAGCACACGCAATGGGCCGTCGTGGCGGTCGTGCGCCACGGTGCGTTCGCCGTCGCGGCGGTAGTGCAGCTTCAGTTGGCCGTGCCAGCCCATGGGGAGCGCCGTTTGCCGATTGCAAAAGCGCGCAGTGTAGGGCCGCCCTCGTTGACCCCGCGGCGCCGCACCCTCACCATGCGCGCCATGACTGCGCCGCGCCAGAAGAGCGAATCGGCTGCGTTGCG
Organism: uncultured Rivibacter sp.; assembly: GCA_946480925.1. The sequence continues at coordinate 1,087 of CAMLLU010000190.1, forward strand.
CGAGGCCCGCAAGGGCTGGCGCACCCAGTACGTCGATTCGGCCCGCTCCATCGAGCTGGCCGAGCGGGCGCTGGTGCGGGCCGAGGCCGGCGGCGACCGGCCGGCCGAAGCCTGGGCCCGCCTGGTGCGGGGCTTCCACCGCATGCGGTACGTGTCGCCGCGCGAAGGCGCCGCCGAGTTGCGCCGCGCGCAGCAGTGTTTCGCGCGGCTGCAAGACCGCCGCGGCGAGATCCTCGCCACCGTGGGCGTGGCGCGTTGCGAGTGGATGCAGGGCCAGTTCCGCGAATCGCTCGATGAGCTGCTGCCGCTGCGCGGCGAAGCCATGGCGGTGCTGAGGCACGAAGAGCGCGCGATGCTGCTCAACGGCATTGCGGGCAGCTATTCGGCGATGGGCCAACCGGCCCAGGCCTTTGCCTACATGTACGAGGCGCTGCGCGAATCGAGCGCGGTGCGCGACCACGGCTTCGACGTGGTGCTGTACTGCAACCTCGCGCACGAGCTCTACCAGCTGGGCGACTACTACGAGGCGCTGAGCTACCTGAAGGAGGGCATCGCGCGCTGCGAGCGGCTCAACAACGCGCGGCTGGCCAGCGTGTTGCACACCAACCGCGTGGTGTGTCTCACCGACCTTGAACGTGCACAGGAGGCGCTGGCCGACATCGAGGCTGTGTTGGCACTGCCCGGCGAAGCCGAACGCCGCGGGCCCAGCGGCCCGGCCTACGAAACGATGGCGATCGCCGCGCTGCGTGCCGGCGACACGGCGCTGGGCACCGAGCTGCTGCAGTGCGCGCGCGAGGCCTTGCCGCAAGAGCGCCTGCCCGATGCACGCGTCGAGCTGGTGGTGGCTGAGTCGGAGCTGCTGGCCGTGCAGGGCGACCTGGCGCAGGCCGTTGCCTGCCTGGAGGCCGCACTGCCGCTGCAGGCCGAAGGCCTGAGCCTGCGCACGCAATGTCTGTACTACCAGATGCTGGCCGACCTGCACGAACGGCTGGACCATACACAAGACGCGCTGCACCACATGCACACCTGGCAGCAGCTGCATACCGAGCGCTCACGGCTCGCCTCGCAGGCGAGGTATCAGGCCGCTTCGCTGCAGACCGAGCTCTTGCGCCTGCAGCATGAAAGAGACGAGATCGATGCACGGCGGCGTGCCACGGAACGTGCGAAGGCCGAGCTGGAAGCGATCAACCGGCAGCTGCAGCAGAAGGTGGCCGAGGTGGAGGCGCTGCAGGCCGAGCTGCAGCAACGTGCGGTGCGCGATGCGTTGACTGGGCTGTTCAACCGCCGGCACTTGAACGACGTGCTGCCCTCGATGCTGGCCCTGGCTCAGCGTGACGGGCAGCCGCTGGCGATGGTGATCATCGACCTCGACCACTTCAAGGCGGTGAACGACGAGTTCGGCCACCAGGCGGGGGACAGCGTGCTGCAGGCGTTTGGTGAACTGCTGCGGCGGCGCATGCGCAAGAGCGATGTGGCCTGCCGGTATGGGGGCGAGGAGTTTTGCCTGCTGCTGCCGCGCACGGGGAGCCCGGCGGCTCTGCGCAAGGTGGAGGCCTTGCTGAAGGAGTGGCGGGGGTGAGTTTCGATTTCCCGAGTGGGCGGCTGGCGGCGGCCACTTTGCTTTGGTGACTTTCATTTGGGCCCTGCAAATGTTCGCTCAGCGGGGGTTCACTCATTTCGCGTAGCGAAGTGATGTGAACACCAAAGTTACCCGCCTGCCGGGG
>CAMLLU010000191.1 GCA_946480925.1 uncultured Rivibacter sp.
GCGCACCTTATCTCGTGCGCTTCGCCGACGGCACCGTCAAGCAGGGCCTGCTCGATACACAGGGCTTCGCCCGCATCGACAACCCGCCCGATGCCGGCGAGGTGTACTTCGGCTTCGACCACCGCACGGCCGAGCCCCGTGTGGCACGCGAGGCCAACCCGCTGCAGGGCCAGTCGGCGGGTACGCCGCAAGCCGCGGCAGCACTGCTCGGCCGCTATCTCGCCCACGAAGACGAAGCCTTGCGCGACCATTTCTTCCCCGACGAGGTGGCCGCCCGGGAGGCCGGGGACTTCGACGACCAGACCGGCGACTACCTGTACGCCGCGGAAATCACACTGCCCGCCGCCGACGAAAGCCCAGGCACCCACGACGAGGTGGTGCTGGCCGCGGAAGGAGACGCTCCATGAGCGCCGCAACCACCACCGCCCGCACCGCCGGACCGGCCACCCAGGTGATGCGCCGCACCGAAAGCGACCTCATGCAGTGGCTGCGCGAGGTGCTCGACGGCACCGGCGCCAGTCCGGCGCAGATGATCATCACCACGGTGCTGGGCTGCATTCCCTACGTCGGCCAGGCGCTGGACGCTCGCAACATCATCCTGGCCGTCATGGCGCTGTCGGAGGAGCCCGACGAGGGCGACCGCTGGCTCGACCTGGTGCTGGGGCTGATCGCGCTGGTGCCCGGCTTCGGCGACGCACTGAAGAACGTGTTCAAGCTGCTGCGCGCCGGCAAGCCGATGGGGCGCATCCTCGATGCGCTGCCCAACCAGCTGCGCGGCAACGTCGAGCAGTGGTTCCGCACGCTGGACTGGGCCCGCACCACGCGCGAGCTCACCTCGCTCACCGACACGCTGCTGGCCAGGCTGATCGACCTGTTCGACGGCTGGCTTACCCGCGCCGTGATGGGCCATGCCCGTGTGAAGCAGGTGCTCGGCCAGCTGCAGCACCTGCAGCGCCAGGCCCACGCGAAGATCGACGAGGTGATGCAGGGCCTCAAGCGCCAGCACCAGCAGGCGCTGAAGGATCCGCTGCCCAACACCACCGCGGCCGCACCGGCGGCCAAGGCGCCCACCAAGGCGCCGCCACCGGGATCGAGTGCCAAGGGTGACGTGAAGACCACCACCGGCGGCACGCCGACGCCGGCGCAGGGCAACGCCCACGGCAACCACCGCCAGAGCCCGCCGCGGCGCTCCAACGGCAGGCTCGGCTCGTCGGGCGAGCACATCACCGACTACTACTTCGTCAAGCGCAACAAGGCGCGCCGCAAGGTCAGCAACCTGGGCACGCTGTGGGAATACCAGCAGCCCGGCCACAACGGCATCGACCACGTGTGGCACGACGCGCGGCTACCCTTCGGCTACCGCATCACCGACACCAAGGCCACCGGCAAACCTCGCCATCGGCTGATGACGCCCAAGGCGTTCTACGAGGCGGCCCGCCAGGGCATCGACATCTTCCTGGGCTGGGAGGACGAGGGCTCCGTGCGCAATGCCACGCCGCCTTCGACCGCCAATGATGGCAAGGAGCTCAGCCATACCTGGGTGGTGCGCAAGATCGGGCAGGCGAAGCTGGCACTGGAGCATCGGCGGGCCTTGGAAAGGGCAATAGAGAACTGGCGAGGGAATTTCAACAAGGACAGTTCCGGCAAATGGCGCCTGTCTGGCAAGGCCCCTTATGACCGAAGCTTCGTGACTGTCATCGGGCCCAACATCGAGCAGCACGACAAGGCCACGGGTGGTGACTTGCCCACGTGCAGCCGACCGGTCAAGGTTCATCAAATCGCGGCGGAAATGATCCTGCCGACCGAAATCTACTTTGAGTAACGCATGGCACAACAGCCCCTTCCACCATCTACGTTGCCTCACATTGACTGGAGCCGCTGGCAGGGTTGGCAAATCTCCGAGCAAACGGTACGAGACAGTCGCCGAGAACCGTTCTTGGACGCGGCGATGTACGAGGAGCGAGCCACGGGAGACTTCCTGCCCCGCATCCAGAAGATCTCGTCTAAGGTTCCCTCACAGATTGAACCCGGCGTTGATGCACTTTTCGTGGCGACGCAACAGCGCCTGTGGGACGTGATGAACTGGCTCTGCCTCCAGTACAGCGCCGGCGCCCCCGTGGAACAGATCCGCGAGGTCTGGCCCTACGCGATGCGCTGGGCCGAGGAATACGCGATGTTCCACGAGGCGCATCACCTCGACCCACACAACAAGGGCGGCGTGGTGCCGCATGCGGCATTGCGCACCGAGGACTACTGGACCGTGGCGCTGCGGCTGCTGTGTTTCGGGCTGCTCACCGGCCATGCGCACCAGATGCCCCGTGTGATGCGCTTCCTCGACTACGGCAACGAGCTGATGGGCGTGCGTGACGGGCTCATCGAGCGCCTCGTGGCACCGTTCGTGCCGGGCCGCGGTACACCACCGGACGAGGCGGCTCGGCATCTGCCGTACCGCAAGCTGTTCAAGGTGTTTGCTGCCGAGCCTGCCAAGCGCCCAGCCCTGATGGCCAAGTACCTTGGCGAGTGGTTCGAGGCCAGCCGCCGTGAGCCGTACTATGAGCAGCACCTTGAAGGCGGCTTCGGCTTCTACGGCTATTGGTCCTGGGAAGCCGCCGCGGTGACCTGGCTGCTGGGTATCGACGATACGAGCTATCGCGACATGCCGTTCTACCCGCGTGATCTGGCGGATTTCGCCAGATCGCAGCCGGTGTCTCCAGCGGCTACAACTGGCAGCGAGGCTGCGGCCCTACGCCTGCGCTGTGAGGCCGGCCAGCCTTGCCCGCGCGAAGGATGGTGGTT
>CAMLLU010000192.1 GCA_946480925.1 uncultured Rivibacter sp.
GTGTCGGAGGTCCGCGTATTCGAGCGGCCGCTGGTAGCGCGCGATCACCTGCGTCACCGTGTCGACGAAGGTCTCGGTGCGCGCCACCACCTCGTCGACCGTGCCTCGGCCGAGTTCGAGCTCGGCGCCCGTGTCGAGTTCGGCGCGCCACGAGCCGCGCTCGGAGAGCCGCAACTCATCGATCCGTGCGCCGTCCAACTTGCCCAGCACCGGCGTGAGGCGGCGGTGCATGTCGAGCATCTCGGCAGCGTGCTCATCAGGCCCTTGCAGCGTGGGCAGCGTGTCGTCTTCCACGTCGCCCAGGTTCACGTCGAACACCTCGCCGAAGGTGTTGACGAGCTGGTCGTCACGGTCTTCGCGGTGCCAGTAGGCAGCGGCCTTGTGCTCTTCCAGGCGCACTGCCAAACGGTTGGGCCACACGCGCTTGACCAGAGCGCGCCGCACCCAGGGCACCGCCTCGAAGGCCTGCTGGCTGCGGGCGAGGTCCATCGTGAAGAAGTTGCCCGCCAGCTTGGAAGCTGCGTTGGCGCGGATCGTCGTCACGCTGTTGCGCGACACGTCGCCGTCGATCTGGATGCCTCGGATCGAGAACAGCGGCAGCCGCGCCAGCCACATCATCGCCAGCCCCGCAAACGCGAGCGCCGCCAGCACGAACAGGAAGCTCGCGCTGGCGTTCATCACGCGGATGTCGAAGGGTTGGGGCGCGGTGGCGTCCATCTCTCTTTTCTTCTTTGCCAATCAGCCGTCCAGGGCCGCGTTGGCCAGCAAATGCAGGCACAGCTGCTCGTAGCTCATGCCGGTGCTGGCGGCCGACTTGGGCACCAGCGAATGCGAGGTCATGCCGGGCGAGGTGTTCATCTCCAGCAGGAAGGGTTTGCGGTCGCTCTTGCGGATCATCAGGTCGGCACGCCCCCAGCCACGGCAGCCGAGCGCGCGATACGCGGCCACCACGATGCGCTGGATCTCGGCCTCCTCGGCCGCCGGCAGGCCGCTCGGGCACAGGTACTGCGTGGTGTCGGTGAAGTACTTGTTCTGGTAGTCGTACTTGCCCTCGGGCGCCACGATGCGGATCACCGGCAGAGCGCGCGCGTTGACGCCTTCGCCCAGCACCGGGCAGGTGACCTCTTCGCCTTCGATGAATTCCTCGCACAGCACGTCGGGGTCGTACTTCACCGACAGTGCCACGGCTTCCTTCATCTCCGAGTAGCCGGCCACCTTGGTGATGCCGATGGAGGAGCCTTCGCGCGGCGGCTTCACGATGAGCGGCAGGCCCAGCTCGTCGGGCACCGTGCGCACGCGCTCGTGCGTCTGCTGCTCGGGTGAGAGCCACACGTAGCGCGGCGTCGGCAGCCCTTCGGCGATCCACACGCGCTTGGTCATCACCTTGTCCATCGCAATGGCCGAAGCCATGACCCCGGAGCCGGTGTACGGAATGCCCAGCAGCTCGAGCGCGCCCTGCACCGTGCCGTCTTCACCATGGCGGCCATGCAGCGCGATGAAGCAGCGGACGAAACCCTCGCGCTTCAGGTCGTCGAGCGGTCGCTGTGCGGGGTCGAAGGCATGGGCGTCCACGCCCTGCGACTGCAGCGCGGCCAGCACGCCGCCGCCGGACATCAACGAAATGTCGCGCTCGGCCGAGGTGCCGCCCATCAGGACCGCCACCTTGCCGAGGGCCTTCACATCGATGTTCATACCGTGCCTCCTTTCAGACGCTCGACCACCTGGGCCGGCACGCCGCCGATGGAACCCGCCCCCATCGTGATGACCACGTCGCCGGCACGCGCCTGCTCGACCACGGTCTGCGGCATGGCGGCGATGTCGTCCACGAACACCGGGTCCACCTTGCCCGCCACGCGCAGCGCCCGCGCGAGTGCACGGCCGTCGGCGGCGACGATGGGTGCCTCGCCGGCCGCATACACCTCGCCCAGCAGCACCGCGTCGGCCGTGCCCATGACCTTCACGAAGTCCTCGAAACAGTCGCGCGTGCGCGTGTAGCGGTGCGGCTGGAAGGCCAGCACCAGCCGGCGGCCCGGGAAGGCTCCACGTGCGGCCGCAATCACCGCGGCCATCTCCACCGGGTGGTGGCCGTAGTCGTCGATGAGCGTGAACTCGCCCCCCCCTTGCGCCGGCAGCTCGCCGTAACGCTGGAAGCGCCGGCCCACGCCACGGAATTCGGCCAGTGCCTTGACGATGGGCGCATCGGGCAGCTCCAGCTCGGTGGCCACTGCGATGGTCGCCAACGCGTTGCGCACGTTGTGTTCGCCCGGCAGGTTGAGCGTGACGTCGAGGTCGGGCATGCGCACGCCGTTGCGGCGCTGCGCGGTGAAGCGCATCTGCCCGCCTTCGAGTGCCTGCACGTTCACCGCGCGCACCTGTGCGTCTTCGCCGAAGCCGTAGGTCACGATGGGCCGCGACACCAGCGGCATGATCGAGCGCACGCCCGGATCGTCGGCACACAGGATGGCTGCGCCGTAGAACGGCATGCGGTGAATGAAATCGACGAACGCCGCCTTCAGCCGTGCGAAGTCGTGGCCGTAGGTGTCCATGTGGTCGGCGTCGATGTTCGTGACCACCGCCATCACCGGCAGCAGGTTCAGGAACGAAGCGTCGGACTCGTCGGCCTCGACCACGATGTAGTCGCCCGAGCCCAGGCGCGAGTTGGCGCCGGCCGCATTGAGCCGCCC
>CAMLLU010000193.1 GCA_946480925.1 uncultured Rivibacter sp.
TTGGCCACGAAGGCGTTGTAGGCCCGCGTGAAGTCTTCGGTCAGCATGCAGATGGCCTGGGCCTGCGCCTCGGCCTCGATGGCCTGCTCGATACCCATGTTCCATTCCTGCTGCAGCATCGTCTTGGTGATGCCGTTCGCAAAAGTCGGGCCTGCAGCCAGATCGCGCGCCAGCGCTTGTGCCTGGGCCAGCACTTCGGCCGGGTCGCACAGCCGGTTGAAGAAGCCCCAACGCTCGGCCTCCTCACCGCCCATCGAGCGGCCTGTGTAGAGCAGCTCACTCGCGCGGCCCTGGCCGATGATGCGCGGCAACATCGCGCAGGCGCCCATGTCGCAGCCTGCCAGGCCGACGCGATTGAACAGGAAGGCCGTCTTGCTGCGCGCGGTGCCCAGGCGCAGGTCGGAAGCCATCGCGATGATCGCGCCGGCCCCCGCGCACACACCGTCGATGGCCGCGACGATGGGCTGCGGGCAGCCGCGCATCGCCTTCACGAGATCGCCCGTCATGCGCGTGAACATCAGCAGCTCCGGCGCCTTGAGCTTCACCAGCGGGCCGATGATCTCGTGCACGTCACCGCCGGAACAGAAGTTCTCGCCCGCGCCGGTGACCACCACCGCCTTCACGTCGTCGGCGTGCTTCAGCCGGCCGAACAGGTCGCGCAGTTCGGCATAGGAGTCGAAGGTGAGCGGGTTCTTGCGTTCGGGGCGGTTGAGCGTGACGGTGGCCACGCGCTCGATGACGTTCCAGCCGAAGTGCCTGGCGGGGTAGTCGCCGGCGTTCCAGCGGTTGCCGGCCAGCAGGGAGGGGTCGATGTGGGTGGGCGTGTTCATCATGCGAGATCCTTGAATTCATTCACCACAGAGACGCAGAGGACGCGGAAGACTGCGGAGCATCCTGATTCGACTCTGCGAACCTCTGCGCTCTCAGCGCCTCTGCGGTGAAGGTATTCGTGTTCATGCAGCTTCGTCCTGAATGGTTTGAGCCTGGCGCTCCATTACGGCCACGCGCATGCGGCCCAGCAGTTCGTACAGCGTCTTCCGGTCCACCGGCGCGATGTCGCCGAACAGCTCGATCAGCCAGCCTTCGTGCGTGGCGGCAATCTGCTCGAAGGTCTTGCGGCCCTGCGGCGTGAGCTTGAGCAGGAAGGCGCGGCGGTCTTCTGCCGCGGCCTCGCGCACCACCAGGCCTTCCTTTTCGAGCTCGTCGGTCAGGCCTGTGATGCTGCCGCCGGTGACCATGAGGTAGCGCGACAGCGCATTCATGCGCAGCCCCTCGGGGTGGCGGTGCAGCTGCGCGAGGTAGTCGAAGCGCGACAGCGTGATGCCGAAGCGCGCGCGCAGCCGCTTGCGGATCTCGGTCTCGATCTGCGTGCTGCAGGCCAGCAGGCGCAGCCATAGCTTGAGCGCCATGTGGTCGTCGCTGGCCACTCGTGCCTCGAGGCCGATGCTGCCGTCACCCAGCGCGGCGGCCACGGCCGTCACAGTGGTTCTTTTCACATGACCTCCCCGCCCGACACCGAGACACACTGGCCGGTGATGGCGGCCGCACCCGGCGCGCACAGCCAGCGCACGGCATCGGCCACCTCTTCGGGCAGCACGATGCGCCCCTGCGGGTTGCCGGCCGCGAACTCGGCGCGTGCCTCGGCCTCGCTGCGGCCGGTCTTGGCCATCACGTTGGCGATGCTTTCACGCAGGATGTCGGTTTCGGTGTAGCCCGGGCACACGGCGTTGACGGTGATGCCCTTCTTCGCCACTTCGAGCGCCAGCGAACGCGTGAGCCCCACCACGCCGTGCTTGGCCGCCACGTAGGCCGCCACGTAGGCATAGCCCTTCTGCCCGGCCGTGCTGGCGATGTTGACGATGCGCCCGGCCTTGGCCGCCAGCATGTCGGGCAGCGCGGCCTGGGAGCACAGGAACGTGCCGGTCAGGTTGACGGCCAGCATGCGCTGCCAGAGTTCGAGCGAGGTCTTGCCGAACGGCGCGCTTTCGGCCTGGCCGGCGTTGTTGACGACGATGCCGACCGGCCCGTTGGCTTCACGCGCCTGTGCGAACGCCTGCGCCACCGAAGCGGCCTCTGCGACGTCAACCACCACGGCTGCGTGGCCGCTGCCCGGCAGCTCGTGCGCAAGCGCCTGCAGCGCTTCGAGCCTGCGGCCCATCAGCGTGAGCCGCGCACCATCGGCCGCCAGCGCACGCGCAATGGCCGCGCCGATGCCGCGTGCCGCGCCGGTCACCACGGCGTGCTGGCCTGCAAGCGAGGTCGTGCCGGCCATCACACCCCCAGCGCCCGGTTGGCTTGCTCCAGCGCGGACAACCCGGCCACCTGCGCCGCCGCGGCCCGTTCACGCTCGAGGTTGCGTTCGAGCTGCACCTTGGCCGCGCGGTATTGCCTGGGCCACTCGAGCTCGAGGTAGCCGATCTTCGCGGCTTCCATCAGCGTCCAGGCCGGGTTGGCCAGGTGTGGCCGCGCCACCGCGCACAGGTCCGCGCGGCCGGCCGCGATGATGCTGTTCACGTGGTCGGCCTCCGAAATGGCGCCCACCGCGATGGTCGCGATGCCCGCTTCGTTGCGCACGCGGTCTGCAAAGGGCGTCTGGAACATGCGGCCGTAGACCGGCTTTTCCTTCTTGCTCACCTGGCCCGACGAGCAGTCGATCATGTCGGCGCCGGCCGCCT
>CAMLLU010000194.1 GCA_946480925.1 uncultured Rivibacter sp.
TCGCCACGATGAGCAGCACCAGGCTGATGGCCAGGTTGCTCGCGATCAGCAGGTCCAGCAGCGGCGTGGGCAGCGGCAGCACGAACAGCGCGACGATGGCCACGAGCAACGCGGCCAGCAACAGGTCGTTGTGGCGACCTGCATTGCCGAGCAGGTCGCGCAAACCACCGCTGTATTGAAGAGTCCTTGCCTGCGTTGCCATCGTGAAGCTGAAGCGTCTTGTCACGTGTGCGCATCGCTGCGCGAGCGGGGTGCAGCCCCGAATGCGGCGGACTCTAAGACCCGCAATGCGCGCGCATCAACCACGAGTTCTCGTAGGCATGCACGTGCACGGCGCGCCGCAGGACTACGGTTTTGCGTACTTCCTCGTGCGCGGTCCTTTCGTTACGCTGCGCCGCGACCAACCTTCGCCCACGACGAGACACGACGCGCTGATGCAGCCCCAAGACCCGGTGATCGAACTCGGTGAATCGAGCGCGCTGCTGCGCGCCGATGCCGTGGCGGTGCACGCTATCAACCGCCTGTATGGGGGGGCGCCGCCGCTCGACCTTGCAGTGCGTAGCAAGAGTTACCGTCTGCATTGGGGTTGCGAGGGCCCGCGTGAAGGCGGCCCCTGCGACATGTATCGATTCCGCCTCGGCACGCATGCCGGTTGCATCGGCTTCGATGCACCGAGCATCGAAGCGCTGCTCGGCGAACGCCGCACCGACCTCTTGCCGCGCGACCTGCGCTACATCCTGCTGGCCGATGCGCTGCAGGCGCCCGTCGATGCGCTGGAGAAGGCCTTGCGCCTGCGCTTCGAGTGGGCTCCACCCGAAGCCGAGAACGCGCCGGCCCCCATGGAGCCGCTGCACAGCGCCTTCTTCACTGCCGTGGCTTCGGACCACGGCGAGACGCTGCAAGGCTTCGTGCAGTTCGACAACGCCGCATCGTTCGATGCGTTGTTGCCGGCCTTCGAGCCACGACCCGGCACGGCTCCGCAGGTCTTCGACCAGCTGCGTCTGCCGGTGAACTTCGTGCTCGGGCACACCCAGATCCGCCTGCGTGAAGTGAGCAGCATCCGCCCGGGCGACATCATCGGCATAGAGAGCTGGGGCTCGGCCGGGGCCGCACTGGTGGTCACTGCCGATCTCGGCGGGCCCGAGGGCGTGCAGCTCACGGGGCTGGCCGAAGGTTCACGCATCACGCTGCAGTCATCGAAAGACAGTCCCATGAACCGAGACACGCCCCCCGCGCTGGCCGCCGATGCCGACGCCAACCTGCCGATCGACCGACTCGACGCGCTCGAGGTGAACCTGAGGTTCGAGGTCGGCGAGCTGTCGCTGTCCTTGCGAGAGCTGCGCAACATCCGCGCCGGCCACGTGTTCGACCTGGCGCAGCCGCTCAATCGCTGCCCGGTGCGCATCGTGGCGCACGGCAACGTGCTGGGTAAAGGCCACCTCGTCGCGGTGGGCGACCGGCTGGGGGTGCGGGTGTCCGAGTTCGCGCCGAGCGAGATATGAGGCACGCCACGGGCCGCCGCGCGGGGCCGATGCACTCACTGGGTGAGGGACTGTCATGACCGCCTCGCTGCCCGAGCCGCTCACCCTCGTTGCGCTCATCGTCGCCTTCGGCATCGCACCGTTCGTGGCACTCATGGTCACCAGCTACACCAAGCTGGTGATCGTGTTCGGCCTGCTGCGCACGGCGCTCGGCCTGCAGCAGACGCCGCCGAACATGGTGCTCAACGGCATTGCCATCGTGCTCACCGTCTACATCATGGCGCCGGTGGGCATGGACGTGTCCGACGCGCTGCGCGGCCGCCAGTTCGGCGCCAAGGGCGAGGGGCTCAACGACATCATGGCGGTGATGGACGCTGCCAAGGCGCCGGTGAAGGAATTCCTGCAGAAGCACACGCAGGAACGCGAGCGCCAGTTCTTCCTGAAGTCGGCCTCGAACATCTGGCCCAAGGAAAGGGCCGAGAAGCTGCAGCCCGACGACTTCATGGTGCTCGTGCCCAGCTTTACCTTGAGCGAGCTGACCCGGGCCTTCCAGATCGGCTTCGTCATCTACATGGTGTTCGTGGTGGTGGACCTCATCGTGGCCACCGTGCTGCTGGCGCTGGGCATGTCGATGATCGCGCCGACGACGATCTCTCTGCCCTTCAAGCTGCTGCTGTTCGTGATGCTGGACGGCTGGACGCGGCTGGTGCACGGGCTGGTGCTTTCATACCGCTGAGGCCCGTCAAACCAAGAGCACAAAAGAAAAACGGCTGCCATTCGCATGGCAGCCGCCTAAAAAGGACGCGGTTCCCAACGACGTCCATCGCTTGTCAGCTCGCCCCCTCAAAGGGCTTCCCTCCCGTCGACCCGGCGGTTTCCCTCACGCCAGGCCGCGTATCTCATTCATTCACCACTCACTCATTCATTCAGCCAGGTTGTCCTGCGCGTCGTCCTCGAAACCGAAATCGGCAGCATCCACCGACGAGTCGTAGCGCACGATGTCAGCGTTCGAGGTCGAGAGCTTCGGAATGATCGGCTTGTCCAGCGGCCGGCAGATGCGGCGCTGCAGGCGGCTCAGCCTGTCGGAACGTTCCATGGCCTGGATCACCGCCTGCGGATTCATCATCAGCGCGAACGGGTCTGCAACGACGACTTGAGACTGCTCCAGCGTTTGGTCCATGTTGTCCTCCAAGG
>CAMLLU010000195.1 GCA_946480925.1 uncultured Rivibacter sp.
CCATGGTTGTCGATGACGCGGCAAAACACATCCCAGCGCATGCGCCGATTATCCGGAGCCGCAGCGTCACGGCTGCGGCGGCAGAATTCGTGGCATGAACGAGATTTCCGAGGGCGCCGAAGCCCCATCTGCCGGCCCACTTCCTGAAGCCGACGTGGTCTGGCAGCGCCTGCTGAGCGAAGTGGCCGCATTGCCTGGTCTGCCGGGCGTGTATCGCTATTTCGATACCGACGGCCTACTGCTCTACGTGGGCAAGGCGCGCAACCTGAAGAAGCGCGTGTCGAGCTACTTTCACAAGAACCACGGCGGCACGCGTATCGGCCACATGGTGGGCAAGATCGCCCGCATGGAAACCACGGTCGTGCGTTCCGAGGCTGAGGCGCTGTTGCTCGAGAACAACCTCATCAAGACGCAGAACCCGAAGTTCAACATCCTGTTCCGCGATGACAAGAGCTACCCGTACCTGAAGCTCGTGTCGCACGAGTTTCCGCGCGTGGCTTACTACCGCGGCTCGGTGGACAGGAAGCATCGATACTTCGGCCCGTACCCCAGTGCCTGGGCGGTCAAGGAGTCCATCCTGCTGCTGCAGAAGGTGTTCCACCTGCGCACCTGCGAAGACACGGTCTTCAACAACCGTACCCGGCCCTGCCTGCTGCACCAGATCAAGCGCTGTTCGGCGCCTTGTGTGAGCTACATCGACGCAGAGGCCTATGCGAACGACGTGCGTGACGCAGAGCGTTTTCTCGAAGGCGAGACGCAACAGGTGATGGACGCCTTGCAGGCGCGCATGATGGAGCACGCCGGCAAGCTGGAGTTCGAGAAGGCGGCGGAGATCCGCAACCAGCTGTCGGCGTTGTCGAAAGTGCTGCACCAGCAGGCGATAGACACAGGCTCGGACAAAGATGCTGACGTGCTGGCCGTGCGCGTGCAGGGCGGGCGGGCCTGCGTGAACCTCGCCATGGTGCGCGGCGGCCGGCATCTTGGCGACAGACCGTACTTCCCTGCTCATGTGGAAGATGCGGCCGCCCTCAGCGATGTGCTGAGGGCCGAGGAGGCCGAAGATGCGGCGGTCGCCGCACCGGTGGAAGTTCAGGTGCTCGAAGCCTTCATCGCCCAGCACTACCTCGACGGCGCGGTGCCGCCGTTGCTGGTGGCCAGTCATGCTGTCGATCCACGTTTGATCGAAGCATTGTCAGAACAGTCGGGTATGCGCATCACCGTCGTGCACCAGCCGCGCGAGCAGCGCCGGGCTTGGCTGGAGATGGCCGTGAAAGGCTGTGATCTTGCGCTGGCGCGGTTGCTGGCCGAAGAAGGCTCGCAGCAGGCACGCACCCGCGCTCTGGTCGATGCGCTCGACCTCACGCCGGACAACCTCGACACGATTCGCATCGAGTGTTTCGACATCAGTCACACCGCGGGTGAAGCAACCCAGGCATCGTGCGTGGTGTTCGAAAACCATCGCATGCAGAGTTCGCAGTACCGCCGCTACAACATCGACGGCATCACGCCGGGAGACGATTACGCAGCGATGCGCCAGGTCTTGACTCGGCGCTACGGCAAGCTGGCGGAAGCGGCAGCGCGCGGTGAGGCCAGGTTGCCCGATCTCGTGCTGGTGGATGGCGGGCGAGGGCAGGTCAGCATGGCCCGTGACGTGTTCGGCGAACTCGGACTGGACCTGTCGCTCATCGTCGGCGTCGAAAAAGGCGAAGGGCGCAAGGTGGGGCTGGAGGAGCTGGTGTTCGCCGACGGCCGAGAGAAGGTCTACCTCGGCAGGGATTCGGCAGCGCTGATGTTGATCGCGCAGATCCGTGACGAAGCTCACCGTTTTGCCATTACCGGCATGCGTGCACGGCGTGCCAGTGTGCGTACCGGGGGTAGCAGGCTCGAAGATATCGCTGGCGTCGGCCCCAAGAAGCGGGCACGGCTGCTGCAAAGATTTGGAGGGTTGCGAGGTGTCGCGGCCGCAAGCGTCGACGACCTGGCCAGCGTCGAAGGCATTTCAAAAGAGCTGGCCGAGGAGATCTACCGTGTCCTCCACTGAAGTCCGTACTGGAATCCGTCTAGTCACGCTGATGATGTCCGTTGGGGCGCTGCTGGCGGCTTGCGGCACGCGCGAGCCGGCGCGTCCTCCAGCGCCTGCCCGGCCTGCGCCGGGTGCTGCCGCTCCCACACCGGCGGCACCCGCGCCATCGGCCCGCAATTGGGACCAGTACCGTGTGGCCGCCGCGCACCGCATCACGGCAGCCAACACCGGCCGCACCTTCGATGGTACGCCGCCCGACGTGCTGCTGGCCATTCCCGTGCTGGAGATCGAGCTCAATGCCGATGGCAGCGTGCGGCGCATCGAGGTGATGCGTTATCCGCGGGAGGCGCGCGACACGGTGCCTCTGGCCATCGAAGCCGTCAAGCGTGGCGCGCCCTTCGGCGACGTGTCGCGGCTGCCGAAGCCGTGGAAGTTCACCGAGACCTTCCTATTCAACGACGATCGCAAGTTCAAGCTGCGCTCGCTCGACCGGTGAGGTGCCTCGTGGCCGGGCTTGCGCAATGAAGTCCGGCACAATGCCTGCATGTTCTTCACCCTGCCCACGCTGCTGACCTGGGCGCGCATCGTCGCGATTCCGCTCATCGTCGGTGTGTTCTCGCTGCC
>CAMLLU010000196.1 GCA_946480925.1 uncultured Rivibacter sp.
GCCGTGCTGCCCATCAGCTGGATGTACGTGCGCATGATGGGCGCCGACGGCCTGCAGGCCGCCACCGAGACCGCCATCCTCTCGGCCAACTACGTCGCCGCGCGGCTGTCGGACCACTACGACATCCACTTCAGCGGCAACGTGGCCGGAATCAAGGGCGGCGGCGTGGCGCACGAGTGCATCCTCGACCTGCGCCCGCTGAAGGACAGCTGTGGCATCACCGCCGAAGACGTGGCCAAGCGCCTCATC
This sequence comes from uncultured Rivibacter sp., assembly GCA_946480925.1. The sequence goes on from CAMLLU010000196.1 coordinate 250, forward strand.
GACTACGGCTTCCATGCGCCGACACTGAGCTTCCCGGTGCCCGGCACGCTGATGGTGGAGCCCACCGAAAGCGAATCGCGCTTCGAGCTCGACCGCTTCTGCGACGCGATGATCGCCATCCGCGAAGAGATCCGGCTGGTGGAGCAAGGCTCATGGCCGAAGGACGACAACCCGCTGAAGAACGCGCCGCACACCGCCGAGGCGCTGCTCAAGGCCGAATGGCCGCACGCGTACTCGCGCGAGGCAGCAGCCTATCCGGTGGCGAGCCTGCGCAAGCTGAAGTACTGGTCGCCGGTGGGGCGTGTGGACAACGTGTACGGTGACCGCAACCTGTTCTGTGCCTGCGTGCCGGTGGCCGAGTACCAGTGAAGACAGCGCCATGAGCCAGAAGAACACAACGGGTTTCCGCGAGCATTTCGCGAGCGACAACTACGCCGGCATCTGCCCGGAGGCCCTGCACTGGTTCCTCGAGGCCAATGCCAGCGGCCACCAGCCGGGCTACGGCGAAGACGAGTGGACGCAGCGCGTGTCGGACCGGCTGCGCGAGCTGTTCCAGACCGACTGCGACGTCTACTTCGTCTTCAACGGCACGGCGGCCAACTCGCTGGCGCTGGCCTCCATGTGCCAGAGCTACCACTCGGTGATCTGCACGACGGTGGCGCACATCGAGACCGACGAATGCGGCGGCCCGGAGTTCTTTTCCAACGGCTCGAAGCTGCTGGTGGCCGAAGGCACGAGCGACGCAGCCAAGCTTGGCAAGCTCACGCCCGATGCGGTGGAACAGCTCGTCACCAAGCGCGACGACATCCACTATCCCAAGCCCAAGGTGGTGAGCCTCACGCAGGCCACCGAGCTGGGCACCGTCTACACGGTGGAGGAGGTGCGCGCCATCTCGGCCATTGCCAAGCGCCGCCAGCTCAAGGTGCACATGGACGGCGCACGCTTCGCCAACGCGGTGGCCTCGCTGGGCTGCCACCCGAGCGACATTACCTGGCGCGCGGGCGTGGACGTGCTGTGCTTCGGGGGTACCAAGAACGGCCTGCCGGTCGGTGAAGCCGTGGTGTTCTTCGACCGCTCGCTCAGCGAAGACTTCGCCTACCGTGTGAAGCAGGCTGGCCAGCTGGCCTCGAAGATGCGCTTCATCTCGGCGCCGTGGATCGGCATGCTCGAAAACGATGTGTGGCTGCGCAACGCGCGCCATGCCAACGAGATGGCGCAGCGCCTTCATGCAGCCATCGATGGCGTGGCCGGCGTGCGTGTGATGCACCCGCCGCAGGCCAATGCGGTGTTCACCTTCCTGCCGCAGCCGGCCATCGACATGCTGCATGCGCAGGGCTGGAAGTTCTACGACTTCATCGCCGGCGGTGGCTGCCGGCTGATGTGCGCCTGGGACACCACGCCCGAGGCAGTGGACGCGTTCGCAGCCGACATCAGGAAGGCGTGCGAGGCGTGAAGTGCATGCAGCGCGGCGGGTCCTGCTGTTCCTCGTCGCGCTGGGTGCGGGCGCTCTGACGGCCTGTGGAGGCGACATGTTCGCAAGCTTCACGGAGCGCTATTTCTTCTACCCCGACAAGGTGGTCTACACGACGCCGCAGGCCCACGGCCTGCAGTCGCAGGACCTCCACATTCCCGGGCCCGACGGCACCACGCTGCACGCCTGGTGGATGCCGGCACGCGGGCCTGCGCTGGGCACCGTGCTGCACGTGCACGGCAACGCCGCCAACATCAGCAACCATCTGCCGCTGGTGGCGTGGCTGCCGGCCGCGGGTTTCAACCTGCTGACCTTCGACTACCGCGGTTATGGACAGTCGAACGGTTCGCACAGCCTGGCCGGCCTGGTGGCCGATACGCTGGCCGTGCTCAAGCACCTGCGCACGCTGGCCGGCGTGGACGCGCAGCGGCTGGTGGTCATCGGCCAGAGCCTGGGCGGCGCGACGGCGTTGCGTGCCGTGGCGCAAGACCACGCCGGCATCCGCCTGTTGATCATCGACTCTGCTTTCAGCAGCTACCGCGGCATCGCGCGCGAGGCGCTCGAACACATCGGCCCGGTCGGTGTGCTGGGGCCGCTGCTCATTCCCACGCTGCCGGGCGACAAGGACGACCCCGTCACCGCGGCCGCACAGCTGAAAGTGCCGCTGCTCGTGGTGCACGGCAGCCGCGACATCGTGGTGGCGCAGCACCACGGCGAGCGCATCTTTGCAGCCGCCCCCGAGCCCAAGCGCTGGATCGGCGTCGATGGCGGCGAACACGTCGATGCGCTGGTGCGGCCCGACGTGCAGCAACAGGTGCGCGAGGCGCTGCTCGCCGCGGTGCGCTGAACCTACACCCCGAACCGAGGTCTTCCAGTCATGGCTGTTTCCGTCTTCGACCTGTTCAAGATCGG
>CAMLLU010000197.1 GCA_946480925.1 uncultured Rivibacter sp.
TTCAAGGACTGACCGCCCACCCCCGGAGCGCTCTCGCGCTCCCCCTCCAGGGGGCGACCCCAGCGGACCGGCAAAGCCGGATCCGCGGCGTCTGCTGGGATGGTTGAGGTGTCAAGCGGACGGTTGTTCGGGGCGGCGCGTCAGCAGCCAGCCGAGCAGCAGCCCGGCGCCGAGTGCCAGCGCCAGCACCACCCATTCGGCCATCGCGGCGGCGGCCAGCATCCATTGCAGGGCGGCGAGCACGGTGCCGCCGCGGTCCTCCAGCGGCTGGGAGCGGATCTCGAAGGCGGCGGCTTGGGTGGAAGCGGCGGTGTGCAACATGATCGTCTCCTGGGCTGGAGGTCCGCGTTTGCGTTCCTCTTGTCCTGGGTTGCACGGCCGCCGTGGCCGGTTCAAGGCGTTTTCAGCGGGTCGTGCAGGCCCCGCCCGGCCCGGGCGTGAAACAGAAGTCGCCGGTGAGGCTGGAGCTTTCCCACGGCACCTGCACGCGACCGGTGTCGCGGGCCACGCCCAGGCGCACCTGCTTGAACACCAGCTCGATGGGCAGGCCCGGCTGGCGCATCACCGCCAGCAGGTGCTTGGTATAGAGGCTGTTCTTTTCCGCCGGGTTGTCGAGCGCTACGCCGCCAGGGGCTGTCGAGAACGCCACCATCGAGCCCAGCGGTGCTTCCACGCGGGCCAGGCCCGAGAGCGCCGCGCCGCGGAACTTGAGCCGCCGGCCGTCCGGCCCCAGCACCTCGGTGCCCGAGAACGGGTTGTTGCGGCAGGCATCGAGGATCACGATGTTGATGCCCTGCTTGTTGGCTCCCAGCCGGTCGAGCAGCTCGTTGAGGTCGGCGCTCTTGGCGGGCACTTCATCTTCGGCGCGGATCTCGGTGTCCACTGGCAGCAGGTAGTTGCGGCCCTTCACCTGCACGCCATGGCCGGCGTAGTAGACGAGGCGCACCGCGGCGTTCTTCGCGTTCATCGAGAACTGGCGGAAGGTCTCGATCATGTCGCGCAGGGAGGCGTTCTCGCGCAGCACCACGTCGAAGCCGAGCGTGCGCAGCGTGGCCGCGACGGCCTGCGCATCGTTCACCGGGTTCTTGAGCGCACCCACCTTGTAGGCGGCGTTGCCGATCACGAGCGCGGCCTTGCGTTCTTCGGGGGCGGCAAGCCCTGGCCGCAAGCCCGCCAGCGGGGCCAGCGCGAGGGCCTGGCAAAGGCGGCGGCGGGTGGCTTGCATCGGCACCGGCCTCACGCTCACTTGCGCGCCGGCAGCGCGTCGACCACCGACACGGCGTCGACGATGCCGCTGGCCGAGAGCTTTTCGCTCACCGCGGCCACCTGCTGCGCATCGGCCACGCGCACGTAGTAGTCGCCCAGCTGGCCGGGGCCGGCGGCCAGGTCGCCGTGCACTTCGACCAGCAGCATGCGAATGTCGGCCTCACGCGCATCGGGCTTGAAGTTGACCTTGATGTAGGGGCCTTGCTCGTTGATGCTGGCCGGCGGCACCGCGCGCAGCTCGCTGGTGTCGTCGCTCTCGGAGAGCAGCCCGCCGATCACCGCGGCCTGCAGCGCCACCACCGCCAGCGCGCCTGCCAGTGCCGGGCGCAGCACGGGCTGCGACAGCAGCGTGGCGAAGACGTCGCGCAGCTTGTCGCCCCAGCCCGGGCCCACGATCTTGCGGGCACCCGCCGGCGCCGGCCCTTCGGTGCGGATGCGGTGCAGCGCGCGCTCCAGGCCCACTTCGCTCGAGACGGCCGGCGCGTCGTCGTGCAGCTTCTTCTGCAGCGACTGGTACCAGTGCAGCTCGGCCGCGGCCTTGGGGTGCTCGCGCAGGTAGTCCTCCACGAAGCCGCGGTCGGCCTCCGAGAGCGAACCGTTCACGTAGAACGGCAGCAGTTCATCAAAACGAGCTTTCATATGGACCCCTCGTGCGTGGTGAACCCCGCCCGATCCCCCAAGGGGATGTCGCCCGCCTTGGGGCGGCCCGGCGCCGGGCTCATGATGCGGCTCCTACGGTCCTGGGCGCGGTGCCGCCTTCGCGTTCGATCAGCAGGCGCAGGCAGTTCTTGAGCTTCTGCCGTGCATGGAAGAGGCGTGTCTTCACAGTGTTCTCCGGGCAGCTTTGCACCGCGGCAACCTCGGCCAGCGACAGGCCTTCGTAGAACACCAGGTGCACGCACTCGCGATGGTCTTCGGACAGCTTGTCCATGCAGTTGCGCACGCCTTCGTGGCGCTGCTGCTGGGCCAGCAGCTCGAAGGCGCCTTCGCTGTCGGAAGGCATCACCTCGGCGATGTCGTCGAGGTCTTCGTGTTGCGCATCGGGCTTGCTGCGCAACGAGCGGTAGGCCATGAGCACCTTGTTGCGCGCGATGCCGATGAGCCAGGTGCTGAACTGCGAGTCGCCGCGAAACACGGCGGGCTTGCGCCACACTTCGTAAAGGGTATCGGCCACGATTTCCTCCGCCTGGGCTGGGTCGCCGAGTTGCCTCAGCACGTAGGCGTAGAGCTTGCGCGAGAAGGCGCGGTACAGCTCCTTGAACGC
>CAMLLU010000198.1 GCA_946480925.1 uncultured Rivibacter sp.
GCGTCGCGCACGCTCTGCTCGATGCCCCAGTCGTGCAGGTAGCCGTGGCCGCCCCACACCTGCAGTGCGTCGCTCGCGCCTTCGAAGCCCAGGCGGGTGAGCAGTGACTTCAGCACGGGCGTGAGCAGGGCGACGTGGCCTTGCGCGCCGTGCTCATGGGCGGGTTCGTCGAGCAGCATCGCGCACCAGTAGGCCAGCACGCGCGCGCCTTCGGTGTGGGCCTGCAGCTTCCACAAGGTGCGGCGCATGGCGGGGTGCAGCGCAATGGGGTCGGCCGGCCCGCTGGGCGAGCCGGCGGGGCGCAGCACCGCGCGCATCTGCACGCGCTCGAATGCATAGCGCAGTGCGTTCTGCGTGGCCATCTCCAGGTGCCCCAGGCCTTGCATGGCCACCTGCAGGCGCGCGGCGTTCATCATCACGAACATGGCGGCCAGGCCGCGGTGCGGCTCGCCGATGAGCCAGCCGGTGGCGGCTTCGAAGCTCAGGGTGCAGGTGGCGCTGCCCTTGATGCCCATCTTCTTTTCCACGCCGTCGCAGCGCACGGCGTTGGCGCTGCCTTCGGGCAGCAGCTTGGGCACGAGCGCGAGCGACAGGCCCTTGCTGCCGGGCGGTGCGTCGGGCAGGCGGCACAGCACGAGGTGCACGATGTTTTCGGTGAGGTCGTGCTCGCCGCCGGAGATGAAGATCTTGGTGCCGGTGATGCGCACGCTGCCGTCGGCCTGCGGCTCGGCGCGGGTGCGCAGGAGGCCCAGGTCGCTGCCGGCGTGGGCTTCGGTGAGGCACATGGTGGCCAGCCACTCGCCGCTCACCACCTTGGGCAGGTAGCGTTGCTGCAGCTCGGGCGTGCCGTGGGCCTTGAGGCATTCGTAGGCGCCGTGCGCGAGGCCGGGGTACATGGTCCACGCGTGGCTGGCGCTGTTGAGCATTTCGTACAGCGCCATGTTCACGAGTTGCGGCAGGCCCTGGCCGCCCCATGCGGGGTCGCAGGCCAGGGCGGGCCAGCCGCCTTCGACGAAGGCGCGGTATGCGTTGCGAAAGCCCGCAGGCAAGCTCACCTGCCCCGCTTCCCAGCGGCAGCCTTGCGCATCGCCTTCGGCATTGGCCGGTTGCAGCACTTCGGCGGCAAAGCGGCCGGCTTCTTCGAGCACCTGGCCCGCGGTGTCGGCGTCGAAGCCGCTTTCACCGGCGGCCCAGTGAGCAGGCGCGTCGAGCACCTGCTCGATCACGAATCGCATGTCCGCCAGCGGCGGCCGGTAGTGCCACATCGAATCAATCGCCTCTGAAATTCTTCACCACGCAGGCGCGGAGAACGCGGAGGACCGCGGAGTTCATTGGGCAGCTTTTACTCTGCGAATCTCCGTGTGCTCCGCGCCTCCGCGGTGAATGAATTGCCGTTGTCTCTCAAGTGCCCCTCAAGCCTCAGGCGTAAAGCCGATGCGCTTGACGATCGGGCCCCAGGCCTGGTTCTCGGTCTTCACGGCCTTGGCCAGGTCGACCGGCGTGCTGGCGCCGGCTTCGAGGCCGAGTTGCAAAAAGCCGTCGATCACGTCTTGCGCCTGCGTGGCGGCCTTGATGGCCGCCGCCGCGCGGTTGATGTGCTCGGCAGACGTCTTGGCGGGGGCAAAGAAGCCGTACCACTCGTTGATGGTCATGTCCTTGTAGCCGAGCTCTGCATACGTGGGCACGTCGGGCGCGAAGCGCGAGCGCTTGGCGCCGGAGGTGGCCAGCAGGCGCAGCTTGCCCGAGGCGAGGTGGGGCAGGTAGTCGCCCACGGGCGAAGACATCGAAGCCACCTGGCCGCCCAGCAGGTCCTGGATGCCGGGCGCCGAGCCGCGGTAGGGCACGTGCTTGAGGTCCACACCGGTTTCCTTGGAAAGCAGTGCGCCCAGAAAGTGCGGTGGCGAGCCGGTGGCGGGCGAGCCGTAGTTCGCGTCTTTCGGGTTGGCCTTGGCCCAGGCCAGGAAGTCCTTCATGGTCTTCACGCTTTCGGGCACGCCGGGGCCCACGCCGAAGCCGAAGGCGATGGTGCAGGCGGTGGAGACGGGCACGAAGTCTTCGAAGCTGTTGTAGGTGAGCTTCTGGTAGACGTGCGGGTAGAGGGTGATGATGGACGCGGGCGTGAGCAGGAAGGTGGTGCCGTCGGGCGGCGTGTTCTTCACCATCTCGGCCGCGATGCGCCCGCCGGCGCCGGGCTTGTTCTCGACGATCACGTTCTTGGCGTACGTGCCGCGCATCTTGTCGGCGATGCGGCGCGTCACCGCGTCGGTGGTGCCCCCGGCTGGGAAGCCGACCACCAGCTTGGCCAGCTCGATGGTGGGGGCGGCCTGCGCGCCCGCACGCAGCGGCAGCGCGCTCACGGCCGCACCCGCGGCCACGGTGTTCATGAACTGTCTACGGTTCCACATGGTTGTCTCCTCGGTGTGGCTCTGTCGGTCGTTGGGGGCACGTGATCTCGGGCCGCCGCGCCGGGCCGCCCCAAGCAAGGCCCGACCCTCGCGGAGGGTCGCT